>CAYLPU010000082.1:0-22459 GCA_964385635.1 uncultured Anaerolineales bacterium
TTCCAGGATGTATGGTACTTGACAGAGTTCAATCGCGCCACAACTGAACGGTTACGTCTGGATGATGTCATTGACAGTGTCGGCGGCGGGCACCTTGTCCACCAGGATTTCAACGATCAACAGCACAGCCAATGTGCCGATGACCCACCAACTGCTCAGCGCGTCATACGGTTCGTTGAGTGTGACCAGCGGCGTAAACCGGGCCAGGAGGGCGACGACCATAAGCGGAATATAGGCGTTCAACCCGGCTGAGGTCGAGAGACCGAAGGCCGTCGCCAGACTTAGAAAGGCTTGTCCTACCATTTCTCAAACCGCGAGAGTCGCCGCTTTGGCCTTACGCCCGATCTGACCGTATAGATGCCCGGAGAAGATCACCAACCAGGCACTGACGGGCAGCATCAGCAGGCTGAGTACGAGGCCCAGAATCCACCCGCAGATGGGGATGATGCTCAGAACGCCGATCAGCACACTCAGCACGACACCAATGACCATGCTCGCTGCCCACACCAGCACCTGGCTGCTGATGATGCTCCCGATGTTGGCGAACAGGAAGCGGAAGATCTCCCCAAGGCGCAGGCAGGCCCCGATCTCACCGGTCTCCGCGTACCGTATCTGCAACACAGGCGCCAGGAATGTCAACAGGATGCCGTACAGGACCGCCAGACAGCCAACTCCCAGGCTCACAAGCCCTGATACACCGGCCAGGATGGCCATCAAGTCCTCTTGCTCACCAGCGAGCATCGGCAGAAACCAGACCATCGTGGCTGGGCAGACGAGAATCAAAAGGGGCAGCGTGTAGAGCAAGTAAGCGATCCAGAACATCAGCCCGTCCATGAAGTAGCGCCCCAGGTTGTCCCAGGCGGGCAAGGGCCGGGGCTGATCAGCCATAACGTTGCGGATGACGGCGATGGCATACCCCATGAGCGCGAACAGGCCAAAGATGGGGATCAGCATGATCGCTGCTCCCAATAAGATTTTGCTCACCCACTGCTCGTCTTCGAACACGAAGCCGAAGGCTTTGCCAATGTCCATGGTGCTTCCTCCTTGTGCACTTTGCACTGGTACCTGTTCAACTCAGGTGCTTGAATTATAGCCCAGGTTTGCGCACAAGGCAACTGCTACCCCAGCGGTGGGATGCCTGAGAGTGTGCCAGTGAGGGCGTACCGGACGAGGTCAATCACGCCAACCTGGATGAGGCTCACTGTGAAGCCAGCCAGCATAGGGATGGTGGCCTCGTGCCAGGTGTCCACCACGTTCTCCCGCCGCACGATCATCACCACCAGCATGCTATTGACGCAGGTGAGCAGGGCCAGCACACCCAGTGCGCTCAGTAGTGCCAGTGGATAGAGTAGGAAAGACCACCGGGTGAGCACCAGGCCGACCATGCCGGCTTCGAGCAGGAGCAGCACGCCCAGGTCGCGCGGGTTCCGTATGGCGCTCTCAGGGACGGGCCGTTGCCACAAGGTGAAGTTAAAGATGGGGTAGACGAGCGCGCTCATCGTCAATCCGTTTAACGCACCGGTGGTCAGCCTCAGCCAGTTCTGGGGCTCGTAGAGGTGCGGACCGTTGAGGAGGGTCATGTAGGAGTTGAGGCCATCGGTTGCCCACAGCAGCGTGAGGCCGACGAGGATGACGATGATGAGCGGGGGAGGAAACTCGGCGGTGCGGCGGCGGCGCAGCACCACAGCCTGTCCGAAGAACCCGGTCAACGCGCCGATGAAAGTGCCGCTACAGCGTGCACAGAGCGGGAGTTGGCGCCCGGCGATGGTGAAGGAGTGCGATTCTATGCGGTGGCAGACGGCATAGCCGATCATATCCGCCTTGGTCAGTAGCCCGCCTGGCGTGGCGATGAGGAAAACCAGGGATGTCGCCATCGCCAGCGCTACGATGAGCCACGGCAATGGGAAGGCCGGCCCGCGATGTTTGTTGGGAGGTGGGGAAGTCGGCGTATCTATGTGTTACTCCTTGCACGACATGAAACAAGAATCTGCTATTCTCCCATCACCTGCACTACCAGCCGCCGTGACCTGGGGCGGGTGTCAAAATCGAGAAACACGATTTGTTGCCACGTGCCCAGCGTGAGATGGCTCTCGACGAAGGGCACCGTCAGCGAGGGGCGGATGAGGGCGGAGCGGATATGGGAGTGGCCATTATCGTCCCCCCAGCGCAGGTGGTGGCGGTAATCCCGATCGGGCGGCGCGATCTCGTCGAGCACCTGCTGGAGGTCCGAAAGTGCGCCGCTTTCGTACTCGATGGTGGTCAGGCCCCCGGTCGAACCGGGGCAAAATACGGTGACGATGCCCGCCTGTAGGCCTGAATCTCTCACCGCTCCCGCGACCTGGGAAGTGATGTCCTGGATGTCACAATGGCCCTGGGTGTGCAGGTGTAGTTCTTGAGTGATGACCATTCGCCTATCTCCTCTTCTCATTCATTTCATTTCATTATAACTCATGGCTGCCCAAACGACAAAACTGGCGCGCCGCGCTTGACTGTGTTACAATGCACCACTATGGAACTTCTCAAAGGGCTCAACCCCCAACAGCAGAAAGCCGTCGCTGCATCCGATGGCCCAGTGCTGGTGCTGGCCGGGCCGGGGAGCGGCAAGACCCGCGTGCTCACCCACCGCGTCGCCTGGCTGGTGCTGGAACGGGACGTCGCCCCCTGGCGTATCATGGCGGTCACCTTCACCAACAAGGCCGCCCGCGAGATGCGGGAGCGGCTGGAGCGGCTTCTTGGCCCTTCCCGCGCCCGCAGCCTCACGCTAGGCACCTTCCATGCCACTTGTGCCCGCATCTTGCGCCGTGAGGCCGAAGCGGCCGGCATCTCTCGCGACTACGCCATCTTCGACGCCGACGACCAACTCCGTTTGGTCAAGCAGGCGCTCCGTGACCTGAACCTGGATGACAAGCGCTACCGTCCCCGAGCGGTGCACGGCGCCATCTCCCGCGCCAAGAATGAACTGGTCTCACCAGAGGCGTATTCCACCGGCTCCTACTATGGTGAAGTCGTCAAACGGGTCTACGAGCGCTACCAGGCGTTGCTGGCGTCTAATGACGGGCTCGACTTCGATGACCTGCTGGTGGTGATGGTGCGCCTGTTTGGCCAGGACCCGGACGTGCTGGCGAAGTACCAGGAGCGCTACCGGCATGTCCTGGTGGACGAGTTCCAGGACACCAACCAGGCGCAATACGTGCTGTTGCGGCAACTTTCGGGACGGCATCACAATCTCTTTTGCGTCGCCGACGAAGATCAGTCAATCTATGCATGGCGTGGCGCCGACTATCGCAACATCCGCCGTCTGCGGGATGATCACTCCGATCTCGTGACCATTCTCCTGGAGCAGAACTACCGCTCCACCCAGACCATCCTGGACGCTGCGCACGCCCTCATCCGTCATAACCCCGACCGCACCGATAAGTCGCTCTTCACGCGACGGGGGTGCGGGCCTAAGATCACCGTCCACGAAGCGTACGACCAGGACGACGAGGCCCGGTTTGTTGTGGACACCATCGCCCAACTGGTCTCCTCCCCCAACGAGGTGGGGCAGGGGGAGGTGCGCCCCGGTGACTGCGCCGTGATGTACCGCACCAACGCCCAGTCCCGCGCCTTCGAGGAAGCCTTCATCCGCGCTGGTCTACCCTACAGGCTGGTCGGCGCCACCCGCTTCTACGCCCGCCGCGAGATCAAGGACCTGATCGCGTTCCTGCGGTTGATCCACAATCCCATCGACGGCGTGAGTATGGGCCGTGTGATCAACGTCCCTCCTCGAGGCATCGGACGAAAGACAGTGGCAGTGCTGGAGAACGCAGCGCAGGAACGGGGTATCTCCGTCTACCAGGTGTTCAAGGGAATCCCAGATCCCAAATCCCAAGTCCCAAATCTGGGGACACGGGCACGCCGGGTGCTGTCATCGTTCCTGGAACTGTTGGAGGGCTGGATCGCGGCGCGTGCGCACCTGACGGTGGCGCAGTTGATAGACCGCGTGTTGGAGGACACTCGCTACGCCGGCTATCTCCGTGACGGCACCGATGAGGGGGAGGAGCGCTGGGCCAATGTGCTGGAGTTGCGCAATGTGGCCGCCGAGTACGAGGCTCTGACCTTGACCGACTTCCTGGCCGACGTCGCGCTCGTCTCCGACGTGGACAACCTGAACGATGCGGCAGACGCACCGACGTTGCTCACGCTTCACAGCGCCAAGGGGCTGGAGTTTCCCATCGTCTTCATCACTGGGTTGGAGGAGGGGATGCTCCCTCACAGCCGCTCCTTCGACGACCCGAAACAGATGGCCGAGGAGCGACGACTGATGTACGTCGGCCTGACGCGGGCAAAGGACCGGCTCTTTTTGACCTACGCCTTTGTTCGTACGCGCTACGGCGACAGTGAGCCCTCGGTTCCCAGTTGTTTTCTGGGCGACATTCCGCCGGAGTTGGTCAGTGGCTCGTGGGGACAGAAACAGCGCGGCGCGTCCCGGCGCGCGACGACGTGGCGACCGACGCCTGTGCCCTCCCGCCCTGCCGGGCCCCGGTTCCGTGCTGGGCAGCGGGTGCAGCACGCGACCTTCGGCGAGGGGCTGGTGGTGCAGAGCCGCGTTGAAGGGGATGGCGAAATCGTGACGGTGATCTTCGAGGATGTCGGGCTGAAGCGGCTGATGGCAAACCTGGCGCACCTGGAACGGTTGGAGGGTTAGGGCTGGATAAAGTTAGCGAACTTTCCCCATCACAAACACGTGGGACAGCAAACCAACCGGCAGCCCTCTCAGGTGCGACGCACTTTGGAGGTGCGTCGCACCTTCGCTCACGGCGCAGGTGTGGACAGCGGCAGGCCCGAGATGTCCCACACCTTGAAGTTATCGAAGTGCACCCGAAGCGTGCTGCTGTCAGTCTCGTTCCCAACTGCCAGCATAACTGTACCCTTTTCCAACGACTCATCACGGACAAACCAGAGTGGTTCTCCGTTCATATAGATTGCTATCTGTGGGCCTTGAGCGATAAGGGTCAGGCGGTTTATTCCGGTTCTTTGTTCAAAACTGGGAGCGTACACAGCATCTTCTTCAATCAGCTCTCCACTGATTCCACCGACGTTCTTCCATAGATCAAAACTGCCGTCGGGATAAAACTTAACGCTGTAAGCGCCGGCAGGCTGTTCAACGAATCCCGGCGAGTGTCGAAAACTGACATACCAATGGCCCCACTCGCCGGAGATGAACTGTACATCCACCTCCAGGACAAGATCGGAGAGTTCAAGGGGGCGATCTGGCAGGACACCAACATCATGATACCCTGGCGCGACCAAGATGGAGTAAGCATTGTCTTCGTAGCCCCATTGGTCTCCATCGGTGGTTGACCTGCTGGGCCAACCGCTGCCCGGATCGCTGAAGTCATCTTCGTAGTCTGGCGGTCGGTCGGCGATAGCGGCCAGGATGGGCTTGGCGAAGGCGTGGGCTTGGTCGGCGGGGGAGCCTGGGGCAGGCGTCGGCGCAGCAGCGGCCTCCGGCGGCGCGCCCACCAGCCGGAAGATACCGTCCGGCGTAGCGGCGTAGACCCTGGAGGGATCGTTGGGATTCACGGCGATGGAGTAGACCACCGGGTTCGACCCCAGCTCCTCCTGGATGGGCGACCAGTTTTCCCCACCATCCACGGAGACGAAGGCCCCGCCGTCGGTGGCTGCGTAGATAGTCTGTGGGTCACCAGGATCGATCACCAGTTCGTTGATGGAAGAGTCGGTCAATCCCGCATTCATCTGATGCCAGGTGTGGCCTCCGTTGAGTGTCTTGAGCACCCCCTTGTGTGTCGAGCCATAGTACACCACATTCGGGTCAGATGGGTCGAGGACTGCCGCCCGGTACATACCGCCCAACTCGGCCAGCAGACGCCACGTCTCCCCGCCATCGTCTGAGCGATAGATGGAACCATTGCTCTCTACATACACCCGTTTGCCGTCCAGATGCGCCAGCAGGATTGGATCGCCGCAGATCGTTTGAGGGAAGCTTTCCACCTCGACGAACGTCACCCCTCCATCTTGGGAAAGCAGTGGCCGCTTTGAGCAGCCCTCTGTGAGCCACAACTTCAGGCTGTCCTGCGGGTCGGGCACCAGTTGCCAGGCGTCACGGTAGCCGCTGCCGAACTGCTCCCACGTCTGCCCGCCGTCTCTGGAACGATACAACCCCTGCGAACGACCGGGACGATAGAGGACGTCCTGCACCGGGTCAATAATAACAGGGCAGCCTCCGTCGTCTGTGGCAATCACCTGCCAGATTTCGCCGCCATTCTCGGAGCGATAGGTTTCGCACGGGCTGTCCCTTCCGCCCAGAAACAGCCGCTTCCCATCGCGGGGGTCCACCGTGAGTTGCATGCGGGCCGCCCCCAGCCAGCCGACGCGCAGCCAGGTCTCCCCCCCATCGGTGGATTTCAACACCACGTCGCTCCCGGCGTAAAGGGTCTGTGGGGCGCTGGGCGCGATCGCAAAGGGGCGGCTATTCCATCCGCTCCAACCGCCCAGCCCGACGGATGACCACGACGCGCCGCCGTCGCGTGAAATCCGCATCTGCCCACCCTGCACGCAATACACCGCGCCACTCTCCGGGTTGACCGCCAACCACTGGCAGTTCTCTCCCAGAATTTGCGTCCACGTCCGGCCGCCATCTGATGATTTGAATGTAGAAGTCCAACCACCGGCGTAGACTGTATCAAAGTCGCGTGGGTCGGCGGTCACGTGCCATGCATCGTCCCCCCACTCGTCGGGAGTCACTATTGCCGGCGGGGTCAACCATTCCCAGGTCCGTCCCCCATCGGTCGTTTCGTACACACCAGCCCGGCACTCCAAGTTGGCATCCTCGTGGCTGGCTGCATAGAGGTGCTCAAAGTCAGCCGGGTCCACGAAAAAATCCATGACCTGAGGGCAATGACTGCTTTGCCGCCTCCAGCTTTGGCCCCCATTGGTGGAGAGATAAAAACCGTCTGAGGTTCCGGTATAGTACAACCGTTGGCTATCGGTCGGGTCAATGTAAACCAGCGCTCCCCAGTCCCATGCCCTGTCCAGATCAATCCCTGTATTGGCCGCCTGCCACGTCTGCCCGCCATCGGTAGATCTGTACACGCCTCCCTGATCGAACAGTGCCGTATACACGACGTTGGAACCGTTGGGGTCAATCACGATGCTGCCGACGGTGCCTTTGCCCAGACCTTGATTGCTGGGCGTCCAGGTGTGTCCACCGTCGCGCGAGACGTAGATACCCGCCCCGTAGGTGCCGGCGAAGACGACGTCAGGGTCGTTGGGGTCCACGGCCAGCGCGTTGGTGGCCGCTGGCAAGAAGCTGGTAGCATCGGCCAGTTGCTCCCACTGCAACGCCGGCGGCGGCGGAGATATAGCCGTTGCTAGCATTTCCGCGGGAACGGGGGTTAATGGGGGCACTGGCGTGATCGTAGGCTGGAGTGTGGATGTCGCCGTTTCCTCCACCACCCGCACCACCTCCAGTTGCCCGTCGCTGATCTGCACCCGCAGTGGCACGAGGTTCAGGATCAAGAAAAGCGCCACCAGGGCAACGATGCCTATGGCCACCCACGCCGCCGTCCGTCCCCATCCCACCGGCATCGCCTCCCGCACGTCCACCACCGCCCGCGCCCGGGGCACTTCAGCCGGCACCGCTGTCACCTCCGCCACGGCGGGTTCTGCCCTTACCATCTCTACCACGGCGGGCTCCGTTCGCGCCGCTGCCTCCGACGCCCGCACTGCCGCGTCCAGCGCCCGCACCATCTCCCCCGCCGTCTGGAAGCGGTCGTCGGGTTCCTTCGCCATCGCTCGCAGGATCACCCGCTCCACCTCTTCCGGCAGATCGGGTCGGACTGAACGGGGCAGCGGCAGTGGCTCGGTGATGTGCTTGATCACCACCGCCAGCGGCGTCTCCGCCTCGTAGGGCATGCGTCCGGTCACCATCTCGTATAGCATCACCCCCAGGCTGTAGACGTCGGTGCGGGAGTCAATCTTCGCTCCCTTCCCCTGTTCTGGGCTCATATAGGCCGGCGTCCCGATTCCCACCCCCGTTCCTGTCAACTGCACCGACGATGCCACCATCTTGGCCAGGCCGAAGTCGGTGAGAAAGGTATCCCCCTCGGCGTCCAGCAGGACGTTGGTGGGTTTCACGTCCCGGTGGATGACCCCCATACGATGCGCGTAGTCCAGCGCGCTGCCCACTTGCCCGATGATGTGGTTGACCTCGCTCAAGGACAGCAGTCCCTCGGCCAGCCGGTCCTTTAGCGTGCCTGCCTTCAGGTAGCGCATTACCAGGTAGGGCCGTCCCTCGGCCTCGCCAGAGTCGTAGACGGGGAGGATGTGGGCGTGTTCCAGTTGGGCCACCGCCCGCGCCTCGCGGCGGAACCGCCGGAGGAACGTTTGATCCTGCGCGAAGTGGGAGGCGATCACCTTGACCGCCACGTAGCGGTCCATCGCCGGCTGGTAGGCCTTGTACACCGTCGCCATCCCGCCGGTGCCGATCTGTTCCAGAACGCGATACGCTCCCAGGTGTTGGCCAATCAGATTATTCATCTCTCATCTCTAAGCCCAGACTGGCCTTGTGGTAATTTCACTTACGAGTTGTCGAAGTCAATAGGTGAAGGCGCGGACAAGGTAGTTTGGCTCGGCATACTCTACCGCTGGGTCCTGGCTCAGTTGTCCGCTTATGTCTATCTCCATTCCTTCTGGTACGCTGAGGCGCAGCACCCCCAGGGCGGAAATCTGGCCGGTGACCTGGATGGAGTACTTGCCTAGCACGGATGAGATACCTTCATCGCTCGTCCACGCCCTGAACTTCATCAGAACCACCCCGGCTTCGAATTCGCCTTTTGTCGGCCCTGTTTCCATGACGGGTATGTGAGACGTGGGGGAAATGATGGCGTCCGCAGGCGGTAAGGGCGGCACAGCCATTCCTGACCCAGCGGCGGTCCCGTACGAGGCTCTGACGAGGGCTCCGTAGGCGTCAATCCGCCCGTGGCCGAAAGCGTCATCTCGCCCCGGAATCCCCAGGTCCACCGCCGTTTCCTCGATGATCTGTTCTACCTGGTCGTTGCTCAGGGAAGGGCTGGCAGACCAGATAAGTGCAGCCAATCCCGCAGCGTGAGGTGCGGCCTGTGAGGTGCCAGCAACCTGTAGGTAATCCCCGTAGCCGGCACCCCGCCAGTAGGTGCTCAATATCCAGTGGTTAGGATTTGGATCCCAACTGTTGGTGGGGTTTCCTCCAGGAGCAACCGCATCCACATAGTAGCCGCTGTTAGAATAATCGGCCTGCTCGTCCTGGTCGCCGCTGGCCCCCACGCCGACGACGTGGTCGTAGGCAGCAGGGTAGAAGATGGGGTCCAACTGGGAACAATACTCGTTAGGATAAGAGTCGTTGTCATCCCCGCAGTTCCCGACAGCGGCGACGATGAGGCACCCCTTGTTATAAGCATAGTTGACGGCGTTCTGCAACGTGGCACTGTCAGTCTCCCCACCCAAACTCAGGTTGATGATCTGCGCCCCGTGGTCGGTAGCCCAGGTGATTCCCTCAGCGAGCTGGGCATAGGTTCCCTGCCCTCTCCAGTCCATCACCTTGACCGGCATGATCCTGCCTGCCCAGGAGACGCCGGCCACCCCCACACCGTTGTTGGTGCGGGCAGCGACAATGCCAGCCACGTGGGTGCCGTGCCCATGGTCGTCCGAGGGGTCGGCGTTGTCGTGCACAAAGTCGTAACCGGCAACGAGATTCCCCTGGAGGTCAGGGTGGGCCAAATCCACGCCTGTGTCCAGCACGGCGACGATGACATCGCTGCTGCTGGTGCTGACGGCCCAGGCATAGGGAGCCCGGATCTGGGGCAGATTCCACTGGTAGGCGGCGTAGTAGGTATCATCTGGTGTTATCGGCTCCGCGGGATACCCCTCGTTGCGGAGCACCATAGGAAGGTAAACGTAGTAGGTGCGCTGGGGGCATGGCTCAAGGGTGGCGGTGATGGGCTGGTTGGAGCCGATGGTGACCGTGCCGGTGAATCCATCGGACAGGCCGGAAATGTCTGCCAGGTCGTAAGGCGTAGGAGCGGCGGGATCGATCGTATCGGTGAAGCCGAAGACCGGGGTGGAAACCCCTGCCTCGAAGAACTCGTGCGTTGCGGATAAGGTGGATTGGCTGGTCACTGTATAGATTGATGTGCAACCCATGTGCGCTTTGGCCACGGGCGAGAGGTCAATGTGGTATTCGAACGTCGAAGGCTCGGCGCTTGTGAATCGCGGGATGAGAAAGCCACTATCCCAATCAGCGACGTAAGCGTGGTCTCCGGCAGAGGCGTTGGTCAGACCGTCGGGTCGCGCTCCGCCGGGCACGAGCAGGCCCGACAGGACCGTGCCCACGAGAAAAGCGAATATGGTGAACAGTCGTGTTTTCATAATTTCTATGTTAGCATATCTTTTTGTCAGTGTCAATGCCGGGGCAGGGTCGGCCCGGAGTTGACTTTTGCGCCGTGCGGGCTACAATCGTGCTGACTGACGCATACTCTTCCTGGAGGCAAGCGATTCTGAGGTTTGATACGTGATCAAGGTGACCAGGTGCTGTAGGCCACGCGCTCAATGAACTCGTCCTCGCTCAGTTCACCGGCGCCGAAGGCCACCAGGTCCGCCACGCTCACGCTCACGCTTGCGCTGATCTGCGTATCAGTCAGGCTGCCCTGGGTCAGGACCGTGACCTCTACCCGGGTGAAGGGGTTACATTCATCTTCAACCAGGGCCTGCGAGATGTCGAAGGCTGTCCATACCAATTGAGCGGCCTCATCAGCCGTCTGGCCCGGCGCGAGGGGGTAGGCGATGTCGAAGCGGAGCGGGCCGTCGGGGGTCAGCGTCACCGTCCCGCCCATCCCAGCCTGGGCCAGCAGTTGCGTGGCTTGCCACTGGCAGGTCTCCTGTGGAGGGGTGGGAGTATGGGTGTGTGGAGGTGTGGGAGTATGGGTGGTGTGTGGGGGCGTGGAAGTATGGGAGTGGGGGAGTGAGGGCATAGGGGTGTGGGGCAGGGGGGAGGGGTTGGTGCCGGAAGGATGCGTCACGAGCACCACCAGGGCCAGGATGACGACGGAGTTAGCGATCGCCAGGGCGGCGATGAAGCGTTTCTGTCTTGGGGTCATCGGCAAGAGTGTAGCACAGATATGGCCGTAGCGCAACAGTGGACAGACGGAATGTCAATTGTACTGGAGTTGTGGGGATCGTAGTGGCGACTTCAGTCGCCCAGGCCTCACTTTGAACGACTAAAGTTGTTACTACGAGCAAGATTGCCAATGTCCAGAATTGTAGACAAGATGACATCTTGTCCTACTGGGCCGCGAAGCAACAGCAGAGAGCGAAAGAAATGAATAGGATGGAGACGATGATACGTCTGAGTCGCGAACAGCGCACGGGAGTCATGAGTACGGTTGCGGCTAGTTTCTTCCTGGGCTGGGCACCCATCCTGGGCAAACTAGCCTACGCAGGCGGCGTCACGCCGTTCACCCTGGTTGCCTTTCGCACGCTGATGGCGGCGCTACTCCTGTGGTTGGCATTTGTACTTTTCCGGCGTCGTGAGATCATCACCTCCTGGCAAGGAGTGGTCGGGTGCATTGGCGTGGGTGCAGTGAACGGCTTTGGCTCGTTGCTGTACTTCACCGGTCTCTCACGCCTTGATGCCTCCCGTGCCTCGCTGCTCAATACACTCTACCCGCTGTGGGTGGTATTGTTTCTTTTCGCGGCCGGGCAGCCGCTGACGCGCCTCACGCTGGCACGGCTGGCGCTCTCTATGGTGGGAATCTACCTCTTGACGCACGCGGGCCCAGGGGAATTGGACTGGCTGGGTGTGACGCTGATGATCGCCTCGGCGGCGACCTACGGCTGGCACCTGGTGTTGGGACAGTGGGTACTGGCCGACATCCCGGCGCGCACGGCGACGCTCTACATTCTGACGACCATGGCCTGCGTGGTCGGCCTGGCGCGGGTGATGCAGGCGCGACCGGTCGAGCCTGTCACGAGCACCGGTTTGTACGCCATCCTAGCGCTGGGATTGACGACCGCGCTCTCGCGGCTGGCGATGTTCAGCGGGCTGCAGCGCCTGGGGGGAGTCGAGACAGCCTTGGTCAGCCTGCTAGAGCTGCTGGTCAGCCTGGTGCTGGCTTTCATACTGCTGGGCGAGCGACTGACACTCGTGCAGTGGATCGGGGGCGTCCTGCTGGTGACCGGCCTGGTGCTGATGGCCCGCGACCCGGGTATGCGCCTGGCGGAGGGGAACGTGCCGCTGGAATGGCAACAGGGATAGTTACGTATCGGATTCTACAGGGTGAGTGTCGTCCGGTTCGTTACTGTGCAGCGGCAGGAGAATATGGAAGGCGCTGCCTGGCAAGCGTTCCTCGTCGTATCCCTCGCTTTCCACCCAGATTCTGCCTCCGTGTGCCTCAACAATGCCCCGAGCCACGGTGAGCCCCACTCCCAGTCCGCCGCCCCTGAACGCGGTTTTGCTCGAGCGGTGCAGAGCCGTGTCCTCCAGCACGTAGAAGCGATCGAAGATGCGCTCCCGGTCCTCTGGTGGGATTCCCATCCCACTATCTTGGACAGCGATATGCACCGTGTCCTTGATCTGGTCTCCCAAGATGCGGACGTACCCGCCGTCGGGGGTGAACTTCACCGCGTTGCTGACCACGTTCCACAGCGCCTGGTAGAGCCGTTGCGAGTCTCCCTCCACCGGTGGAAGGTCTCCCAGCCCCTCAACTTCGAAAGTCAGATTCCGGTCGGGTCCCGCGCCGGTTATGTTCCGCAGCACGCTGCTCGCCAGGGCTTCCAGAAAAACCGGTCTCATCGTCAGTTCCAGTTGGTCGGCGTCAATCAGGGAGACGTTGAGGATGTCCCCAACCACCCCACTCAAACGCTGAGTGGCCTCGGCCATCTTCCCGAGGATGAAGCGCGGGCTACCGACCTCGTCGGCGGGGCCGGGGATGTTGGGGTTAGAGAGCAGGATCTGAGTGTAGCCATAGATGGCAGTGAGGGGAGTGCGGAGCTCGTGGCCAGCCAGGATGACGAAGTCTGTCTTTACCTTGTCAACTCGCTGGAGTTCGGCGTGAGCCGCTTCCAGTTCATAGGTCTTTTCCTCCAGCCGGTCTACCAACCTACGGCTGTATTCGACCAGGTATTCAGTTTTCTCCTCCGGCGACTCGATCTCTTCCTTCAGCCCCAGCAGGAAGGCGCGTACCTGATGAGGGAAGCAGGCCACGTCAATCGGCTTGGGGATGTAGCCGTTGCAGCCGGCGGCGAGTGCCCGTTCCCGGTCACCCTTTAGTGTGGCGGAGGTGACGGCGACGATGGGGATTGTGCTCAGATTCGGGATGTTGCGGATCTTGGTGGTCACTTCGTAGCCGTTTAGACCTCTGATATTGGTACCCACCAGGATCAGGTCGGGCATCTCGCGTTGGGCGACCTCGATGGCGGAGAGGCCATCCGCGACAGCGACAATCTGGTAGCCTTCGCTTTCGAGCACGCGATGCACCAGCGTGACGCTGGATGGATCGTCCTCTGCGTAAAGAATCTTGGTGCCATGTGGTCTGGCTTCGCTGTTCATCCGTCTTTTGTGCTCAATGGTCATTGTGCTGCCTACTCCAAAAATAGCCCCTCTGCTCGCGGGGGATGACAATCCGCCGCTCCCCGCCGCCGGATTGTCATCCGGCGGGATTGCCTTGCTTCACCAGTCTGTCGTAGACTTCGGAAGACTTATCCCCCGAAATACTGAGAAGATACCGGTTGTCATTTGTTCCAGCGCTGCTGCTACCTCCGCCAGTAATTCTTGCTGCTGGCAGAGCCCTTTTTGTAGCAATACCTCCACCCGGTTGTTGAGGGTGTCCCGTTCTTCCTGGCTCAGGTCTTTGGCGGTCACGACGATGATGGGTATGGAACGGGTGGCCTCGTCCGCTTTCACTGCCTCCAGGACGGCAAACCCATCCACTTCTGGCATCAGGAGGTCTAAGATGATGACGTGGGGCTGTACCTGTCGAACTAGCGTGATGGCCTCCTGGCCACCAGCCGCCTCCACGACCTCATACCCCTCGCGGGCTTCGATCATCCGGCGCAGGAGGTTCCGGTCCTCCGGGTGGTCGTCCACCACCAGTACCCGGTAGTGGTCTCCTCCCCGGTCCAACCGCTCCAGCGCGGCCAGCAGGTCTTGTTCGAGAATCGGTTTGAACAGGTAATCGGATGCGCCCAGGTTGAGACCACGTTCCTTATCGCTTACAATGGTGCACATGATGACCGGGATGAAACGGGTCTCCAGGTCTGCCTGCAGTTCCTGAATGACCTGCCAGCCGTCCTTGTCGGGCATCATCACGTCCAGGGTGATGGCAAAGGGTTTCAATTGCCGAGCCTGTTCCACCACTGCTGTGCCGTCGGTGAGGCCGACGACCTGGTAGCCCCGTTTGTTCAGATAACGGCGGAAGAGTGTGATGACGCCCTCGTCGTCGTCCACGCAGAGTACGACTCTCTGGTCGGACTCCGGTTCTGGCCCTGGTTGCTCTGTCTTTGCTGCATCTGTCTTCTCTTCCTCAGGCGGCTTGGGGGGTGACTCAATGGGCAACGCGATGTGGAAGGTGGACCCCACGCCAAGTGTGCTATCCACCCAGATGCGGCCACTGTGCAGTTCCACGAAGTGCCTGGTGATGGCGAGGCCCAACCCCGTGCCGCCGGCGCGGCGTGTGCTGGAGCCGTCCACTTGAGTGAACTCCTCGAAAATGGTCTCCAACTTCTCCGCCGGTATGCCTCTGCCGCTGTCGGTGACCGAGATGACTACTTCGGCGGGCTTGGCCTCAGCCTCTACACAAATGAAGCCCTCCTCGGTGAACCTGGCAGCGTTGCCGACCAGATTGAGGAGCGCCTGACGGATACGCCGTGCGTCCGCGTGTACGGTTGGCAGATCCTGGGGTACAGACTGTTGCAACTCGACAGATTTGTCCTTGATCAGGGCGATGGCGGTGGACATGACCCCCTCGATGATCTCGCGCAGATCCGTGTCTTTGAAGGAGAGTTCCATCTTGCCGGCTTGGATCTTCGATATATCCAGGATGTCGTTGATCAGGCGCAACAGATACTGCCCGCTATCATAGATGGCCTGTAGGTCGGTACGCTGCATATCCGTGAGTGGGCCGTCAATGCCCTTGAGGATGACACGGGAGAAGCCAATGATGGAGTTGAGCGGCGTGCGTAATTCGTGGGACATGTTGGCCAGGAACTGGTTCTTGAGCCGGTCCATCTCCTTCAACTGCTCGGCTGTATTCACTGCCTGCTCGTACAGGCGGGCATTTTCGATAGCGGTAGCCAACTGGTCGGCCAGCGTCCGCAGAATCGCCACGTCATCTTCGGAGAAAGCGGCCTCATCGGTGGACTGGACGTCGAGGGCACCGATGACGCGGCCACGACTGATCAAAGGTAATGCCATCTCGGAACGTGTGTTGGGTAGATCGGGATTGACGAAGTGGATGGCATCCTTACCCACGTCCAGAGCGATGCGCGGCTCTCCCGTGGCTGTGACGTAGCCGACGATACCGATCTTGCCGACAGCCAGTTTGTGGTCTTGCTCGAGCATACGCCGGCCGCCCTCGGAGGATGCGGCCCGCAGCATAGCGTACTCACCTCGTTCATCCACCAGGAAGATGCCGGCGTGATAAAAGCCAAACTGCTCGGAGATGAGATGCACCGTCTCGTCGAGGAGTTGGTCTACGTCGAGGATGGCGGTGGTGTCGCGGGCGACTTCGGAGGCGGCCTCCAACTGGACGGTGCGCCTACGGGTCTCCTCAAACAGCCGGGCGTTCTCCAGTGCCAGCGCCACCTGTTCATTGACCTCCTCGATCAGTTCAATCTCTTCCTTTGTCCAAGACCGGCCCTCGCCTGTCTCTTCCAGAGTGATGGCTCCGATGACCTGGTCGCGCAGACGCAGCGGGGCGACCAGAACCGATCGGCCATCCTCCGGCTCGGTCAGCGTGACGACCTCCTCGGCGCTCAGGGCTTGTTCGACGCCAGGGTGGAGTCCAAGAGCGACAGGCGTCACGTCTACCTGGTCGTACTCAAAGGCGGGGAGTCTCTTCAGGCTCTCCCAGGCGGCGCGGGTGTACTCACCGTAGGTGGCTTGAAGTTCTCGGAGGGCGCGCTGGCTCTCCTCCAGCAAGCGGGCGTTCTCGATAGCCAGTGCCACCTGGTCCGCCATCGTCTGCAAAACCTCAACGTCCTCTTCGGAGAAGGCCTCCGCCTCGGTGGACTGCACGTCCAGCACGCCGACGACCTGATCCCGGACCTTGAGGGGTAGCGCCATTTCCGACCGGGTGAGCGGCAGGTCGGGATTATCGAAGAACACAGCATCCTGGCCGACGTCGAGGGCAATCCGAGGCTGACCGGACCCGGCGACCCAGCCGACGATGCCCACTTCGCCTATTTTAAGCCTGTGGCCCCGCTCCAGCATTCGCTGTCCGCCCTCAGACGGAGCGGCACGCAACACCGCGTACTTCCCGGCCTCGTCCACCAGGAAGATGCCGGCGTGGTAGAAGTCGAAGCGGTCGGAGATGAGGCGGGCGGTAGTGTCCAGGAGTTGGCCGACATCGCGGATCGCCGCTGCCTCCCGGGCGACCTCGGCCGCGGCCTTTAGCTGCACAGAACGCTGTTCCAGATCCGCCGTGCGCTCGGACACACGCTGCTCCAGGCTCCCGATCAGTTCGCGCAACTGTGCAATCATCGTAGCGAAGGCCTGGGACAGAACGCCGATTTCGTCTTCGCCAGACCTCGGGAGTGGGGCATCCCACTGGCCAGCCCCAATTCGCTTAGCCGCTGCCGCCATTTTGCGAATAGGGTCGGCCACGCGATTGGTTAACAGTAGACCAATGACCGCCACTGTGACGAGAATGCCTCCACCAACGGGCAAGATGCGTGCCAGTACCAGCGATCTCGTTGAAGTATCAAGGTCCTCCTGCAAGGTGGTCAGTGCCTTGAGAACTACTTCTGCCTCGACGACGTTGGCCAGGCTCCATCCTGCGCTCTCCAAGGGCGCATACGCAACAAATAACTCCCTCCCACCTATCTCCAGTGTATCAAAGCTGGTCGCTCCAGCCATCATTTTGGCCAATACGGGGGCGAATTCTGTCGGGGCCTCACTCAGGTCTGCCCAAAATTCGTCTGGCTCACGGGGACGTCCCAGGATGTCCTGATAGCCTTGCTGCGGTAGGGCAATGGCGTGCCCTACGTTGTCAATGAGGAAAGAGTAACCGCTGCCAAGCAACCTGGTTGCTTCGATGCTGGCACTGATGTTCTCCAGCGTGAAGTCAATGCCGACGACTCCTACGAACTCGTCCCAGCCGGTGTAGACCTGCGCGGCGGCTGTCACCATCAGACCTTTACCGGTCGCGTCAACGTAGACGGGCGACCAAACCACTGCCCGCTCCGGGTTGCTCTCCGGGGCAGCGCTGACGTACCAAGGACGCTGGGTAACTTGAAAATCTGGCGGAAGAACAGCCCCCAGGTTGACATTGGGGTAGTATCGGGTCGTCTCCTGTTCCGTCCCCAGGTAAATAGCTACCGTGTTGGGATCGCTCTCGTACGTCGAGACGAGAACGGGGTCCAGATGTGCACCCAACTCAAGATCTGTCAGCAACTCTTCGTCTATCTCCGCAAAGTCGGGGACAAAGACACTGGTGACATCGGTCTCTCCATTCACATACTGCCCGTCGGGTCCGATGAACATGTGGTTCTCGGCTTGCCAATAGGTTCCACCGGCGAAGACATCCGGCCCCTCAAAGACGCCAGCGGCATACCGGGCCACACTCTCCGCATCGTTTTCTACATTCCTCAATATGAGGCCGGTCCTCTGCGCGTCCCCAGCAGTTACCTGGCGAAGATAGTCCTCCGCCTGAGTGCGCAATGCCTCGGCGCTGATTCGTTGAGCGCTTTTTCCCACGCTCTCGACTGAGTTAACACCCAGGTAACCAACAGTCAGCACCGAGATGGTGGTCAAACCCAACAATAGTACCAGCAGTTGCGTCCGGATACTTCGTCCAACTGTCAGTTGCAATTTCCTCTCGACCATTGCGTATCCACTCCTGTGTGCTATCTCTGCGGTGCCCTTTCAGGTGTCATTTCAGGTGTCGTTCCTCTGGTGGCTGTGTGCCTACGCCCAGCCGTACGGATACCCGGTCGGTGCCGAGTGCCGTGCCCAGTTCGCGCACGGCGGTACGTAGGATGGTTTCGATGTCCATGGAGGAGCGGACACGGGTGGTGATGTCGGAGACAAGTCGATCTCGCTCCGCCCGGTGCCGGGTCTCTTCCAGCAGGCGGGCGTTCTCCAGCGCCAAGGCAATCTGGGTGCTCACCTCCTCCACCAGCGCGACCTCCTCCATCGACCAGGGTTCTTCTTCGGGGCCTCGCCGTAGGACGATGGAGCCCAGAGTCTGCCCACGCAGGCGGATGGGGGAGACCAGTCCACGATTGTCCTCCTCTTGCGAGCGGCGAGGCAGTGGGGCCTCCATCTCCAGCGAAGAGGGAGGAACGGGTTCCACCCCCACGCGGGTGTAGCGGTAGGCGGTTGGCTGGCTGGCGGCTCGCTCTCGCCATACGTCGCGCACCCGCTGCCCATAGAGAGCCTCCAGTTCCCGCAGCGCCCGCTGGCTTTCCTCCAACAAGCGGGCGTTTTCAATAGCCATCGCCACCTGGTCGGCCATCGTTTGCAGGATCGCCACGTCCTCGTCGGTGAACGCCGCCGCCTCTGTAGACTGTACGTCGAGCACCCCGATGATATGCTCCCGGACCTTGAGTGGTAGAGCCATCTCAGACCGGGTGTGCGGGAGGTCGGGGTTGTCGAAGAAAACGGCGTCCTCGCCCACGTCGAGGGTGACGCGAGGCTGGCTGGAGCCGGCGACCCAGCCGACGATACCCGCCTCGCCGACCTTCAGACTGTGCCCTCGGTCCAGCATTCGCTGCCCACCTTCAGACGAGGCGGCGTGCAACACCGCATACTCCCCCGGATCATCCAACAGGAAGATGCCGGCGTGGTAGAAGCCGAAGCGGTCGGAGATAAGGTGGACGGTGGTGTCCAGAAGTTGGCCCACGTCCCGGATCGCTGTTGCCTCTCGCGCCACGTGGGCGGCGGTCTCCAGTTGGACGGATCGCCGCTCCAGGTCACGGGTGCGCTCGGCCACGTGCTGCTCCAGGCTACCGATCAGACCGGCCATCTCGTCCGCCATCTTGTTGAATTCGTCGCCCAGTTCCTCAATCTCGTCGCCGGTCCGAATGTCCAGTTTGTGTTCGAGGTCTCCATTGCTGATGCGCGCTACCCCCCGTCGTAATTCGGTGATGGACAGGCTCATCCCCTGGAACACGAACTGCCTCCAGCCCAGAGCGATGGCTGTGGTCAGAACTGCCAGAGTGGCCAGCAGCAGGGTTGCCTGCCGGACTACAACCTGAGCGTGTGAAGCCGTTGCTTCCATATCTCGATCTGTCTGGCGCACCAGTCGCCGGATGAGGAGACCCATATACTTGTTGGCTGGCCTAACCTCCTGCTCCAGCGTTGTGCTTGCTTCTGTCCAGAGCTCCTGTCGGACTAGCACGTTCACCTCACTCACCGCCTGGAGCAGCTCGTCGTAGGTTACCTGCATTTCCTCAAGAAGGGCCGAAGTTTCGATCTCTCCACTAGACTCTTGCAGTGTCTCCATGTAGAAGCTAAGAATACCCAGAGATACTGGGAGCTCCGTACTCGCTAGGAGTGGGTCCTGCGTCAAAATCATGTGGTCTAGCGCTGCAACGAGCCTGTGTCCCGTGGCCAGCAACTTCAGCGACCGCGCCCGCTGTTGCCCTGTTTCGAGCACGTCACCGATGGCCCGGCCAATGGTGTACACTTGCCAGAGGCCAACTCCCCCGGCCAGCAGTGTCAGCAGGATCATCAGTATGGAAGCAGCGGTTAGTTTGTGCGCAATGCTCCATTTTCTGGTTGGTCTTGATTGCCTATCAAGTACTCGCGCCGCCATTGTCCACAATCTCCTTAGTAAGCGTTCAGGGGGGGTAGGCCCCTATCGAATCTAATCAACTTCTAGCGTTCCTCTAGCGATATTCAAATGCGAGTATGATACAGTAGCGATATGGTTCAGGGAACACAGTCAGAACAGATGCCCTTTCGCGCTGCCGTGGCTAGTGGCACATCCTCATTATATCCTAACGGCAGTACTTGCACAAGCAACAATATCCGCCATCTCGCTTTCCCCACCGCGACCAACGACAGTGGGACAAGGCAGCCCTCCATGAGCGGGCCGATGGTGTGGGAACAGCAATGCGCGCGGGGGGAGCGCCCTTCTTGTCACATTCTGAGTCTTACGCAATACGCATTAGCGCGGCATGTCCGCCAGCACGCCGATCAGCATATCTACTTCCTCGGCGGTGCTGTAATGGGCCAGACCTACGCGCACCAGGCCGCCGCTATCTTCCAGGCCCAGCCGCTCGGTGACGGCCAGGGCGTAGAAATTGCCATCCCACACGAAGATGTTCGCTGTGTCCAATCGGCGGGCGACCTCGTTTGGCATGAGGCCTTCCAGCGTAAAGGACACCGTGGGGGCACGCTGGTCAAAACGCGCCGGGTCGGTGATGCCATAGATGCGCAAGCCGGGGATCTCTTGCAGCCCGGCCACCAACCGCTGGCACAGTTCTCGCTCGTAGGCGCGGATCGCGGTCAGCCCTGCTTTCAGGTCCCGCCGCCGGCCCTCAAAGCCGGGAAATTCCTCTGCAAACTCTCCCCCGAAGCGCCGGCCCACCGAAGCCAGGTAGTCCACGGCGGCCGTCGTCCCGGCCTGCGCCTCGAAACTCTGCGTGCCGGTCTCAAACTTGGCGGGCGGCACATCTTCGGCGGGGCGCACTCTGTAGGCGGGCAGCGTTTCCAGTAACTCGTACCGCCCGTACAACGCGCCGAAGTGGGGGCCGAAGAACTTGTAGGCCGAACAGACCAGAAAGTCGCAGTCAATGGCCTGCACGTCAATGGGACCGTGGGGCGTATAGTGGACACTGTCCACGTAGATCCATGCGCCGACCCCATGGGCCAACTCAGCGATCCGCTGCACGTCGTTGATCGTGCCCACCGCGTTGGAGGCGTAGCCGACGGCCACCAACTTTGTGCGCGCGGTGATGGCTGTTTCCAGGCTCGCGAAGTCCAGCGTGCAGTCGGCCGGGTCGAAGTCGGCGAAACTAATGACGACGCCGCGCTCTTGCAGCGCCAGCCAGGGCGCGATGTTGCCGTCGTGGTCCAACTGGGTGACGACGATCTCGTCGCCGGGAGCGAGGGTCCGCCCGATGGCGCGGCTGAGATTGAAGGTGAGCGTGGTCATGTTAGGGCCGAACACGATTTCGTCCGGCCGGTCCGCGTTGAGAAAGTCGGCCAAAGCGCGGCGGGCTTCGGTCGTCGTCTCGTCAGTGCGGCGGCTGTAGAGGGAAGCGCCGTGGGCGTTGCTGTTGGCCTCGGTGAGGTAACGGCTCATGGCCTCGATGACGGAACCGTGCACCTGCGTCCCGCCGGGGCCGTCGAAGAAGACGATCGGGCGACCCCCTATGGTCTGCTGCAGCGCCGGGAACTCCGCGCGCAGTGAGGAAACGACAGTGTTGTCCAGTGACATAGTTCACTCCTTATCCAGTTTCTCCTTCACCCACCCGAAGACCTCGTAGATCACTTTGGTCGCCGCAAAAGACGTGACGTCGGCACAGTCCAGCGGTGGGGCGACTTCCACAACATCCAGCGCGCGGACGGGCAGCCGGGTGAAGACCACGCGCAGTAACTCCAATAGTTCGCGGGTGGAAAGACCACCCGCCTCCGGCGTGCCGGTGCCAGGAGCGCAGGCCGGGTCCAGACAGTCAATGTCCAGTGTGATGTAGACCGCGTCCACGTCTCGCAGTTGGGCGGTCACGTCTTCGGCCACAGCCTCGACGGACCGGCGATAAACGTCGCGGGCAGTGTGGACGCCGATCTCCGGGTGGGCAGCCAGAAACGCCAGTTCATCGTCCATCCACGAGCGCAGGCCGACGAAGGCCAGGTGGCGCGGTTCGATGTTGGGCAATTCCAGCACGCGGCGTTCGGTGCAGGCGTGGGACCAGCGGTGACCCTCGTATTCGTCCGCCAGGTCGAGGTGGGCATCGAAGTGGACGACGCCGAACTGGCCGGTAACGGTCTGGCTGAAGGCGGCGGTCAATGGGATAGTGACGGAGTGGTCGCCGCCCAGGAAGAGGGCCACGGGATGACGCAGCACCTGGGCCGCCCGTGCCTCGACGGTCGCAAAGTACCGCTCCCAGTGGAGGTCTCCGCTCACGTCGCCGTAATCGCGGACGCGCAACCCGACGAGGCGATGCCCCTCCTCGGTGGCGGGCGCGATGTGGGGCGTGATCTCACGGATCTTGGCCGGGGCAAAGGAGGCCCCCTTGCGGAAACTGGTAGCGTTGT
>CAYLPU010000083.1:0-22418 GCA_964385635.1 uncultured Anaerolineales bacterium
AGAGAATCACAATAAACACAGCCTCAAGTGGTACAGCTTTTTGGGGGAACTTCCCCAGCGCATCACAAACCAGTTCACGATCTGCACCGGATCAACGTTCAAATCGGTACACAACAAAGCTTGAGACCTGAATTTACCTTTCGGGTCACGGATCAGCACCCAACGAATGGGTAGAGGTGGCTTACCCGAATGATACCAAACGGCGGTGCGCGATACGATTTCTATCTGACGGCGTTTCTCACCATACCAATCTCGAATCGTCACCTTCTTCCAAACTGTTTTCTTGTCTCCCAGTATTTGCTCGAGGCTTGGCAGGCGAGTCCCTTTCAAACGTGGCCGCCCTCTTTTGCCCGGCTTGCGGGTTGGGGCTGGCTTGTACAGGGCTGCGTCCAATCTCAGGCGCGTCACCATGCAAATCGGATTCGGCAAGCGTCGCAGGCGATCCAGAAGCAAAATCGCTGCAAAACTGCTGTCGGCCACGACGACCAAAACTCGTTTCGGCAGCCAACGACGCACTTGCAGCAGCATTTGACGGGCCCAATCGGTCAGCTTCTTGTGGCCGCGAGCTTTGCTCTCATAGTAACGCTCCGAAGGCGCCAAGGTAGTCAGAAACGGCAGCGCCCACACGCGTTTCGCCCATGGGATCGGCACCAGCAACATCGCGCTCAACCACCTGAGGCCGCTTGCTTTGACAAAGTGACTACGACTCGATCGTACTGGGTCGCGATAGATTCCTTTTGCTTTGATCTTGGCTCCTCGTCGCCGCTCAAGCGTCTCGTCGATGCCCATCACCACCGGCCCCTTGGGCACAGAGGTGTTGACCAAGAGCATCAGCAGGATGCGACTGGCTTCCAGGTTCGACCACACCGCTCGGCTCAGTACACGATGGTAGTTTTGAAAGTGCTGTTCATCACTCAGACCCATCACGCGCAGCACAGAAGTGACCGTGCGTTTGCCTGGAGCGAGGATCGCTCCAATCAGCAAGACTTGTGCGCGACGCCAAACACGTTTGGAAAAGATATGCGCGAATCTCGAAATCAGTGTACAATCATCGTCTGGATAGCGCTGGGGTTTCCTCTCACAACCCAGAACCTGGACGGTCTGCTCATGTTCCCTGGTGTGTTTTTGGCCAACGTTGCGCAGGCGACCGCGGAGGAGAGATGGGACGTCGGTGCTCGGTTTCCGGCAGAGTATGAGGAGTATAGAAAGCGGACGAGGATGTTGGGCCCGGCGTGGTTCTGGGTGGCCCTGATGGGAATTTTGCTCGCCTTGGTGGGAGCTCCGTACCTGCTACGGCCGGGATGAGCGCTGCACCGTGCCTCCCCGCTCCGAAGGGGGCGAGTGCTGGCGCGGATGATGGGAGGAAGGTGGTTATGACTTCAGATGCTGCGCAGGCTCCAGAGAAAACCGGGATGAAGCTCATCGAAGCCCATGTCCCTGGCCTTTACAGCTTCAAGAGCATCGTGTATATCGCGGTCTGTTCCCTTGCGCCGCTCATCCTGGCACATCTTATCAACCTGGTTGGCTGGTGGACGCCCCTGGTCTCGACGGCAGCGTGGAACGTGTTGGCATTCTACCTGATGTCGAGGATGCCGCGGAACGCGGAGAGAATCCGGGAGCACTATCGGGCGGCATATGGCGACCGGGCGTACCAGCGGTTCTTCTACCGTTACATCGTGTTGGTCGTCGGCCCGTGCGCGGTTGGCTTCTTTATGATACTGGCTGTGGAAAACAGCTCGTTTCTCCCAGCGCTCTACCCTTACGATCACGCACTGTACCAGACGCTTTCGCCGTGGTGGGTTTTCGTACCGATCGGCATTATTCTTCTTGTTTTCTCGGTACTGGCAATGCGCAAATCAATCAACGGTGGCTTCGACCGCGACACGGAGTTTTTTCTGTACATCATCCATCCTGAGAAGTCATTCCCGATTCAGGGAGGGATGTACCAATACGTCCGCCACGCTCACTACGCGGAGGGTATCTGGATGGGAATCGCGCTGGCATTCCTGGCGCAGAATTGGATGGGCTTCGTTATGGCGTTTATGATGCTCCTGGAGTTTTATGCCATAGCGCGCATGGAGGACAAGGAGTTGACTCGCCGGTACGGGGCGTCGTTTGAAACGTACATCAGGAGCAAGCCGATGTTTTTCCCCAGGTTGAGGGACCTTGGGAGCTTCGTAAAGTTGGTTTTGGCCGGATCATAACACTGTCGAGGAGTTCGGATGAAACCCAAGCACTCTCGGTACCGGCATCGCTTCACGCACTTTACAGACGCTTTGATCCCCGTCTACAACTGGGGTTTCAGGAGGCTCGCCGGACGCGGTCACGAGGCGTTTCGCGAGCATATACTCGAACTGGCTGCATTGGAGGGTGGCGAGCAGGTGCTCGACGCCGGCTGTGGCACTGGGATGATGGCGCTGAGGATCGCGGCACGGTATACCGGCTGCACAGTACACGGCATTGACATTTCACCCAAGATGATCGCGGTTGCGCGCTGCGATGCGGAGGAACAGGGTCTGACGGTGGGTTTCCGCGTTGGCTCGATCACCGACCTGCCGTATCCCGACGATTCTCTCGACGTGGTGATCACAAACATCATGTACCACCACCTCGACTTGGCGGAGAAGCGGCAGGCTGTCGCCGAGATCGCGCGGGTACTACGTGGCCCTGAGCCTGCTCGCACTGAGCGCAGCCGAAGGGTCGAAGGGAGGCCTGGCGGACGCTACGTCTCGGCCGAATTCGGCCCGCGCGCCGACAACGCGCTGCGGCGGCACCTGGCCAAGGGTGAGTACACGCTTTACCCATCCCATCTGACCGAGGCCAGTTTGGCCATCACCCACGAGGAACTGGGCGTGTTTGCGTGGGGGAAAAAGGTGTTCTACCGCGTGGCCGTCAAGCAGGCCGATCCAATGTGAGGGGAAGGAACCCTTTGGCACGGGTGATGATCCTGGCCGGGCTTTTCGTCTTCACAGCCTTCGTCGCGGGCGTCAATTTCCTGCGGCGGCTGCGTGGAGAGACGCGGCTTGGTGAGTTCCCGATCCACCCTGTGTCCTTCGTTGTTGGCAAGCTGGCCATGGGCATCTCGTGGGGGTTCCTGTTCGTGCAGGCGGCAGGGGTGCAGTTGAACCTTTTTCCCGTCTCCGAGGCTCTCGCGTATGTCTCAGCTGTCCTGCTTCTGCTGGGGATCGCTTTCGTCATTCCCGCCTTCCTGTGCCTGGGGAGCGATTCCAAATTTGGCGTATCCGACGATTCGGGTGGACTAAGGACGACCGGGATTTATCGAATTAGCCGCAATCCGATGTATCTGGGGTTCTACCTGGTGACACTGGCTTCGTTGATATCGGTGCCCCATCCGGTGAATATCGGCTGCGGGCTGATAGGGATAGTCGTTCACCATCGAATCGTCCTGGCGGAGGAACGCTTCCTGCAGAAGAAGCACGGCGCTTCCTACGAGGCCTACAGGCGCAGGGTCAGGAGGTACATCTAGTCTCGGGAAGGCATTGAGGAGAGAGTAGATGGCGTTCACGGTAAAGGAGATGACGGATGAGTGTAATTCAGAGTGACTATTACACGTCGCGGAGCCGCAAGTTGCTCAAGCAGTTGGACAAGTTCCTAACCCAATTGAGGGCTCTCCTGGTCGAGCGTTATGGGGAGGTGCAAGCAGCAACCATGCACCGGGAGACTTTGGACGAGTACGAACGGCTTATTCCTGACCTTCCTTACATCGGCAGAGGGAACCTTTTTACCGGGAACCTGGTTCAATCTGCCTGGGCGTTGGCCTTGTATCGCGTGATCCGGCGTCACGGAGGGTCGGTAGAGGAAGCGGGCGAGATCATTCATCGCGCTGTAGAAGCGGAGGTCAGTCGAAAGCCTGCATTTCTGCGCCGCCTGAAGGGCAAGTTCAGGCTTTCCAGGTGGGCTGTACGCATGATGCAGAATGCCGCCCGGCGTTCACAGAAGCGGGAATACCCGGGTGATTGGGTTTTCGAGGTCGTTGAGGGCGACGGTAGGGCATTCGATGTGGGAATGGATGTCACCGAGTGTGGCATCGTCAAATTCCTCCACGCGCAGGACGCGGATGAGCTGTCACCCTATCTTTGCGATCTCGACTATCTCGTGTACCAGGCAACAGGGGTGGAACTGCGCCGCACGATGACCCTATCGTGGGGCTGTGAAAGGTGCGATTTTCGTATGTTGGGCAAGTAGTCAGGTAGTCAGGACAGGGAGATCATGACAAAAATGGCTTCTGAACGGGCATTCCGGTTGTACTTGTATAGCACCGCGCTCCTGATTATTGTTCTCGTGGGTCTCGTGCTGTTGGGAACTGTGATGCTTCTCGTACTGCAACGTATCTGGTCAATCCCTGACTGGATACAATACGTGGCTTTGACTGCGGTGATCGCCGTGGCGTTCGTTTCCTCCTGCTATCTGGCTGCAAGACCCGCGAGACTTGAGATCAATGATCGTGGAGTGACGATAGAGCAAAAGAAGAGAGAGGCCAAGACGGTACTGTGGGAGGATATCAAAAAGTATGCGTACTATGACGAACTGATGCTGCATAGTCTCAAAGTCTCATTGCGAAGCGATGAGACTTTGTCGATCATCGACTTTAAGTGGAATGACAATGCAGGCCTCCAATCTTTCCTGCAGCAATTCGAGTCCGGATTGAACGCAAGTCGCGATAGAGTTGCGACAGATACTGTAGAGAAATCAAAGACGTTCTATGAATCCAGGAAGAAGGTCGCAGTCACAGTTGCCCTATTGGTGGCGTATGTCTGCTTGGTGGCCGTCCTGTGGACAAGAGATGCCTTCGGCTCCTGGAATCCAGTCGTGCTGTACTACTTCTGGGTCGTGCCTGTGGCGTTTTTCGCCAAGATGCTAAAGGCAAAGTGAATGCCGCTTGAGAGGCGAGTGACATGGTAGGCACGAAAGAAAGGGTAGGAATATGCAATTCTCGCTGAAACGCGTACTTGTCGATGGCACGATCTTGAACGTGCTGATTTCGATTATCGTTTACGGATCCATCTACGTCAACCCGCTGTTCTGGGTCAGTGACTATCCACCGGACATTCAGGAGGCGGTGGGTCCCGTTGACGTTCCCATCGGCCAGAAGCTCGTCGTGGGCGTGCTCCTTCTCTGCATTGTCGTCGGCGTGCCACTCTACTCGAACGCCAGGCTACGGCGGCAGAATAATGGGAAACTGTCTTTCCCGGCGGCTTTCGCCAACAGTGCGCTGATCGCGTTTTACTTTGCCGTGTGGGATCTGCTGATCCTCGATTGGCTCATTTTCGTCACCATCCAGCCGGACTTTATCGTGATCCCAGGCACAGAGGGTTTGACAGGTTACAAGGATTACGGGTTCCACTTCGAGGTGAGCTTTCTGGGATGGACGCAGTGGATCTCCATCCTCGTCGCCGGCTTGGTCCTGGGAGGCCTTTCGATGATCCGGCTGGGCGGCAAGCGGCGATCCGAGGAGACCGCAGCGTGATACTACTACGCCAGGAACGAGGCCAGGCTGCTCAAGGAGCATCAGGGGACGGCGACAATGGGCCAAGGGATTAAAGTGACATGAAGCAGATGCCTCCCATTAATATCCAGATCAGTGATCAGTGTATTTCGTGCGGCGCTTGTGTTCAAGTTTGCCCCATGGGGGTTCTGTTATATGAAAATCCTTTGCAATCAAAAAAGCCAACGATTACAGATGCATCAGTATGTATCTGTTGTGGGCAATGTTTGGCCGTATGTCCACAAGACGCTATTACCAATAGTCATCTGGAATTAGATGACTTTCCCAAAATCGATGCCGTACCATCGGTTGAGTGGAATCAATTCATAGCATTAACTCGTCAACGCCGCAGTATAAGGAATTTTTCTCACGATAAACCCGTTCCTCGGGAATTAATTGAAAAAATCCTCGATGAATCAACACGCTATGCACCTACAGGTCATAATCGTCAAGCGGCAGAAATTCTGATCATTGGAGGGAAACATCTTGAGGAAATACGCAATGAAATAAATGCGGTCATCCTCCGTTTGTATAAATATCTAAAATACACGCATTGGATTTCTGAAGAATTGGAGCTGCATTGGAGGCAAATGCGTCTGTGGAAACGTATGATCGAGTCAGGACTAGATCCTGCTACCCGCAATGCGCCTTGTATCGCACTGTTCATCACAGACAATCGAGTGAAAGAAAATGAAATAGACGCTGCCATTTTATCCTATCAGACTCTTCTCTCAGCGGAAATTCTGGGACTAAACTCGTGTTACTTTGGAGCACTGAGGAACTCGCTGCCATTTTCCAGGAAATTGCACAAACTTCTTAATCTACCGCTTCATCGAATCGTGGTATGCGGACTTTTGTTGGGATACACACAAATCAAATATCGTAGGCTTGTAAGCCGAAAAGCGCTAAGAGTTTATGGATAGAAAATAGAAATGACAGTCAGAAACGGTATTAAATGCATCGCGATACGCATGATCCGTTGCTTCTTGGTACCATGCGACGGTGGGTACTTGATGATCGATACCAACATGCCGGGCACGTACGGTCGCTTTCTGGACAAGTTGCGCGGCCTGGGGATTGACCTGGCCGATATAAAGTACCTCTTGTTGACCCATCATCACGACGATCACGTGGGATTTGCAGCCGATCTATTGCACGACACCGATGCCAGGGTGATCGTGCACGAACTTGCCGTTCCCATCCTGCACAGAGGGCAGGCGCAGAATCCGTTCACAAAGAAGGGCATGGACCGAGGGCGGTTCTTGAATCCCTGGGCCCGGTATAGCATGATGCTTCTGTCTGCATTTGTGCAGCGGGGATGGGGGTATCTGCCGGTAGAGGTCGGCGATAGGGATTTCGTGGTTCAGGGGGATGAGCCAGGCCTGCTCCAAGAGATTGGCATCGATGGGGTGATTTTGCATACGCCTGGCCACAGCCAGGATTCCATCTCGATCGTGCTCGCAGATGGCAGCGCGTTTGTGGGAGACACGGCCATGAATTTCATGAGGTTCTTCGGGACCCGGTATAGGCCGATCTATGCCGAGGATTATGACAAAGTGTACGAGAGCTGGCACAAACTGATTGAACACGGAGCGAGCGTCATCTATACTGCCCACGGAGCGCCATTTAGCGCAGATGAGTTGAAGCGGCACATAGGCTGGGAGGGCTGAAGTGAAAAGATCATCGCTAACGCACGGACGGATCTTTGACGACGAACCATTCGCTGAGCGGTATGCGGAGCGCCACCGCAAAATGGCCGAAAGGTTCGGGCACGAGTATGCCGAGAAACTGGTCTCGCGCGGGTTCTATAAGGGTAGGATCATGGACGCCGGCTGCGGATTTGGCGGGATGAACATCGTCCTCGCCCATCGGTTCGCCGATAGCGAGATTGTCGGCATCGACCTGTCCGATCCACTCCTGCGGCTGGCGAACCGCTCTGCCCAGGCAGCCAACCTGGGCGATAGGGTCAGGTTCGAGAAGGCAGACGTGCACCAAATCCCGTATGACGACGACTCGTTTGACGCAGTGATCAACACCAACATGGCGCACCTCGTCGACGATCCTGTGCGGATGTTGAACGAGATCGAACGGATACTCGTTCCGGACGGGTGTTTGTTCATCGCCGATGTCAGGCGCTCTTGGATTGGCCTGCTGGACAAGACGTTCAAGTCAGCCTTGACGCTGGATGAAGCCAAGGAACTGATCGATCGATCGAATGTCCGAGAGGGAAGCTTTTCCTCGAGCCTTCTCTGGTGGCGGTTTGAGGCGTGAGCTTTGAGGTGGGCAAGCGGATAACGATCTGGGACGTCGGTCCCAAGTTCGCATTGCAAAAAGCCAACAGCGTCGTACTGCGATGAAAGGGGAACGATGCAAACAGATGTAACAGAGAATCAAGGATATCACTCGTACAAGATTGCGTCCTTTGCCCGCTGGGCCAAGATATACGATGCCTTTGCTGCGCTTCTCCAGATCCAGAGAGTACGAAGGAAAACGGTAGAGATGAGCAGGGGGCAGCCGGGCGACAGGGTGCTTGACGTCTGCACCGGAACCGGCGAGGTGGCGCTGGCGTTCGCCAGCAGCGATTTTGAGGGGCTGCTGGCTCGTTGTGGGTTGGAGGAGATGGAGAAGCCTGTTTATGGAGGGTTTGTACGCTTATGTCTGGTGTCGACCGATCGCTAATGCATTGTGTACTGGAACGCGCCGCCCCACTGCTGCGTCTCCCCACATCCCCCGATCAGTCGCCGGAGGTGCTATCTAACGGCCTCGGCCTGTGCTGTCCTGTCACAGGTCGCACATTTCTCTACCGTGATGGCATCCTCGACCTGTTGGGCGAGGATTTGAAAAAGACACTCACTCAGCACACGCTGGACACCCCCTTCACTGCCTGGGCCTACGACCGCTTCCGTGGCTGGCTCATCCGTGCGCTGAACTCCCCAGACTTTCCACTGGAGGTGGCGACTATCCAGCAGGCCCTGCAGGCGCAGGCCGACGATATCATCCTCGACCTGGCCTGCGGGGCACGGCAATTTTACCGTGGAGTGGGCCAAGCGGGCAGGGCGAGACGGGCTGGTGATTGGGCTGGACATCTCCCCGGTCATGCTGGCGCGCGCAGCGCAGCGCATCAGTCGGTGGGGGTTGGATAACGTACTGCTCATTCGTGGCGATGTACACCGGCTGCCCTTCGCCGATGGAATCTTCCACAAGGTGAACTGCTCCGGCGGTTTTCATCAGTTCCCCGATCTGCCGCAGGCGCTGCGCGAGATCGCCCGCGTCAGTGCCGAGGGAGCCATGCTTACGGCCAGTACTTTCGCTGAGGGACCGGGGGACCGGCATGCGGGCGTCAAGCGATGGGTGAAACGCCGCTTCGCGCTGCACTTTGTGCCGCTGATCTGGTTGGGTGAGCAACTGGCGGCGGTGGGTTACGCCGATTACGAGTGGTCGCTGCCAAGCGCGTGGTTCGGCTACACGTCGGCGCGCAAAGCAGAATAACAGAGAATCACGATGAAGAGGGATATGACGATCTGGGGTGTCGGCCTCAAGTTCACATTGATTTCAGTTCTGTGCTTTGGTCTGGCACTCGTCGCGCACATTATCTGGTATCCACTGTTCATTATCCCGGGGATACCGTATGCAGTCTTGATGGTCATTGGCCTGATCATGATCTCTATCGGCGTGCCGATATGGATTACTGCCTCAAAGGAAGTGGACCGGGCGTTCGAGGCAGGCGGGCTGGCCACGCAGGGCATCTACGCCCTCTGCCGTCATCCCATTTACGGGAGCGCGACTTTTTTCGTCATCCCCGGCGTCCTGCTGTTCTTTCGCTCGTGGGTGCTGCTCGCCGTGCCCGTAGCGATGGCTGTCCTGGCGCGGCTGCTCGTCCGGCGGGAGGAGGTGTATCTGCGGGAAAAGTTCGGCCAGGCATATCTGGAGTATGCCAAAAATGTGAACGCGCTTTTCCCCAGGATTTGGCGGCTCTATCATGCTATGTGGTATCCGGTAGACACTGGCCAGGTAGCGCAGCACGTGTACGCGGTCAGGGGCGGGGACGTCAACATGTTCATCTACGTTGACGGCGAGCACGCCATCGCCATCGACGCGGCATATTCGGGGGACAAGCTGCGCCAGGAGGCCGGGCGTCTCCCAGTCGCCTTAGAATCGGTGACACACGTTTTCCTGACCCACGCCGACGTGGACCACACCGGCGGCTTGGACGCGTTCCCCGACGCGCAGATTCACCTTTCCAGGGATGAGGAGCAGATGATTGACGGCACGACTGCCAGGCTTTTTGGGCTCTATCACAGCCCGAGACTGGCGCGCGCGTATTCCCTGCTCGGCGACGGCGATGTCGTTACCGTGGGCACGATCAGAGTCCGGGCCGTTGCTACGCCGGGGCACACACTCGGGTCGATGTCCTTTCTGGTCAATGACCGCGTGCTGTTCAGCGGCGACACGCTGACCTTGCGCAACGGCCGCGCGCATCCGTTTTACCGTCTGTTCAACAAGGACACGGCCACTCAGAAAGCGTCCATCAGAAAGATGGCCTCTCTGCAAGGCATTGACCTGCTGTGTACGGCGCACACAGGATGCACCAAGGATTACGCCCGTGTGATGCAGTTATAACGCCGTACCAAAGCACGATTGCAGACGGCTGGAGTACCGCCGCTCGTGATCATTTGGAGGGAATATGAGACTCTCAAAAGCGATACTCATCGTCGACGCTGCCATCAACCTAATCCTGGGCTTTTTGCTGCTGATCTTTTCGCCACAGGTCGTCCGGCTACTTGGCGTTCCTGCAGTGGAGCACAGCTTCTACCCCAACATCCTGGGAGGTGTCCTCTTCGGCATCGGGATCGCCCTGCTGATCGAATGCTTCAGAGGGTCTGGAAGGCTGGTGGGATTGGGCTTGGGCGGCGCCATCGCCATCAACCTCTGTGGCGGCCTGGTACTGACCGCCTGGCTGATTTTTGGCGAGCTCAGCATTCCAACCGATGGCCGGGTTTTCCTATGGGCTCTGGCCGTTATCCTGGTCGTGGTAAGCAGCATTGAACTGCTCGTCCACGTGAAGGGAAGAAAGTAAGCACAGGTATCCTCACGGGAGAATACAACTCTGGTCAATGTGTGCTCCTCTACCGTTCACCCCCCAAAACTGACCGTTCACCGCAAAATCCTTGCCTCCAGCTCCTCTCTTCTGCTACCATAAGGTCGTAAAACACTGAAAGGAGCGACATGAAAAGCTTTCGAGAGTTCATCTACAATCTACATCCGTATGCGCTGTGCTGCATCTCGGCCCCGCTGACGATTGCCCAGATCGTTCTGGCCTTCGTCATCCATCAACCCCGCAACGAGACGTTGCAGTGGGCTGGTTGGATTCTGTGGTGGGCCTCGGCTGTCTTGGGATGGCTGCCGATCTTCACGTTCCGCAGAAGAGGTGGTGTGGCCAAAGGGAAAAGCTACGTCCACACCACGCGGCTAGTGGATACCGGCATCTATGCCGTCGTCCGCCACCCGCAGATGGGCACCGCCTGGCTGCTGATGTGTGTAGCCTTGATGCTCATCACTCAGCACTGGATCAGCGTCGAGCTGGGCGTCCCGGCGATGGTACTGGCCTACCTGGACGTGTTGAAGGCTGACCAAAGGTGCATCGAAAAGTTCGGTGACGCTTACCGGCGATACATGGAAAGAGTACCGCGGGTGAACTTTGTGACAGGCGTCATCCAATTGGCACGGCACAGGATAGGGAGACAAATATGAGCGCAAAACCCTCGCGTTGGTTCGCCTGGTCGCCGACCGGCGACACACTCGTGGCAGTGCTCAGCGAGCTTGCAATGATCGCGCTCTATTGGACCGCCACCCACCTGCTAGACGACGACTGGGCCGCCGTGCTGGTCTTTGGCTTGCTGACCAACCTGGGCCTCAACGTGCTCTTCCCGGTGTGGTGGATCGTCTACCATCGCAAACAACCTTTGAGCGAGTTAGGCATCACCACACGCCGTTGGCTTGCCAGCCTGCTCATCGGCGTTGGCTTGGCAGTCTTTAGCTCGTTTGGGCTGCGGCAACACGTGGCCGGCGTCAATTGGCTGCCCCACGTACTTTTCAACGCCGTCATCCTGTGGGAACCTTTCTTCGTCTTCAGTTGGCTGCAACTGCGCTACGACCGCGCCTTTGGCATCCTGCCAGGGGTGCTGCTGACGGGCTTGAGTTTTGCCGCGTACCACATCGGCACCTACCCACCCGCCGGGCTGGTCACACTGTTGATCTCGGGGCTTTTCTTCGCCGCCATCTTCCGCCTGACCTCAAACCTGCTGATCGTGTGGCCACTGGCTTGGTGCGTGGGGTCTTCGATCGGCACCCTGATGGGCGGTATGCAGTTCGCCTGGAACCAGGTCGCGGCCTGGTCGGCTATCCTGCTGATCCAGTTGGCCTTCACCGGCTACACTTGGCGACGCCAGACACTGGCAGAGCGAGCAAGAACCGGAGGTTGATCAAATGGACTCGGCAACTTTCTGGACTCAAGTCGCCACGTACAACGAGACGACGTGGCCGGTACAGGCCTTGGCGATCATCGCAGCCGCGTACCTGGCATATCGCGTATTCGCCAAGCCAGGCGCCAAGACAGATGTATGGATGAAGGCATTCCTGGCGCTCGCCTTCGCCTGGAATACCATCGTGTTCTTCCTGGTCTTTGTCAGGAACCCGATCTCGATGTTCACCGGCGTGCCGCTGTTCATCATCGTATCCGTTTTGTTCGTCGTAGACATATTCGCCAAGAAGACGCACTTCAAGCTACCTGAAGGCAGGTGGATGAGAGGGCTTACCATCGCCTGGATTGCACTGACGGCCCTGTATCCTCTGCTCGGATGGCCCCTGGGGCACACGTGGCCAAAGGTCTTGTTGCCTCTGTTCCCTTGCCCGCTCACCGTGTTCGCCATTGCCCTGGTCGCTGCGGCAGTGCCTGGCACGGATAAAAAGGTCTTTATCGCCCTGCTGCCGTGGGCGCTGATGGGATTACCCAAGTGCTTCGGCGCGCTCGATTGTTACGAGGACTGCATCCTCTTTGCCAGCGGCGTCTACGGACTGATCGTGCTGATCAGGAATTGGAGGGCGATCAAATGACGTCGGCGACTCACTCAGACAATTGGTTCCTCAGGTGGATCATGAAGCTGACCTGCTTCGAGAAGCGGCTCATCAAAAACATAGGGAGGTAAAAATGCAAATCGTCTGGATGTTTATCTTTGGAGCGCTGATGGCATACGTCGCCTGGTGGCTCATCTGTGCCATTCGCGACCGCATCGCTTTTGAGGTAGAAATGGGACTGGGCGTGGGCAGCTTGTGGGCGGCAGGCTTTACGCCGGCGCTCTTCGGGGAGCTGCCGAAACTAGTCTCTCCCTCGCCAGTCACCTCGTTGACTGGGTGGGTGTTTATCTGTTCCAGCATCAGTATGTTTGTGATAGCCATGCTCTCCTTGCGCCGGGGTGGCAAGCCGGCCGCTGGCTGGGAAAACACGACAGAACTGACAAGGAGCGGGATCCACGGCCTGGTGCGCCATCCCATGCAACTGAGTGGCATCGTTGGGGCCTGCGGCATGATCCTGGTGAATCCGACGCTGCCCGTGCTCGTTTTCAGCGCTGTGTCTGCAATCTGCTTCGCACTGGGAGTGCGGGCGGAAGATCGATTCAACCTGGCCAAGTTCGGCGAGTCATATCGAGCCTACATGGAACAGGTGCCGGCCCTCAATTTGTTGGCCGGCATGTGGAGCCGGCTGCGGGCGCAAAAGGGCCGACGAACGAGCATATAGCAGAACATAGCCATGTGGGGATGAAAAGGCACATATGGACGATTTGACACCGCGAACACCGTTGACTATCATAGGATAGACGTGTCGAACGAAGGGACAGGCAATGGTCGAGCAGAAAACGAGTAAGCGCAGACGAACTTGGGTCAGCCACCTAGTCTGGACTGTGATCTCGGGACTCTTGTTCGGGGTGAGTGTCAGCCTCGCTACACGGCGCTACCTGATCTCACTGATCACCGGTCTGGTGATGAGCGGCGCTATCGAAGCCACCTACCTGCTGGATAACGCGTTCCTTCGGCCTCGCCTGAAGCACCTATCGTATGACTGGCTGCGATTTGGGCTGGAGATCGTTTCCGCATTGCTGGGGCACGTCGGCGGTGCTGGACTGGCTTTGCTTGCCTGCAGTTGGTTGTTTCACTTTTCCATCTGGGATACCAGGGTCTGGTGGGCCGTGGCTGGCATGGTGGTTGGGTTCCCAGTCATCCACGGCACCGAGAGCGCACTGCGCTTCTACCGTCAGTTGAGAGAGCGGGAGCGGTTGGAGGAGCGATTGCGCGTCATGGCGACGGAGGCCGAGCTGAAGGCGCTCAAGGCCCAGATCAATCCCCATTTCTTCTTCAATGCCCTCAACACCATCGCCGCGCTGACCCACACCGATCCGGCGCTGGCCGAGGCGTCGGTCGAGCGGCTGGCCCAGATGTTCCGCTACGTCCTGGCCGGCAGCGAACGCGGGCAGGTACCGCTGGAGGAGGAACTGGCCTTCGTGGACGACTACCTGGAGATTGAGCGCGCCCGTTTCGGCGAGCGGCTGCGGGTCACCCGCGAGATCGATCCGCGGATATTATCGATACCTATACCCAGCCTCATCCTTCAGCCGCTAGTGGAGAACGCGGTCAGACACGGCAAAGGAGACGACGGCCGCATCGCCCTCGATATCCGGGTCGAGTCTGTTGACGCGGGCGTGCGCATCACCGTCGCCGACCAGGGACCAGGCATGCCAGCAGGCTACAGGATCAGCGACGGTCACGGTCACGGCCTGCGCAACGTGGACGAGCGGTTACGGAAGACGTATGGACACGGGTTGGAGATTCGGCAAAACACGCCACGCGGCACCGCCGCGCTCATCAAGGTCCCGGTGAAAGGAGGAGCATGAACAAAGAGCGGCCACCGCTGGCTTGGGTCGCCATAGGCCTGCTGGTGACGTTGGTGACGACAAACGTGGTGTTCTTGGTTCTTATGCACACAGGTGGGCCGCTAATCGGCCTCGTGTTTTACCTGGCCTTGCTAGTCGCTGTATGGCGTAGACGGCAACCTGATTACCGGCCGGTGGTAGTGGGAGGGCTTGTAGGGTTAGCAGTACATATAGTGGAAGTGATCCTTGTGGGCTGGACAACCTATCCACTGCTTATGGCGCTGAATCTGATCTTGCCGGCAGTTCTCGTGCCGGCGGCCTGGCTGGCAGGCAGGGAGATGTAAAGTGCGTATCCTAATCGTCGACGACGAACAACCCGCGCGAGAGCGCCTCAAGCGGCTCCTGGACGGCATCGGGGGCGTGGAGCTCATTGGCGAGGCTGAGGACGGCCTACAGGCGGTGGAGCTGATCGAGCGGGAACAGCCTGACTTGGTGCTGCTCGACATCCAGATGCCCGGGCTAGATGGCTTTGGCGTGGTCGAGGCGCTGGAGGAACCCCCGCCGGTCGTGTTCGTCACCGCCTATGACGAGTACGCCATCCGAGCCTTCGAGGTCAACGCGCTGGACTACCTGCTCAAGCCCATCAGCCACGAGCGGCTGGAGAAAGCCATCCACCGCGCCCACGAAGCGCAGGCCGAGGGGCAAGGCTTTGCGTCGCGGCTCGCCCCATTGCTGGAGAGCCTGACTAGTCAGAGCCATTATCTGACCCGGCTGGCCGTGCGCGACGGGAACCGCATCCGCGTGCTGGATACGGACGAGGTAGACTGGATCGACATCGAGAACGAGCAGACCTTCGTGCACGCAGGGAGCGCAACCTATCCCATACGGCGAACTCTGGCCGATCTGGAGGCGCGGCTTGACCCGGCCCGCTTCTTCCGCGCCCACCGCTTCGCCATTGTCAACCTCGACCGGGTGCAAGAGATCGTCCCCTGGTTCAAGGGCAGCCACAAACTGCGGTTGACCACCGGCGCGGAGGTCGAGCTGAGCCGGGCGCAGGCGCGGGCGCTGCGCAAGCTCCTGGACTGGTGACCCGACGGAAAAGGACATTCAAGAGTAGGGGAGCGAGGACGTGAAAGACAAAACCAGCTACCTAGACATGGCAGCGTGGATGCATCGCGTGACAGAGCCCGCTGTGCGCTCGGCGATACGCGCCCTCCAGCTCCCTGCGGGAAGCCGGGGACTCGACGCCGGGTGCGGCGTCGGCACGCACACCCTGTGGCTGGCGGAGGCTGTCTCGCCCGGAGGACACGTCACAGGAATTGATATTTCACGGGAGTGTCTGACTCGTGCCGAGGAAACCGCCGGTAAGAGCGGGCTGGCGACACAGGTTTCGTTCCAATATGGAGATATGGAGGATATCCCATTTGACGACGATGCGTTTGATTGGACCTGGAACGCAGATACCCTGTGGCCTGTTGGAGGCAAGGATCCCCTGCCGCTGGTGAGGGAGCTCGTGCGCGTGGTCAAGCCCGGGGGAATTGTGGCTATTCTCTTCTGGTCTTCCCAGAGACTGCTGCCAGGATATCCCCTGTTGGAGGCCCGGTTGAATGCAACGTGTGCGGCCAACTTTCCCTACACCGATGGTACGAGACCGGAGCTGCACATATTGCGCGCTCTTGACTGGCTTCAGGAGGCAGGCTTGGATGAACCCCAAGCCCGCACCTTTGTGGCCGACATCCACGCCCCATCAGATGCCGCAGCCCGGGACGCACTGATAGGGAGCTTCCAGATGCTGTGGGGAAAGGCAGAGCCAGAGGTCGCGTCAAAGGATTGGGCCCAGTTCCAGCAGCTCTGCCAGCCAGAGTCGCCGGGTTTCATCCTGAATCTTCCCGACTACTATGCCTTCATCACCTATTCGCTCTTCTGGGGAAGGGTGACCAAGTGCCGTAGGATCTGAGGGCACCGGAAAAACGTGGTAAGATTACATTGCTGTGACCACACCACTACTGACCACCAAACTCTATATCCCGCCGCCGCGCCCCAACCTGGTGAAGCGCCCGCGCCTGGTCGAGCGGCTGGACGATGGGCTGCGCCTGGGCCGCAAATTGACCCTCATAGCCGCTCCGCCAGGGTTCGGCAAGACGACGCTGGCCACCGAATGGCTGTACAGCAAGGACAAGAACGTCTCCTCTCGCTCCGTTGCTTGGCTGTCTCTGGATGAGGGAGATAACGACCCGGCACGCTTCTTCACCTATCTCATCGCCGCGCTGCGACAGATCGATGCAGGTGTGGGTCAGGCCACGCAAAGCCTGCTCGGCTCGCCGCAGATGCCCCCCACAGAGTCACTGGCAACGACGCTCGTCAACGACATCGCTGCCATCCCCACGCCTTTCGTGCTCGTGCTGGATGACTACCAGTTGATCCACAACACGCTCATCCACAACGCGCTTGCCTTTCTACTAGATCACCAGCCGCCGCACATGCACCTGCTCATTGCCACGCGCACCGATCCGCCCCTGTCGCTGCCCCGCCTGCGCGTGCGCGGGCAGATGACGGAGGTCCGTGCGGACGACCTGCGATTCACGGGGGGGGGAAGCGGCGACGTTCCTCAACCAGGCGCTGGGACTTGAGCTCGATGCCGAAAAGATCGCCGCTCTCGAGGCGCACACCGAGGGCTGGATCGCCGGGCTGCAACTGGCGGCCCTCTCGATGCAGAGCAAGCAAGACGTCGATAGCTTCGTCGAGGCCTTCAGCGGCAGCAACCGCCACATCATCGACTATCTGACCGAAGAGGTGCTTGCCCGGCAGCCCGAGGAGATGCGCGATTTCCTGCATCAAACCTCCATTCTGGATCGCTTCTGCGCTCCGCTTTGTGACGCCGTGAGAGAGGCCGACGTCGATTCGCGGACTATATTGGAGCACCTGGAGCGCCAGAACTTGTTCCTCGTCTCCCTCGACGACCAGCGCGAGTGGTATCGCTACCATCGCCTTTTCGCTGACTTTTTGCGCACCGAGTTGACGACGGAGCAATCGGCGACCCTGCACCTGCGGGCGGCACACTGGCTCCAAGCGCACGACCTGCTGCCCGAGGCAGCCGAACACGCGCTGGCATCAGGAGATACAAGCGAGGCAGTCCACATCATCATCCCGGCCGCTAACCAGGCACTCCACAACGGAGAACTCGTCACCATCCTGGACTGGCTGGATGCGCTGCCCGACGAGGCGGTACGCGCGAATGGCTGGTTAGCCTCGTTCAAGGCCTGGAGCCTGATCGCGACGGGGCAGGCGGAGTCAGGTGTATCCTACATCCAATCGGCCGAGGCTACACTGGGGCCAGACGCTTCCCCCCTGGATTGCGGCCGGGTGCTCAGCCTGCGCTGCCCGTTGGCCGAGCCCGCCGACAAGATACGGATAGCCCAAAAAGCCCTCGTTATGATTGGGGATGCCGATCCGCTATCGCGCAGCAACACCCTGTTTATGCTCGGCGACGCACAGGACGCAGTGGGCGACGTGACTGGGGCCGTCGAGACGTTCCACGAGGCCTACCAAGTTGGGCACCAGCATGGTTTCGACATCATCGCCGCTGCGGCGCTCGGTCACCTTGCCATCTCGCTGAACGAGCAAGGCAAGCGGCGCGAGGCGCTTGCGGTCTGCCAACGAGGCTCCGCGCAGTATGTCGGTTCACAAGGCAGACCCCTACCGATCGCCGGGTTGATCCACATCGTGCTGGGCGAATTGGCCTACGAGGCCAACGACCTCGACCAAGCCCATCACTATATCCAAACGGCCCTCGAACTCGGTAAGCAATCGGCGGTGATGATCGCCGTTCTCTATGCCACCGAAGCTCTGGCACAAGTTCAATACGCTCTGGGAAACTCAGAAAAAGCCCTGGCAGCCATCCAGGAGGCGCAACGCCTTGCCTATCAGTCAGGCGAGTATATGTGGGCCGACGCCGACGCCGCCCTGGAGGCTGATCTACGACTGCGGCAGGGCGACATTCTGTCCGCCCAGCGCTGGGTGGAGAGCACAACGTTCCCCACGGGCAAACTACCCAATCTGACCGACCGGTTCAAGTTCCCTACGTATGCCCGGCTGCTCCTGGCTCAGGGACGTCCAGAGGAAGCACGCGCCCTGCTCGCTCAGAGGGAAGGGTTGGCAAAGAAGGATAGACGCCACCGCCAACTGATCACCATCCACATTCAACAGGCTCTGGCGGAGCACAAGCTGGGCAGCGAGACAAAGGCGCTGGCATACCTGGAACGCGCCCTGTGCCTGGCCGCGCCGGAGGGTTACATCCGCGCCTTCCTGGACGAAGACCCTGCGCTGGCCCAGTTGCTTCCCCACGCGCGACACGTCGCGCCAGAATTTGTGGACAAAATGCTCACAGCGTTTGGAGTGTCGGAGTATGGGAGTACGGGGGAGACGCGCCCATACCCCCACACCCCCACACTCATCGAACCCCTGAGTGCGCGCGAACTCCAAGTCCTGCGCCTGCTGGCCGCCGATCTCTCCGCCCCCGAGATCGCAGAAGAGCTCGTCGTCGCGGTGAGCACCGTCCGCTCGCACATCAAGCACATCTACGGCAAGCTCGACGCCCACAGCCGCTACGAGGCCGTCGAGCGGGCCAAGATACTGGGCCTCCTCTAGTTTCCCCTATCAAAATCCCCCACCTCAATCCCCAACTTGGGGATGACGTATCCCCCACATCTCTGCTATACTGCGTGTGTAGCCTAAGAGCGTCGACACAAAGGAGATGAAAATGATATCGTCAGAAAGTTTCTTTGCGATGTGGGAGCAATACAACAGTGCCGTCTGGCCGATGCAAATCGTCACTTATGCACTGGGTCTATTGAGCGTCGTCCTGACCGTCAAGAAATGGTGGCTCTCCGACAAGGCCATTGTCGGCACGTTGAGCTTCTTGTGGCTCTGGAGCGGCTTGGTGACGTTCATCATCGGATTTGGAGATTTGAGCGCCCAGTACTATGCCTGGGGCGCACTGTGGATCATTCAGAGCCTGATTTTCTTTTACGTAGGTTGGGTCAAGTCGAAGCTGGCGTTCGGCTTCAACGGCAAGTGGACCAGCTACCTCGGCCTGATCTTCATCGCCTATGGCCTGGTCGTGTATCCCCTGATCGGAAGCTTCAGCGGACACCCGTATCCAGGCAGTCCGATTTTCGGGGTGGCCCCGTGTCCGGTCTGCATTTTCACCGTCGGGATGCTTCTTCTATCTGCGAAAAAGGTGCCGCTGTTCGTGATGGCCATCCCTCTCCTGTGGTCGTTGACGGGACTGTATGCGGTGACGGTGATGGGCGTCTATGCTGATGCGGGCGAGGTCGTAGCGGGCGTGGTGAGTGCTGCGGTGATATGGCTCAACACCAGAAAGGGTAGCTGGCCTTCTGTCCGTCCAATACAGTGAACCGATTGCAGGAGACAAACAAATGGAAACAGCTCTGATCACTGGCGCATCAAGCGGCATCGGCGAGGCCTTTGCACGGAAGCTAGCACTGCTGGGATACGACCTCGTCCTGGTGGCGAGACGGAAGGAAAGATTGGACGCCATCGCCGGAGAGTTGGAAGAAAAGCATCCGGTCACGGTAGAGGTGCTGCCGGGCGATCTATCCAAAGACGACGACATCTCGCGGATCGAGCAGCGCATCGAGGCACTTGATACGCTCGCAATGCTCGTCAACAACGCCGGATTTGGCACGCGGGGTGCTTTTGCCGACGTCGATCTCAGGAAATCGCTGGCCATGATCCAGGTGCACGTGACCGCCAGCACGCGCCTTGCCCGCGCTGCGCTTCCGGGGATGATCACCCGGCGAAAGGGAACCCTCATCAACGTCGGATCTCCGTCAGCATTCATCCCCCTGAGTGGTAACGCGATCTACAGCGCGACCAAAGCGTACCTGATCGCGTTCTCCGAATGCCTGGACTTGGAGGTACAGGATGCCGGGATCAAAGTACAAGCGCTGTGCCCTGGCTTTACCTACTCAGGATTCCACGACACCGACGAGTACGAGGGTATGAATCGCTCCAAGATACCCAATGTACTGTGGATGTCGGCTGAGGAAACGGTGGAACAGTCCCTAAACGCCCTCGACAGCAGGAAGGTTGTCTTTGTTCCCGGCCTCGTCAACCGCCTGATGTATGTGACTTTTAGGAAAGTGACGAGGCGCCTGGCGGCAAAGGTATTGCGCTGATGAAAAAGCCATCAGAAGTTGGAGAAAGTGATATGAACAAAAACTGGCTAAAACGCTTTGAGGAGCAAAACGTTCAATTCGTCGTGCTGAATCAAAGCCAGGACAAAAAGCTGATCAAAACCCTCCGGCGTCAACCAGGGTGGTCGGTTGACTTTGAAGGGGATGGAGCAGTGATATTCGCTCGCTCCGCGCAGAACGGAGAGCAGCGATGAACGACGTGACTCGACAGGAAAAAGAGAGGTCTCTTTGGGACAAACAGGCACACGGCTACGACAGACATAGCCTAAAAATGTACGAGCGCGCCTACGATCTGTCCATCCAAAAGACTCGCGCCATCCTCTCACCTGAGCACCAGGTGTTGGAAATTGGATGTGGCACCGGGATCATTTCTCTCGGCATCGCACCTTTCGTGGAGAGCGTCGTGGCCACAGACATATCCCCGCAGATGATCGCTGTGGCAAAAAGCAAAGCGGATAGTGCTTCGATCACCAACGTCGAGTTTCGTGTGTGCGACGGCTATGCGCTCCCGTACGACGATCAAGCGTTTGACGCCGTCCTGTTGTTCAACGTACTCCACTTTGTCAAAGAACCGACCGTCATGCTCCGTGAAGCGCACAGGCTGCTCAAACCTTCCGGATACCTGGTCAGCGCGACGGACTGCTATGCCGAACCCGTGCCTCTTCCTTTCAGAATCGGGCTTGGCATCCAGAGACTCTTGAACCGGATGGGCATCATTCCCTTCATGGGGTACTACAAGCAGGAAGACCTCCATCAACTGTTTGAGCAATGCGCGTTTGCCGTCGTCGAAACTGACGTGCTCCACCCCGCTCCGGTAAACTACTACGTTCTCGCGAGGAAAAGGTAATGGACACCTTCAAGGATAAAGTCGCCATCGTGACTGGCGGTGCTTCCGGCATCGGACGGGCGCTGTGCGAAGAGCTGGCCCGCAGGGGAGCCGCTGCCATCGTCGTGGCGGACATCGACGCCGAGGGAGCGCAGGAGGTCGCGGCGGCCAACAGATGCGCGCAGGCGGTGCACGTGGATGTCTGCCGCGCAGGGGACGTGCAGACGCTGGTGGACGAGACCACCTCGCGGCACGGGCGGCTCGACCTGATGATCAATAACGCCGGCGTCGCCATCTGTGGCGAGGCGCGCGATCTGACGCTTGACCACTGGCAGCGCGTGCTCGACGTCAACCTGTGGGGCGTCATCTACGGAACGACGGCCGCCTACCGGGTGATGGTCGAGCAGGGATTCGGCCACATCGTCAACGTGGCCTCCCTGGATGGCCTGACGCCTATGCCGCTGGCGACGCCCTACACCGCCGCTAAGCACGCCGTGGTGGGACTCTCGACCGCGCTGCGGATTGAGGGCGCCGAGCTTGGCGTCAAGGTCAGTGTCGCCTGTCCCGGCACAGTCCAGACGAACATACTCGACACAGCGGCTTTCGTGGGGATCAAGCGGGAGAAGGCCATCGCCGAGATGCAGTCGGGGTTCAAGATGGCAGACCCCGCTGACTGTGCCCGTGCCATCCTGCGCGGCGTTGAGCGCAACCAGGCCATCATCATCGACACCCGGCTCAACCGCCTGTTCTGGCGGCTCTATCGACTCAGCCCTTCCCTCTACGCCGCGCTGATGCAGAAAGGGGTCGAGCAGATGCGGCCATTGCGCGAGACACCAACAAACACAATGGAGGAAACGATATGACTCAACCCACCCTAGACAAGGAAAAGTGGTATCTTCTCAAAAAGTAGGGGGAAATCTAAGTCTCCCACGATGTGTCCAGCC
>CAYLPU010000084.1:0-22363 GCA_964385635.1 uncultured Anaerolineales bacterium
AGAGAATCACAATAAACACAGCCTCAAGTGGTACAGCTTTTTGGGGGAACTTCCCTTATCATCAAAGTCGGCGTCTACATGCCCCGCTTCTTTGAGCGTTAATGCAACAGTCTTCCAGAATACGATATCTCCCTGCCCTTCGACAAAGACAAGAGCATTGTAGCCGGTGATTTGATCGGAAGGTTCGACACCAAGTTGCTCAGCCACATCTGAGAGATCAAGATCTGGGGTCTGTATAGCTCTGGCAACGCCTGCGGTTCGTACGACCAGTGCCAGATCCTCAATTGGTGATGCTCCCGCAAAGACTGGGGAGTGTGAAGTGACAATGACCTGATATTCTTCATCAACCAGTTGACGAAACGAAGCAATGAGCTCACGTTGAAGTCCAGGATGAAGACAATTCTCTGGCTCTTCAATCGCGAAGACAAAATCACCGCCGCTCTCACGCCCCTTCTCGGCCAAGTACTGGAAGAATGCAACCATGAGAAGTCGCCTCATTCCGCTGCCTCTCCGATCCAGAGAGTTCTCCACACTATGTTGATCCTTCCCAAATATCTGGAAAGTGACGGCTTTATCCCAAGAGAACTCAGGTCTGGCTGCAAGACCGACGAACGCGTCTGTATGTCGCTGAAGCCGCTCAAATATCTTGTCAACCTCGCCTTGAAGAGCCTTGCCTATTACTCCTGTAAAGGTGTCTTTAGCGTCAACTACATCAGGTTGTTCGGCTGCGGTCTTAACAATGGGTCGAAACTGACTCTGGAATGTGGTTTCGCCAATGCCGAGTCTGGTATCTGTCTCGAATAACACAAATTCGGGCAAGAGAGGCTCAATCCTTTTCCAGAGGTCATCCTTTGTAGTCAAAGACAGTTCTCGCCTCCCAAGTTGAATACCCTCCTCTCTGGCTTTGGCGCGCAGTGCTTCTCGTTTGCTCTTGTTTGTGATGCCTCGTCCAGACTTCGTAACGTCAATCCCGACGGATGTACATCGCTTGTTGAGTTCCTTCTCCTTGAGGGCAGCCAACCCCGCAAAGCGGTCGTCCTCAAAGTCATGCGTAATCAACGTAATGTTGAATTTCGTGAGGTTGCTACGGGGATAGGTCTTTCGGATTCGAAGATGACCATCAGCATCCACCAGCATCTCGTCCTGCAGTGTCGTCTCGACACCCTCTTCCAACTCAATCTTTTCTGGCAGCGAAGTGAACGCAACTTCAACGACTACGTCATCGTCCGGGCTCGCGCCGTCATGTACATCGCCGCCTTCGATTTTTGGCCTAGCTGCGAAGAATAGTTGGAGAGCTCGCAGGATGTTCGATTTGCCCGCATCGTTTTGCCCGACGATGGTTGCCAGCGGACCTAATCGCACTTCCTCTAAGATCGCAAACGGCCTATAGTTCTTGGCAAGTATGCTATGAATTCTCATCTTTCGCCTCTCTACGCTCTATGAATGAAACAGTCCGGGACAGCAACTCACTCCGCCTCACACGCCACACGAAACCCAACACTTGCCAGCCGTAAGTCGAGCTGGACGCCGTTGCGCCACGCGCAGCGGGCCAGCAATGGCCCCTCATCATACGCACCCCCGCGCACCACCCGCTCGCCGTCATCATCCGAGTCCTCGCGCCCATCACCGCTGTCATAAGGATAGGGCCAGTAGAGGCTGCCGGTCCACTCCCAGACATTGCCTGCCACATCTGCCAGGCCGTATGGACTGTCACCTGCCGGTGAATACTTGCCCACCGGGCTCGATTCCAGCCGCAGCGCGCCGTGGGCGTCCACGTTGCACCGTTCCTCGTCGAACGTATCGCCCCAGGGGTACTCTCTTTTCTCCCCTGCTCCCCCGCTCCCCTGCTCCTCTGCCCAAGATGCCGCCTTCTCCCATTCCGCCTCGGTGGGCAGCCGGCAGCGGTACCCGGTCACCTCGCTCAGCCAGCGGCAGTAGGCCAGCCCGTCCTGCCAGGTGACCAGGACGACAGGATGATCCTCCAGGCCGCGCGGGTAGGTGCGCGTCCGACGGTCCCAGTTGTAGCGCTGGGCGAAGCGCATCGGACTGTACGGGGCAGGATAGTCGGGGTTGGCCTCGACGAACAGTTGATAGTCGGCGTTGGTCACCGGGCGGCGACCGATGCAGTAGGGACCAAGAGTAACACGATGCTGGGGATGACACGCTTCCTTCAAGTCTGGATCGTCGCTGCCCATCAGGAACTCGCCGGCAGCGACGTAGATGAGTTCCTGGTCCAGCACCGCGACGTTCCCTGTGGGCAAGGATCGGGGCGCTCGCCGGTGCAGGTGCACCGCTGGCGTCTCCACAGGCTGTGGCTGCAGGGCGCCCAACATCTCGGCGGCAGACTGGAAACGCTCTCCTGGATGCAGTGCCAACGCTCTCATCACGGCTTCAGTCAGAAAGTCCGGCACGTCCTGGTTTGCACCCCGAACGGGCGGGGGTTCCTCGCCCAGAACGCGCATGCACGCGTCTGGCGGTGGGAGCAGAGTCAGCGCGTAGTACAAAGTTGCACCTAGACCGTAGACATCAGTGTAGGGACCCGTTCGTATTCCCTCGACACGCAGTGCCTGGACGTACCGCAACACCGATGGCATGTGCTTCAACTCGTCCTCGGGGTATTGCTCGATCGGCGCGTAGCCGGTGGTAAAGGCACGGGCCGCCGTGCTGGTCTGGCTCTGGTCCAGATGGCGGGCAATGCCAAAGTCCAGGAGAACCGCCTTGTTCTCCGGCGTGATGCAGACGTTATGGGGTTTGACGTCCCGGTGGATCACCGGAGGATCGTGCTCGTGAATATAGCGCAGGGCATCTAGCAAGTCCTGAGCCCACTTCAGCACATCATGGATCTCGAAAGGTGCCGCTCGCTCATCCCCAAGGCGATTCAGCGTCGTCCCCTCCACGTACTGCATCACGATGTAAGGTTGGCTCTGGTCGAAGAAGTAATCGTAGACTACCGGCAGATTGGGATGTTGCAGGCTGGCCAACAACTGGGCCTCGCGCTCGAATTGACCCTGGCTGGTGGCATCGGGTATGAGCACTTCTTTGATGACGCACTGGCGATGCAGGCGCTGATCATCCACCAGGTGGGCAGCGCCCTGGCCACCTTCACCCAGAGCGCGAAGAACCACGTAACGATCCGTCAGGGTCATGCCTTCATGCAGGGGCATCGTTCAGCCTCGTGTTCTGAATATGACAACGAATCTGAAGGATTGAACGAGTGTTTGGTTCCTCAAGCGATGATTGATGGGATAAATTTCGCATACCAGGATTCCGCTTGCGCCCGAATACGACATCGAATCTGAGGGATTTACCGAGTCTTTCAAGATTCCGCTGTGAAAGCGTGTATTCGATCAATCCTCCTTATTCGATGTCATATCTGCCCGCACTCCAACAACTCCAACCACTTCTGCACTTCCTCCATAGACTCAGGCCGATCGGACCTCCGCTCCACTACCATCATGCCCAGGATCTCCTTGCCATCATCTGGCAGGGGCGCGTCGTCAATCCGATCCCGGTCCAGCACGTCATCTACTCCTGGCCGGAACAGCATGTCGTACCAAATCGCACCGAGCGAGAAAATGTCCGCGCGTTGGTCCACATCGCGTGCGTGAAGCGCTTGCTCCGGGGCGACGTGCCGTCCCTCCACCAGGTGTTTACCGGTCTGCGCCAGGGTGCGGCTGACGGCCGGCACCTTGGCGAAGTCGAAATCCCCGACTAAAGCACGACCATCGGAGGTCAGATAGACGCTGACCGGCGAGAGGTTGCGGTGGTAGACCCCGCATGCGTGGCAGTGAGCCAGGGCAGCGGCGACGTCATTGAGAATCCGCAACTGCTCGCCAGTCTCAATCGGCCCTGTGGCCAGGCGGTCTGCGAGCGTCTGGTCACCCGCCCACTCCAGGATGAGGTAGTAGCGCTCGTCGGAACTTTCGTCGCGGCGGAACCGATGCGGCATCACCAGGTTGGGATGTCGCCCGGCCTTCACCAGCGCGGCCATGTCGCGCTTGAAGCGGCCCACGGCTTCCTCCAGTTCTCGCATAGAACCGATGGCCGGCACGTCGTACTGCTTGATGCGCACCTTCCGCCCCGCAAACTCCGGATCCTCGGCGATCAGTTCGATGTAGAGACCGGGGTAGAAACCGGGTTCTTTCCGAAAAACCCGGTTTCTTTCTTCCAGAACCCGGTAGCCGGCCACGCGCCGCTCGGCGTCGGTCACGTGGGAATCGAGGATAGTCTTGCGCAGCCGGTGGAGTTCGCTAGAGCGCAGGGTGCGGCTCTTGGGGTGAAAGACGTACTCGCGACCGGTAAGGGCCTCGATGAGGCTCTCGTGCAGACCAAACACTTTGTGGGCCTGGGGGTCATTTATCTTCAGCGCGCCGGTGCCCTTGGAAAGCACCACCAGCCCGACCACGCTGAGGTTCTTCCATCCCTGCCGCGCCAGAAAGCCGTTCATACATTTGGCCTTTTGCTCGATGATGGGGATGGGGCTCGCGCGCAGGTCACCGCTGGCGTGGCGCCAGTGCACCTGGTCGGCCTCGATGGGACCGTACCAGTGCTTGACCTCCAGCAGGTAGACACCGTTGTAATTGAGCACCACGACGTCTATTTCCTGCGTCCCTGCCCTGTCCGGCAGGTGGTAGTTGACCAGGAACACGCCACCCGGCAGGTGATGCCGCAGGTAGTTGATGGTCAGCGTCTCGCCGATGTGGGGATTGGGGTGGCAGTGGATGACTTTGACGTTGGTCATTGGTCAGGCTCCGTGTTGCGTGTTACGTGTTGCGTGTCCTTCGTACATTCGAAAATTCGTGGATTCGTATTTCTCACACCACCCTCCTCATCGGCAGCAAGCCGGCCGCCTGGAGAGGCAGAATGTTGACCCTGACGCCATCATCCAGGTCCGGGTCGTAGGGCGGTTTGCCATCGCGGTAGGGGCCGTTGGCCCATTCAGGCAGATCCACCTCGATGGTGGACTGGATGACGCTCTCCAACCGCCCGTCACATTCCTCCAGGTCGGCGATGTACGCTTCCAGGTCGCTGACGGTCTTCAGGTCGGGCGGGTCCTGGTCCTGGGCAGCGCGCAGTTGGGTCCTGGCCCGTTCCAATAGCGGCCACAGGTATTGGCTGCGGACCTTGGACAGGGTGTCGTGATCCAGTTTGTGGTAGTAGACCAGCACGCGGAACCTCTTACCCGGGCTGGTGATTTGCCACAGGATGGGACGCTTCTTGAACTGGCGGACGTGTTTCTGGAAGAAGGGGTCTCCGAGCCACCGCGCGAGGCCACCCCGCCCGAGGATCTGGTCCATCTCGGTTTCGATGTCCACCGCTCGCCCTGCGTCAAAGACGGCCTCGATCTCGCCCCGTACCTGCGCCAGCAGCGAGGGGTTTTGCAGCCCGTCGTCGTAGGGGATGATGCCATCCTCGTCCTGCTTGCCCAGTTCCCAGATGCGGTGGGTGAGGAAATTCTCGACTTCGTGCTTGAGGTCGGCCGGGTTGATGAGGCCCAGTTCGCGGCGCAGGGCGACAATGCTGATGGGGTTCAGCTTCAGAGTAGCGCAAATCTCTTCGAGGGAGCGACCTTCGCCCACGTAAAGCCGGATCAGTTCGAATTCTAGCAACTTACAGGATGGCAGGTCGGAGACATTGAGGGAGCATACGCGGTGGCTACTGACCCATCCTTCAGTGGTTATGCGGGGTAGTGTATCTAAGTATGCGTAGGCTTCGGGTATCAAATCATCCGGAAACGTCTCGTAGGCGCACAACAGAGACTGACCTCTTGGTGCTGTTGTTTTTGATGCGCTGATTATCTTTTTCGTCTCGTCGCTGAGGTCATATACATCCAGGATCAACTTATCTATCAGTCCCTCATAAATCAGAATACGAGTCTCAGCTAATTCTGCTTGCTCAAGTCCTAAGGCATAAGCACCTCGAAGCGTGGTTATCGAATCGTCAGAACAAGCACGCTCCATTAAGCTATTTGAGAATATGCATTCTTCGAGTCGTGCTGAGACCAGGAAATGCTTTTCTTCTTTGCTATGCTGGACACATCTCTCCACTACACCGCGTTTCGGTGGGTCTGGTTCATGGAACGGCAGCCTTGCCAGATCGCCAATCTGGAAGCTCCAAGATGGATTAATACTAGCAAGAAAGTACGCTGCCAGGCTGGAATTAAGGTAGCCGAGGACGTAAAACAGCGAACTGCCATGGACAAACACACATGATCCGGTCATGTCGAAGGCATAGCCAGGAGGCATGTACCTACCACTGAACCCTGTGGAACTTGTGAGCGTGTAAGTTATCCCCTCATTGAAAAAATAGTCATAGTTTTCGCGCATCCTTGCGCCCGGGAGTTTCAGCATTTCCTCAGTGTCCAAATAGACTACATACTCAAGATTCCCTAACCACTTGTCGTATGTACCACCCTTCATGTATGGAACCCACGCCTTGGTCTCACCAGGCTCAATCGAGGTAACTTCCCACCAGAATCGAAGGAAGCGAGAATTATCCCCTGTGTTGATGCCGGCTTTCGGTGTAGCGATTCCAGACAGATCAGGCTCACCTTCGAACAAAGATCTGATTTCATGCGGTATCCAATAGGTTAAAGGAATGCCATCTATGGACGTGAATGACTCTTGACTGCGTAAGTACCGTGGGGCTGCATCGGTCTCCTGCAAAGCGATATCCTTTGCTGGCTGAGATGTAGCATCAATAAAGGTCGCTGTATGTGACTTAGGCGGATTCCCTTTGGATGCGCTCACCAACACCGTATTAACCTTCTCACCGCTAATCTCCTCAAATGCGTGAGACCCTAAGTGAGCGACCATCCTCAGCAGACACTTCTGAATTATCAATTGGCGCAGGTGTATGTAGGATCTAAGAAACATGAAGCTCTGCTGTGTGACCAGCCCGAAGTAGCCTTTGGACTCGGTTAGCCCCCAAGACCGCTCCATAAATGCAGCAAATAGATCACTACCAGTGTTCGGGTAGAATGTTCGCATGCCTTGTCGTAAAGACTCACCCATGTTGCGATTGTGTACATACGGTGGGTTTGTAATCACCACATCGTACCGGCGCGTCAACAGGTCGAGCAACCGCACACCCTTGATCGCCTCCTGCCCGAACATGCGCCGGTTCACGTCGAATGCCTCGGCGGCGCGGTCCACATAGTCTTTGAGCACATCCAGCAAGCCCTGCTTCCACCGCTCCCAATCTTCGTCGGCGTGTTCCCAGAAAGTGCCCCGTTCCGCCTCTCGCTTGCGGGCGATCACCGCGTCCACCTGCTCCTCCACCTTGAGCAGGCTGCCCAGTTCGCGGGCGTTCTGCAGGCCGCGCCATAAGGTCTCGATCAGATCCTGGGTCAGCGGGTCACCCTTGAACCGCTCCAGCAGTTCCGCCAGTTCGGGCCCCTCGCGCAGTACGATGTCGGCACAGACCAGGTTCATCCTCACCGGTTCGCTGTTCTGCAACTCGTTGAGGTGCACGCCAGCGTAGGTGCACGCTTTCATGTACAGGTTGAGGGCGGAGAGTTGGATAGAGCGCAGGTCAATATCAATGCCGTGGAGGTTGTCGCGCAGGATGCGGCGGGCGATCTCGGCCCGGTTCACCGGCCGACTCTGCATCTGGGCCTCGGCCTCGTACAGTTGGGCGAAGAGGTCGAAGGAGTAGAGCAGAAAATGGCCGCTCCCGCTGGCAGGGTCCAGCAGGGCCAATTCAGCCACGGGCCGTCGGTCCCGGCCTCGCTTGCGGGTGCCGTCCTCGTTCTGCAGGTTGGGGTCCTCGACAAAGTACTCCCACTGCTCGCACAGGTCGGAGTCAGGATACATCTCCATCCACAGCGCACCCAGGCTGTTCTCGACCAGGAACTGAACCATGTAGCGCTCGGTGTAGGCGGTGGTGGCGGGGATGATGTCGTGGCCGCTGATTTTCTTCGTACGTACCTCACGGAAGACGCGGGCCTTCTCTTCCTCCTGGAAATACTGGTACACCCAGCCCAGGACCGTGTCGTCGGCGTAGACGCTGGTTATGGTCTCCGGCTCCTCGCCCCGCTTGCGGGCTACCTCCGCGTCCAGGTTGTTGATCTGGTCAATGTACTCCTTCAGCAACGTGTGGCGCGGCCAGACGATGCTGTAGTCGCTGTCGGGGTCGAACACCACGCCGATCTGTTGGCTGATCTCCGTGTATGCTTGCTGGAGCATAGCCACCAACCCCCGGTCTGGCGCGCGGTGGGCCTGTGGGTGCTCGTCCAGGTAGTCTCGATGGCGTTTGCTGCGCTCGCTGTAGATGGGGCGCGTGGTGATAGTTTCCTCGATGAGGCCACGCACGTCCATACACTTCAGGCCCAGAAGGCGGTTCATGTGGGTGTAGGCCGTCTCGCGGATGAAGGCCCGCACGGCTCCGGCCTGGTCGAGGCCGGCGTCCTGCTCCCGCCGGATGGCCGCCTCGATGCGGGGGCGGTCCTCGTCGCGCTCTTTTGCGGAGAGACGAGATAGAGTGCTGGCGTCAATCCACGCCCGGTCAGCGTAGATGCCGTAGCGACCCAGCTCCCGCTCGACCTCCCCCTCCAGCGTCTTGCGCAGGTCCAAGACCAGGTCGTGGATGGCGTCTTTGGCTTGCTTGTGCATGTTGTTCTAGCCCCGATTCTTGGTCACATATGACAGCGAATCTCCAGGATTTACCGAATGGACGGCGTTTGGTCCATCCACAGGTTCGTCGTCGCATCCGCTCAGCATCCCAATACTTCCACAGCATGGCGACGAATCCTGGAATCTACCGAATCGTATTGGTTCTATTCTCTGGATTCGTTGTCATATTCGCGCCACAATATGACAACGAATTCTGAGGATTTATCGAATCGCTTTTGGTCAATCCCCGGGATTCGCTGTCATATTCGCGCCGTCTCCATCTCCAGACTCGGCGTGTGGAAGTTGGCGATGATCCCCAGCTTGAGATCAAGCAACTCAAGGTACTGGTGCAGACGACCTTTGAGCATGGGGGTGATCGCGCGGACGGCGACAGGAATCACCAGCACACGCTCGTCTGCGATGATGAGCCGAGTCTCGCGCTTCTCGACAGGGCGCCCACGAAACCGGATGGTGATCTCTTTCTTCACTTCGTAAGGAACACCGCGCTGGCGCAACTCGATTTGGGTGGAGCGGCGATAGTGCATATGCATGAAGCCGGGTCCCAGTTCGCTGTGCACTTCGTAAAGGGCCGCTCGCAGCTCTCTTGTCAATGCCGGGTACAGCAATTGGCCTGAGGATTGGATAGCACCGTCCGGTGGACGACGGGCGGACCGCTGGCTGACAAAGTTGGGGACGCGCCTGAAGTCCAACTTGCTCCCCCCAAAGTTGACCAGGATGCCGAGTTTCAGGCCGGCCACCTTGAGATAAGTTATCACTTGAGCCACGTCAATGGGCAGCAACTCATCTTCCACCTTCAATTCAAGCACCAGTTTTTCGTCGGCCAACACGTCCACAAAAAAGCGACCGACCCGATAGCCCTTGTAACGTAGTTCATGCTCCACCTGGCGCTGAGCAGGGACCTCTCGTTCTTCCAAGGCGATCAGAAGAGCATTCTCCCATCCCTCTTCCGAGAGATCGAAATAGCGCAGCTCATTGTAAACGTCGTAGAGGCTCCCTTGCACGACATAGCTGAGTTCAGGGTAGATGATCTCGGCCATACAATCAGTCCTTCTTGCGTGCCACTGATGCGTGCAATATGACAACGAATCCAGGGGATTTATCGAATGTTTTTCGGTTAATCCTCCCCATTCGTTGTCATATTCAGGCTACCCCAAGACCACTCGCTTGCCTGCCTCCAACGCTGCCTGAACCGCCTGGCGCAATTCACTCAATGCCGCTTCCAACTCCTCAACCGTGCTGATGTCACGGGTCTGGATCACGTCGTACAGACGCAGTATCTCGAATTCGATCACATCTCCCCCTCCATCCTGCGGTGGGGTGTGCTGTCTGACGAGGCGCGATTTCTCCTCCGGCGCCGACTGAACCTGGTAGTACAGCGTCTCCAGCCCCGTGCCGCAGGTCGTGCAGGTCAGCCCGTCCAGTGTCCAGCCGACCGGCCCCTCGCACAACCGGTCGTTGAGGCCCTCGGCGGGGATGCCCAGCGCCTCAAGTTCTGCCTTCACCCCGGCGTAGGCGTCGTAGCGGGCCTGATGTTGGGCCTCGTAGGCTGCCTGGTAACGCTTCAGCAGGGGCTGCATGTTCTGGTAGAAGGTGGCCCACTTTTCCACGATCTCGCGCTGATCCTCGATGGCCTGCATCTCGTCCAACCAACCCTGTGCCTCTTTCCTGCCCAGCTCTGGGGCAACACGCTGGGCCCGCTCGACCGCCCGCTTCAAGGTGCGCGCGCGGCGGAACTCGGCCGGCCTGCCCGCCTCGATAAACGGTTGCAGCCGTTCTTGATAATCCTCTAGTTCCTTCAAGACGGACGATTGCTGGAGAAACGCTTTCAGACGGCGGTCTGGCTGCGGGTGATCCAGGATTTCCTGGATGGCATCTCGGCCTTGATGTAAGATCGGCTTGACGGGTAGGTCCCTTTCCTGGGCCAGGATGCGCTGCTCCGTGTTTCGTCCCCTCAGTTCTTCCAGTTCCTTTTCCAAGGTTGCGGCCATGATGTTGACGGTGTCTGGTTGGAGGTTATGGAAAATGCGATCCAGGGCTTTTTGCGCGTTCCGGCGCTCCTGGGGCGTCAGACCCTCCTGGGGATCGTACAGGAACTCTGTCTTGCGGAAACTGAGGGCTTTGATCAGCAGGTCCCGGGCGCGGCTCACCTTGTAGTCGTGATAGACCCGGCCTTCATACTTCAGACTGACCACGCCTGCACGGAACAGCGCCGCCAGGACCACACGCACCAGGATCGGGTCCCAGCCGTAGGGCATCCGCTCGAAGAAACCGGCCAGCATCTTTCCGTCGCGGGGGTCTCCGGCCCGGGCGCGCAGCCGCAGTTCCTCCAGCATCTCGCTGACGACCGGTGCGTGCCGGTTGAGGCGGTAGGCGTCGTCAAAGAGGTTCAGTTCCAGTTCGACGTCCGGCAGTTGGGCGTCCTTCACGGTCAAGACCAGCTCAATGCTCTTCTCATTGACCCTCACGGCCGCCGGCTCGAAGCGGGTGTAGACGTGGGGAATGATCTGCGAGACCTCCCGCGTAAAGACCGTACCCAGTTGGCTGGTGCGACCTTCCAGTTCGCGCACTTCCCCGTCGTAGATGATGACCCCGTTGAACAGGCTTCCCCGCAGGAGGGTCTGGACCTTCGCTCGGCTGGTCTCCACGTCCCGCTGCTTCTGATAGAGAATGCTCTCCTCTTCCGGGCTCTTGTCCTGGCGTGCCATGCGGCGGGAGACGACCGCCTCAGTCTGAATCAACTTGCCCAACTCGCGATACAGTTCGTCCGCCGGGGCCGAAACCCAATACAGGCTCCGATCATCGCCGAAACTGCGCTGCAACACCTCGTCACGAGTGAGATCGGTGGCGGCGACGTAGATGGGAGAGTAGACCTGCAAGGTGATTTCCCCCTTGTCGTGAATCACAGCGTCATCGCCTCGCACCACGACGTCGAACCGCTTGATCCCCTGGTAGTTGAGGCGGCCGACGTCCAGGACCGTCTTGAAGTACTTCTTGACCTCGCGCCTCCGGTCGTTCATGGTGACGTTTACCGCAGCGATATCCATCTCGATGTCTTTCTTCACCCCAGACAGAAACTCGTACTGTCCCCCGCGTTCCACAACGTAGTGCCCCTTGTCCAGAAGGGCCAGACCTTGCTCGACCTGTTGCCTCAAGGTGCCAAAGGGCACGTCTGGGTCATCTACGTGGTTCACCAGCAGACGGGCCAGGTTATCGGCCGTGCACGGAATCCACTCCAACTTTTGGATGAGGTAGAGTGCCTTGAGAATGCGTTTCAGGAATGTAGGGGCAACTCTCGTGGTTGCCCCTCTCACGGTTGCCCCCTTGACTTCGTTTATGGTACGGCGATCAATGCTGGGCAGTTCGGTCTCAACCTGGTCGTAGATTTCGTCCAGGGCGACCAACCGTCCCAGGGGCGAGTCCGCGAATCCGGTGGCCGGTGACTTCAGGACGGCCTGCGTGACCCCGATCAGGCTGCGCTCGGTGCCCTCGATCCTCTCCTTGTCCCCGCCCGGTGTGCGGACGGCGGCGAAGATCTGCTGCAACACCGCCAGTTGATAAGGGGGGAAGGGATAGTCGGCCACGAAGCGATCGGCATCCGCCTGCGGCAGCGGCCGGTTGGCCCCTTGCAGCGTGCAGACCGTGGCGATGTTGCCGCTGGCCCTGCGATAGACCGCTTCCAACTCGGGTCGTTTGCTCTCCTTCTTCTTCAGAATCCGCTCCTCGAGCACCCGCTCAATGTTCTCCGACGTCAGCGGCAGGCGCAGGTTGAAGCGATCTCGAATCTTGTTGAACTCATACTCGTGGCGGATAGCCCCAAGCACGATCTCTTCCAGGGCTTCCTGAGCCGTGACGACCAGCCACAGTTTGCCCAACCCCCTGGTGGCGAAGGCCTCGGCGATGGACTGTAACTCCAGCAGCCTCTGGTTGCTGTCGCCGATGAACTGCCCCATCTCGTCAATGATGTAGACCAAGTGCGGCGTCTTCTCTGAGCCGGGCTGTCGGCGACTATCCACCCATCTTATCAATTCGTCGGCCAGGATAGATGGCCCCATCTGGAGGCCAGTCTGGATGTCGTCAATTGCCTTGGAAGCCTTCTCCTCGGTACCGTACCGGCCGGGCAGGATAGCGCACAAGGCTTTGACGGCAGCGTCGCGCACCAGCATGTCGTGCTTGCGTACCTCCTGCCAGGTATCCCCTTCCAGTTCCTGCACTTTGGCCTGAAAAGCCTGGTACTGGTCCAGACCGGTCAACTCGAGTTCCAGGCGTGCGACCCATAACGTGGTGCTGAAGCCCCGTTTGGTCAGCCATTGCCGGTACATGATGGTCGAGATGTGGTTGCCGGCCTTGGCATCCACCGGGCTGATCGGCACGTTGGCCAGCAAATCCTCCTCGGTCTTGATCTGGAAAGCGATGGCCTCCGTATCTATGAAGTTGGCTACCTGGTGCAGCAGCCGCTCGATCTCACTTTGCCGGGGGCTATCCACGAAACGCAGTTTGAAGAGGTCAATGGCTGTCTGACTGCCGACCGCTCGGTTCTCCAAAAGATAGCTCAGGATCTTGGCAAAGTGGGACTTGCCCGAGCCGAAGAAGCCAGAGATCCACACGCCAATGCGATCGGTCTGCCCTGTGCGCGTTTCGACGTAGCGTTCCAGGAACTCGATGAGCAATTCCTCAATGACGTCGGTGACGACGTACTCCCCCAGTTCTTGCTTGACTTCCTGGAGGCGCAGGTCATCCATCGTGATGACGGTCGTAATATCACGCTTGATGGGATAAACGAATAGATCCTCAATCTTGGTCATGGCTAGATTCTCCTGGCTCTATACTTAGTGTGCGGGCCGTCGGCATTCTCAAGGCACAGAAATCGCAGTTCCCCGTCCAACTCCTCGCCTGGATAGAAGATCACGAGAGGTAGCCTCACACGGTTCTCCAGATTCCGCAACAGGTTGGACACGCGCACGAAGGGGTAGAGGTGAGCGGCCCGGGTGAGGAACAGGATCGCATCCTGACCCTCCAGTGTATCGGCGGCTTCTATGATATGCCGGACCAGGGCCGGCCGGTAGTTCTTGGCCAGGTCTCGGTAGACGTCCCCTGGCCGGGTGCGTTCTTTCTCGAACACTTTGTCGAGCAACCCGATCTCGGCGTAGTGATCGAAGACAAAGGTCTCCACGGGGATCTCGTGTACGATGAGCCCAGCGTCTGCCAACTTGGTCATCAGGTGGGCCTGTTCTTCCCGACAACGACGCTCCTCGTTCGGGTCGTAGATGAGCAACACGAAGGGCACACCGGCATGCAGAGCCAGCGTGTCCCGGTCGTTCAGGAGCAACCTCTCCAGATCGGCGAACTTATCAATCAGCGATAACGTTTGTGATGGCATAGACTACCTCACTCAGATCCTGGTAGACAAATCGCAGGTCGTAGATGTCGCCGGCGTGTCGGAAATGGATGAAACCCCCGTTGGCCGCGTCCTCAAGCAGGAAGATCACCTCACTCTCGCTCAGCAGAAACAGCCGCCAGTCAGTTGAGCAGATGAGCGATCTGCCCTGGAAGCCTCGATCCTTTTGGTGATAGAGAGCGTAGACGAAGGCCTCCCGGGTAACATAGACCTTGTGAAACGCCTTCTGCTTTGCGCCCGTCACCAGGCCAAAGTCGCGGATGGTTGACAGGTAGCCAGCGGTAAGCCTGCCCCGGGTCCTGGGGGACCAGCGAGCGATCTCAGGGTGGTCGGCCTCCCGTTGGCTCAACCATTCGTTGATGTCCACTTTGTCTATCGCTGTGCGGGCGCTCTGATACAATTCATAGGTGCAATAGGCGGTCAGATCGTAGAGGAGCGCGTCCACCTGGCAGTACTCATAGAGCAGCACCAAGTTCACAGCCGTGGAGTTAGGGCAGCGGGCCACTACACGTGCCAGATTGGCTACATGCTCCGGGTCTCGCCCGCTGATGTACCGGCGAAAGATCTCCTTCCAGTAGGTCATTCGAGAATGCCGGGTGCGATGGTCCAGCAGGTCATCCTCAATAACGGCTCGCCGAACTTGATCAGGATGCTGCCCAGCATCTATTTCCCGCAGGACGGTCTTGGTGTCGGAGAGATAGGCCCCTTTGCCGGCCAGGGTGCTGTTGTATTGCCTGTCAGTGGCCATTGTGGTTGAGTCCTTTGTTGTCGTCATCACTACCAGAAGGCGCAGGGCCATTGTCCCCAGAGTTGTTGGCCCAGGTTCCATGTTTCTTGCTACCCAGTTGCTCCATCTGCATCCTGTACCGCTCTATTGATGCAGGATCTACCATCCAGACGCTGGCGAATTTTTCGCCCGTGATCACGCCTTTGCTCAACAGGTTGCGGATATGAGACCCGGAATAGCCATAGCTCTCACTGGCCTCTTTGACCGAGATGAAGTTTCCTGGCATGTTTTTACCTCATCCTCGTGTGATCCAATATGTTCACCCAGGGGGATATTGTGTCAAACGTGGTAGTGTTCCTCTGGGGTGCGGTTGTCTGGTTGTTCATTCTATGGACCTCCGCTGAGGCAGGAACTTGTCAAGGAGGGGACAAAAGAGTGCAATCCAACGCACTTCTATCAAAGTAGATTATATCACTTTGGACAACTTGTGGCAAATGCGCCATAACTCGGTTTCTAATGAGATTAGGAATGTAGTGCCGAGCAGAAGTGCCGTGTGGAAGGGAAAGAGTCGGCCAAAATGAAGTTGATGAACGTGGCGGCAGGAGGTGACCAGTCCCGCCGCTGTAGGAGAGTGAGCGCAAACTTGTTGCTCGTAGCTGAAACATAATGCCCGCCGACGCCTGACAGCCGGCGGGCGTTATGGTAGCATTGGGGCCGCTGGAGCGTGTGCCCGCCCTGGCCGTTGCCTCGGGCTCCCGCATAGCCGCGAGGCTTTTTGTATGGGGATTGTAGCATGACATAGCAGGCAATGCAAATTGCTTTCATTGCCAGGGGCAGCCAGATTCGCACAAGTCGCTTCCGCGCTTGACATCCCTCTCATCGGCAGTATAATTAGAACAGATGTTCTATACTCGCGTAGGACGACAGCGGGGTGCGGCACGATGAAGATAGCCTGCCTCATGGCTCCCCATCTGCCGGTGCAGATGGAGCGACAACACGACCTCTCCCTGGCCAATGCCCCTCTAATTGTCGGCGGGCGGCCCTGGGACGCGGACGCAGTGCTCGATTGCTGCCCGCAGGCTGAAGCAGCCGGCGTCAGCACCGGGATGCGCATGAGCCAGGCCGAAGCGCTCTGTCCTGCTGCCCGCTTTGTCCCGGCTCGCGAGGAAGTCTATCGTGCCGCCCACGACGCGCTGACTGAAGCCGCCAGCCACTTCACCCCCACCGTGGAGACAGGCAGGTTGGGTCTCTTGTACGCCGAAGTGTCCGGCCTGGAGCGGTCCTTCGGCTCTGCTCAGGACAGGCGATTCGGCACCGATGCCCACCTGGCTCGCCAACTGGTGATGGAGGCGTGTCAGGCCCTTCGGCCAGGCTCACCGCCACGCCTGCCACGAGAGCCCCGCCACGAGTACTCGCGGTGGTACTCGCGGTGGCAGGGCAGGCCTCCGGGCTGGACGTGCGGGTGGGGTTAGGCAGCGGCAAGTTCGTAGCCGAGCAAGCCGCCCGCGCCGCCCAACCCGGCAGCGGATGTCTCGTGCCGCCCGGTGAGGAACGGGCCTTCGTCTCCTCGCTGCCTCTCTCTGCCCTCCCCGCCGACCTGGAGATGCGGCGCCGGTTGCACCTGTTGGGGGTGCGTACGCTGGGCGCGTTGGCGGCGCTGCCCCGCCTGGCCGTCGTGCGCCAGTTCGGCTCCCACGCCGGCCCGCTCCACGACCTGGCCCGTGGGATAGACCCCCGCCCTGTGCACGAGGAGGCCCCGCCGCTGGCGTTGGCGCGCATGCGTACCTTCAACGATTCACTGAGCGACCGCGCGCCATTGCTGGCCCACGCCGACCAGATGGCGGCCGAACTGGCCGAGACACTCTCCCGCCGGGGCTATCAGGCCGAGGGGCTCCGGCTGAGGCTTGAGGAGGAAAGCGGAGAGGAGCACGCTGCAGGTATGCCGGTCAAGCCCCCCTCGGCTGACGCAGGGAAACTCTCCCGCCTGGCAGGCCGCCTGCTGGGAGGACTGACGGTCGCCGGTCCGGTGACCGCCTTCTCTCTCACCGTCTACCCCCTGCGTTCCTTCCACCTGGGCGCGACCCAGTTGGCCCTCTTCGCTGGAGCCCCCGATGGTCCTCTCGGTTTCCCTTCGGCTTTGCTCACCGCCACGCCTGCCACGAGAGTACTCTCGCAGTGGAGTACTCGCGGTGGCAGGGCAGGCCCTTCGGCTTTGCTCACCGCCACGAGTACTCGCGGTGGCAGGGCAGGCGCTCAGGGCAGGCCCTTCGGCCTGGCTCACCGCCACGCCTGCCACGAGAGCCCCGCCACGAGTACTCGCGGTGGTACTCGCGGTGGCAGGGCAGGCGTCGGGAGCGGCTGCGCGAGGCGCTGCGGAGACTGCGGGAGCGTTTCGGAGAGATGATCATCGTCGTCGCATCGCTGATCGGCCCGCCGCTGCCCCTCCCGGTGCAGGTCACCACCGACCCGCAGGGGATGCCCCGCGCGCTCGTCTGGCGCGACCGCATCCGGGAGGTCGTGGCCGTCTACGAGGTCTGGCGGGAGCGCAGACAGTGGTGGAGCCGGCCGGTCGAGCGGGACTACTTCCGCCTGGAGACCGGTGACGGGCAGGTGCGGGTCGTCTTCTGCGACGTGAGGGCCGGCCGATGGCTGCTGGAACGGCGGCACATCTAGGCCCCCGGCCTCCCACTCCCGGCTACGTCGAACTCCACGCCCATTCCGATCACTCCCTCCTCGATGGTGTTCCCTCTCCCGAGGCGCTCGTGGCTCGGGCGGCGGACCTGGGAATGGACGCGCTGGCGCTCACGGACCACGATGCGCTCTACGGGGCGGTGCGCTTCGTGCTGGCGGCGCGGGAGGCGGGAATCAAGCCCATCCTGGGGGCGGAGATGACGCTCGAAGATGGCTCTCATTTGACGCTGCTGGTCGAGACGGCGGAGGGGTACAGTAACCTGTGTCGCCTGATCACGCTGGCACGGCGCGGGCAGGAGAAGGGCGTTGCCCGACTGTCCCGGCGCGACCTGGCCGCTCACGCCGGCGGGCTGATCGCGCTCTCCGGCTGTCGCCAGGGGGAGATCCCTCGGCTGCTGACCGCGGGCAGGTTCGAGCGAGCGATGGAGGTCGCCCGGGGCTACGCCCGGGTCTTTGGCCCTGACCGCTTCTTTATCGAGGTACAGCGCCACTACCGGCGGGGCGACAATCGTCTGCTGAGCCGCCTGGTGACGCTCGCCACCCGCGCCGGGCTGGACGTGGTCGCCACCGGAAACGTCCACTACCTCCACCCTCAGCAGCGGGAGGTCCACGACATCCTGACCTGCATCCGGCACCGCACGGCGCTGGAGGACGCCAGGGACTCGCTGCGGCCCAACGCCGAGTACACACTGCGCTCGCCGCAGGAGATGGCGGCCCTCTTCGCCGACCTTCCCATCGCGCTGGAGAACAGTTTCCGCATCGCCGAGCGTTGTGCCCCGGCCACCGACTATCTCCCCTCTGGGTCTCAGACGCTGCCCTGCTTCCCGGTCCCAGGTGGTCGGTCCGCGGATTTCTACCTGCGCGAGTTGTGCCTGCAGGCAACGCGGCACCGATATCCCAATGCACCTCCCCCTTCCTCCCACCCCATTGGGGGCTCCCCCCCTTCCTCCCCCCCACTGGGGGGGAAAGAGGGGGGGCTGGCGCGGGAACTGGCGGTCATCGAGCAGGCCGGGCTGGCCGACTACTTCCTCATCGTCTGGGACATCGTCCGCTTCGCCCGTCATGCCGGTATCCGCTGCCAGGGGCGGGGCAGCGCTGCCAACTCGCTGGTCGCCTACCTCCTGGGCATCAGCCCCATTGACCCCGTCGCCTGCGATCTGGTCTTCGAGCGATTCCTCTCACCAGAACGGCGCGGCCCGCCCGATATTGACGTGGACTTCGCCGCCGACCGGCGGGAGGAGGTGATCCAGTACGTCTACCAACGCTACGGAGAGGCGCACGCGGCGATGGCCTGCACGCTGGTCACCTTTTGCGCCCGCTCCGCCGTGCGCGACGTGGCCCGCGTGTTGGGCTTCACCCCTGCGCTGGTCGAGCGGCTGGCGGGCGCGTTGGACGTGGGGGAGGCCGACAGCGTCGAGGAGTCGCGGGGGCTGGTCGAGGCCTTTGGTGCGGATTTAGCGGGAAAGCCATTCCAGCACCTGCTGCGCATCGTGCCGCAACTGGACTCCATCCCACGCCACCTGGGCATCCACAACGGGGGGATGGTGCTCTCCGGCCCGTCCTTGTATGACCTGGTTCCGGTAGAGCCAGCGGCAATGGAGGGCCGGGTCGTCACCCAATGGGACAAGGACGCGCTGGAGGGAACCGGGATGATCAAGATTGACCTCCTGGGGCTGCGGATGCTGTCCGCCATCGAGGACGCGGTGACCATCGTCGAGGCCCAGACCGGGGAACGGCCCAATCCTTCGGCAGGTGGCTCGACAGGCTCACCACACCGCTCAGGACAAAGCCTGGAGGCGCTGCCTCTTGGAGATGAAGATGGCGATCCAGAGGTATACGACATGCTCTGCCGGGGGGAGACGGTGGGCGTCTTCCAGGTGGAATCCAGAGCCCAGGCCAGCCTGATCCCCCGCTTCCAGCCCCGCATATTCGCCGACCTGGTGATCCAGATCTCGCTCATCCGCCCTGGCCCGATCCAGGCGCAGATGGTGCATCCCTACCTGCGCCGCCGCCAGGGGCTGGAGCCGGTGACGTACCTCCACCCGCTGTTGGAGTCAGCGCTTGCGGAGACGCTGGGGGTGATCGTGTTCCAGGAGCAGGTGCTGAAGGTGGCGCGGGACCTGGCGGGCTTCACCCCGGGGCGGGCGGAACTGCTGCGGAGGGCGCTGTCGCACAAGCGGGCCGACGAGCAGGTCGTGCGCTTCCGCGAGGAGTTCATCGCCGGGGCCGCCGCCCGGAGCGTGGCGCGCCCGGTGGCCGAGCGGGTGTTCAGGCAGTTGCGGGCCTTCGGCGGCTACGCCTTCCCCAAGAGCCACGCGGCGGCCTTCGCCGTGCTGACTTACCAGTCCGCCTGGCTGCGGTGCTACCACCCGGCCGCTTTCTTCGCCGCACTCCTGCGCCACCAGCCGATGGGCTTCTACCCGCCCCACGTGATCGTCTCTGAGGCCCGCCGGTGCGGGGTCGAGATCCGCCCGGTGGACGTGGAGGGTTCCGATCTGCGGGCAACCGTCGAGGGGCAGGCGCTGCGGCTGGGTCTGGCAGTCGTGACCGGGCTGGGAGAGGCGGGCGGGCGGAGTCTCGTCGAGGCGCGGCGCTTCGGCCCCTTCCGCTCGCTGGCCGATTTCTGCCGCCGCACGAGGTTGGGCCGGCGGGCGGTGGAAGCGCTCATCTGGGCCGGGGCCTTCGACGGCTGGGGGGCGCCGCGACGGCAGTTGTTGTGGGACCTGAAAGCAGCGCTGGAGGCGGCAGAAGGGCCGCCCCCGCTTCCGCTACCGTCTCCCGATGAGCGCCCGCGCTTTGGTTTCCTTTCGGCGAAAGGGCGGCTTTGGACCGAGGTGGCCCACACCGGCGTGAGTGCCCACGAGCACCTCACCGCGCTGGTGGGCGACAAACTGCGGGCGATGGGGATCACGCCCAGCGGGGCGCTGCCAGACCTGCGAGACGGGTGCAAGGTGTGGGTGGGCGGGGTGGTCGTCTCGGCCCAGCAGCCGCCGACGGCCAGGGGCACGGCCTTCCTGGCGCTGGAGGACGAAGGAGGGCTGATCAACGTGGTGTTGAGGCCGAAGGTGTACGAGGCCAGCCGCAAGGCGCTGAAGTCGCCGTTCGTGGTCGTCGAGGGGCGGTTGCAGAAGCGCGGTCAGGCGATCAGTGTCCTGGCCCACCGGGTGATCCCGCTGGAGGTGGAATAATGATGGTTTGTTTGTCCATTAGAAGACTCTGTACTATAATCTGAACGAAGTGTAAGACTTTTCGTCCTGTCCTCCCTGAACGGGAAGAACGAAAAGTAAGGAGTAGCCAGATGCCCGTGTTGGAAAGAGTCCGGTCCGATTTGCTGCCTCCTCAGATCAAGAAGCGCTGGAACCTTGAAGAGGGAGAGGAAATCTACCTCAAGGTCATCCGCGCTGGCGATGTTGCCCAGGTCAAGCGGAAGATGCGCGAGCACGTGGGGCTGAGCCACACCGAGATGGAGATCGCCGCCGATCTGGGCCTGATTGTCCGCGATCAGTTCTGGTATTGGACACCGGAAAGCCAAGCCAAGGTGCGCCGGGCTGAGGCGGACTTGCAGGCGGGCCGCTACGAGACCTTTGAGTCGGTAGACGATCTCCTCGCAGATCTGGACATAGAGAGCAGATCCTGGGCTACCCCAGGTGTATGTAGAACTCCTTGGGACTGAGCTCCTCGAAGTCTTCCTTGGAAACCAGGTGACTTCTCAGATCAAGGCAAAGGTCGCATCTCGAAACGTAACCCGTCGGAGACTCCTGGTAACCGAAATCCTCTGCGAAATGCAAGAGCCCCCGCATATCTCCGGCAATCAAGAACCTCAGAACCGGGTGTTCGTCCAAATCTATCCCTTCTTCCACGAGCGCGTCCAGCTCCTTCCAATGGCCCAGGGAGATCCCACCGCAGTAGCCCGGCATGAAGTTCCCGTAGTTGTCGAAATGGTTGTGCCAGTCTCTCAGGAACGGTGGCCGGCAAGGCTCGTCAAAGAAAGCATGTGCAGGGTACGCGGGGTAGAACTCCCTTAATCGTCGAGCAGCCCTTCCCATCAAGAACAGCTCCACCTGCTCTGTCAGATGCTCACCCCTTGTCAGCTCCAGGTAATCTTCGAGAGGTATCCTTTCTTTGATGCCCAACTCCCTAAACCGATGATAGTACGCCAACTGATAGACCACGACGTTTCTGCCGAACACTTGCTGGCTGATCCTGATACATCGCTCTGTTCTCTCAAAGGGGACGTATTCGGCATAGAAAGGGTTCACCGAGATCAGGATGCCTTTGAGACCTGCCGTCTTGAGGAGTTCTAGCCTTTCTCTGGTCGTCTCATTACTGCTACACCAAAAGCAGTTTGTCTCGACGAAGGTCGAGGGGATCTTCAGTGCCTCGGCCATCTCCACTGCTTCGGCCAGGAGCCCGAAGTTCAAGAAAGGCTCTCCCCCGGTGAAGTGAAGCCCGTAGTTCAGGCTTATGGCCTGATCTCCCCAGGGGCCTGGTCTTATTTTCCCGGCAAGCCGAGACAGGACCGCTTCCAGGTCTTCTCTTGGAATCCAATCTCCCTTCCATTTTGGTGAGCAGGCGTACATGCAATGCCGGCACTCGGCGGAGCATTTGTAGGATAGGAGTAGTCCTCCGGAAATCGGCTGCGGCACCTTTGCAGTTGTCATCTTAGGCCCTGCCTGTCAAGGGTCCTCAGAACTTGCCGGTAGCGCTCTGTCGTTCACATCTGGCTGTTTTCGACGATCAGATCAAAGCAAGAGGCCCAGCCTCCCACGCCGAGCCCCTTCTGCACACATCGCTCCTGCTACGGACGATATCGTCGTGGGCACTTCTTCCCTATCCCTGCCTTGTGCCGGTAGAAGTAAGTCACCTGCCCATCCATCCTCCGCCGCTTGCGCTTCTTGACCGCTCCACCGCAGGATG
>CAYLPU010000085.1:0-22265 GCA_964385635.1 uncultured Anaerolineales bacterium
AGGAAAAACCATTATCTTAACGGTTGCGCAATCAGAAGGCACATGTTTCATGAAGGCTCGAATTTGAACAGATGCAAAGCCAACTGAACAGCTACCAGGCCAGACAGGCAAATAACAGTCCCAGCAAATGGGCCATTCTCGTCGAAGATCAAGGTGTGACCGAGGTCATTGCGCACCCAACGGGCACGGGCACGGGAGACAGTGCGCACCAATGTTTTGACTTGGCCAAGAGCACTGGTGAAGTTGTGGTTGACTTGGCGCAGCAAGTCTTTGACCCAGGCGGCAGCCCAGCGGACAAAGTTGGCTCCGAACAGGGCAAACTGTTCTTGGAGTCGCATCCCGATAGGCGACCGCACCAGATGGCGCTTCAGGGTGAACACCCCCTTTCCCTCTTTGATGCCTGCTTCGATGGTTTGACGGGCATTGTATTGCTTGAACCACTCTGGCAGCGGTGGAGGCGGGGTTTCGTCGTAGTAGAGCAAAGCAGTGTAGCACATTTTCTCTGGCAGGTGATAGCGCACCAGCATAGCTCGAAGTGGATGAGGACAATCATTGTGGGAATAGTCTCCCATATACACCGCCTCGGCATTACGTCCGACGCGGGCCCATTTTGTCTCGGACGAGACACGCCGCCGCAGGCTGTCGGCTGTGCTGCCGTGATGGGCTTTGGTTCGTACAGTGTAACCCATTTCAATCAGCCAAGTCAGATTGGCGCCAGTACTGAAGCCAGCGTCGATGCGCAGCACGATGGACACAGGGTTGAGGTTCGTCTGATTGTCGGTTTCGAGGTAAGGGACTTGCAAGAAATAAATCTTCCCAGGTATAATGAGGTGCACACAGAAGGCACAATGTCTGGGAGGGGAAAATGGAGCTCACACCTGAAGTCAAATCACTTTTGATTGAGACGGCCAAAGATCTGCAAGGAAGTGCCCGACGATTGTTTATGGCCAGAACAGTGAAAGCGCTGGGTAAAGGCGGACAACGGAAAGCAGAGCGGGAGTTAGGCTGGGATCGGCAAACCATTCGCAAAGGGATGTGGGAACTGGAGAGTGGGATAACCTGAATTGATGCCTTTTCGGCCCGTGGGCGGAAACGAGCCGAAGAACGTCTGCCAAACTTGCTCGAAGACATCGAAGACATCGTAGACTCCCAAAGTCAAACAGATCCGAGTTTCAAGACGAGACGCTTGTACACGCGGATGAGTGCAGCCGAGGTATGGCAGCAACTGATTGAGCAAAAAGGATACACAGATGAAGAGTTGCCATCACGACAAACCATCAACACCAATCTCATAAATGATTTTCGTCCCCCATAGGCTGGGGGTAGCGCGTCATTCGAAACAGGCGGTCGCCAAATCTGCGCCAGTAGCGCCACACTGTGATGGGACGGGGGAGTTTCTTGCCCTTCAGCGAGGGGCGTTCGTCCATCTTCTTCACCATATAGGCAGCTCCCCAGGTCTTGTGTTCGCACTTGAGGCGCAGAGCCACGTAACGCACCAGCTGATCGAAGCCTGACATAGAGCCAGTAGCCGGGCGACCGAACGTGGTCACCAGAGCACTCAGACCGTCGCGCCGGGATCGGCGAATCCACTTTCGAGCCTTCCAGAACGAAACGCCGGTCTGGTTCGCCACGGCCTGGTAGGACTCGCCTTGGTCTGCCAATCGTCCCATCTCCTGGCGCTGTTGAACGGTGGTTGCACGTGTTGCTGGCATTATTCTCCTCCAAGTGACTGAGATTTCTGGAAGAGAGTTTGTCAGCCTGCCTCAGATTGTCAAGGTTCAGGGGGTACGACTTTATGAAACGCCCAAGGGGGCACGAGTTTATGAAAGACTACACTGTGAAAGCACATTTCCTCGGCAGGACTTTCCTGCTTGCAGTTAGGCCGGCTAATATGCTCATATCCGGCGCAGTCGTAAGCCGTTCAGGATCACCACCAGCGTCGCGCCGACGTCGGCCACAATCGCCATCCACAGCGTGGCCAGGCCTGCCACCGCCAGGGCAAAGATGGCCGCCTTGACCGCCAGGGCAAGGGCGATATTGGCCGTCACAATTCGGTTCGTCTTGCGGCTGAGCCACACGACGAAGGGCAGTTGGCCCAGGTCGTCGCCCATCAGAACCACGTCGGCCGTCTCCATGGCCTGGGCCGAGCCCGCGCCGCCCATGGCGATGCCCACGTCCGCCTGCGCCAGGGCCGGGGCGTCATTCACTCCATCGCCGACCATCGCCACGGTCTGATACTGCTCCGCCAGCGCCGCGACGGCAGACACCTTCTCCTCCGGCAGCAGACTGGCGCGCACCTCGTCAACCCCGACCTGGCGGCCGATTTCCGCTGCCACAGTTGGACTGTCACCGGTCAGCATGACGGTGTGGATGCCCCTGGCCTTCAGATCGGCGAGCGCCTGGCGGCTACCAGGGCGCGGCGTGTCGGCCACTGCGAACAGCGCGCACACCTCGTCATCGTGCCGAACCAGTATCACCGTCTTGCCCTGGGCGGCCAGTTCGTCAGCCAGATGGCAAACGGACTCCGGGTGCGGAAAATACTCGTCAAAGTGGGCATGGCTGGCAACTGTAACCTTCGCGCCGTTGACGACACCTTCCATTCCTCGCCCGCTCAGCAAGGTGACGTCCTGAGCACTGACCACTGCCACCCCTCTCGCTTCCGCCTCCGCCAGCAACGCCCGGGCCAGTGGGTGGGATGACTGCGCCTCGACCGCGGCAGCATGTTGCAGACCACAATCTTCTGGGCACTCCCCGCAGGTGCAGATATCCACGACATCTGTTATGACAGGATGCCCCTCGGTCAGGGTGCCGGTCTTGTCAAGGGCAAAGACTCTAATTCGGCTCAACGCTTCCAGGTAGCGCCCGCCCTTGATCAGCACCCCGCGGGAGGCTCCGTTGGTCATAGCGCTCACCAGGCTGACCGGTGTGCTGATCACCAGGGCGCAGGGACAGGCGATTACCAGCATCTGTAGTGCCCGCATCAGCCAGCCATGATCTCCCCAGAACGGCTGCCCGAAGAGCAGCGGCGGGACGGTGGCCACGAGCGCGGCCACTCCGGTCACCGCCGGCGTGTAGACGCGAGCGAAACGATCTATAAAGCGCTGCACTGGCGCCTGGCGCAACTGCGCCTCCAGCACCAGCGCGCGCATGCGGTTCAGGGTGTTGTCAGCCGCCAGGTGAGTCACCTCCACTTCCAGCGCGCTGGAGGTGTTGATGGTGCCGGCAAAGACCTGGTCACCCGGCTTCTTCTCCACTGGGATGCTCTCGCCGGTGATCGGCGACTGGTCCACCGCGCTCTGCCCGGCGCGCACGATGCCATCCACGCTGACCCGGTCGCCCGGACGCACCAGCACCCGGTCACCGATGGCCAGTTGCTCCACCGCCACCTCCTGCGGCGGCGGTCGGGAGACCTTGCCGAACGGAGGGAGTCTCAGGGCTACCGGCGGGGCCAGGTCCAGGAGGCTCTCTAGCGCGCCGCGCGCCTGCTCCGCAGCGTACCCCTCCAGCGCCTCTCCCAACGAGAAGAGCACGACCACGATGGCCGCCTCGGCCCATTCCCCGATGAGCGCCGCGCCCACGACCGCGACCACCATCAGCACGTTGATTCCCAGGCTACGGGACAGCCACAACTCCTGAAAGGCGTGGCGCGCCACCGGGAGGCCACCTACGACGATAGCCACCGCAAAGAGGGCCGTCTGGTTCCAGGAGGGGGCGCCGGCTACTGCTAGTGCCAACCCCAGCAGCGTCAACAGCCCGGCCACAACGGTCAGCGTCGTCTCGCGCTTCGAAAGGACAAACTGGACGAATGCCGTCAATTTACCAACCTTCCAATCTACTGACCCACTCCGATTTCCTTGCTGCTCTCCCACAGCCCGTGGATGTTGCAGAGAGCCAGCTTTCGGCATCCACCAACGCCGTAGGGACGCGGGACCAGGTGATGGGGTGAACGCCTACCGTGGGGCAAAACGATTCGCGTAGGCGAATTCCTCCAGAGGCAGCCGCTCCGGCCGCTCTCTCTCCCATCCGGCCTGTTTCTCCGTGAGAAGGGGGCCTATGCTCTCAGCCTGTTTGCCGACGATGACCAGGGTTATCACCTGCATCTCCTCGGGGATGTCCAGGATTTCCTTGACCGCATCCTCCTTGAATCCGGCTATCGGGTGGGCCACGAGCCCCAACTCCGTGGCCCTCAGTATGATGAAGGCCGTCGCCAGACCAGTGTCGAACAGATAGTATTCTCTACGCTTGATGGCGCAGTCGAGATCCTTCTTGCTGAACACGGCGATGATCATAGAAGCGGCCTGCACCCACTCGTTGCCTTTCGACATTGCCGCGTGCAACTCCTTTAGGACCTCAGGGTCGTAGACGAAGACGAATCTCCAAGGCTGGTTATTGAAGCAGGAACACGTCAGTCGGGCGCTCTCGGCCATGTCTCTGACGAGTTCTTCGGTTATTTCCACGGGCTCCAACGAGCGATAGGCTCTCCTCGTGTGTATGGCTTCTTTTACATCCATCGGAATCTCCTTTACTCGATCAATGTCCGCAGTGCCGCCGGGTCGGTGACCGGGGGGCGGCAGGTGAAGTCAACGCAGACGTAGGCCGTGGCGCGCCCTTCGATCTGGCTGCGCCCCTGCAACAGTGGCACGCTGGAGGGCTCGACGTCAGGAACGCCCAGCGCGACGATCTGGTGGGGGCGGTAGCCGGTGGTGCAGGCGTCGAGCAGGGCACGGGTGTCGGTTGCCCCAGGGTCACCAATGATAGCGACCTCGCGGGGGTGTGCAAGCGCGTAGTCCAACGCGATCAGCCACTGGCCGAAGCCCAGCGCATACCGCGCCAGCAGCGGCTGCATCGGCCCCAGGCTGCGCCGCGCTATCTCGACGTAACGCGGCTCGACGGCCAGCCCCGCCAGGCGTAAAAGCACGAAGGCGGCCATCCCATTGCCGGATGGCACGGCGTTGTCCTGCAACTCCCTGGGGCGGGCGAGCAACGTCTCGTGGTCGTCGCTGGTGTCGAAAAAGCCAGTGGGGGCGCTGAAATGCTCGATCATCGCCTCGGCCAGTTCGCGCGCAGACAGGTACCAGCGCGGGTCGAAGGTGGCCTGGTACAGTTCCAGCAGCCCTTCGATGAGGTGGGTGTAATCCTCCAGGTAGCCGTTGATTTTGGCTATTCCATCTTTCCAGGTGTGGTGCAGACGGCCGTCTGGCCGGCGAAGTTCGCGCAGGAGAAAATCGGCGTTGCGCTCGGCGACCTCCCTGTAGTCATCACGCTTCAGCACTCGCGCGGCCTCGGCGAAGGCGGCCAGCATCAACCCGTTCCAGGAGGTCAGCACCTTTTCGTCGCGTGCCGGACGCACCCGTTGCTCGCGGGCGGCGAACAGTCTGCGCCGCGCCTCTGTCAATTCCGCGCGTGGGCTGGCATGGTTGGCAAGTTCCAGGATGTTCCAGCCCTCAAAATCGCCCGCCTCGGTGACATTGTACGCGGCCACGAAGGTGTCCGCCTCTGCACCTAGCACGGCCCGGATCTCGTCCGGCGTCCAGACGAAAAACTTGCCCTCCTCGCCCTCACTGTCGGCGTCCTGGGTGGAGTAAAAGCCGCCGGCCGGATCGGTCATCTCGCGGACGACGTAATCGAGCGTCTCCTCGGCGATGGTGCGTTTGAATGGATCGCCAGTCACCTGCCAAGCGTGCAGATAGACGCGGGCCAACTGGGCGTTGTCGTAGAGCATTTTTTCAAAGTGGGGCACGAGCCAGTGGTCGTCCACAGAGTAGCGATGGAAGCTGCCGCCGATTTGATCATACACTCCCCCGTAGGCCATCGCGTCCAGGGTCAGTGACACCATGTACCGTGCCTGATCCTCACCTGTGAGGTGGTGATAGCGCAACAAGAATTCCAGGACCATCGGTTGGGGGAACTTTGGTGCAGCGCCCCATCCGCCGTGCAGCTCGTCAAAGTCCCGATCGAGATTCTCAAAGGCGGTGTCCAACGTCTCACGTTTCACGTCTTCACGTTTCACGTCCTCGGCTACCACCATCTGCCGTTCGATGGCGTTCACCAATTGCTGGCCGCCGGCCACGAGTTCCTGCCGCCGGTTCCGCCAGGCGTTGGCCATGCTCAGCAAGACCTGGGTGAACGAGGGCATCCCGTAGCGCGGCGTCGGCGGGAAGTAAGTACCGCCGTAGAAAGGCCGTCCATCGGGCGTGAGGAACACAGACATAGGCCAGCCGCCGCTGCCGGTGAGCGCCTGCACCGCGCTCATGTAGATGCGGTCCAGGTCGGGCCTTTCCTCCCGGTCCACCTTGATGCTGACGAAGTGCTCGTTCAGGATCGTCGCCACGCGTTCATCCTCGAACGATTCGTGGGCCATCACGTGGCACCAGTGGCAGGCGGAGTAGCCGATGCTGAGGAAGATCGGCTTATCTTCGGTCTGCGCTTTTTGCAGCGCTTCTTCGCCCCAGGGGAACCAATCCACCGGGTTGTCGGCGTGTTGTAGTAGATAGGGGCTGGTTTCATCTGTCAAGCGATTAGACATTCAGCTTATCCTTTCTCATTCCCAAGGTTCCTCGACGGCCCGGCGTCCCAAGTCGAAGGCGTCCTGCAGCGCTGTGGGGTGTTCCTCGACCTCTCCCCTGGCATCCAAATCGCCATAGAGCAGTTCATGCCAATAATCCGCCTCGTGCACGCCAAGGAAGCCCTCGACCGTCCGTATCGCCCCTCGGAAATCCGGCTCGGCCTCGCCGCCCACGCCGATGAACACGCCGCGCCGTCGGGCGTGACCGGCCGGGGTAGGCGGCAGCGGCTTCTTTACGACGAACTTGCGCGCCCACTGACACTGCCCCCGGTCAATCAGCGCTTTGAGCTGCGCGGGCAGGCTCCAAAAGTAGAGCGGCGCGGCCAGCACGATCACGTCGGCGGCGATGAGCTTTCCGTACACGTCCTCCCAATCGTCCTGGACCACACAACGCCCGTCCTCCCAGCAGCCGTCGCAGGCGACGCAGCCGGCGACCTTGAGCCGGGCCGCCACGACTTTCTCCGCAGCGGCGCCAGCGCTCTCTGCCCCGGCCAGGAACCTGTCCAACAGCGTCTCTGTATTCCCCCCGCGCCGGGGGCTGCCAGCGATACCCAGTGTCTTTAGTGGCTCTGTCATCAGTAAAACAAATAGTCCCAGTCCTGCCCGGTCAGATCGTTCCAGGGAAAGTCGGGAAGGGGGACGTCGGCTCCAGACTCTGCCACCGGCCGGCCGATGGCTTTGAATAATGCCATACTCCCGTGCCGCTCGCCCAACAGCAGCGCCCCCGCCAGCCGCCCGTCCACCACACGGACCTTGCGGTAACCACCCGGACGTTTTTTGTCCCCGCTCTCCTGCCAGCCATACACCTCGCCCCCCTCGCCGTGCGGTTCGCCGACGTAGGTGTAGAACAGAGTATAGATGATGGAAGCATTGAAAAAGGGCTGGGCAGACAACGTGGCATATTGGCCGGCCATATTGCGCCCAGCGACTTTGCCCTGCCTGGCGCAATCAAGCCAGATGCGGGTTGTCTGCCAGCGATCGGTGCCAGGGCTGCGGGTCTCGGTGCAGTCGCCAGCGGCGCAGATGCCAGGCAGGTTGGTACGGCAGCGCTCGTCTATGCGAATGCCCTTTCCTGCCACCAGCCCCGGCACTTCCGGGAAGACGGGCGTAATGCCAATCGCTTGCACCAGAATATCAAAGTCCCAGGTACGCCCGCTCTCAAAGTGCGCTGTTTTTCCCTCCACCTGTGCGACTGTGTCATTGATGAACAGATCAACGCCGTCTGTTTCCATCTGTTTCTGGAGCCACTCTGCCGCCGGTGCATCAAGCAGCGGCTTCCCCAATGGCGGCGTCCGCTGGACGACTCCAATGCGTTGGATACCCATTTTGTGCAGAGCGCCCGCCAGCTCCAGCCCCAGGATGCCGCCGCCCACGATCAGCGCCCGCCCGCAGCAACCCAATCGCTCCTTGATCTCCCGCGCGTCGGACAGGTTGCGGAAAACTATAACCTCTTCCAACCCCTCCACCGGGTAGACGTTGGCGCGCGCACCAGTGGCGATGAGCAGCTCGTCGTAGCCGATCACGCCGCCTTCGGCCAGATGAACCTGTCTGACTTCTGGTCCCACCCGCACCACGTACCCGGTCATTTGCTCGATGCGCATCTGATTGTAGAACTCTGGCGTCCTGCCCGGCAGCATCTCGTCCGTCGTCTGGCCAGAGATCCACTCGGAGAGGGAGGCGCGATAGTAGTACGGCTCGTCTTCGTCGCCGATGAGCAAAATGCGTCCGGCCGGGTCTGCGTGGCGGATCTCCTGCGCAGCGGTTATGCCCGCCATTCCGTTGCCGATGATGAGGTATTGGGTATCAATCATTGTCCGCCTCCGTTCGTGTGGCCTGCTCGGCCGCCACCATCAGCTCCCACAATGGCACGCCGGCTTCCTTGAATAGTGGATCGAACGATTCCCAACAAGTGACGCATTCGACCGCCATACCTTCCGCGCCCTTCTCCCCTACCACTTTTAGCTTCTCCTCGTGCAACCGGTGGTTCAATTCGTGGTTGGCGTGGATGTTGTAGTAGCCGCAGCAGACGCAATCCTGGGGTGTATCGGCGATCTCGATCACGTCCGCCATACGCGAGAGGAGATCGCGGACAGGTTGTGGCTTGCCCGCCTTTTTGGTGACGTGGCACGAGTCGTGCACGGCGATGGGGTAGTCAAATTTGCGCCAGGCGAGTTCGTCGGCGTGTCGCAGTAGCCACTCCGGGGTCGTCAACGGGGTCCAGGTGGCGCCGGTCTTTTTCTTCAGCCGCAGCAACGCCGCGTAACACTCGGCGCAGCCGCTGACGATCACCTCGGGCTGGGCCTGGTCAATCAGTTTACCCAGGTGGAGGAGCATCTGCTGACCGTAACCCATCCGCCCGGTGAGATACTGGGGCCAGCCGCAACAGGAGCGCACGCCGCCCAGCACCTCGTAGTCGAGATCCAACCGGTCGGCCAGCTTTAGCGTGGCAGCCGGGGAGCCGGAGGGTGAGGCGATGTAGCAGCCAAAATAGAACAGAAGGGGTTTTTGATCCAGGTTCCTCTTGTCCACGTATTTCCCCAATGGACCCAGATTGAGACGCATCCCCACATCAAGTAACGAGATCAGCCAAGAGCGATCGCGCCGTCCTTTGATAGCATAGTACTTTTGCCACGACTTGGGGAGGCTGGGCAGCAGCGACTTGAGGTAGAGCATCATATGGTCGCGGTGAACGCCAGCCGGGCAAGCCAGGGTACAATCGCCGCACTGGACGCACTCGGTTACAAAGGTCTGCGCCCGTTCCGTCCACACGCCCGAGACCAGCACCGAGTCCAATTCGTTCTGGTTGACGCGCAGCCGGTTGACCGGGCAGGCCTTCATACAATCGTTGGCTCCGATGCAATTGTCCAGACCGAAATCGGCGAGCCTTCTCAGGCTATCTTCAAACTCTCGACCTTCCCACTTCATAGTATGAACTCATTCGCGACTTTTCCCAGCGGTCTGCCACAGGCGGAACAGTGGGTCGAACCGGCGGGGTTAGCAAGCTCGCAGTAGATACACGTGACGATCTCCTCTTCCATCTTTTTGCCCCGGCGGTTGCGGATGGCAATGGCGACAACCGGAATGAGGGCGGTCACGATCTTGAGGGCCACTGCCGCAAAGAACTGCCAAGATGTGGGATCGGTGGCAGCGGCCCCTAAAAAAACCAGTGAGAATGAGCCGGGGATGATGCCGAGCATTGTCCCGGCGATAAAGGTCAGCGGGGAGACTTTGGTCAGTCCGGCGACGTAATTCTGCACCTCCCAGGGCAGCACGGGGATCAAGCGCATCAGCATGACAAAGACAAAGCCCTTACCGCCCTCCGATTGCTGGTAGATTGCTTCCAACTTTTTGCCCTCTAGCTTGCTTGCGACCCAATCACGGCCCAACCGGCGGGCCATATAAAAGGGAACAAAGGCCGAGGCCGTGGCAATGACAAGCACGAGAAGTGTACCCCAAGCGACGCCAAAGAGCAACCCACCCACCGCTGAAAGCACCGGCGCGAGGAACGGAATCGGCGCGCTGATGATGTAGAGGGCAGCGTAGGCGAGCGGCGCCCACGGCCCGAACCCGCCGATGAACGCCTCCAGGTTCTCGCGATTGAACTCGTCATACATAGAGAAATAATACCACGCCGTCACCGCAAAGACACCAAAAATGACGACGGCGAGCAGTATGTTGATCCATTGTTGTCTCGATTCGTTTTTCAAGTTACTCCTTTCTTCTGACGATTGCGGAAGTAGATGACTATGACCGGTACGAGTACCATCACAACGTTTAGCCCCAGGGCGACCAGGAACTGCCAGGAAGTAAAGTCCAGCACGGCGGAGCCGATAAAGGCGTGAGCAAAAGTGCCGGGGATGACGCCCCGCCCGGTGGCGAGTAGAAACGTCAAGGGTGAGATCTCGGTCAGCCCGGCGGCATAGTTTTGCACCTCCCAGGGGAGGATCGGAATCAGGCGCATCAGCAGGATGAACATAACCCCCTTGCTCCCGCCGGATTGCTGATAGACCTCGTCCAGTTTCCTGCCTCGCAATTTGGACTCGACCCACTCGCGGCCCAAGCGCCGGGCCAGAGTGAACGGGACGAGCGCCGACACGGTTGCGATGACGATCGTGTACAGCGTGCCCAGGCCCGCTCCAAACAACAGCCCTCCCACAGTCCCGAGCACCGGGGCCAGGAACGGGATCGGTGAACTGATGATATAAATCGCCGCATAGGCCAACGGGGCCCAAACACCGAAACGGCTGATGAACGTCCGCAGGTTCTCACGACTGAACTCATCGTATTGTGAGAAGTAGCTCGACGCCGTAGCCGCAAACGTCCCCAAGATGACGACTACGAGGCTAGCATTGGTCCAATGCCGCTTGGATCGATCTTGCATTGTCACCTCTTTCCGTTTTTTTTCTTAATCCGTTCTAGTGCTCTGCCAACGCTCCAAATCCTCGACAGTATCCACATCGAACAGATCGGGGAGGCGCTCTACGGCAAGTCCCTGCACATTCACCAGCGCTTCGGTCTGCGCCAACACCAGCTCCGTGCTCCAGGCAATTCCCTCGAACAGGGGAGCGCCCGGCGCGCGCATGCCGATCAGATAGTAGCCGCCGTCGCCGGCCGGACCGATGACCAGCGGCGCAGTCGCCAGCGCGTCGAAGGCGGCCTGCACGATGTGGCGGTCCAAGCCGGGGATGTCGCTCCCTGTCAGGACGACGGTCGTCGCCCCTGCCGCGAACGCCTCCTCAAATGAGTTTGCCATTCGCTGCCCCAGGTCACCCTCGATTTGGGGTCGCACTTGCAGTTCGGGAAACGCGGTGGCGAAGAAGGACACGTCGGCCGGGGCGGCCACGGACAGTTCGATACGTGTGTCCACCCAGCCAGCGTGCAACAGGTCGAGCAGGTATTCATAGAGCAGCCGGGCGTAGACCCCCGCCGCCTCCTCTTCCCCGATGACAGCGCCGAGGCGCGTCTTGGCGTACCCCGCCAGCGGGCGCTTTGCATATACGATGAGGTGACGGCTCAAATTCTTACCCCCTTCCGTCATATTCCCGCGCGAGTCGTTCCGGCGCTGTTCCCAAGTAGAGGTAGCGGATCATGCGCCAGGTATTCGCCAGCCACTGACGGAGCGGTCCGCGTTCCAGAAAGCGACGGCTGGAGGTAATCACCCGCAAGGGAACGCGCACCAGGCGTCCCACGCGATGCAGTGCCCGTGCCATCTCCACGTCCTCCATCAACGGAATCTCGCGGAATCCTCTCACCTGCTCGAAGGTGACGCGGCGCATGAACTGCACCTGATCGCCGTACATGATTCTCCAGTCGGCAGGAAAGGTCAAGCTGTTACGGATGCGCAAAATGCCCCGCGCGGGCAAGATCAGCGTTTGGAAGGTGCCGCCGCTCACGCCGGGCCGGTTCAGCGGTTCAATCACCGCTTCGCGCCAGCCGGCGGGCAGTTGGGAATCGGCGTGGCAAAAGAGCAATATCTCGCCCTGGGCGGCGGCCGCGCCTCGGTTCATCTGCACCGCCTGTCCACGCAGCGCGCGAATGAGAGTCACGTCGGGTGGAACCAGGCCGGGCGTGCCATCGCTGCTGCCGCCATCTACGACGATGATCTCGATCTCGTCGGGCGCATAGCCCCGCCGGGCGGCGGAGATGGCCTGGTGGATGCTCTCCGCCTCGTTCAGAGCCGGTATGATCACGGATATGAGCGTCACTTGTCCTCCCACAGCACACGCTGCCAGGCGGCAAAGAGGAGCGCCTCGAATCGCTCCAGTTCCAGGATGCGGGTTGGCATGTTGATGAGCGCCCCCTCCCCCTCGTCTCCGATGACGAGCGTGCCCGTCTCCAGGTCGGCCACAGACGAACGCACCACCACCGGATTCTCGTCGAACAGCTCTTGGTGCGAGAGGTAGACCGCCGGCAGCAGGTCCCACAGGTAGAACACGGAAATGCCGCAATAGATGCCAAACGTCAGCAGCCAGTTGCGGACGATGCGGCGCATCTCCCGCCCCCAGAATCTCGCCCGCCTCAGATCGCGCCAGCCGAAGGATGCTTGCAGGCACACGTGCGCGTTCATCAGCGTGACCGGGCACCCGGCGTGAAGCACCCTGTATGTGGCCTCCGGGTCGGCCGAGAGGTTCAGTTCGGGCAGGTTCCGCCAGCCAATGCGCAAGGGGCGCAAATACCCCCCCATACAGACGACCTGCTTGAGGTGAACGAAGAAGGCCGGGTCCATTTCGGCGGCGGCGCGCAGGTTGCCCAACGGGCCGGTTGCCAGCAGCGTGATTTCGCCGGGATGGGCGGCGGCGGTATCGGCCAGAAAGCGGGCCGCCTCGGTGGGCGGTTGGCCGCGCTCCCTCTCACCCCTGAACAGCGGGATGTTGCCGTATTCCAGGTCGTCGAGCAGCCGCTCCGTCTGCGAATAGACCTCCTCAATGTCGCCGTTGCCAAAGGTGGTGGTGACGCCCAGCAGTTCCACGTCGGGCTGGCCGAGGAGGTAGAGCAACGTCAGGCCATCGTCTATCTCCTTCATCGGCAACCCCATCGTGTTGTCGCAGTCGTAGATAACTCGCATAATGCCTGCTACTCCCGCAGATAGGGATCAAAGAGACTGCGCACAAAGTCCAGGTGTAGATATGCGCTCACCTTGTGGAACGTGTCTTCGTTCCGCAGCGCGTGTTCCCCTGTCTGGTAGGCTACCCAGGCCATCGCCGACCAGGAGATGCCGCGCAAGCAGTTGAACGGGTCGCGCAAGCGCACCCGCTCCGCGATGGTGTCGCGCAGGTGGGCGTCGGTGATGGCAGCGCGATAACCGTTCAGGAAAGATCGCTTGTTCTCGTCCGTCATGCGGTAGTCGCTCTTCCACAACGTCGTCGTCGGCACGCGGAAGTGAGAGAGATCCTGCGAGGGGTCACCCCAGAGCGGCTTTTCCCAGTCCACCAGGTGGATTGTCCCTTGCTCCCGGTTGACGATAAAGTTGCCAGAGTTGACCTCGGTGTTGATGATGCAGTGGTACGGGTCGGCGAGAAAGTACGCCTCGCGGTGACGTGCACCGGCGGCCCAATCCAGCACCTCCCGCAGGTAATCGCGCAGGGCCGGTTCGGCCAGGTCCGACTCCAGATAGACCGGCAGCAGGCGCGAGCACTCCTCGTAAGTCATACTCAGCGGGCGCTCCTCGCGGATGAGATGATTCTCCTCCGGGGCCACCGGCAGGGAGTGAACGCGGGCGAACAGCCGGGCCGCCGCTTCTAAATCGCGCCGGTAGTCCAGCGGCTCACCGGGCAGGTACTCCATCAGCAGCACGCCATAATTCCGCTCGCGGCCAGCGATTCCTCGCGCGTCGTCCACGTAAAATGGTCGCGGCGTGACGCCGGTCGGCTCCAACAGTTTGAGGGCGTGGTACTCGTAGAGGATCTGGTCATCGCGCCCGATCTGCGTGCCGACGTTGACCCGCAAGACCCAGGCCCTGCCACTCTGGCGCACCAGGTAGTTCATATTGTACTCCCCCTGAGCCAGCTGTGTAACGCTGAACGTCTCGCCCGGTCGCCAGCCGGGGACGCCTCCCAGGTCGGCGCGGGTCAGGTAATCTTGAGCACTGGGCAGCAAATCTCGTAGATTCACTGCTCGTGCCGACTGACCATATCCAGCAGTCTCTGTCTCGCCGCCGGGGAAAGATCCAGGCCGTCAATCTCGGCCTGCAGGTCGGCGAGCGTGCCGTAGCCGCCGAGATACCCGTTCACGCGTGCCGCAGCCGTCGAGTTCACGAAATCGCTATTGTCGGGGTATATGGCCTTGAACTCGCTCATAAACTCGGACGATTGTTGCAGCCGGTACTTTTGGTGATAGTCCTCGGCCTGGTAGAACTCGGTGGCCGGGACGATCTCGGTATAGAGCCGGCAGCCGCACCGGGCCTCTTGGCGTTCCTTCGACTCTTGGGCCAGCCTTCTCTGCTCCTCGTTGTGGTAAAAGATGATAGAGGCGTATTGCCGTGACGCGGCCGGTCTCGTTGGATCGTGCCCGGCCCAGAAAACGTCCAGCAGTTCCTGATACGAAACTTGGGTCGGATCGTATTCGATCTGAACCGTCTCGGTGTGATCGCCTAGATGATAATAGGTGGGATTCTCGGTCGTGCCGCCGGCGTACCCGACACGGGTCCGAACCACGCCGGGGATGCTCCCGAACCGGGAGTCTGGCCCCCAGAATCAGCCCAAGGCGAAGGCGGCGGTCTCGGTGCGAACCGGCGCGGCACCGTCTAGCGCCTGTATTGCGGACGGGGAAACCGTGTTGCTTTCCGTCATATCCGGTATCTCCTTTTGTTTCCAAGTCGAGCCAAGAAAAACCGCCACCAACCCCACGAGGCTCGCGGCAATTATCACCACAATTGACCTCTTGGTCAAGGTTGCCATTGGTCAATCTCCATCGAAAAGTTCCAGGTACTCACCGTACCCATCCTCTGCCAGGTTCTCCTTGGGGACGAAGCGCAGGGCGGCGGAGTTGATGCAATAGCGCAAGCCGGTGGGCGGTGGCCCGTCGTTGAAGACATGCCCCAGGTGAGAGTCCCCGTGCAGGCTTCTCACCTCTATTCTGACCAAGCCCAGCGATCTGTCTTCTATCTCTACAATGTTGCCCGGCTCCAGCGGCCTGGTGAAGCTGGGCCAGCCGGTGCCGGAGTCGAATTTGTCCAGCGGGCTAAAGATAGGCTCTCCCGAGACCACATCGACGTAGATGCCTTCCCGGTGGTTGCCCCAGTATTCATTCTGAAACGGGCGCTCTGTCCCATTCTCCTGGGTGACACTGTACTGCAAGGGTGTGAGCCTTGTCCTCAATTCGCTTGGGGGTGGCTTTTGAAAGTCCATCCAGGGCCTGTGCTCCCATTCAGAGAGGGGAATGGAGTCATCACGGTCTGTCCCTTCATATTCCGAGTCCATCGTACTGCTCCCCGGCGCAGGCTTGAAAGTCCACGCCAATGCGATACCAATCAGAGTGAGGAGAACGAGTCCTCCGCCAATCATTACTGTGCTATTCTTGCCCATACTCATCTACCTGTGTCTCACGTTCCAGTTGGCCGGCGGCAGCAGAGTCCACCATCCAGGTCAGTCGCCCTGGCGAGGGGTGTACCAGTGCGGCGGGCAATCGTTCACCGGCGCGGACGCGGGCCAGGGTCTCTGCTTTGGCCGCCCCGCTGACCAGGAACGTCACCTGGCGGGCAGCGTTGAGCATAGGCCGAGTCAGTGTGACGCGCCAGGAGTCGAGCGATTCGACATAGTTCTCCACCACCCAGCGCGTTTTCTCCTCCAGTGCCAGAGTGCCAGGGAAGAGCGACGCGGTATGGCCGTCCGCGCCCATCCCCAGCAGGATCAAATCGAACCGTCCCCCCGTGCCCAAGACCGCTTCCAGCTCCTCCTGGTAGAGCGCGGCGGCCCGCCGGGGGTCCAGCTCGGCCCGGATGCGGTGGACGTTGCCCGCCGGCAGGGGCACGTGGTCCAGCAGCGTCTCGCGGGCCATGCGGTAATCGCTTTCGGGGTGGTCGGGCGGGACGCAGCGTTCGTCGCCCCAAAAGACTTGCACCCGTGCCCAGTCCACACGCGGGGCGAACTCGGTGCTTGCCAGCAATGAGTAGGTGGCATGGGGGGTTGAGCCGCCCGACAGAGCGACCGTGAACCGCCCGCGATCCTCAATGGCCTGCGCCGCCAGCTCGACGAAATGGGCCACCGCCGCCAGCGCCAGGCCGGCTCCGTCCGGGTAGACCTCGAATCTGCTCATCCCTCCTTCCCGTGCTCGTGAACGCAACCGTGGTGCCAGACCCGCCCGTCGCGTGAGAGGAGATCATCAGCCTCAGCGGGTCCCCAACTGCCCGGCTCGTAAAAGGCCAGCGGCTCCGCGTCATCCCGCTCCCAACCTGCCAGGATGGGGTCAATCAGTCCCCAGGCCAGTTCGATCTCGTCGGCCCGCGCAAAGAGGGAGGCATCCCCCTGTAGCGCGTCCAACAGCAACCGCTCGTAGGCTTCCGGCAGCACTCCAACCCCAAGATCATCGGCATAGTGGAACTCGAGGTCCACGGGCCGGGTGCGCATGCTGGCTCCCGGCTCCTTGGCTCCAAAGCGCAGGTGAATCCCCTCGTCTGGCTGGAGGCAGAGAGAGAGGCGGTTGGGCGTGATCCGCTCTCCCGGCAGCTGCGGAAACATCAGGTGGGGCACACTCTTGAACTGGATGGTAATCTCGGTTGATTTGGCCGCCAATCGCTTGCCGGAGCGGAGGTAGAAGGGAACCCCTTGCCAGCGCCAGTTGTCCACCAGCAGGCAGAGCGCGGCGTAGGTCGGTGTCTGGGAATCGGGGGCCACGCCCTCCTCGGTGCGGTAGACCCGGCACTGACCGCGCACGGACTGGATGGTCGGGTGGACCGCCCGCAGCACCTTGACCTTTTCGTCCCGCAGCGCGTTCGCCTCGAAGAGGGCCGGCGGGCCCATCGCCGTCAGGGTCAGCAGTTGCAGCAGATGGTTCTGGAACATGTCCCGCAGCACGCCGGCCTTTTCATAGTACCCGGCGCGGTGGCCCACGCCAACGCTCTCGGCCACGGTGATCTGGATGTGGTCCACGTAATTGCGATTCCACAGCGGCTCAAAGATGGCGTTGGCGAAGCGAAAGGTGAGTATGTTTTGGACGGTCTCTTTGCCCAGGTAGTGGTCTATGCGGTAGACCTGACTTTCGTCAAAGACGGCGTGGACCTGGGCGTTGAGTTGGCGGGCGCTCGTCAGGTCGTGCCCAAAGGGCTTTTCGACGATGATGCGCCGGAAGCCGCGCTCGCTGCGGTTCAGCCCGGCCCGACCCAACTGCTCGACGATGAGCGGATAGAGCACGGGCGGGGTAGCCAGGTAGAACAGCGCGTTGCCATCCAGCCGCTGGGCCAGGCGGCGATAGGTCTCTGGGTCGTCGTAACTGCCCGCCAGATAGGAATGACGTCCGGCGAAGCTGGGCCACAGCTCGCAGACGCCGGGGCTGAGGCGGGCATATTCTTTCACCCCCTCGTAGAGCCGGTCGCGGAAGGCGGCGTCGGAGAGATCGCTGCGTGCTACGCCGATCACCCGGGTAGCCGGGGGCAAAAACCCCTCACAGGAGAGAGTGTGCAGCGCCGGCACCAGCTTACGCCGCGTCAGATCGCCCGAAGCGCCAAAGATGACGATGGTTGTAGTGTCTCGGGGGTTCATTCGTTACACTCCTGTCGCATCCAACCACGCTCACGCCTGATACGAACCAGAGGTCACATTGCCGCACGCCGCCCCACTTCCCTCGCACGCTCCAGTTCGACACCGAGGTCAACCGGGCGTCGGCGATGGACCTGGGCAGCGCAATGATCCCCTCGTAGGCCAGCGTGACTGGCTTCTCGACCAGTCCGCCCAGTTTAACCTGCCACCCCTCGGCCGACAGTGGCCCAGGGTGTCCTTCGGCCCAGAAAACAGGCGTATGGTTGTCTTTCAACTTGCCCATACCGTGCTCATTACAGGTCTTCTGCCAGACGCGACTGCACCTCAATCCCTTGTTTGAGTATCTTGTGGATCGGGCAATGCCTGGAGACCCGCAAGAGCCTTTTTCGCTCCTGCGGCGTAAGTTCGCCGCTCAGCATGATCTCTGCTTCGATCTGCTCCTTATACTCCTCGATCCCCTCGCAGTCTTCGCAGTCCTCAGCGAAAACCCGGTTGTACTGCAAGCGTAGTTCCACCTCACGCAGGTCTACGCCGTGGTGCTGCGCGTATGTGTGCAGTACGATGGCAGTACACGAGCCCAGCCCCGCCAACAACATCCCGTAGGGTGTCAGGTGGCGGATGTCGTCAACTGGGTGGAACTGGTGAGCATTGGGATCGTGTGGATCAAGCGCCAGGATTTCGGTCTCGAACTCGTTGTTCTGACGGACGATGACTTGCTCTCCCATAGTCGGTCCCCCTCTCGTGGGACGTAGAATGAGGACGCAGACTCACACAGATAAAACAGAAAATCTGCGCCTATCTGCGTGCATCTGCGTCCTATGGATTAGATCAACCCGATCTCCTTGCTGCTCTCCCACAGCCCGTGGATGTTGCACAGGGCCAGCGCGTGCAACGTGCCGGGCTTGTCAATCTTCAGCCACGTGGTCACCGCGTGATGCGTGTAGGCGGCTCCCTCGCCGTGAGCGTTGAACTCGAAGCGGCCCAGGTCGTAGGTGAACTTGTCCCCCTCCGGGTGGAAGTAGAGCGATATCCAACTGATGTGGTGTTCGACGGTGTTGGGATGGGCGATCTCCTTCCCCAGGCCAACCTTCACTTCGAAGAGTTCACCCGCCTTCACCTGGTCCGGGCACTCGATGACCGGCACGTGCTTTTCTTTCTTCCAGTCCGCTGTCTGGATCCTTTCTCCGAATTTCATTCGTTATCTCCTCTCTTTCATTAGTTGGATGTCCTCAGCGAGTGCCTGCAGGTCCTCCTCGTGCTCGATCTCGTCTGCCATGATCGCCAGGGCCATCTCATACGTCACCGGGTCGGCCTCCTTGGTGAGTTCCACCAACTGATGGTAGACCCCGATGGCGCATTGTTCGCCCTTGATGTTCTGCTCCAGCAACACCTCCACATAAGGGTCGTCGGGCGCCTCGTACCCGCAGTTGGTCATCTCGTACCAGTCCGCGGGCTTGAGCAGCGGGGTGCCGCCCAGTTGGAGTATCCTGTTCGCCAGCAATTCTGCGTGGCCGAGTTCTTCGGTGGCGTGCTGGACGAGTTCGGCAGTAACTGCCCCCCTCATAGGCCCCTTGGCTACCTTGGCCCCTACCCAGTACTGGTAGTACGCCAACCACTCGTCTGCCAGCGCCTTGTTGAGCACCACGATGAGATTGTCTACGTCCATACCTACGATGGCTCTTCCTTTTGTACCCATTTTGATTTGACCTCCTTCTTATACTGATTATTGGGTTTGTTTCACTTCAGCGCCGCGATGATCGTGCGGCAGAGAACGGGGAGACACGGTCACGCTGGCCCTATACCAATTAAAAAGCGTTCTCTGGCTTCCAGACTTTCCACACCTTGCCGGCCAATCCAACACCTGGCTTGAGAGTCGGCTTGCCCGGCTGCCAGCCGGAGGGCATAACCTCACCCGTCTCGCGCACGTGTTGGTAGGCCCTGATCTGGCGAATGAGTTCACTCACGTTGCGCCCCACCTGTGGGGTCAGCACCTCCATCGCCTGGATCACCCCGTCCGGGTCAATCAGGAAACGGCCGCGAACGTTCACCGAGCCATTGTACACATCGTACAGCGTGCCGATTTTGCCTCCCTGGTCGGAAAGCATGGGGTAGGGAACGCCACCCTCCACCATTTTGGATAGTTCTTCCTTCTGCCATATCTTGTGGACAAAGACGCTGTCCACGCTGGCCGAGAGCACCTCTACGCCCAGTGCCTCGATCTCCTCGTACCTGACGGCAACTGCCGTCAATTCGGTCGGTCAGACGAAGGTGAAGTCACCCGGGTAGAAGCACAGCACTACCCATTGCCCTCTGTAATTGGAGAGGGTGATCTCCTTTATCTCGCCTTTGTGATAGGCCCGGGCTGTGAAGTCCGGGGCCTCTTTTCCTACTTGCATTTCACACCTCCTTCAAGGTTAGTGGCTCAACAACCAGCGTGACTGTTTGTGCTATCTGCCCCCACCCCTCCCCCACGAGGGGAGGGAGCGCGCCTCACCCACCACCTCCCCCCTATGGGGGGGATTAGAGGGTGGACGTAACCGTGGCGACGCTTTCGGCCACGACGCGGCCCAGATCCCTACACCTGGCCAGATCGCTCGTGCCCGGCGTCCTCCTCACCCGCAACGCTTCACCTATCGCGCGTACTCCCTGATCCCTCAAGGCCCGCGCTATAATGCCTGCTGCCTCCCCGCTCCAGCCGTAGGAGCCGAAAGCAGCCCCCACCTTGCCTTTCAGCGGGACTTCGCTCAAACCGGACAGGAGCCTCTTCATGGCCCGGCTGGGCTTGGTGTTGTGGGTCGGCGAGCCCAGGATGATACCATCGGCATCGGCCAGTTCTCCGCCGCCTTCCCCGGCCCGCTTGAGGACGGCCTTCACTCCCTGCACCGATTTTGCCCCTTCGGCCACAGCGCGGGCCATGCGGCCGGTGTTACCTGTGCGAGTATCGTAAAGAATGAGCACTTTAGACATAGACGTGACCTCCTTGTGTCTCACCTGCGCCGCCGTGAACAGACGGCGCTGGAAAACCCAACACCGGCTCTTCAGGCCGGTGTGGCTGGAAGCAAAGGACTTCCGACGACTTACTCAGAACGTGATGAACTTCTCCTTCTTTGCTTTGCACAGCGGGCACTCGTCCGGCGGCTCGCCCTCGCCGGTCCAACCGCAGACGGAGCAGACGTAGACCTGCTCCACCTCAGCGTCCTTCCCGGCCTTCACCGTGCTCTTGGCCGCGCCGTACATCTCGGCGTGGACCTTCTCCGTCTCCAGCGCCCAGGTGTTGGAACGAACGGCGGCTTTCTCCCCTTGCAGTTCGGCCACCGCCAGGAAAGCGGGATACATCTCCTCGACCTCGTAGGTCTCGCCGCCGATGGCGGCTTCCAGATTGGCCGCCGTCTTACCCAGGTTCCCCAGCGCCTTGAAGTGGTTGGTAGCGTGCACCTGCTCGGCGTAGGATATGGCCCGGAACAACCGCGCCACGTTCGGGAATCCCTGCCGCTCCGCCTTATCGGCGAAGATCAGATAGCGCATGTGCGCCTGGCTTTCGCCGGCGAAAGCCGCTTCCAGATTAGTCTGTGTCATCTTGTGCATTTGGTGACCTCCTTAAAAAATGTAGGGTCTTCCGGATTTCGCGGGGTAGATATGCTAATCCGTGTTCTCAGAACAGCGACTCCAGGTCGAAGTTGTCATCCAGCAGGCGGTCGGCATAAGCCGAAACGTCCACATCTTGTTGGATGAGTTGGGTGATGGGCTGAACGCGTGTCTTGTCGTTGAGCAAGATAGCGCCCACGATGCGCCCCTTGCGCAGCACAAACTTGCGGTAGTGCCCAGCCGCCAGGTCCACGTGCCGCAACGGAGTGAGTTCATCTTCCTCCGCCACACATTCTCCCAACGAGGCCAACTCCGCCCCGGCGACTTTAAGCGTGGTAGCGGGGAGCGTACCGGAGTAGGTGGCGTTGCCGGGCGCGACCATTTGAGCCGCTGCGACTTTGGCCTGCTCAATGGCGGCTGGAATGATCCCATAGACCCGGCCCTCGAACTCGGCGGCGTCGCCTGCGGCGAAGACGTCATCTGCGCTTGTCTGCAACTGGTTGTCAACGACGATGCCCCGGTTCACTTCCAGCCCCGCCGCCTGGGCCAGCGCAACCTCGCTGCGGATGCCGGTCGAGAAGATCACCAGTCCTCCGGGCACTCTGCGCCCATCCCGGAGCCGGATACTGTCGGCGCGTTCATCGCCCAAGATGGCCTCCGTCGCAGCGCTGGTGATTATCCGCAACCCCTGCGCTTCCAGCAGCGATTGCAAGACCTGTACCCCCTCAGCGTCCAGTTGGCGCGGCAGCAAATGGGGGGAGAACTCGACCACTGTCACCTCCAACCCGGTGGTGCGCAGCGCCCGCGCCGTCTCCAGCCCCAGCAGCCCCCCGCCGATGACCACTGCCCCCCTCTCTGTCCCTCCCATTGGGGGGGATGCCCCTCCCTCCGTCCCCCCCATTGGGGGGATGCCCCTCCCCCTG
>CAYLPU010000086.1:0-21524 GCA_964385635.1 uncultured Anaerolineales bacterium
CCTGGGAAATCGAATGACTGTTCGAGTGGTTACCCCGGATTATTGAGAAGATACGAAAAGTGCACCGCCTGCGGCCTGTGCGCCGAGGTGTGCGGCCTGGACGTCATCGTCCGTAACGGAAATACCTGCCCCACGATCAATCGTGATGCCTACTGCCACGCCTGCGGGCACTGCATCGCGATCTGCCCGCAAAACGCGCTCTCCATTCAAGGTGTGCCCCGCGACGAATTCGCAGCGGTGCGCGCATCTGCCATATCACCGTCTGATATGGAGGCATTCCTGCTGACAAAGAGAAGCTGCCGCGAATTCAAGGATCAACCGGTCGAAAAATCTGTGATCGAGGACTTGATCGACGTCGCCTGCATCGCGCCCACGTCGATCAACTGCCAGGAGCGCGCCTTCATCGTCGTCACCGACGCGGCCAAAATCGCTGAACTGCGCGAGACCCTGACCAAGCACACCCGGTCAATGCTAAGGCTGGTGAAATTTGCCGCCAGTAAATCCGCGGCCCTGTTTCTCTCCCCAGAGTCGCAGGAGCACATGCGCCACCTGCAGGCCGATTTCGAGGTCGCATTGCGCCACGTGGATGATGGGGACGATTACATCTTTCACAACGCCCCCTGCTTGATATTCTTCACCGGCATCACCATGGACCCGTCCGGCAGGGATCACGCCCTGGGCGCGCAGCACTATCTGATGTTGTACGCCGAGACGCTGGGATTGGGAACGTGCATCAACGGATACGCCCAATCCGCCCCCAAGGTGTTGGCGAAACACCTGGACGTCCCCCAGGCCCATACCATCTACGGTGCCACCATGCTCGGCTACCGCAAGCACACTTATCGGAAGCGCGTGTACAGGAAACCGGCGTCAGTTGTGACCTACGAATGACGACTTACGAAATTCGTGTCCAAGGCCATCTCTCGCCGCAGCGCTTTCGCGGATTTGAGGACATAACAGTCAACCACCAACCCGACGGCGAGACAGTTCTCACCGGCCATTTTCCGGACCAATCCGCGTTGCTCGGCCTGCTGAACTGGCTCCACGATCTGGGGGCTGTGTTGGTATCCGTCAGGCAGTTGGAAGGAACGCACGGCCGCATTTTTGATAAGTAAAGGAAAACGTGGTAAGATTGGGATGCGATGGACGCACCCATTTTGGCTACAAAGCTCTACATCCCGCCGCCGCGCCCTGATCTGGTGAAGCGCCAGCGGCTGATTGAGCGACTGGACGAGGGCGTGCGCCTGGGGCGTAAACTGACCCTCATCTCCGCCTCGGCCGGCTCCGGCAAGACGACGCTGCTCAGCGAATGGATACATACGTTAGGGGCGCATCGCGATGCGCCCCTGCAAGTCGCCTGGCTCTCCCTCGACGAGGACGATAACGACCCCGCCCGTTTCTGGACGTACGTCGTCGCCGCGCTCCAGACGGTCCACCCACAGGCAGGACAATCGATGCTGCCGATGCTCCAAGGGCCACATCTGCCTCCTGCCCGGACGATCCTCACGCCCTTGCTCAACGAGATGGCCGCACTCTCCGAACCCGTCGTCCTCGTCCTGGACGATTATCACCTCGTCACCGCAGAGGCCATCCACGACGGCGTCGTGTTTCTGCTCGATCACCTGCCGCAGCAACTACACCTGGTCATCGCCACCCGCGCCGATCCGCCGCTGCCCATCGCCCGGCTGCGCGCCCGAGGGCAGCTTACCGAGCTGCGCGCCGACGACCTGCGCTTTACCGCCGAGGAGATCACCGCGTTCCTGAATGGCGTGATGGGATTGGGATTGCAACCAGAGGACGTCGCCGCGCTCGAGGCCCGCACCGAGGGCTGGATCTCGGGCTTGCACCTGGCGGCGCTATCGATGCAGGGGCGCGAGGACACGCACGCCTTCGTCGAGGCCTTTACCGGCGGCCACCAGTACATCCTGGAATACCTGATCGAAGAGGTCTTGAGCCAACAACTGGAGCCGGTGCAGCGCTTTCTGTTGCAGACATCCATCCTCGACCAGCTGTGCGCATCGCTGTGTGATGCTCTTACGGGGGATAGTGACGGTGCTGACACGCTGAAACGCCTGCATCGGGACAACCTCTTTGTCGTCTCCCTGGATGACGAGGGGCGCTGGTATCGCTATCATCACCTATTCGGCGACCTGCTGCTCAAGCGATTGGGACAGGCTGTGCCGCCGGAACAGCGCTCCGAGCTGCACCGCCGTGCCAGCCGGTGGCACGCGGAAAACGGTCTCCTCGAACAGGCGGTCAAGCACGCGCGGGTGGCGGGGGATTTCGAGCGCATCGCGCAGATCGCCGAGCGTGCCGCCGGGGCTAGCCTGCTCGACGCCCGGCTGACGGCGCTCCTGCGCTGGGTGGATACATTGCCGCAGGACGTGCTGCGCGCCCATCCCCGCCTGCAGATCTATCGCGCCTGGGCGCTGTATATGAATGGCCATCTCGAGGCCGCACAGCAAGCCCTGGGGGATTGTCGTCAGGCATTGGAGACCCTGCCGCCGTCGCCCGAAAACGACGCGCTGTGCCGCACGTTGATCCGCCTGCTGGATATCATCGACATGATCGCGCAGGGCTTTATGTACGGCGTGGACAACAAGATCGAAGAGGCCGTCCGGTTGTGCAGCCAGGCCCGCGACCTAGCGCTGGAGGATGGCCACGTTTTCCTAGCAGCGCAGGCCACCGAAGGGCTGGCTCTGGCGCAGTACCATCAGGGCCGCCTGCGGGCGTCCGCTCAATCCTGCCAGCAGGTGATCGACCTGGCGGCGCAGGGCGCTGCACAGGCCCCCTTGGCCGCGGCAGGCTACGTCGAGCTGGCCGGCATCCACATCGAGTGGAATGACCTGGAAAAGGCCACCGACCTGCTGGACGAGGCGCTGGCGCTGTGTCGCGAGTGGGGCATCGTCCAGACGCTGAACGAGGCCTACACCGCCCAGTCTCATCTTCTACAGATCAGGGGAGACATTGAGGGTGCCTGGGAGGCGCTGGAAAAGGCCCGTGAGTTCGGTTCTATGGAAGGTGACTACTCCTTGGTCAACTTCCGGCTGGCCGCGCAGCAGGCGCGCCTGAACTTGGCAGCAGGAGAGCCCGAAAAGGCCGCACGCTGGGCAGAGGGGATGCTGGCAGCCTTTGTATCCGGCAGACAACTGCCCGCCGCCTTCGTCGAGACCCTGCAGACGACCCTGGCACGGGCCTACCTGGCCCAGGGCGAGGCAGAAGAGGCGCTAACCGCGCTGGAGCCGCTCTTGGGGCCTGCCGAGGCCGCCAGTGCCTTCCTGCACGTCATCGAGGTCTGCGCGCTCAAGGCGCTGGCCCTGCACGCCCTAGGAGACACATCCACCGCGCTAGCCGAACTGGAGCGGTCGCTGGCACTGGCCGAGCCGGAAGGTTTTGTGCGCGTGTATCTCAACGAAGGCACGCCGATGGCAGCCCTGCTGCGCCAGGCCGCGGCGCAAGGCATCTATGCAGAATACGTGAACGAGCTGCTTGATGGATTCAGGGTATGCGAGTATGGGCGTGTGGGAGAAACACCCATACTCCCACACGCTCACACTCCCACACTCCCCGACCCCCTCACCCCCCGCGAGCGCGAGATCCTGCATCTCATCAGCCAGGGCCTCTCCAACAAGGATATTGCCGAAAATCTCGTTATCGCGCTGAACACGGTCAAGCGGCACGCCAGCAGCATCTATAGTAAGCTGGATGTGAAAAGTCGCACGCAGGCAGTAGTCCGCGCGCGCGAACTAGGCTTGCTCCCACTCACCTCTCGATCAGAACCGAGTGCATAAACGGAAACACGTTTCTGATTTCGTACCGCCCGATATCCAAGCCACGAAGCATCTCGTGCAATTCCGGTGCTACGTACGCCGCCCGAATCGAGTTCCAGAAGCCGTTGCGGACTGGCACCCAGTAAAGCCACCACGCCCTCCTCAGGTCATGGATGTAGAGCGTCCCCCCATCCACCAGCACGGACAGCAAATTCTGTATCACCCTCCGCGGGTACTTCCAATGATGTAAGCTGAACGTGCTGTAAATCAGGTCGAACTGCCCCAGAGATCCAAAGACATTCCTATCGCCCGCATCGCCAACCAGAAACCGTATCCTGTCCGCCAGCCCAGCGCGTTCGACATACTCTCTGGCGACCGAGACCATATCCGGGGACATCTCGACACCCGTAATCTGTGCGTCTGGTTTCTCTCGAGCGACTGCAACCGTCAGCACCCCCGGGCCTGGGCCGACCTCGAGATATCTACTGCCCACATCGAGGGCCCTGAGATGCTTCAAGAACCCTCGATATTGCACCATGAGCCCTTCGGCCATCTCGGCATACCTGGCTGCGGTCTCTGGACCGACAAGGGCCCCATCTTGACCGCATTCCAAAACGCGTGCGAACATCTTGTTCCTCCATCGTATAGATTTGGCTCGAATCATCCGGCCTGGCTTAACTCTGCCACAAACTTGTGAAGAAATTATGGAAAAGTACGACAGATTTCGTGAACATTCCCCACTTTGCCCTAACCTTCCGTCAAGAATAACACTTTCGAGTCATTAACGCTCCCCTCCAAAATTGACCCTTTTGCGTGGCGACAATCCTGCCTCCGTCTGCTATACTGATGCTGAAAGAGGCGAGATCCTGCACGCCCATCGAGGGAGATACCAAGATGAAACAGCAGCACTACGAGATCCGGGTCAAGGCCCACCTGTCCGCCGATTGGTCGGACTGGTTTACAGGGCTAACCGTCCGCCAGGAGGCGGATGGTGAGACCGTCCTATCCGGCCCACTGGATCAGGCGGCGCTGCACGGGGTCCTGGCCAAAATTCGCGACCTGGGGCTGGTGCTGGTCGCCGTCAACCAAAGCATGCAAGGAGAGCGATGAAAACGAAAATCAACCGCAGGAGCTTTCTCAAGCTGTCCGCCGTGACCGCCGGCGTCGCCATCCTTGGCGGTGGCGTGGGATATGCGCTGCTCAGGAACCCCGACCCGCTTGCGGATTTCTACGCCAGCACGGAAAAGGTGCTGTGCGCGCGCTTTGGGCAGAGCCGGGCCGAGAGTCTCATCCACGGTATCCGGCAGGAGTACGAAGCGCTGGCCCTGGACGCGCCGCACATCGGCGGCGAGGAGAACGTGTTCACTGAGTGGCTGACCTATGGCGTCTACTACCTGGCCGTGTACCGCGTGCTCGCTTCCCAGGATCAATCGGTCGAGCAAGTGGGGCGCGTCATCTACGAGACCTACGAGGTGATGGCCGACCGCCCCCAGTGGCTGATTGGCCTGGTAGGCAGCCTCAAGTACAATCAGGGATACGTCGAGCAATTGAAGTCGGCGGCTGCGGTATCGCAGGAGCGGCGCTACCCAGAAGATTGGGTGTGCACGTTCGTCGAGGGCGACGGCGAGACGTTCGACTATGGGCTGGATGTTACGGAATGCGGCATCTGCAAGTTCTACCACGCCCAGGGCGCAGACGAGATGGCGCCGTACATGTGCCTCAGCGACTATGTCGTGAGCCGGGCTTTCGGCAGAGGGCTGGTGCGCTACAAGACGGTCGCCGAAGGGGCCGAGGTGTGCGACTTTCGGTACAAGCAAGGGCGCGAGACGTTCGTGTATCCACTGCGAAACGGCTGGCCGCCATAGTTCATACAAGTGTAGGAGGAGTCTTCACCATGGGAATCATGCAAGCGATGTTCAAACAGTTTCGCAAACCGACGGGCTGGTTGGGAAAGATTGCCGGGCTGGGGATGAACAGGGAACACGAAAAAGTCTGGCGCTGGGGGCTTGAGCACATCGCCATCGCACCCGACGCCGTGATCCTCGACGTGGGGTGCGGTGGAGGTGGTACGGTCAAGATACTGGCCCAGGCCGCATCTCGCGGCAAGGTCTATGGTGTGGACTATTCCGAGGATGTGCTCCTTACAGCCCGCCGGGTCAATCGAGCGCTCATCGAGCAGGGCCGCGTCGAACTCAAGTATGGAAGCGTCTCCGATCTGCCGTTCTCCGACGCCGCGTTCGACCTGGCGACGGCCTTCGAGACGAGCATGTTTTGGCCCAACCCGGTGGGGGACCTGCGAGAGGTGCAGCGCGTGCTGAAACCGGGCGGCACGCTCTTGATCGCCAACGAGGCATACGCGGACGTGAAGTTCGAGGAACGAAACGCCAAGTGGTCGCGCTGGGCCGATTTCCAGCTGCAAACGCCGGAAGAGACCCGCCAGTGCCTGGTCGAGGCCGGGTACGCTCAAGTGGAGATCGCCACGCTCCCCGAGAAGAACTGGATCGCGGCCATAGCACAGAAATAGAGGTGAAACAGAAATGACAGAACGAAAGATTGAACGCGAGGGCTCGAGCACAGCCGGCTACACCTGTTTTTCGCGGGCGTGTGCCACCAGGGAGCAGGACGAACGCTTCCGTGGGCCTGACTATCTGGCCGAGATCTTTCTCCCACCCATGCCCCGCATCCTGTTCAGCGTCCCCTTCCTGCGAAAACTGTGCATGCGCAAGCTGTTTCCGACTGGCATACACGAATACGTCCTAGCGAGGACCAGGGTATTCGACGAGGTCTTTGTGGACGCACTGGAGCGCGGCTTTTCCCAGATCGTGCTGCTCGGCGCCGGCATGGACACGCGGGCGCTGCGCTTTGAGGATAGGAACAGGGGCACGGTGATATTCGAACTGGACATCGACGCCACACAGCGGTACAAACGCGAGGTATACGAGCGCAAAAAGACCGCGCTGCCCGAGTCGCTCGTCTTTGTGCCCATTGATTTCAACAAGCAGCGTCTCGCCGACGTGCTGACGGAGGCGGGGTACCGAGAAGGGCAACAGACGCTCTTCCTGTGGGAGGGCGTGACGATGTACCTGGAAGCGGAGGCCGTGGACAGCACGCTGGCCTTTATCCACAGCAACGCGGCGAAGGGGAGCATCATCGCCTTCGACTATGTCCGCGCCTCGGTGCTCCGATACGAGAACACACTCTACGGCGAAAAAGATGTCCGTGGAACCGTCGCCCGCGCGGAAGAGGGATGGATATTCGGCATCGAAGATGGCGCGATTGAGGGATTTCTCGCCGAGCGTGGATTCAAGATGCTTTCGCACTACACGCCGTCCGATCTGGAAGCCGCCTATCTCACGGCTGAAGATGGTACGAAATTCGGACGCATCAACGAGACCCACTGCATCGTGATCGCCGGGGTCTAGTCCAAGTCTTTAGGAGAAACAAATGACCAAACAAACCACAGACTATGGTAATTGGGTATCCGCCAAACTGATCTACGGCTCAGCTGTGCTGGGTGCCCTGTTCTTGGGGCTGTCCTTCCTGCATCCGGCCTTCATCATCGGGGCGGTGCCCTTCCTCGCCGCGCTTGCCTACTTCGCCTACGCCCGCCGCGCATTCTCCCCGCGCGGTGGGAATATCCAGGCCAAGCTTTGGGAGATGGTGTTGGATCGTCTGAACTGGGATGGCAAAGGCCAGGCGCTCGACATCGGATGCGGCAATGGTCCGTTGACCATCGCCCTAGCCAAGCGCCACCCTGATGGACACGTGACTGGCATCGACTACTGGGGCCAAGCGTGGGACTATTCAAAGGCGGTCTGCGAGCGCAATGCGAAAGTCACAGACGTCGCCGAGCGGACGGGCTTTCAAAAGGCCAGCGCCTCTGCCCTGCCCTTCGAAGACAGCCTCTTCGACGCGGTCGTAAGCAATAACGTCTTCCACGAGGTGCGCGACGCCAAAGACAAGCGAGAGGTGGTCAGAGAAGCCCTGCGGGTAGTCAAAAAGGGCGGACGCTTTGCCTTCCAGGACCTGTTCCTGTCCAAAGAGCTGTATGGCGGGGTGGACGACCTACTGGAAACGATCAGAGGATGGGGAATCGCCGAGGTCGCGTTCGTGGACACCAGCGCATCCGATTTTATCCCCCGCGCGCTGAAACTGCCGTTTATGCTCGGTAACATCAGCATCATCCATGGGATAAAGTGAAGCGGTACGAGTGGTTTGAGTGAGGCTGATCGCCTCACAAGGGATTCTCCCACCTGGCCCGCTGCAAGCGATACAGCGGGCTTTTTTGGTTTGAGAAACGCTGACTCTCTTGACGACTCTTATACTTTGTAGTACAATATTTTGTACAAAATATAAGGGGCAAACTACAATGTCAGCCAAGCTGATCATCCTCGGTCTCCTACAAGAGGGCCCGATGCACGGCTACGAGATCAAGCGCCGCATCGAGCACGAGGCGATGGCCGAATGGGCCGGCCTCTCCTATGGCGCCATCTACTCTGCGCTGAACAAACTGGCCAGGGACGGCTTTGTAGAGAAAATCGGCACCGAGCAGGTAGGCAAACGCCCCTCACGCGACGTATACCAGATCACCGAGAGCGGGCGCGAGGAATTCCTGCGCCTGCTGCGCGAGGCACTGGGCACTGTCGCGTATCAGAACGACCCCATAGACATTGGCTTGCGCTTCATGGCTGCCTTGCCAGCTCAGGAGGTACGAGCGCTCCTGGAGGAGCGGAGGGCTGCGCTCAAGCAAGGGCTCCAGATGCTGAAGGGGGAAAAGGCAAGATTCGCACAGGGGCATCAGGGAGCGCCATATCTTGAGGGAGCCTGTGTGCTCTTCGACCACTGGCTTCTTCGATTGGAGGCTGAACTGACATGGCTGCAAGGCGTACTCGACAAGCTAGAACAAGGACTGTTGCCCTGATTCAACACTGTCAGGAGGCTGATCATGCTTAGACTCGAATGGCTACCTTTGGCTTGGCTCAGGACAGGGATGCTCGCCCTGACTGTGTACGCCGTCTTGCCTCTACTTGGGTTAAATCTCCGCAAGATCGCCTCGGTGATAAGACTGGGAAGGCTGCACGTCTACTACTTGATCATCGTCTTCTGGGAAATTATCACAGTGGCCATCCTATTCTGGCTGATGAGGGCACACGGCATTCCCCTAAATACCCTGGGCTTCCGCGGCGGCTTATCCCTCGAGGGCGTATTATACGCCATCGGCGGCGTGATCATCGGCGGGCTTTTGCGAGCGTCACACATTTGGGACAAGCTCCTGGAAAGCTGAGGAGGGCCACTGGAGGGCCAGCCCGCGAAAGAGGTGAGCCATTGGCAACTTCTGAACCTCGTAGCCTGTCAGTTCGAGCGGGCACTTGCCTCGGATACGCTCCTGGGCATCGTCGGAGAAGGGGGCGAAGCGGTAGACCTTCTCGAAGACGCCCAGGTAGAGCCGAGCGCTCTCGATGTTCTCGAAACCACAGAAGGTCTCGTAGTGCTGGGTGAAGATGCGAATCACTTCCTCGGTGGCGTTGTTGGTGGTGGGAATGGTTCGGCTCTCGATGGCGTCGACCAAGTAGGACCAATGACGCTCCAGGAAGTCAAAGAGGGCGGCCGCGTCTGGGGTTTGCGTGACGAAGGTCTCCCGTTGGGCCAGTACCTTTTCGTAGCGCCGCCGAGCCGTCCGTTTAGTACTGGCGTCGAAGGTATGGTCGATCTCTTCCAATAGCTGCTCTACCTCTGGGTAGGTCTCCGCGTAGTTTGTCCCATAAGCCTCTTTGGCATGCTCGCGTACTTGCTGCAGGGCGTGGAAGATGCACTCGTGGTGGACTGCTTCGGGGTAGACTTGGGCTACGACGCCCCTGTAGTCCACCCGCATGTCGGTGACGATGACGCGGGGATGGTACCCTTTGGCTCGCAGCGCCAGGAGGAAGGCGCGGGCGCTCTGTTTGGTGTTGTAGGGATAGATCTCGATGTGCAGCAGGTCGTAGGTGTAGCAGTCCACGGCCAAGTAGACGTACATCCAGCGCTTCATATCCCCCTCTGGTTTGTCGTTCTTCGGCACCAACACGTACTTCTCGTCTATTCCCACCACGCCGCTGGAACGTACGACACCAAAGAGGGCTGCCACCGGCAGCAACTGGTAGCCGAAGCCACTCACCCAGCGGTAGGCCGTCATCTTGCTCACCCCCAGCATCTGGCTGGTGCAGCGGTACACGCTGTGCGACCACTCATACGTCTGCAGCGCTGCCAGGTGATGGTCCAGTGTCCACTTCGAATACGGGATCAGATGCGGCGGCAAGTTGGTGAACGTCTTGTACTTGCACGCCAGGTTGTGGCAGTAATAGCGATGGACCGCTACTTTTTGCTCTGCGCCCTTCTCATCCACGTACCGCTTCCAACGTGGCTTGCGGCTCTTGCGCGAGACATCCGTCGTGCCACAGTAGATGCAGCGCACTGTCTCATCCTCCACCCACTCCCAGTGACCCAACAACAGCCGTTCCACCTGCAGTACCCAGGGCAGGGCCCGACGCGCCGGGGCCGGTCGGAGCTGCAATGCATCACACAACGTTCCCAGGTCTGTTAACGCTATCTGCTGCTCGTCGGTCAACCCGCCCAATGCTTCCAGCCGTTCCACCAGTCGCTGCACCTGCTCCAACAACTGCTTCACCAGCCACTCGTCTCGCGGCCGGAAGGATTCCGCACTGATTTGGTATTGTTTCTTCAGCCGCTGCCGCAAGAGCGTCCACCCGCTCTCCCGCCCGATCTGCTTCACTTGGGGCAAAGTGATCCGACTCCCCTGCGACCGCAGGTGCTCCCACATGCGCTGGGCTGACCACCACGGAAAGGCGGCCCAACCGTCGATGACCCGCTGGCGCACCTCCTCAGTCAATACCTCTCCCCATTTCTGGCTCAACATCCGCCGCCAATCTCGTTCCAACCAATACTTGAACCAGAGACTGATGTGTGGCTGCGGCACCTCAAACCACTCTGCCATCTGCTCCTGGCGCACGAACGGCGTCCGTCCATCCCGCGTGCGCCGACTGCATCGCTTCTCCCCCGGTACCTCCAGCAGTCCCAGAAAGATGACCAGCATACGCTCGTACATCTCTACATTCCCATCTACGTGTATCTCAAACTCCCCACTGATCCGCACGTGATACGTCCCCGCCTCGTCCCGCTCTACCTCGATATGTGGCACGCTTACCTCGACCCACTGGCTCAGTTTCCCCGCCGATAGCGCACACCTACTCTGCTCTCCCAGGATGGAAATGTGCTGGGCCAGCCACATCAATCCCAGACCTACGAATGCCAGACGACCGACCTCCTCCATCAGACGCCCTACTCCCCGGTACAACGGCCGTCTCCCCAGACCTGGCCAGACTGCTCCCCATCCCTTCCACAGCCACACCGCCCACGGCAACAGGCACACCCACTCCCACTCCCGGCAGCCGGTCAGAAACACCAGCAACATCAGCGCTTCGCTGCGCACTGCCGTCACCATCCAGCTCCGCCGCAGCCAGACCCATCCTACCCGCCAAGCGAACCTGTAGTGTCGGTGTCGCCGCCTCCGCCGTCGACGCTGCTCGTTTCCTATCCCCACCAACAGCGGCGGACAGGCCACCCACCCGCCGCTGCTCTCCAGAGAAACGCCCACTGCTGTCAGTGCTACCAGCCCCAATACCGCCATTGTGTGCGCGACAGCACCCCACTGTCGTTGGTGATTTGCCCATCCTATGGTACACTGCATTGGCCAGCCTCCTGTCGTGTCTTCTTGGCTGGGTACAGTGTACCCCATTTTCACGAGGCTGGCACTTCCCATTATATTCCGCTGACAGCCACCTTTTTCCCCTTTTAACGAACGCTGTCGTCCTATCCCCCCTCATTTTTGTCCCCTCCGTGATACGCTCGCGGCTTTTGTATCCCGTCGTGCAGCGGCTCATGAAAGCCCTCGGATGGTCCATGTTCTGGCAGCGCCGCGAGGATAGGGACTGGTTCCCTCGGACGAGCGACTATCTGAACTCAAAACGTAGCATCGTCGCGATGTTTCTCATCGTCGTGATCTGCATCCCAATCCTGGAGGAGATCATCTATCGGGGCTACGTCCAGACGGTCCTTTTCCAGAACCTGGATAACGTTTTCCTTGCCTTCCTGTTCACCTCTCTTATCTTTACGAGCATCCACTGCCTATCCGGCCCGGGCTTTATGCTCCTCATCTTTCTAGGGACCTTTCTCATATCGTTCGTATACTGGAGGACCGGCAGCATCTACCCCTGCATCCTGATGCACGCGCTCAACACACTGATAGGAGAGATCATCTTCCCACTTCTGGAAAAGAAAGGCAAGATAGGATAAGGCCCGCTACTTGGCGCTGGATACGTTGCGATAGTTGACGTTCGACTGCCAGGCGAACATGGCCGCCATCGGATTTCGCGTCTCCCACAGCGTGCGCATCGCCTTGCGCGCCAGCACGGGCCAGGCGTACATCCGCAGGCTGGATTCTCCCATCACCTGCGCCAGCACCTCTGGCGCCATACCCCGCGGCCGATGGACCGCCTCGCCCATATCGTAGCGCTCCCAGTCTTGGGGAAAGCTGGTATAGAGCAGCCGATCCTCGTCCCGCAACTGAGCGAACAAGCGCGTCCCCGGCAGCGGCGTCAGAAAGGTCTTTTGCATCACGTCGATCCTGCTGTGGACCATGTACTCGGCGCGGTGACGTAGCTTCTCCGGGGTGTCGCCGTCCATACCAAAGATAAAGGCCCCCAGGACGGCTATCCCTGCTCGGTGGATGCGACGAAACGCCCCCTCGTAGCTCTCCACACCTCGCTGCAGATTGAGCCGCTTGTTGACTTCCGCCAGCGCGCCCACCTCCTCCGCCTCCAGTCCCAAAAAGACCATCTTGCACCCCGCGCGCCCCGCCCAGTGCAGCACCTCGTCGTCGTCGGCAAAATTGAGCGACGCCTGGCAGAACCACCACTTGTCCAGCTTGCGCTCGACCATGCCGCGGAAAATCGCCAGCGCCTGCTCGCGCGATTCCCTGCCGTAGCCGATGATGTTATCGTCCACGAAGAAGAGCATCTTTTGCGGGATCGTCTGCAACTCGTCCAGCACCTCCTCCGGCGGGCGACGGCGGTAGCGCCGCCCGTTGAAGGCCGTCACCGAGCAGAACTCGCAGTCCATTGGGCAACCGCGCGAGGTCTGCACGGAGGCGAACATATAGCCGGGATGGAACAGATCGCGGCGCGGGCGCGGCGTCCCCGCCAAGGCCCTCCACTCGCCCCGGTAGATCCGCCGCAGCCGCCCGGCCTCCACGTCGGTCACCACCTGCGGCCAGACCGTCTCCGCCTCGCCGATCACGACGGCGTCCACGAACCGCAGCGCCTCCTCGGTGCACATCGAGGCGTGGATGCCGCCCATCACCACCGGCACATCCCGCTCTCGGTAGGCGGCGGCGATCTCGTAGGCCCGGTTGACCGAGGCGGTAAAGGCCGTGATTCCCACTAGATCAGCCTCCTGATAGGTGAAAGGCTCCCAATTCTCGTCCAGCAGCGCCACGTCCCAGTGCTTGGGCGTCAGCGCGGCGACGATGCCCAGGCCCAGGGGCGGGAAGCGGGAGCTCCTGTTGACCGTCAGCCCCGTCCGCGCCGGGTTGACCGGGTTGACCAGGACCAATTTGCGTCCCATCGCCCTTTCCCTACAGCCAGTCGAAGCCCAGGCCGCGCGCGGCCTTTAGCAGGAGCCGATGCAGCGCCTGCCGTTCGTCCTCGTCCAGCGCCGCGAGGAAATCGCGCGTGTACTCCACCGCCCCGCCGATGACGCCCTGCGCGGCCGCCTGGCCCGCCTCGGTCAACGTCAGCCACCAGTTGCGCCGATCCTGTGCATCCTGCTCCTTTTGCACCAGCCCCATCTCGACCAACCGCCGCACGTACACCGAGATGGTGCCGGGGTTGACGTCCATCAGCTCGGACAGCCGGCGCGAGTTGAGCGGCGCAAACTGGCCCAACACCATCAGCACCGAGCAATCGGATAGCCTCAACCCCAGCGTGTTGCGCGTTGCCTCCCCGGCCATGCGAGACTCATACGCGTGCGCCAGGCTGAACAGCGCCTGGTTGACCTGCAAATACTCCTTATCCGAAAGTGACATAGCTCACCCTTTTAAATTAGTTGTAGTGTCAAACAGTTTTATTATACAACTAATTACAGGGCCTGTCAAGAAAAAAGCCCACCGCTGCAATGCGGCGGGCTTTCAAATCAACGCCAGAATCTCACAATCCTGCGTGTTCTCGATTCCTGGTCGACGCGGCGGTCAACCCCGCAGCGATAACGGTTATCGCGACCACTACTCCGACCGCCCAGGGTAACTCGTGAACGATACCTTCCACCGCGTCGAGGTTGACCGCGAAATCGAGCATCACGCCCACGGCGTGGAAGAGGGGCCAGATCACCAGCAGATTGCGCGTCATGCTGAACAGCGACTGCGACATTACCCCCACCCAGAAGAGCTTCCACACCGCGTACAGCGGATCGGGCTCCAGCGGCAACTGCGTCCCCACGTGCCACAGCACGTAGATCGCCGAGGTCAACAGGATCGCCGGGATCGTACCGAATGCCTTCTCCAGCCGCAGGTGGATGAAGCCATAATACAGGAACAGCTCGAAGAGGCCACCCGCGCCCGTCAACACGAAAGACGCCTTTGCTACGTTCCCCCAACCTACGCTGGCCAGATCGCCCTCGAAGAAAAGCATAGGCAGGAAAAGGCCGGCCACAACCAGACTGAGGATCAGGCTCAGCACCCACCGCTCCCGCCTGAGCCCCAGGGCAGCCGGGGTCTTTCGCTCCACCAGGATCGTGTAGCCCCAGGGGATGGCAGCGCCACATACGACGTAGATCAACCCGTTGTGGATGAGCTGCGCCGGGAGTGACCCGGGTTCGAACAACAACAGCGACGCGCTAAAGACAAAGGCCAGTAAACCTGCCCCTATGGCAACCCACGTGTGCTGCGTGGGCTGCCACCGAAACCGGAAGGCCTCCTTGCGCCGCACCACCAGCGCGATGACTAAAAAGATAGCTCCGATAATCAGAATCTCCACATTGACCTCCTAAAAGTTTATGACAGCGGAACCCATAAGCAGGCCCAGATTCCGGCTATCAAAATGAGCAACACGATGCCAACAAGCGCCCGGACAATCCTATATCCCGCGCTCTGCCCTTGCATTTGCATTTTCCTCCACTCGCCTGCTACTGCTTTTCCTGGACCCACAGGTAGCGATAAACCAGCCAGACGACGGCCAAGATTGTGTACCCCAGCGGCCACAGGACGGGAGAAGGGTGAAACGTCTCCACAGGCGTAAAGACGAACCAGTTGATCAGCCAGTTGACCAGAAAGGCCACGAGCAAGCTGCGGGCAAGCACCACGTAGATCCCAAAGGCGACGCCGATACAGGTCGTGATGAGAATCTCCTCCAGCATGGCCGGGAGTGTCAACAGCTCGTCGATGCTCGCCAGGTGATATACCCCATAGATCACGGCGGTCAGCACGATGGCGAGAACGGTCGCGGCCTTCGAGCCGCCTAAAAGCTGCCGGATGCCGGGCAGGTAAAAGCCATACCACAGCAGCGTATAGGCCAGCATCGTTGGCCCCAACACAAAAACAGGAGCGACGATCCACACCGGCGGCTGCTGCACCACGTCGGCCAACGTCATCCCCTGATCCGCCATAGCATTCACGCCTAGAAAGACCGCCAGGGCGAGGAACGCCACCGTACCGATCCAAAAGCCCAGGCCGCGCTTTGCCGGCAAGAGCGGCATTTCCAGATTCCACTTTTTGGAAAGATGCAGCGCCACGACGATGCCCACTGTGGAGACGCCCAGGTAGTAGAGGATTTCCCCCGGCAGACGCGCGCCGGGCCGTCCGTGCAGCGACACGTAGAACAGGCCATTCGCGCCAAGATTGACGAAAAACCAGGCCAGCCAGACGAGTAGCATGGTCGCCACCATTCGCTTGCGTGTCGGTGCCGTCGTTTCGACAGGATAATTGAACAACCGTTTGATATCCATCACTCCCCCAATAGTCAGGCAAACACTTCCAGTTCCGGGTGCTTTAGCGCCTCTTCATAGATCGGCCCTCGTGCGATGAACCCCAGCCCGTAGCAACTGCCGCGTACCGTCAGCAGCCGGTCGCCGGGCTTTACTTCCACTTCCGGCGGCACAACCACCCATCCATTGCCGAACCGGCTCCGGCCCAGTTCGCGCAGATCGGCGCCGCCCATCTTCCCGCTGGCCTCGGTCATCAGCGCCGATGTGCTGATACTGAACCCGCCCGACTTGCGACTCCCCGGTGTAAATATCGCCTCGTCGCCTGCCGGGAAAGCGTACTCATCCCACGCCTCCGGCGGGATGGCGATCACGCGCTCCGGCCCGACGACCACCCAACCGAACGTCCACTTGGCCCCCTTGACCAGTCTAGGCATATCTACATCTCCCTCACGACCATCAAGTCCATAAAATCTTCCTCGATTTGCCAGCCCGTCAGCCGCGAGCGCTGCAGAATAGCCCGCAGCTCATCCACCGTGTAGGACGACTTGATCGAGTTCCACCAGTGGACGCGGAAATCGCGGGGGATGCTCAGGCTGACCGCCTTGACGAACAGCCACGGCCACCAGCGCTGCAAACGCTTCGAATCGTGGATGATACAGTGCCCGTCATCCTTGAGCACCCGCGCGATCTCGTCAAACACCGGCAGCGGGTCGTCCCAGTGATGCAGCGAGTCATTCGAGACGATCAAGTCGAACTCGCTGTCGGCGAAGGGCATCGCCTTGACGTCGCCTTCGCGCCAGGATAGTATGCCGTTCAGCCCGGCCTTGGTTGCATTCTCGGCCGCCAGCGCCAGCATCGCCCCGGAAAGATCCATTCCCACGACCCGACACCCGGTTCCCTCCAGCAACTTGGCCACCTCGATAGCCACAAAGCCCGAACCAGTGCCCATGTCAAGCACCTTTCCTCCCGGCGGAGTGCCCAGTTCCACCGCCCGGCAGGCCAGCCGCCGGTAATCCGCCTGTCTGAACCGGTTGCTGCTCATCACCTCGTTGAACCGGCGGGCGTCCACCGGTTCGGCAATCGCTTCACTTTCTGGTATACGTTCCATTTTGTACCTCCTTGTGATTATATAACGTAGAATATACAAGCTTTTATTCTGATCAAAAAAGAGAGAGCTCAATCAGTTCTGTCTCCCGGCTGCTCAAACATCCCCTGCATCCACGCTATCTCGGCATCATACACCCCCTGCTCCACACTCTGCAGCAGCCCCCGCGTCCAATCCAGCTCGGCTTGTAGGTGAAGCCGGTGGTGATCAAACACCGCCGACACCAAGCGATTGGGGACATGTTCGTCCGCCAGCTCCTCCGCCTGATGCGCATCGAGATAGTGCAAAATGTGCTCCAGATGGGTCACCCGTTTCCGCAGGTAGCCCGCTACCTCCTCAATGGGCAACGCGCCCATAAAACTGAGGCCGATGTCAAAGTCAAACGTCTGCCGCTCCACGTTATCCCACACCTTCCGCAGCAGGTGCATAAACTCGTCCCGCCCGGCATCCGTGATCTGGTAGACGGTGCGCGAGGGACGCCCGCCTTCCTGTTCGGTGCCGACCTTCTCGACGAATTCCTCCTCGGCCAGCTTCTTTAGCGCGAAATAGATGGAGCCGAAAGCGATGTTGGTCCAATCGCCCATCACGTGCTCGATCATCTGCTTGATCTCGTAGCCGTATTGCGGCCGCCCGCGTAGAAATCCCAGGATAACCAGTCGGGTGGACAATTTTGCCTCCTTAGTATTATACAACCTTGTATATTATACCACGAATAAACAGTCTTGTCAAACACATGCTTGGTATTGTGGGTACTGTCCCAGCAGAATGCGGATAAATCATTCACACTCTGGAGAACGACTCAGACACCATCCAACACAGGAAAACCGGGTGTGGTAGCGCTCCGGCGCTCCTAAACACGCCCCACCCCGTCGAACTGGATGGGGTAGCGACACTAATCTGGACAAAACTACGATAACGGTCGGATGGAGCTAGTCATCTTGGAAAAGGACGGGTGGGGGTACCGAGCGTATTTGGGACAAAACGGCAAGGCAATTGACATAAATGGCGCTGTTCCTGCCTTTCTCATATCCCCAGTCCAAGCTGCTCCATGATCTCGTCCATGGAGCGCAGGGGGAGAGCAGAGAGGTTCATCTGAATGGATGAATCAGTCGCATCGAACTCGTAGCGTCCTAGCAAGTTGACGTGCTCCCACATCACCGGCAAGATGTGAGCAAGTTGCTCGTCCTCCACCGTTACCTGTCATGGCCGAATAATACATCCGGTCCAAAATCGGCCGCAACGAGATTCAGCCAGGATCTGCATCCGCCGTTCGCGCTTGCTGGTTAGCGCAAAACCGATATAATCCAAGTAGAAAATGGCACATTAATCGAGCCGTCTAATCACACCAGGCTCTTGAGAATCGAATATCGTCAGGCTACCCTAACCAGGTGGCCCGGCGAGCTAGAGTGAACGAAATAGGATTGTAGCTCATAACCCGGAGGTCCCAGGTTCGAATCCTGGCCCCGCTACCTAGGTATACTCTAGATCGTCAGGCCGGTGCATCTTGTGTAGCCTGACGATCTTCGTTTCCTGGGGCCTCGCAAAAGAGTGATCCACCCAATAGCCGCCACGCGACGTCGCTAGGGTATCCATCCATCTGTATCTGGCGTCGAATTGCAGGCGTCTTGCCGTACCAGGGCTAGCCCTCTTTCAGCACTCGGGCCACTACCTGCGTCAGTTGCTCCAGACTGGGGGGTTTGAGCAGCGCCAGTCGTCAACTTGTACGAGCCAGCAGACTACGACACCTCCACCCGGCTGACGCCGTTCTCTCGTGGGCCGCCTGAGGCCCGCATCCCCCCGCACCACGTTGTCGGTGTCCCGGGCATAGGCAATGTCTCATCTCCCGCCGCGCCTCGTCACGCGCCCCACGCGCCCAGCCGCCGGCGAAACTCGTCCTTCAACGCCCGGAAGCGACGGTCGGTTTGGGTCGTTGTGCCTTCTCCTGATGCTGGTGGCAAAGCGGCGGGCCGCCACCAATAGACCATCTCCTTCCCACGAGTGGTGTAGCGCGACGCCGTGGTGAGCCTTTCGGCGGAGTTTATCCTGAACGTAGCCGAAGGGCCCAGGAAGGTCCTGTTGAACCATGTCATGGTGAGCCTGTCGAGCCACGCCGGGGTGCGCCGGCCCCCTGGTCACAACCGCCTGGCGATCTCGCGCTCGTACTCCGGGAAGTACCGGCCGATGACGGTGAGGTCGAAAGAGCGCAGGATTGATTCCTTGGGCTCACGTTCCAAGAGGAAGCGAAACGACTCGGTCACCAGCGCCTCGGGGCTGACCTTGCCCCCAGACAGCCGTTCGTAGTCGGCCTTGCGAAGGGTCACACGATGGCGGCTCTCGCCCCGCCCCTCCTTCACGATCACTTGTAACTCGTACGTATCACCGTGGTCTGTTTTTCGCACTTCGATGTTCGCCACTCCTGAACCTCCTCTCTATCGCGCTTATCCTCAACCCGCCGTTCCGCACCAGGGCTGCCAGACAGACGCCGATCAGTACTGTTGCAATTATACGTACGATGGCGGGGAAGGGCAAGAGCGCGCTAACTGACTGCGTGTCCCCGCCGCCTCCCACCACATCAGTGCAAGCTTTGCACCGGAAGTTTGTGCAAACTTTGCACTGAAAACCTGTCTGTTCAGAGCGGTGGTGAACTCACGGCCAGGCCAGCGTCTTGCCAGCCCTGACCAGTGGCGATGGCCACCTCCGGCAACAACAACGCTGGCACAACGATGAGGGCTGCCTGCTCCTGCAGCAGAACCAGCAGACGACGGCAGTCAAGATGACGCGGACATTGATGACGCCCTTCGATCTGGAGGGATACCCGCAGATTTGACAGAATTACATCTACTCTTATAATAATACCCTGAAAGGGGTATTATGCATAGGCGCGATATAAGGACGCTGGGGGACGCCGAGGCGCGCTTGCTCCTCACCCTGGCCTCCCAGGACAAACAGGTCTTCACCACCGCCGACGCCCAGGCAGCCGTCGGGGGACAGCGTCACCGCATCAACAAGATGCTGGCGCGCTTGAGCGACAAGCGGTGGGTACTGCGCCTCAGGCGTGGTCTTTACCTGATCCTGCCATTTGAGGCAGGCGTCGAAGGGACCTACAGCGCTCATCCCTTCCGCATTGTCCCCTACCTGGCGACGCCCTACGCCATCGCCTACTGGACAGCGCTCCACCACTATGGCTACACCGAGCAGATTCCCGGGGCTATCTTTGTGACCACCACCGCCGGACGCGCCTCCGCTACGCTGTCCATCGAGGAGTTAGGACTTACGTACCGCTTCGTGACGCTTGCGCCACACAAGTTCTTTGGGCATCACCGCATCTGGATCGAGGGGCAGGAGATCACCATCACCAACCGGGCCAAGGCGGTCATAGACTGCCTGGATCACCCTGAGCACTGCGGCGGGATCGTCGAAGCGGCCAAGGGGTTGTACGAGAGCCTGACCAGGGGAGATATCTCACCCCCGTTACTGACAGAGGTTGCCGGGCGTATGCAGAACCGCGCCATCTTCAAGCGATTGGGCTACCTGGCGGAACTGCTTGATCTCCCGGTCGGCGCCGAAATCGAGCACTGGCAGGATGGGCTGTCAACCGGGTACAGCCGGCTGGACTCGCTGGCCGGCGACCACGGCCTTTATAACAGCCGCTGGCAGTTGCGCCTGAACCGCACGCCGGCCGACCTCACCGATTGGTTGGTGCACTGATGATCTCGGAGGCCGAACTGCGCCGGCTCGCCGGGGCCTGGAATGCAGACCCCACCATGGTCGAACGGGACTACGTGCTCTCGTGGGTACTGGCGGGACTTTACCGGCGACCGATATTGGCAGAGATGTTGGTTTTCAAAGGGGGAACGGCGCTGCGCAAATGCTACTTCCCTGACCACCGCTTCTCCGCCGACCTGGATTTCACTCTCAGTGCGTCACCGCCACCCCAGGAACTGAGCTCCGAAATCGAGGCCGCCTGCCGGACTATCACGGAGGAAACCGGGCTTCGACTGGTGTCGGTGGACTTTCGCACGCTGCGCGACGTGCCTGGCGAGGAAGCCCATCAGGGACGTATCGAGTACACGGGGCCACTCGGCCGCCTGGGAGGCGACCAGCCGCGCGTCAAGTTGGACCTCACGATCTACGAGACGCTGGTGTTGCCCCCAGAGCACCGGCCGGTGCATCATCCCTACAGCGATGCCGACAGTTTGGACCTGAGTGTGCCGGTCTATGCGCTGGACGAGATGCTGGCGGAGAAACTACGGGCTATGCTTCGTCGGGCGCGCGCCCGCGACCTGTACGATGTGTGGCAACTGTTCACCCGTTACGCCGGTGCGCTCGATTGGGAGCGGGCCAGGCACGTGCTGGCGGAGAAAGCCCGCTACAAAGGTTTCACCTTCAGCAGCGTGGCCGACTTCCTCACACCTGAGAACCGAGATGCTTGGGCACGGTCTTGGGAAGCGTCGCTGCGTCGCCAGGTGTCCGTTCTTGCGCAGTACGATCAGGTTGTTGCCGAGGTTGAACGTGCGCTAACAGACTTCCTGACGCGGTAAACCCGGCACGGGCAAAGAAGGCAGGCTCTTTGGGATTTCGCGTGGAAAGGCCACATATGGGGGTACTCCGATTAGGCA
>CAYLPU010000087.1:0-21272 GCA_964385635.1 uncultured Anaerolineales bacterium
CCCCACTCCCACACTCCCACACCCCCACACACCCACACCCCCACACACTCCCTACCGCGCCTCCTGCACCTCCTCCAGGTGCTCCACAATCTCCCCGTACACCACCTCTCCCTCAATCGTCGCCAACACGGTCGCCTCCTCCAGCACCGCCAGCGCCTCCTCGTACCGCTCCTGCTTGTAGTAGACCCAGCCGAGCGTGTCCAGATAGCGCGCCCGCTCCAGGTCGTCCCGCGCACCGGCGACCGCCCGCTGCGCCAATTGCTCCGCCTCGGCCAGGTGGCCGCGCCGGTACCAGGCGTAGAACCAGGCCTGCCCGTTCAGCGCCACCGGGTCATAAGGCGCGATGCTCTGCGCGACATCGAGGTCCGCCTGCGCTGCGTCGAAGTCGCGCTGCTCCGCCTGGGCCAGCGCCCGTCCCACGTGCGCCTCGACGGAGCGCACCTCCAGCGACAGCACCGTCGTGTATTCTATCTGCGCCTCTTCGGGATTCCCGGAGCGCAGCAGCGCCTGGGCCAGCAGGACGCGCTTCCACGGATCAGTATCATTGAGCGCGACCGCCTGGCGCAGCGCCGCAAGCGCCAGCCCATACTTGCCCCGTTCGGAGAGCAGGTAGCCGCGCCAGGCGTGAGCGCTGGCCAGGTCCGGATTCAGCGCCAGCGCCCGCTCGAAGTCCTTCAGTGCCGCGCTCCACTCCTTGAGATGAAAGGCCGCCTCGCCACGCCCCACGTGGGCCTCGGCCAGTCTCCCGTCCAGGCCAATGGCGGTGTCGAAGTCTTCTATCGCCTGGTCGTACGCGCCCAGCGTCATGTACGCATACCCCCGCTGCACGCGCAGCGCCGGGTTCTCCGGGTCACCCGCCACCTGGAGATCGTAGCGGGTCTGGGGCACGATAGGGGTAGGGGTGGAAGTGGGGGTGGGAACGGGAGAGGCGGTAGGGGTCGGGGGAACCGTTGGCTGCTCGGTCCGAACCGGCGGCGGCGACGCGGGAGCCGCAGGCGCGATCACCTGCGAAATCTGCCGCGAGTTCCGCACGATAATGCCCACCAGGCAGCCGAAGACCCCGATCGCCAGCGCACCCAACACAATGACCATGATGAGTTGCGAGCGTGTCAACTTCATAATCCACCTCGTACAATCGTTTGCTCTGAGGGGACGACAGTCCCCGTCCAGGAAGGTGACGGAGTGCCCCCGCCACGAGCGGACACTACAAACCTCTCTGTCCCAAGTATAGAGCAAGAATGGCACAAGCGCAACTGCGCCAAGCCAAAAACTGGCCTCCTGGCGGGATATACTAACCGCACGCTGAATCTTCCATTTCGCTCCAGCCGGATTGCCAAATCCGGCGGCTTTACGCCTGAAATTGACACTAAATTGCCGCCAATGGCCTGGATTTGACAATCCAGGCCGAGCAATGGTGGAAATTTTAGCGTGCGTTTGGTATAGACAATCCAATTGACAGGGACCCAACGCTGCGCTATACTGGCCCGACGATGGGATTGACCGAGCAGATCACAGAACAGGCGCGGCGGATGAGCTTCGACCTGGTGGGCGTGACCCACCCGGCCCCCAGCGGTCACCTCCCCTTCTACGCTAACTGGCTGGCGCGGGGTTACCACGGCGAGATGGGCTACCTGGCCCGGCCAGACCGAGTCGAACGGCGGGAAGACCCGGCCAGGATCCTGCCAGGAGTGCGCTCTATAATCCTTGTGGGTTTGAACTACTATCCTGGCGCTCTGCCCACCAGTCTCAGACACGACCCCTCCCGCGGGTTAATCTCCAACTATGCCTGGGGCCTGGACTACCACGACCTGATGACGCCCCGTCTGGAGGAATTGGCGGCCTTCATCGGCGCCGAGGCAGGGTGCGAGGTCGCTCACCGCGCTTACGTGGACACCGGGCCGATACTGGAGCGTGCCTACGCGGCCGAGGCAGGCATGGGCTTTGTCGGCAAGAACACGTGCCTGATCCATCCAAAGATGGGTTCGTGGTTGTTTCTGGGGGAGATTCTGGTTGATATTGCACTAGATCCCACACTGACGAATGTGAACGTGAGTTGTGGCACCTGCAAGCGATGCCTGGATGCCTGCCCAACGGGCGCACTGGTCGCTCCATACGTGCTGGACGCCCGACGGTGTATTTCCTACTTGACCATCGAACTGAAGGGGCCTATTCCGCATGAACTACGGCCACTGATGGGCAACTGGATCTTCGGGTGCGACGTATGCCAGGCTGTTTGCCCCTGGCAACGGTTCGCCAGGCCCACGCGGGAGCGGTCATTTCAGGCCGAAGAGCCGGACCGTGCTGCGCCAGTGTTGTCAGATTTGATCTACATGAACGAGGAGACATTCCGCCGGCGGTACGAAGGCAGTGCTATCTTCCGTATCGGGCGGCGGGGACTGTTGCGTAACGCGGCGGTGGCACTGGGGAACTGGGGGGACGAACGAGCAGTACCGGCGCTGATAAGGGCCCTCACGGACACAGAACCGCTGATCCAGGGGCATGCAGCGTGGGCATTGGGACGCATCGGTGGACAGGCGGCCCGAAAGGCGCTCCTGGACGTCTTACAGAGCGGAATAGGCCCCTACGTCCAGCACGAAATACAGGCGGCTGTGAGCGCACTGTCCTGATTCGTAAGCGTTCAAGTGTGGGCCAAGAAACCGGGTTTTTCGTACAGGGAGACATCCTTGGCAACGGGAAAGCACCTGTAAGCAATAACTACTCCGCTTGTGGAGCGCCAAAAACCCGGTTTCTGATCTGCACCCTGAACGGATACTCGTAGTCGCCCAATTCTAGGGGGTCACTACAGACTCACCACACACTCCCAGGAAAGCGAAGGGAGAGAACAGGGAACCAGGCCCAGCGGAGGGCAGCGTGACGACGGTGCTGGGTCCCTTGCCGCCCTCCTGCACCAGAACCAGGTCGTCCTTCCCCAGCCAGCCCCCAACTATGGATGGCGCTGAAATGCCCGCTCCCTCGGTCAACACCTCCTCGTACACCGTGACCGGCTCGCCTGCGGGCAGGCGCAGAGCGCGGATCAGAAAGACCTGGGAACCTGGCATTGGCACCCACTCCCGCCAGGCCAGCCAGTCGCCATCCGGGGAGAACGAGAAATCGCCGGCCAGCCAGGCCCCCTCCGCGCCGGGGATGACCCGCTCTGTCCCGTCAATCAAGGAGCGAAGGGTGATGGTGACGCTCTCACCTGACCAGGCCGCAATCTTGGCCTGGGCAAGCCAGACACCATCGGGGCTTACCAGTGCGTCGTGGAGATTCTCCAAGTCGCCCACCTGCGCCACCTGACCCGTATCCACATCGAGCGCGAGCATGCCGGGGTTGTAGTCGAAGAGAGCCCAGACCATTCCATATTCTGGTTGCGCCAGATAGATGACCGTTCCATCCGCCCGCCAACTCACCAGGTGGAGAGAGCGGTAGACCGGGCCGGTCTCGACGTGCTCCCACACTTCGCGGGGACCGCTTCCGTCGCCGTCGGTGATCAGCACTCGATAGTGAAGTTCTGCCGTTCCGTCAATCAACGCGTTCATGTCCGGCGACTCGCCGCACAACCAGGCCATACGGCTTCCATCGGGATTCACCAGCGGCGGGCGGCACCCATCAGAGATATCTGGAAGAGAGACGACGCCGTTCCGGTCCGCGTAACGAGCACCGTAGTAGACGCGCTCGCCACCGACCTGGAACGATGTATAGCGGGCTGCCTCCTCTGCTGGTACGACGACGTCAGAGCCATCCCCGCCGACGAAGTGAAGAAGAGGCCCGGCGTCTGTGTGCTCGACCAGCACCATCGCCTGCGCCCCCACAGTGCGGGGGGCCCAGTGGGCGGCGACAGGGCCGGCGAGAAGCAGTTCGGGCTCGTCCCCATCGGCCGGGAACCAGTAGAGATGGTTTTCGTAGCCCACACCTGCGCCCGTCAGCCCAACCAGGAACCCGCCCCCGTCCGGGGCCCACTCCAACACCGTCCACTCCAGTTCCGGCACCGCGAAGTGATACCGGAACGTCGTTTCCCCCGCAGTCGTCGCTTCCCAGACCTCGTTCCCCACAGCGACAGCCACCCGCTCCCCGCCCGGCGACCAGGTCAGCCCGACGGTCCTGGTCACCGTCTCCAGTCGCAGCACCTCCTGCCACCTGGGGCGGCCTACGGGCTCGTCCCCACTGGAGGGCACTTCGGCCAGGTACAGGGTCGTTGGCCGCTGGGCAAAGCGCGGGTCGCTGGTCAGAACCGCCAGGTGGGAGCCTTCGGGAGACCAGGCGAACTGAAGCGCCGGGGCTTCCCATCCAGAGAAAGTGTCCAGCAGGTCAGATGCGCCGACAGGCTCCGGCGCACCCGGGTAGACCAGCCCTACCCAGGTGTTGGTGATGGTCTCCAGGGAGCAGGCGATCCAGTCGCCCCGGGGCGACCACACCGGGTCGAAAGGCCTCGGGGTGATCCGCCCTGCTCCCTCCGGCGATCTGACCAATAACCGCTCCCGGCCGGTCGTGGGAGCGTAGACGTACACGCCCCCGCTGCGCTCGTAGGCCATAAGGTCTCCCTCGGGCGACCATGTGTCCGAGAAGCCGATAGGAAGCGGTTCCTGTTGGCCGGTTTCGGGATCGAGGAGAGCGTGGGGGTAATTTGGGGGAACAGCATAGGCCAGGCGATGTCCTGAGCCTGTCGAAGGGCAGCCATCGGGTGCCCAGTGCAACGTCGAGGGAGCGCCATCCAGGGGGAATTCCCACCTGTCGCCCGCCGGCAAGTCGTAGACCCCCAGGATGACACGGAAGGTGCCCTCAATGGACGTTTCGGCCCACCAGGCGATGCGCCGGCCGTCTGGGGACCATAAGAATTCTCTGACCCCTTTCATACCCAGGGGACGGGCGGCGTGGTTCTGCCACAGCCAGAGGGTATCTCCGGCGATGTAGGCGAATGTACCGGCCGGGCCGCCGGGCGCGTAGGGCCGGAAGGCCTCCCCGTCCCAGCGGAAAGCCCGCTCCCCGCTTTCCTCACTTATGCTCGGCGCGTCGTCTTTGACGTACCCCTCCTCGCCGGGCAGGTAGAAGGCTGCCTCCTCGTGCAGCAGGATTTCGTCTGGAGCGTTGCCATCCAGGTCCGCCCACTCCCACGCCGCCTGATAATTCTCCCGGTATGGCTGTGGAATGTCCTGGTTGTCCGCCATCCGATTGTCCATTATGGTCGGCACACCCCAGACGCGGGCCAGCGATTGACCGTCCCAGCGATAGAGCGTATCGGCGGCTGTGGTCCAGCCCCGCAACATTCTGAAGTAGTGGCTGAGTACTTCCTGCTGGCCGTCCCCGTCGAAGTCGAGCAGGTCGGGAGGGACGTAATAATAGGGAGGGGCATCGAAGCCCATTCCGAGCACCTCGGAGACGCCGCGCAGCCGCCAGCCGTCTCCCGTCTGCCCGATCACCACCCAGCGCATCTCGTCGCGTTCGCCGGCGTTGCCGGCGAGCGCCAGCCGTTCGTCGGCGCCGGGGGCGGTGAAACTGCCGCTGACGATGTTGGCGGCCCAGTGTTCGCCTGTTCCAGTCCCCAGGACGGTCTCCACGATTTCTTGCTCATCGGGAAAGGGGGTGGGGACGGCGGTGGGCTGGGGGACAATGGTGGGAAGGGGGGGAAGTGGTGGGTAGGAAACCAACGTGGAGACAACGGGCAAGGACGGCGTGGGGGACTGGACGGGCTTCACAGTCGGCGTCAGCGGCGTCGGTCGCAAGGTAGGTGCAGGGATGCCGGTCGGCGATGGTGCGGGCACGGTGGGGCCGGTCCGACTGCAGGCGACGAGCAACCAAGCCAGCAATCCTACGATAACAATGTGTCTCTTCATAGTGTCACTCCAACTGCTCCTCCAGGCCGAGCACAGCGGATTCCAGGCTACTTCTACGGTTCGAGCCACCACAGATCGGCATTGCCGGCCACCCACACGCGGCCGGCGCCATCCACCTCGATCTGACAGTAGGAGGTGGCGACGGGACCCGCCTCCTCCGTCTCCCCGCCAGCCAGCCGGTAGACGGTTCCCTCTGTGCACAGCCAGGCCACACCGTCTGTGCCGAATGCCAGGCTGCTGAACCACTCCCCACCGGGGTCGTAGTCGACGATCCACGCGCTGTTTTCCAGGTGGTAGCGGGCCACTGCGCCGAACGGACTGGCCCCGCCGAAGCGCAGAATCTCGACCCAGGGGTTACCCACTGCGTCCAAAGCGATGCTCGTAACCAGTTGGCGCCGCTCCCAGGGGGGCAGCGGGATGCGCGACCAGGAACCAGTGGCCTGGTCGTACTGAATCAGTTCGTCGAATCCGCCCACCCACACCCGGCCGGTCTCGTCCACCTCAATGTCGTAGACGCACTCGCCGGCTGTCTCAGCGAATCCGTTCCAGCGTTCGCCGTCGAACCGGCGCACTCCTTGTCCCAGCAGTGACTCGCCCTGCCCGATGCAGTCGCTCACCCAGACGTTGCCCGCGTTGTCGAGCGCCACGTCGGTGAGGAAGTGGCCCTGGTAGCCCTCCTCCTCCGGCGGTTCGAAGCCGATGTCGGTGGCACAGAATGCGGTCCACGTCTGCGTCTGGGGGTCGAAGCACCGCAGGTCGTCCCGGCCGGTGGCCAGCCACACCCGCCCCTGAGGGTCAGTGACCAGGCCGTCGCCGAAGCCTGGGCCGAGATACTCGGCGTAGGCAGGAGCGGTCCAGCCCTGGTCGGGGCCGTAGATAGTCCAGGCCATGCCGCTGTAGGCGGCGATGGCCCCCTCGTCCTCCAGGAGCGCCCACACGCGCCCGGCGGCGTCGGCACCCAGGATGCCCTCGGCCGGCCCGTCGTAGAGGCGGTCCCACCCGTCGCCGGCGTGGGTGAAGATGCCGGCATCGGTGGTCAGCCACAGACGACCGTCGGGGGCGATCCAGAGGTGGCGCGCCTCCGCCGCCGGCCAGGAAGCGGGGCGGAAGGGGGATGAGGGCGTGGGAGTGGGGGTGGGCGACGGGGACGGAGAAGGAGATGGTGTCAGTGTCGGCGGGACAGGCGTAGCCGTCAGTGTCGGCGGCGGGGTGGGGCTAGACTGCGGGGTAGCCGGCGCGCCACAGGCAGCGGCCACCAGCACGAGCACAAGCACGAGGGTGCTCAGCCATCTCCATTTCATCTTTGGCTCTCCTTTTGCAAGTGAGCAAGTCTGCAGTAGACTTTGAGGCACAGCCACAACACAACAACGGATTTAGAAAGGAACGGAAAGAGAAACAGGTATGGCGGGTGTGCCGTGTAAACGCCGGATCACATTTCGACTGCACAGTGCCATTTTGCGTGTCAGAAATTGGTGTGTGCCCCAATGTCAGGTTGCCTCTTTCCGTTTTTTTCTTTGTCCGTTGTAGTGCTCTGCCAAAGGATAAATCACGGTTCCACCTCCCAGAACGCCACCCGTTGCTCACACACCGTCGCCAGCGTCGTCCCATCGGGGGAGAAGGCAGGGGAATCAGCACAGCAATCATCCTGACCTTCGCAGAGGATACGGGGCTCTCCGGCCGTGGTCAGGTCATACAGGGCCAGGAGCCAGCGCACGTCCGATTCAGTGGTGCTCCTGAGGACGATTTGCGCCGCCAGAAAACGTCCATCGGGGCTGTACGTCAGGGGTCCGGCGGAATCATCGTCGTTTTGGGCCGGGAAAAGTTCGTTCAGCACCTCCCCGGTCGTGGCGTCCACCCACATTACCAGGGGTAGGCCCACCTCCTGCGAATGTAGTCCCAGAGCCACCTCCCGCCCTTCAGGGTGCCAGGCCACCGTCCAGATCTTCCGGCGATGCATCTCCTGTTTACCCAGGTCCAAAGCATCCCGTAAGTCCCACTCCCATAAGCGTTCGGTCTCCAGGTCGCGAACCGTCAGCGTGTCGTAACTCAGAGGGTAAGCCAGGAAGCGACCGTCGGGAGTGAAGGGCCGCCATTCATTCAATAATTCGGTCTCCCCCAGGTAGAGGGAAGGCGCTACAAGCGTACCATCCTGCTTCCAATGCTCCAGATAGAGGGCCTTCTCTGGATAAGTGGCGGTCAACAAAAGCAATGTATCATCAGACCGCCAGGCCATACTCACAATATAGCGTTCGTTGGGGAACTCCCCTTGGGCTTTGCCGTCGGCGGAGAAAAGATAGATCTGCTGGAAGCCAGCCGCCGCTACGAGGTTCCCATCCGGGGAGATAGCCGGCGGCGTGAAGGAAAGGTCATGCAGGTCATTCGCCTCCCAACGTACCTTTTCTCCGGGCATGTCGCGCCACTCCACGCCGGCGCCGGCTTCCGTCTCGTAGGTGACCACCAGGGCAGAGCCATCGGGGGCCCAGGCGATACTTTCGCAGCGAGTTCCCCGAGGCAGGCGAAGCGAACGTGGCTCACTGCAGGCGACCAGGAGAAATGGCAACGCAGTTATGACAACCCATCGCTTCATCGTTACCATATTTGTCCTCCCTGACAGAGTTTCTCCCCCCAGTTCGTCAGGTACTACTTCTTGACTTGCGCATCGGGATACTCCCCTGGACAAAGTTCCCTCTTTCTTGATCATCTGCTTTCTTCTCGGTAGTTCTTTCTGCTGCCACACGCCAAGTTCCTGCAAAGTCAATCTGGCGGCAAGTAACGGGAGACGCCGCCATCTGTGCCGAACCAGAGCGCGCCATCGGGGGCCACGGCGATGGCCTCGACGCTGTTACCCGCCAGGCCATCGTCGGTGGTGTAGGTGGTCCAGGTGTGGCCGTCGAAGCGGGAGACACCGGACAGGGTGCCGATCCAGACTATGCCGTCAGGGGCCACAGCGATGGCCTCGACGAAATTGCCCGCCAGTCCATCGTCGGTGGTGTAGGTGGTCCAGGTCTGACCGTCGAATCGGGAGACGCCGTGACGTGTGCCGCACCAGACTGTGCCGTCAGGGGCCACAGCGATGGCCTGGACGCTATCGCCAGCCAGGCCGTCATCCTCGGTGTAGGCGGTCCAGGTCTCGCCGTCGAAACGAGAGACGCCACCATCTATGGTGCCGAACCAGAGCACGCCATCGGAGGCCGCAGCGATGGACAAGACCCCTCTGCTCGCCAGACCATCATCTTCGCCATAGGTAGTCCAGGTCGCCCCGTCGAAGCAGGAGACGCCGAACATAGTGCCGAACCAGAGCACACCGTCGGGGGCCACACCGATGGCATTGACACAGTTGTCCGCCAGTCCATCGCCAGTGGTGTAGGTGGTCCAGGTCTGGCCGTTGAAGCGGGAGACGCCGCTGCCAGGGGTGCCGAACCAGAGCGCACCGTCGGGGGCCACACTGATGGCCTCGACCTCGTCGTCCGCCAGGCCATCGTCCTCGGTGTAGGTAGTCCAGGTCTCCCCGTCGAAGCGGAAGAGGCCGCTCTCATGAAGGCCGATACGGACGAAGCCGATCCAGAGCGCGCCGTCGGGAGCCACACCGATGGCTCTGACGTGGCCGTTCGTCAGGCTGTCGTCGGTGGCGTAGGTGGTCCAGGTCTCGCCGTCGTAGCGGGAGATACCATAGCCCCAGCAGGTGCCGACCCAAAGTGCGCCGTCGGGGGCCACACTGATGGAGGCAGCGCAATTGCACGCCAGGCCGTCATCTTCGGTATAGGTGGTCCAGGTCTGACCGTTGAAGTGAGAGAGGCCGCCTCTATAGGTGCTGAACCAGAGCGCGCCGTCGGGAGCCACACCGATGGATGAGACACTGTTATCTGCCAGGCCATCATCTTCGGTATAAGTGGTCCAAGTCTCGCCGTCGAAGCGGGAGACGCCACCATAAGTGCCAAACCAGAGCGCGCCATCGGGGGCCACGGCAATGGCCTCGACATCGTCGTCTGCCAGGCCGTCATCCTCGGTGTAGGTGGCCCAGGTCTCGCCGTCGAAGCGGGAGACGCCACTGCCGGAGGTACCGACCCAGAGCGCTCCGTCGAGACCCACACCGATGGACCGAATGTCGTTGTCTGCCAGGCCGTCGTCGGTCGTGTAAGTGGCCCAGGTCTGGCCATCGAAGCGGGAGATACCGCTACTCCGACTGCCGAACCAGAGCACGCCGTCGGGAGCCACGGCGATGGCCCAAACGTCGTCGTCCGCCAGGCCGTCATCCCCGGTGTAGGTGGTCCAGGTCTCACCGTCGAAACGGGAGACGCCACTACCCCAGAAAACGCCGAACCAGAGCGCGCCGTCGGGCGCTACGGCGATGGACGTGACAAAGTTGCCGGCCAGGCCATTCTCCACAGTGTACCTGGTATAGGTGTTGTCCGTCAGATCCCACCTTACGGCTCCGCCGCTTCCTACGGTCCACAGGTTACCGTCGTGGTCGAAGGCTAAGTCGAGCACGTAGTTGGCGTTAGTGTACGAGGTCCAACCAGCGTGCAGTACGGGCGCCGGCACGGCAGTGCACGAAACTGGGGTGGCGGGTGGTGTACACGCCGTCACAAGTAAGATCAACACAACCAGTATCACAAGTGTGATTTGACGCAATCTGTAGTAGTTCATTCGACTTGTACCTGAGCCTGATCTAGTTTCCATGTGTCATCATCCTTTTTTGCCCAGGGGGCTGTATTTTCATTGTATCACAACCAGGCCAAGCCGTCCACTGTCCCACCGCCAATTCAGAACCAAACGTGAGACACTAGCCTTACACGGCTCTTCAAATTGACAATCTCCCCCACATCGTGTACAATGTGACCAGGGTCATTTTTATCCTACGGTCATCAACACAACAATGGACAGAAACCTTTCACGGCGCGAGCGCAAGAAACGGGAGACCCGCCAGCGGCTGCTAGAAGCCGCGCTGCGGCTGTTCCGCGAGCGCGGATACAACGCCACCACCGTCGAGGACATCGCCGAAACGGCCGACGTCGCCAAGGGCACCTTCTTCAACTACTTCGAGACCAAAGAGTCGATTCTGCCCGCCCTGGCCGAGCAGCGACTGCGGCAACTGGAGGAGGCATTATTGCCCGAGCGAGGCGCTCCAGCCAGCCCCGTCGCACGCATCAAACTGGCGCTGCGTCTGGTGGCCGAAGATCCGCTGTCCGATCCCGCCCTGACACACCGGCTCTTCGCGGCCGGAATGCGCCACCGGGACATCAACCCGGTGACCGCGCTGACCAACCTGCTCGCCGAGCAGGTGCGCCAGGCCCAGGCCGCCGGCGAGATCCGGGCTGGCCTGGACCCTCTCCACCTCGGTGGCGTGATCCGCGCCATGTTCTTCCAGCAAATCATGATGTGGCACTGCGGCTACCGCCCCACCCCGCTCCCGGAACTGCTCGACGGGATGGTGGACCTGCTGCTGGACGGGGTCGCCGGTCCCAAGTGGAGGAGGCAGTCGTCGTGATTGGTGTGAAGGTTCTCTGGCGTGCACTGGGCTACCTCAAACGGTACCGGCTTTGGGCCACCGGTGCCTTCCTCGGCCTGATCATCTCCACCGGCACACGGCTGGTCATCCCAAGATTGACTCAGACGATTGTCGACGACGGGATCGCCGCCGGACGGCTGCCCGTCGTCCTATGGGCTGCGGCAGGGATGGTGGGCCTGGCCATCGCCGGATCGGTCTTCTCCTTCCTGCAAGGGATGCTCTCCGCCCGCACCGCCCAGGGCGTGGCCTATGACCTGCGTAACCAACTCTACGCCAGGATACAGTCCCTCTCCTTCAGTTACCATGACCGCGCCCAGACCGGCCAACTTCTCACCCGCGCCACATCCGACGTCGAGATGGTGCGTTTGTTCGTCGGCATGGGCTTCATTCACCTGCTCAGCGCTATCCTGATGATGGCCGGCAGCATCGCGCTGCTGTTCGTCACCGACTGGCAACTGGCGCTCATCATGCTCGTGCTGGTGCCGCTCACCTTCGGGATCTTCGCCCTCTTCGCCGGCAAGGCCCGGCCGCTGTTTATGAAGATTCAGCAGCGACTGGCCGATCTCAACACCACGCTGCAGGAGAACCTGGTCGGCGTGCGGGTCGTCAAAGCGTTCGCCCGCGAGCCCTACGAGCGAGCGCGCTACGTCCGGGCCAACCAGAACCTGTTCGACCTCAACCTGGTCGTCGGGCGGCTGATGGCAACCGCCATTCCCCTCATCTTCCTCATCGCCAACCTGGCGCTTCTGGCCGTCTACTGGATCGGCGGCTACCAGGCCATCGCCGGACATCTCAGCGTGGGCAGGCTGGTCGCCTTCGCCAACTATATGATTATGGCCTTCTTCCCTATGCTGATGCTGGGGATGATCATCACGATGATCTCACAGGCGGGGGCCTCGGCAGAGCGCGTCTTCGAGATCCTCGACGCCCAGTCTGAGGTGGTTGAGAAACCAGACGCGGTTGAACTCGCCTCCATCCGGGGACGAGTGACCTTCGAGCAGGTCGGTTTCCGCTACTTCGGCGGGGGCGAACTGGTGCTCAAAGACGTCAGTTTCACAGCCGAGCCGGGCCAGACGGTGGCGCTCTTGGGCGCGACCGGCTCCGGCAAGTCCACCATCATCAACCTCATCCCCCGTTTCTACGACGTGACCGGGGGTCGGGTGACAGTGGACGGCCACGACGTGCGTGATGTGACGCTGGATTCCCTGCGCCAGCAGATCGGCACCGTGCTCCAGGAGACGACGCTTTTCTCCGGCACGATCCGCGACAACATCACCTTTGGCCGGCGTGAGGCTCCGCCTGAGGAGATCACCGCCGCCGCCAAAGCCGCCGAGGCGCACGACTTCATCATGAGTTTCCCTGAGGGGTATGACACGCCGGTGGGAGAGCGGGGGGTCACGCTCTCCGGCGGGCAGAAGCAGCGCATCGCCATCGCCCGGGCGCTGCTCCTGGACCCGCGCATCCTCATCCTGGACGACGCGACCTCCAGCGTGGACTACGAGACGGAGTACCGCATCCAGCAGGCGTTAGAGCGGCTGATGGAAGGCCGCACCAGTTTCGTCATCGCCCAGCGTTTCGCCACGGTGCTCAACGCGGATCAGATTCTGGTGCTGGAGCGGGGCGAGATCGTCGCGCAGGGCACGCACGAGGAACTACTACGCGAGAGCCCCATCTATGCGGAGATATATTACTCACAGTTGGAAGATGGCGTGACTGACCAGCCATCTGTATCCGTTGACGAGGTCGCGCTATGATGTTCGGCGGTAGACACATGCGCGGCCTGACCCAGGAGACCGCCAAACCGGTAGAGGTAGGCAAAGCGTTGCGCCGCCTGATGGAATACTTCCGCCCATTCTGGGGATTGCTGGCAGTGGTGGCCGCGCTGATCGTCGTCAGCACGGCGCTAAGGCTGGCCGCCCCCTACCTGACCGGCGTCGCCATAGATCAGTTCATCACGCCCGGCGACCAGCCCCGCCCGGCCTGGCTGGAATGGCTCCTGTCTGCCCTGCCACCGCGAGTACTCGTGGCGGTGAGCCCTGCCGAAGGGCCGCCGGACGTCAGCCGGGCCACTGGCCTGACCACAACCATGCTCCTGCTGCTCGGTACCTACCTGCTCAACTGGGCCGCTACCGCTGGCCAGTTCTACCTGATGACGTTAGCCGGGCAGCGGGTGTTGCTCCACATGCGCACGCAGATCTTCGAACGCATCCAGACCCTCTCGCTCAAGTTCTTCGACCAGCACGAGGCCGGCGACCTGATGTCCCGCCTGGTCAACGACACCCAGGTCATCAACCAGATTTTCGGCGGCGGGGTCGTGCGGCTGGCGAGCATGAGCCTCTCGCTCGTCGGCATCGTCGTCTCCATGCTCGGCCTCAACTACCGGCTGGCGCTAGCCAGTTTCACGGTGCTGCCGGTGATGATCCTGGCCACGACCATCTTCTCCCGGCGGGCACGGGCTGCCTTCCGTCGCACCCGCCAGACGATCGGCGAAGTGAGCGCGGAACTGCAGGAGAACATCTCCGCTGTGCGCGAGGTGCAGGCCTTCGCTCGCGAGGAGGAAAACGTGGCCGAGTTCGAGGAGATCAACGCCGCCAACCGCGACGCCAACGTCCAGGCCCAATCCATCCTCTCCGCCTTCTCACCCGCCCTCGACGTGCTCAGCACCATCGCGCTGGCTATCGTGGCTGGCTACGGCGGCTACCTGGCACTGCGCGAGCCACCGTTGGTCACCGTGGGCGTCATCGTCTCCTTCCTGATCTACGTGCGCCGCTTCTACGAGCCTATCCGGGGCATCGCCAATCTGTACACACAACTCCAGTCGGCAATCGCAGGCGCCGAGCGTATCTTCGAACTGCTCGACACCCAGCCGGAGATCACCGATGCGCCCAACGCTGTGCCCCTGCCGCCCATCCAGGGGCTGGTCGAGTTTGACCACGTCACCTTCGCCTACTCCCCCCTTTCATCCCCCCCAAGCGAGGGGGAAAGAGGGGGGGAGCTAGTGTTGCGGGACATCTGCCTGACAGCCGATCCGGGGCAGACGGTGGCATTGGTGGGGCCAACCGGCGTGGGTAAGACGACGCTCGTCAGCCTGCTGACCCGCTTCTACGACGTGGACCAGGGCGCGATACGGATAGACGGTCACGATATACGATGGGCCACCCGCGAGAGCCTGCGACAGCAGATGGGAATCGTCCTGCAAGACACTTTCCTCTTCTCCGGCACTGTGATGGAGAACATCCGCTACGGACGGCTGGAGGCGGACGATGAAGCGGTCATCGCGGCGGCCCGGCTGGCCAACGCCGACCAGTTCATCACACGTCTGCCGGAGGGCTACCAGACCCAACTGGGCGAGCGAGGGCACAATCTGAGCCAGGGGCAGCGGCAACTGATCGCCATCGCCCGCGCGGTGCTGGCCAACCCGCGCATCCTGATCCTCGACGAGGCCACCTCCAGCGTGGACACACGCACCGAACTACTGATCCAGCGTGCCCTGGACGAACTGCTCCAGGGGCGCACCTCCTTCGTGATCGCCCACCGTCTGAGCACAATACGCAACGCCGATCAGGTGCTCGTGCTCGAGCGAGGCCGCATCGTCGAGCGGGGCACGCACGAAGAACTGCTGGCCGCGCGAGGGCTGTACTACGACCTCTACAACAGCCAGTTTCGGCGGCAGGTGTGATCCTCTTGCCCCGCCCTCGGCAGGTGCGACCCCTGCGCCCCTCCCCAAGGGCCAACCTGGCATGGCCCGGCCTGGCCGGCGCTGTGGACCACAGCCTCTGGCGCGCTGGCGGCTCGCCATTTGCCCCGCCCGCCCACCTATGCTACAATCGCAAGAGCCTAACAGCTTTGCCGAGCCCGGAGCACAGCCAAGGCGATGGGCGCTCCGGCAGGGATATGATAGCGCGAGGCTCGTCCACCTTCAAGGTTGAGCGGGTGTTTTTGTCGTTCAGGTGAGACTTGTCATCAGAGGAGGATACTATGGAGACTAGACCTTTTGGCAGAACCGGAGAATCGTTCCCCATCCTAAGCTTTGGCGGGCAACGGATCGTGGACGAACATAACTGCACAGAAGAAGAGGCGATTGAAATTGTCAACACCGCCATAGACCGCGGTATCCGCTACTTTGATACCGCCTGGATTTACTCCCAGGGGCAAGCGGAGACCCGCCTGGGCAAGGTGGTCAAACACCGACGGCCGGAGATGTGGATTGCCACCAAAACCTGGGATATAACCCGCGATGGAGCTCGTCGTCAACTGGAGCAGAGCTTGACCCGGCTGCAAACCGATTACGTGAACGAGTGGCGGTTGCACAACGTGTGGGATTATGCCCGGCTGGACGCTTTTACCGGCAAAGGGGGCGCGCTAGAGGCGGCCGTGCAGGCCCGCGAGGAGGGACTGGTGCGCTACATCAGCATCAGTGGCCACACCAATCCGCAAGTCCTGGTAGAGGCGCTCAACCGCTTTCCCTTTGACAGCGCACTCATCGCCCTCTCGGCGCTGGACCATTTCATCCTCAGTTTTGCCGAAGAATTCCTGCCCATCGCCAACACCAAAGGAGTTGCCACCATTGGTATGAAAGTGCTGGGGCTGGGTAGCCTGACCCACGAGGTGGAACGCTCCTTGCGTTACACCTTTGGTCTGCCGGTCAGCACGGTGATTGTGGGGATGGAGACCATGGCCCAACTGGAACAGAACCTGAGCATTGCCGAATCATTCACGCCGATGACCGACGCGGGGCGGCTGGCCTTCTTTAAGGACATCATCCCGCTGGTCCGGCCAGACAAGATGCCTTGGAAAGCAGCCGACTGGGACAACCCAACCGAGTGGACCCCTCGCGGCCGGGGACTGCGCCCTTAAGGAACCCACGGGGTAGGTAAGACTTTCCGGTTCTCATTCTCCAGTCAGGGCCCTTCCCTGGAGCAATACCTCATGCCCGAACAATACACCACCAAAATCGGCGACGTGACCGGCCGTTACCAACGCATCCACGCGCAGTTGGAAGGCCTGATCGAAGGGAAATCGCCCAACCTGGTCGCGGCGATGGCGACCGTATGCGCCGTGTTGCACCACAAGATGTCCCACCACTTCTGGACGGGCTTCTACTTCGTGGTCAATGCAGACGAATTGCACGTGGGGCCTTACCAGGGGCCTGTCGCCTGCCAGGTGCTGCGGGATCGCGGCGTCTGCCTGCACTGCGCCCGGACCCGGCAACCGGTGGTCGTGCCAGACGTCGAGCAGTTCCCTGGGCACATCGCCTGCGATTCTCGCTCCAAAAGCGAGATTGCCCTGCCGGTGATTAAGGAGGACCGGGTGATCGCGGTGCTGGACATAGACTCAGACAAACCCGCGCAGTTTGACGAGGACGACGTCGCGCCGCTGACCAAAATCCTGAGCCTGCTGCAACCGTACCTCTAGCATCGCCCCTGAACTGGAACAGATCATGGCACATCCAACATGAAATCCAGCCCTCAGCACGACGTCACCCAGGGCAATCTGGCTCGCAACATCTGGCACCTGGCTCGACCCATTACCATCAGCCAGATGCTGTTCATGTTACCCAACCTCTACGACACCATCTGGCTAGGCCAACTTGGCCGTGACGCGCAGGCCGCTGCAGGGCTAACTATGTCAGTACGCCTTACAATGATCAGCGTTCTGATGGCGCTGAGCCTCGGCAGCGGAGCAGTGGTGTCCCGTTACGTCGGGGCCAAAGACCAGGACAAGGCCAACCTGGCAGTGCTTCAGGCGGTCATTCTGATGATCACGGCTTCCGGCAGCCTGGGGCTTTTCGGCGTAATCTTTGCCCGGCCCCTGCTGGTGCTTGCCGGTGCCAATGGCGCCACGCTGCCGTTGGCTTTGCGCTACGCGCGCATCATCTTCGCCGGCTTGATCGCGATAGAGATGGTACCTAGCGTCGGATTTATGCTCAACGCCGCCGGTGCTCCCAAAGTGATGCTGGGCATGACGCTTTTAAGCACGGGAACCCTGCTCGTCACGGAACCACTGCTGGTGAGTTGGCTGGGCCTGGAGGGGGCTGCGCTGGCATTGGTCGGCTCAAATGGGGTAGGAATGCTCTGGGGATTGGGCCTACTCGTCAGCGGTCGAGCACCTGTGCGCCTGAACCTGCGCCATCTGCGGTTGGATTTCCCGATGATGGGGCGCATCCTGCGCATCGCCCTGCCCGCCATTCTACAGCGCGGCACTCCCAACCTGGCAATGTCGTACCTTACCCGCCTGGTCTCCTCGTATGGTGCGCCGACGCTGGCCGCGTGGGTGATTGCCAGGCGCATCTCTGACTTCGCTCTGATTCCGAGCATGGGGTTGTCCCGTGCCATACCGGCAATGGTGGGTCAGAACCTGGGCGCGGCGCAGCCTGAACGGGCCGCCCGTTCGGTCAGTCTCATCGCCCGCGCAGCGACGCTGGTCGGCGGGTGCATTCTTGGGCTGCTGGCGCTCTTCGCCCCGCAGGTTATGGCGACATTCAGCCACGATGCAGAGACCTCCTCAATTGGTGCACACGTGATCCGAATGCTCAGCATCGGTTACCTGGGACTCGCACTGAACTACGTATTTGACGCAGCTCAAGCGGGAGCAGGCGACACACTCTCGCCAATGGTCATCAACCTCATTTCTGTGTGGCTCATCCAGGTTCCCCTGGCGTACCTGCTCTCGCAGCTGGTTGGCCTCAGAGCGGATGGAGTCTGGCTCGCTCTGGTTCTGAGCTGGATCTTGCAGGCAACGCTGATGGGGTTGCGCTTCCGGCAAGGACGTTGGAAACTGAAACAGGTATAAACTGCTCTAATTGTTATTCATTGCGCCAGTGCCAACGTCAGGAAGAAGACCAACGCCAGGTCGGGAAAAAACAACGTGTTGTCCACCAGGCCGTGGGCCAGCAACGCGGCCATGCTGCCCGCCAAACCGATAGAAATACTCGCAGCCCCCGTGACAGCCCCCCCCCACGCAGCGAGCAATCGTCGCCAGCGTGACCTCCCTGCCCACGACGCCCTCGTCCCCGAGGGCTCAGAGCGTCGAAGAATGGTCTGCCAGAAGGCCACCTGCACAGCCACCCCCGCCAGGAGGCCGAGAATCCCCATCCGCGTCCAGTGGTCCAGGTAGACGTTATGGGGGTGCTCCAGATTGAACTCCTGCCAGGCGGAGGGGAGAACGTAGCGGGTGCGATAGGCGGCCTGGAAATTGCCCGGCCCGATGCCGAACCAGGGATGCTCGCGAATGAGCGCCAGGCTGCTGCGCCACAGTTCCAGCCGGAAGAAGGTGCTTCCCTGCCGCAGGTCGAACATCGAGGCAAAGCGCGGCACGTGCAGGAGCGGGACCAGCAGCAGTGCACCGGCCACGACGAACGCCAGCACGACCCAGCGGTAGAGGCACGGTGACTGCGCCTCCACCCCCGCACGCCAGCCCATCACCAACAGCGCCGCTGGCAGCGCTAACAGCAGCGCCCCCCGCGAAAAACTGAGCACCAGCGCCAGCGTCACCACGACCAGCGCCAGCGCGTAGAGCGTCCGGCGGCGCCCCCGCCTCTCCCACAGCCCAACGGCCACCAGGAGCGGCCACACACGCCCCAGGTACAGCCCAACGTTGTTGGGCGAGTGGTAGACGCTCTGCAAGCGCGGCAGCCCTCCCTCGGCGACGACGACGTTGCGACCCAGCGCGTACTGCACCAGACCGATAAGCGCCACACCGACGGAGCCCAGAACCCAGCCATCCACAATCCGCCATCTGGCCTGACCGTCCAGGCGGGCCAGCCGCAGCAGCGCATAACAGAGCGCCGGGAGCAAGAAGACGGTCCGCAATTCAAAGACTGCCGCCCATCGATCGGTGGCTGCCAGGCCAGCCACCACCGCCGCCACCACCAGCAGCACGACAGCCCAGTCGAGAGGAGTAAGTATTCCTCCTCTGCTCCCCAGCCTCCCCGTCCCCCCGTCCCCTTGTCTCCCCCCCATCACCACCCCCACCCCACACAGCACCACCAGCACCTCCGGCAAACTGAGCGCCTGGTAGAGCATACGCTCGGGGCATAAGTAGAATGGCGCGGAGAAGGCGACCAGCGGTAACCCCAGGTCGGGTCGCAGCGCGAAAAACGCGGCCAGCACAGGCAGCGTCAGCAGGCTTAGAACGAAGCAAGGAGTAGGGAGTAGGGAGTAGGGAGTAGAGGAAAGATCCCGCCCCCAACTGGCTCCGGCGGTGGCCCAAAACAGACCGGTCAGTCCCACAACCAGCGCCACCTGTGTCCACTCGGGACAGCCGAGGAACGCCCGCCCCAGCGCCCCCCACTCCACCCGCCGCGCATCGCGCACCAGCAGAGCCACCAGCACCAGCCCTGCCACGGCCAGCACCGCCATCTTCCAGTCGGTGCCGTCGCGGACCGGCTCCGCCCCCACCCGCCAGTCCACCAACGCCCACTGGCCCTGCCCGCCCTCGGCCACGACCTCGACGGTGTGCGGGCCGGGGGGGAGACCGGTCGCCAGTGGAACGGTTGCGAGGGTGAGAACGTTGTCGTAGAGCACGACGTAAGCGCGGCCCACCCTGTCCCGTGGCAGCCGGTTGGCCGGCGCGCCATCCACCGCAACGTAGAGAAATGCGCGGTACGGCCCCCGCCGCACCGTCAGCGCGACGGATGGCCCGTCGAAACGAAAGATGGCCCGGTCGCCGTCGGAACCCGTCGTGAGCGCTGCCGAACGGCCGGCGTCGGCGCCCAGCGGCCCCACGCGCCAGGTGTCCCCGTAGGTCGCCCAGGGATTGAGCGCCGGGTAGCCGCCGACCGGAGCAGCGTCAGGAAGCGCATCAGCCCAGGCGGCCACCGCGTCGTAGACCGGGCGAGGGACGGAGTCAGGCCCCACCAACGCGAAGCCCCAGCGCGGGTCACCGGATTCGGCGGCGGGCTGGAAGTGCTCCAGGATCAACGCGCCGACCCAGGGCCACTCAGCCCGCGCCCGCTCCAGCGCCGCAACGGTATGGGCTGCCTGGGTCGATTCGTCCGTCTGACCCCACAAAGAGGGCGTGCCTATCCAGCCCGGCGACAGCGCGTTCCACCCCCAATGGCTGGCCCAGATCGCTTTGCCCGCGTCGCCGTGCTCAACCATCACCTCCCGCAGTAGGAGCAACCGCGAGAAGTTCAACACCGGTTCGTCGGCGCGACGGTCATCGGGACCGGTGTCGAAGCCATAGGGTTTGCCGACCACGACGTCGAAGTAGGGAGCCGCCCCCGCCTGATAGAGTTGCTCCAGGTAGCGCACGTCGCTCAGGTTCTGAGGCCCGGTCTCGACAGTGGGGGCCAGGCCGGCCAGGAGGATACGGGCATCGGGATCGGCGGCGCGGACTGCGCGCGCGGTGCGAGCCAGCAGGTCAGCGTAGGCGGGCGGGTTGACCGGGCCACCGCCCCAGTGGTCCGCCAGATTCGGTTCGTCCCAAACCTGATAGGTGTCCACCTGCGCGCCGTAGCGGGCGGCAAAGCCGTGAGCGAAACCGGCGAAGCGATCAGGATCAGAGGGCGGAAGTAGGGGCGTGGTGATCTCTTCCCTAGTGTCGTCGAGGACAGCCACCAGCCGCAACTGGGGGTGACGGGCCAGCGCACCCAGGATACGGTCGGGGACCGCCCAATCGAAGCGGCCCGGCTGCGGCTCAATCTGGCTCCAGTAAAAGGACTGGCGCACCCAGACAAAGCCCCCCTCAGCAATACGGCCCAGGGCGTCTTCCAGTTCCTCGCCATCATACTGCTCCAGCGCGACATTGACGCCAAGGATGGGCACATCGGCCCCGGTCACGGGGGCGGGGAAATCGCCGGGAAGGCCCCGAGTGCGGGTTCGGTGGGCCACGACGATGGGCTGCACGGCCAGGGCAACGGCGAGCAGCCCGGAGAGCCACAGGAGCAGGCGAAACACGCGCAACGGCAAATCAGCCATCCGTTGGTCTAG
>CAYLPU010000088.1:0-21252 GCA_964385635.1 uncultured Anaerolineales bacterium
CACACCTGAGTAGGCATTTCACCAACAAACCTGCCCCAACTTATTGAGATGATACGTTGTTTGCTTGTGGATGGTTGATCCACGTGACATCAGGGATAAGCTGAAGAGCTTCCAACCATGAGAACCATTGGTCGTTCACAAAGCTTTGTATTGCAGGTGAAGGTCTTGCACTCCGTGGCATGCCGTCGAACAGTTTTCCTGGTCGACGGTTCCAGATCACATTGACGGCGTGGGTAAGATCGTGAACTTCTCCGCGTTTGGATGCTAGTATCCTGAAATTCGGAAGGCAGATCGTCGCTTGGCCCGAAGCAAGATCCTCCGTGTTAATTCGCATGAAGTTGCATCCGCGAGCACGCAGTTCAGCGACAACGAAGTCAACAGTGAGATCCCACTTGTTTGAAAGGATCAGGATCATGAATCCTCGCCGTTATCTCCACATCCGGCGATCCTTGTTGTCGTCTCCCTTCTCGATGTCTGCCTTCTTGGTTACTGGTGGGTCATCTGGTCCGTCAGCTTCGATCGCAGGCGGGCGATCTGGGGAACCTAACCACCGAACCATGTCTATGGATTCATCATAAGCGTAGTCTGGATCCATTGATGCGCGCCCAGGCGAAAGGCACGGACGGGCAAAACGGAGCAGAAAAGGTTTAGTCATGGCGAACCTCCAGTCGTCGCTCTCGGACAGTTCTGAGCAAGGGGTGGGTTTGCCCTCTGCCAAGGCTGTCCCTGTGATATGATAAATTTGCGCCACCACCGCCCCCGGCGTGCCGGTGTGTACGTCCACACTACCGTGGATGGTGGCTTGCCCCAATTATATCCCAACAGAGGCGCTTGCACAAGCGAGCGCCACCCGGGGATTTCGTAGCAGATCAATTATAGATGCATGCCAGCAGCGGCCTGCAAATTATGCTCGCAGCCCTCGTCTCGGGGCTGCCCATGCAAGGTAGTGCTTGACATAAGACGCCCCCGGGGACGGTGGCTGTGAGCAATGTGGACGGGGCCGGGCCTGAAAGTCGGGTTATATTGCACTGTCCGCCCGTTAGGCACCGAGTTTTGATTTGCTTCGAAAACCCACCCGCCGCCCCGCTTTCTCCACAAGGCTGCGTCGGCTCATCGCTTCGCTGCCAGGACAAACAGGAACAAGTTCAGCCCGGTCTCGCTCTTGATGACCTCAAAGGGAAGGTCTTGTCACCCTCGGCCAGGATCATCAGGATCTGTCTTGGGAAGCCGTAGGGGGACAGCCGGAAGAACTGCTCTACCAGCCAGGGGGGACGCCATTCACGCTCTGCCATTACTCGACAGCCTTACGTTCCGTTTCCTGCGCCTGCATCCGCCGCACAATCACCGGCGTGAAACGGTGAAGAAGATAAGATTTTCTTGCGCCACGTGTAGGCGATGAAGCCTAACTGGGCCAGCAGGATGACGGACCAGGCCGCGACCTGGTTCCAGGTGAACTGCATCCCCCCCATCAAGGTGCCGATGGACGAGGCGATACTCCAGACCAGCGGCCACACAATCAACAAATTGGAGGTCAGGCGGAAGATGGCAGCGAAGATCAGCCCGGAGATCAGCAGCGTGACCAACCCGGCGGGCGGATAGGTGCCAATGTGGTAGGCGGCGAAACTCAGCCCGGCCAGCAAGATGCCCGGCACGATGCCAAAGGCGCGGTCAAAGCGCAGTTGCAGCCAGGAAAAGACGAAGAACGGCTCCCATAGAATGATGGCGTTGAAAAGCACGTGGGGCACCCAGTCTACACCGGCCGCCATTGCCCGCAACCGGAACGAGGAGAAGGCAGCAAGCGCCACGCCGATCAACAGGCTGGGAAGCCAGCGTCGCGTGGTGATGCCCAGTTCGCTCAGCGGCTGTCCGCGGTAGTAGGCGACCCACCACACCGGGAATAGCACGTTGAGACCCAGATTGATCAGCACCCCAAAGACCAGCACGTCGTCCCATCCGCCTCCTAGAAGGTGGGTGGTGGTCCAGTAGGCCGCAATCATCGCGACTTCGGTGAGCAACGCTACAAGCGTGTCGGCGTTTGGTGACCAGGTGAACCAGCGCGGTTGTTTGGCACTCATTTCATCACACTCCTGATTCTCTATTTCGACACTGTACGAGCCGGATGACGCCGGCCAAGAAATTCACCCTCGGCACCCATTCTATGTAGTGCCTGTACGCATCGCCAAACTTCTCGATGCAACTCTGATCGGCCTTCAGCAGGTCGAGATAGACCAACACCATCGCCGGAACCCCGAGCGCGACGCTGGACCAATGTCTTGTGATCAGCATCAAGCCGATGCAGATCAGCATCCACGCTGCGCCCATTTGCGGGTGCCGGACGATGGCGTAGATGCCGGTATCCACCAATACCGTGGTTTTGATGTATCTTTTCCCCTTGGCCACGCCGCCCTTTCTGCGGAACGTGATGATGGGCAGCCAGCCAAAGATCGCCGATGTCCACAGGCAGATCCACCCGGCCCACTCGAGCGCTTCGAGACCCGGTCGGCGAAGGAAGAAAGCCAGGACAATCTGTGCGACCGTCAGCACGCCCGCGATGGATGACAGCAGCCAGGGATTCAGGCCGTAGAGAAACTCTTGAAAGCGTTTCATTTCGATCTCCTCGTGTATTTGATCCGTCGGGTCGTACAACTCCACCACAGATGGCGGCGCTCTATAGCGACGCGATGATGAGCGTAGCCGCCGTGCCTATTCCTACCACTAGCTTGACCGCGCCTTCAATTCGCCACACGTTCGATTTCGGCAGCCCCGCAAGGAACGTTTCCTGTTCCATCTCCTGTGCAAACTCATCTACCTTCTCCTCTGATCAGAAAGACTTGGCCGATCTCTCGCTCCAACGCGGCGGCGTCGCGCAGCATGTTCGCGATTTGCTCTGCCTCGGATTGACTGGCAACGCCGTCCTCCAACGCCGCCAGCGCGTCTATGTAGAGGGCTACTGCCTCGTCGAACAGATCGGCGGCGCGCTCGATGTCTGTCTCGCCAGCGAAGGTCGTGCGCAGGTAGGTCGCGTTGCTGTGGCGCGTGTAGGCTGCGGCCCCTATCCCGCAGCGCAGGCTGCCAAAGTCCGTGTTGGCGAGGTCCAACTCGGCCCAGTGCTCCTCAACCCAAGTCGCCAGCGCCTCGATGGCATCTGCTCCCTGGTGTGGCCCGTACTTTGACCCACCGGCAAGCAACTGCCCGTTACGCGCCCATATTGGATCCAGGTCCTGCTCGACTGGCCCGGCTTCGAAGATGGTGAGCGCGTAGTTCCAGGGAGACGAGAACCTCTGGTTCCAACCCGCCACCGCGTCCAACAAGGTCTGGTCGGAGACCTGGATACCCTTCGGCAGGCTCAGGGCAGGCTCCTTCTCGCCGGGCGGCAGGTGGCGCGAGTCGATCACGGTCTCGTAGTAAAAGAAACCGTCCGTGTCGTAGCCCACCAATACCTCGCTGTGGGCGCTGGCGCACGGCTCCATCTCCGGCAGCACGCAGCCGTTCAACGCCACGCGCACTACGTAGCCCTGGGAGAGGTAATAGCGCACCGCGTCGAGGTACAGCGATGGATTGTCGGTGACGTAGTAGCGGCGCACCAGTCCCAGGTAGGGGGCCGCAACGCCAAAGCCGGCCTCCGGGTCAGTGTAGGGCATGAACTCCCATTTACCCGGTTCCCTGAACGCCCCGTAGGTGAACCCCATCAGGAAGCAGAAGTGACCGATGGGTTCGTTTATGCCCTGCTGCGCCGCGATCATGGCCAGGCTGTTGGCCTGGCAATACCACTCCCGCGTGGCGATCCATGGGATGTCGTCCAGGTGATGTTCGGCCGGAAAACTCCCGACGTCATCCCGCGCAAATTCTATCGGCTCGCGGGTCTGCTGAATGTACATCCTGGCGAAGAAACCCGGCGCTGCCAGCCACAAAACCACACAGGCGATTGCCAGCATCGCCACGACGAGACCGAGCACCATACACACCGTTCTCTTACGTCTGTTTCGCTCCATGCTCTCATCCTTTCCTTACGTTGGGTCTTGCCTGGCATCCTACATCAGAATGACGGCGGAACCCACAGGCAGACCCAAACTCCAGTCACCAGCATGAACAGCGCGATCCCCATCACTACTCGAACAACCTCGTGTACTATCCCTCTCCCTGGCGTCCAACTCATCTCCCGCATATCCATACCTCCGAATCTGGTCATTGGTCATCGTTCATTCCAACGGTCATCATCATAATAGCAAAAACTCGGCCGGAAGTCTACACTTTCCGGCCGAGTGGTCGAAATCGGGGGGTGAATGGTCTGGAAGACAGGGCAGTTGGACTTTAGGCGTGCACGCCCCCACGCTCTTCCAGCAACAGTTCAGCGAAACGTTGCATTGTGAGATCGGGGCATACCTTGTCGAGTACCGGGTGCTGGTACTTGATGATCCCAACTACGTCGCGGAGACTGGCCGGGGCGTTTACGGCTGGTGGGGTCTCTGCTGCACGGAGTGCCTGCGCCGGGTGCAGGAGACACCGGAACTGATCTGGCTGGATTGGGCGACTACCCGACACCGCCCGCTGTCTGCAGATCGCTGTCCAGCCTATCCAGATCAACCGACAACGCACCGTGGTCCTGGGCGAGGGAGCAGGCCGCGTCGGTGAAACCGGCACGGGCAAAGAAGGCGTAGTGCACCGCCCATCCCTCACCGATGGCGTCAGTTAGATCCCGCAAGAGCCTGACCGTCTTCTCTTCGAGCAGGTTGCGGATCACGTCCCGCCTCACTCGATCCGCCCCCCACTTGCACTCCCCCAGCAGAATAGCCCGCTCCCGCCAGTTCATCGCTACCACGTCGGCCTGCACCCTGCGGCTCCAATGACTGCCCACATCCTGCGGCTCGAACGGCAACCTGCCCGCCCGACCCTGTTCGGCAACCCACTGGCGGCTCAGTTCCTCGAATGCTGTCAGTCCGACGAACGGTCGCAAGCCTTCCCTGATGAACGGCAGGACCCGCTCGGGCCGGTAGGTCAACTCGTCGCGGAAGGGGGCGAAAAAGCGGAAGTAGAACCGGAAGTAAGGAAGGTCGGTTCAGCGATGAACATGTTGCCTGGGGCCAGGATGACCTCCCGGATGTTGTCGCTGAGCGAGCGCTGCGGATCGAGCCACTCCAGGTAGGCCGGCACCCCACCCACCACCGCGTAGGCCGCCACCCGCTCCTCCGCCGGCCAGCCGGGCAGGAACTTGCGCAGGTCGGCGAAGATCAGAGGCCGCAGGTGCCACTGACCGGTCAGACGCCCGAAGAGCGGAGATTGGCGAGATTGCAGCGTCTCCATCGCGTGGACGTGGGAACCACACAGGGCGATGATCGTTTGTCGTGTCTTGAACTGCTGATCCCAGGCGTGTTGGAGCGACGAAAGCATCGCCGAGTCGGCCTCGGCGGCGTAGGTGAACTCGTCCAGGATGAGAATGTGGCGGCGGTCGCCGAGGAAGGCAGCGATAGCCTGCCAGCAGTCAGCCCACGTATCGAAGGTAGGAGCCCGGGCTGGCTCGACGCCCATCACGCGGGCGAAGAGCTTACGTCGTTGTATCAGTCACTCACTTTCCCAAAGTGGGGCGTGAAGCCCCAAAATAGGCCAAAATTGACCCCCAAGTGGGGCAAAAACACAAAAAACCCGCCTTTTCAGGCGGGCCAGTCCCTGTGGTGCCGAGGGACAGATTTGAACTGTCGACTCCCTGATTTTCAGTCAGGTGCTCTACCAGGCTGAGCTACCTCGGCGCACTGGTATTCTATCCCAAATAGCCGGATTGTCAAGCGAATAGTCGCTTCAAGGGATAACGGAACCCCGGCACGACGTCACCACCGTCCAGGTCGTCCTCGACGGTCAGCCGCCGCGCCTCCATCGGCGGACGGTACTCCATCACCGTCTGGCTGGCGGGGTAGACCAGCCAGAGCAACTGCGTGCCGGCCCGCAGGTAATCAGCTACCTTCTCGTGAACCTGCCGGGCTGTTTCTGAGGGAGAGATGATCTCGATCACCAGATCGGGGGCAATACCCCAAAATCCTTCGGGCTCTCCTTCAGGCAGGATGCGCTCTCGCCGCACGAAGGCCACATCCGGGCCACGGATGGTCAATGGCTCGGCCTGCAACTGAAAGCCAGTGACTGCATAAACCTCACCCAGTTCATAGTCTTCGACATGGCTACCGAGCTCTCTCGACAGACGGGAGGCAATCTTGCCATAACGGGTGCTTATAGGTGGCATCACCACCAACTCCCCCTGTACAAGTTCGTGGCGATTGTCGTCGCTGGCCAGGGCCAGCAGATCTTTTGCCGTCAAGACCTTCTTTTCTTGGGAGAGTTGCCTGGCTAGCTCCAACGCCTCACCCCGCGTCTTAACCTCTCCGGCCGCCTGGGCCTCCCGCAGCGTTTCCAGCAGCCGCCCAATCTCCGGCCCTTCCGCCAGATGCAGTTCGGCCATCAAGTCGTGACCCGTGACCAGTGGAGGCGGGGCGATCGTCTCCCCGTGGTGCTCGAAGTAGTGAGTCAGCAGTATCTCCGCCACCTCCAGCCGCCGTGCCCAGCGTTGCTCCTGGAGATTCGGACCCCAGGCCGCCAGGTGGTCGGCCAGGCTGAGCAGCACCAACTCGACACCGGCATCTCCTGTGGCACGGAAGTAGCGGTAGATGGCGCGGCGAGTGACCCGCTCGGTGCGCGCCAGGTGAGCCATGCGCAGATGTTGCCCGACCATCACACGCACCCGCTCCACCTCGTCGTGGCTAAAACGCAGCGCCCGCAGCCGCGCTGCCGCCATCCGTGCTCCCACAGGTTCGTGGTCATAGAAGTGTATACGGCCATCCTCGCCTTGTGACCAGGTTTCGGGTTTGCCCACGTCATGCAGCAGCGCCGCCAGTTTGAGCAGCAGCGCCCGATCGCGCCCGCCACTGACCTCGACCGCCAGGTGTACGGTCACGTCGCCAGTGAACTGACCCAACACCCGTGCCAGGTCGCCCCAGGCAGCAGGATTAACACCCGCCAGGGTAAGCGGCTCGACCGCTTGTCCTGTGATGGCGGCGATGACACCTTCCAGCGCGTCCACCGTCACCAACGTGTGAGACCACACATCAAGGCAGTGCGGCGGCGACTGAGTGACACCTTTGAGCAGTTCCAGTTCCGGCACCACGCGGGGCAGCAGGCCGAATTCGTCAAAGCGCTGCAAGTAGATGGTCGCGCCCTGGCTCGCCATCGCGCGCACAAACTCATCTCGCACCCGTTCGGCTGCCGGGAGGGCCAATAGCGGAGCGTCACGGAGGATCCAGGCCTCTGTCTGCGGCTCGATCTCGAAGCCCAGTTCGGCCTCAAGCCGCACCGCGCGCAGCAGACGCACCGGGTCATCCCGAAAGACCTGCTCGCCCGTCGCACGAACGCACCCGGCCTCCAGGTCGGCCTTGCCACCCGTAGGGTCCACCAACGTGCCCATCTCGTCCAGCGCCAGCGCATTGATGGTGAAGTCACGCGCGGCCAGATCGGCCTCCAGGTCAACGCCACGCAGGGCCGCGAAGTCCAGTTCCAACCGGGCGTCATCCACAGCCTTCGGTACGACCCGCCCCGTGTCTCGTTCCGCGTCCAGCGGGAAGTAGGCCCCGCCCAGCGCATCGGCGACGGCCCGCGCCAACCCCATAGCGTCTCGCTCGACGGCGAAATCCCAATCGTGTACGGGGCGCTCCAGCAGCACATCCCGCACCGCGCCCCCCACCGGCCAGATTCGCCCCCCGCGCTCCCCGGCCAACCGGCGCACGACCTGCCAGGGCCAATCAGGCAGACGAATTATCGTCATCAGACACCTCTCGCTTCATCTTCATCTTCGTCTTCATCGTAGGCGCATGATACCGGAGAATAGGGCAGGTTGTCAAGCGCGTTTGCCCGTGTGCCGAAGACATGGTAAAATGGGCGACGTTCGATCAAGCGACACGTGGGAGACGAGGCATGGCGATTGACGAGGCATTACTCCGGCGACAACTGGAAGGACTGAAAGCACTCAACGAGTGGGAGTTGCAGGAGAAGGTGCGCACGCGCGGATCGTTCAGTATGGAGCAGAAATGGCAGTCTTTCAAGGCCCTGATGAGGTTTGCCCTCAGCGTGGCGCCCCATTCGCCTATCGAGCAAAGCCGTCTCCATCAGTACCATCTGCGCGAATTGGCAGACCTTCAGGCTTGTATGGTGAGGCTCAAGCGTTGGCAGGATGAACGATCCCATTCGTGAGGCGTTGCGACGCGCTGTTGTCTTCCTGGAGGAGAATGGCTACCGTTACGCAGTGATCGGTGGTGTGGCCAACGCTCTGTGGGGCATTCCGCGTGCCACTTTGGATGTGGACATCAAGGTCCTGATTGAGGAGGGACGGTATGCGGAATTTGCCGGGAGAGCCAGGCGGGAATTTACCCTCAGACCGACACCTGTGCATAATCCCTTGATCGTCACAGTGTTCGCCACCGAGCAGGTGGGAGTTGATTTCCTGCTGGGTGTGCCGGGCTATGAGGATCTCATGTTCGAGCGGGCCGTGAGGCGGCGATTGGATGATTTTGAGGTATGGGTCTGTACGCCTGAGGATCTCATCATTCACAAAGCCATCGCCAATCGCCCGAAGGACTGGTCCGATATTGAGGGTGTGTTGATTGAACGGATGGATCATCTTGATTATGCCTATATTGATGACTGGCTCGACCAGTTCGCCCAGGCGCTCGACCAGCCGGAGATCGTGATTCGCTATCAGGAACTGCGTGACTCACTGGCTCTACGTAGTGTGAGGATACAGGGCTGGGAAAAGGCGGAGGAGGCTTAGGTCGATGACACAACTAGTGTGGAATGCAAGTGGCCAAACAGTAGCCGAAATGACCGCTGGCCACTGCCTCAGCACTGCTTACCCGAGACAGTTCACATAATTCTTACGGAGGTACAGTTCACAAATGAAGACCGAGAGTTTCAGCGGCCGTGACTTCATCACCTTGCTGGAATGGAGCAAGGAGGAAGTCGAGACCATCCTCGACGTAGCGTTGGACCTCAAACGACGATATGCGTTGGGCGAACTCCACGACCACATCCTGCGGGCCAAGACCCTCTTCATGATCTTCTACAACCAGTCTCTGCGCACCCGCAACTCCTTCGAGGCCGGGATGACCCAGTTGGGCGGGCACGCTCACTTCCTGGACCCCTCCAAGATCTACACCCCCGCCATGCCCGGCAAAGAGGTGGCCTATTCCACTGAGCGCGTCTCCGACGTGGCGCGGGTGCTGGCCCGCATGGGAAACGCTATCTCCATCCGCTGCTACGGCGACCCGGTGGACTGGGTCTACGGCGGGGCCAACGAGATGATCCGCAACTTCGCCTACTGGGCCGGCATCCCTGCCCTCAACATGGAATGCGACAAGTACCACCCCTTCCAGGCCTTGGCCGACGTCCTGACGGTCAAGGAGAAGTTCGGCACCTTCAAAGGCGTGAAGTTCGTCATGTCCTGGGCCTACTCCCCCAGCGTCCACAAGCCCCGCGCGGTGCCCCAGAGCGCGATCATTGCCGCCAGCATGATGGGCTGCGACACGGTGTTGGCTCGCCCGCCGGAGATGACGCTCGACCCTGAGGTCATCGCCGCCTGCGAGAAATACGCCGAGATGAATGGCGCTACCTTCGAGGTCACAGATGACTTTATGGGAGCGGCCGAGGGCGCGCACGTCCTCTACCCCAAGGCCTGGTGCCCAATCCAGTTATTCAAACCCCCTGTGGGTGAGGACAACCCGCAACTGGCACAGGAGATCTTTGACCGCTACAAGGACTGGAAAGCCACACCCGAGTACATGGCCCTGGCCAACCCCAACGCTGTCTACATGCACTGCCTGCCCGCCGACCGGAGTTGGGAAGTTGATGATGAGGTCATTGACGGACCACAGTCGGCAGTTTTCGACGAGGCGGAGAACAGGTTGCACGTACAGAAGGCAGTGATGAGCTTGGTGATGCGGTAGGTTGGTAAAGGAGACTCCAATGGATCTTCACGGACACGACTTCTTGTGCACCCAGGACTGGGCACTCGACGAGTTGATGGAAGCGCTCGATCTGGCGGCCAAGATGAAGCGGGATCGCTTCTCGGATCAGTGGACGAGCATCCTGAAACACAAGACCTTTCTGATGTTCTTCTACAACCCATCGGTACGCACCCGCCTGTCTTTCGAGGCAGCAGCCACCGAACTGGGCGGCCATGCTCAGTTTATGACGCCCTCGGCAGGCCGTTTCAAGACGCAGAAAAAAGCCGGTGAGACCATCGAAGATGCGGCTCAGGTGATGGCCCGCTACGTGGCTGGCATCGGTATCCGCATCCTTGAGGACAAAGTGCCCTACTACGGCGCGGGCGACGAGATGTTGCTGGAGTACGCCAGGTGGTCTGATGTGCCTATCATCAACATGGCCGACGACCGATTCCATCCCTGCCAGGCGCTGGCCGACGTGATGGGCTGGGCCGAGTGGTATGGCGAGGGGGCCGGTCGCCCGAACTACGAAGCACTGCGCGGTAAGAAGTTCCTGCTCTCCTGGGGCTCCGGTGCGCTGGCTCGCTCCTGGTGCTCGGTGCAGGCAGCGCTCCTCATCGCCTCCCGCTTCGGCATGCAGGTCACAATGGCCCACCCGGAGGGATACGATCTCGACCCGGAGGTCACCGAGTGGACCAAACAGAACTGCATTGAGAACAAGACCGACTTCGAGGTCGTGCATGACCCAGACAGTGGCTACGCGGGCGCGCACATTGTCTACTCCCGCAACTGGGTCAGCCCGGAGGCGTACAAGGACGGCGTGCTCCAGAAGCAGGCCGAGATTGAGAAGGCGATGGCTTACCAGGGCTGGACGACGAACGCCGAACGGATGGCCCACACAGAGAACGCTATCTTCACCCACCCGATGCCAGTTGACCGGGGCAGCGAGGTGACCGACGAGGTCGCCTCCGGCCCCCGCTCCGCCATCTACGATATCGCCGAGAACCGGCTGCACGTGCAGAAGGCGGTGATGGCGCTGACGATGGGTAACCTATAAGCAACGTTGACGAAATTTGGAGGCTGAAATGAGATTACTGATAGCTTTAGGCGGCAATGCGATCAAGCAAGCCCATGAACAAGGGACGCCGGAGGAACAGTTCAAGAACTGCATGACGACCACGAGACTCATCGCCGAAATGGTGAAGAGAATGAAAGGGGAGGACAGGCTGATAATAACCCACGGCAATGGCCCGCAAGCAGGCAACCTTCTGGTGCAGCAGGATATGAGCAGAACCGTCGTTCCCGCTCATACCATGGACATAGTTGTGGCGATGACCCAGGGGCAGATAGGCTACATGCTTCAGCAGACATTGACGAACTACCTGAGGGACATGGGGATAAGCGTGCCCATCTGTGAGGTAGTGAATCAGGTGCTTGTGAGCAAGGACGACCCCGAGTTCTTCGGCGATGCGGCCTCGAAGCCCGTGGGGAATTTCTTCACCGAGGAGGAAGCCAAGGAACTCAAACGGAAGCATCCGGAGTATATCGTAAAGAAAGTCAAACCCAGTGGAGACAGATCCTGGAGACGAACCGTACCATCCCCCGACCCCATAGCCAATGTCGAAAGCGAGGCGATCAAGCGGATGGTGGACGCTGGCATCATAGTCATCGCCTCCGGAGGTGGGGGTATACCGGTGATATTGAATGAGCATGGCCATTACGAGGGTGTGGAGGCGGTGATAGATAAGGATCTCGCCGGGGAGAGGCTCGGGGAGGTCGTCAACGCTGATGTCTTCCTGATCCTCACCGATATCGAGAAGGCAAAACTCAACTACGGCAAGTCAAACGAGACACCTGTAGACAGGATGACCTTACCAGAGGCTAAGAAGTACTTAGAAGAAGACCACTTCCTGGCCGGCAGCATGGGTCCCAAGGTGAAAGCATGCGTCAGGTTCCTGGAATGGGGCGGGAAGAAGGCCATAATCACTTCCCTTGATAGAGCCGTTGATGCCCTCGAGGGCAGGACTGGCACCCATATCGTACCATAAGGCGACACCAGGCAGATTGGGACAAGAACAGTATCATTTGGGTGCGTTTCAAATGAGTTGTAGGACAAGTTGGTAACTTGTCCCAGGGGCAATTTGCCAAATTGCCCTACAACCGAGATGAAATACATCCGTATCATTTGTCTGGTTCCTGGAGGCCGGCGGCAAAGAGGCTCTCATCACCGACCCGCCCAACATCGCGCACGCGCTGGCTGGCAAAAGTGGTATCTGGATAGTTTGCCAGTGATCTGAACAGTGATATACTATAGGCAGCATTGCTGGAGGAGGTGACGCCCTGGGAGCAATGACAGCCCATTTTGACCATTAACCACTAACCCACTACCACTTATTTAAGGAGGAGTAGAGATGTTGTCCAAAAGAGTACGGTGGCTCTTAGCCACCCTGATGGTTCTGACTTTGGTACTAGCCGCTTGTGGCCCGGCGGCGACGGAAGAACCGGCCACTGAGGAGCCGGCTACTGAAGAGCCGACCGAGGAAGTCAGCGAGGGAGGTTTTTCAATCCCAGCGGTCGAAGAGGGCAAGTTCAACGTGGCCATGGTGCTCATTGGCCCCCACGACGACGGCGGCTGGAGCCAGGCTCACTATGAAGGGCTAGAGTACGTCGCGGAAAACGTGTCCGACGTTCACATAGCCTACATCGAAAACGTGCCCGAAGGCTCCGAGTCCGAGCAGGTCTTCCGCAGCCTCTCCCGCAAGGGCTTTGACCTGATCTTCGGCACATCCTTTGGCTACATGGATCCCATGGAGATCGTGGCCGAGGAGTTCCCCAACATCATGTACATCCATCTCACCGGCATCAAGTCCAACACGGAGAACTTTGGCAATCTGATGGGTGCCATGGAAAACATGAAGTACCTGGCCGGGATGCTGGCTGGAGCGCGCGCCAAGATGGATGGGAACCCCAAGTTGGGCTACATGGCCACTTTCCCCATCCCTGAAGAGATCCGGCTGGGCAACGCCATTGCACTGGGCATGAGGAAGACCTGCCCGGAATGCACCATGGATGTGCGCTGGATCAACACCTGGCATGACCCCATCATTGAGAAAGAAGCAGCCGCTTCCCTCTTTGACGCTGGTGCGCAGGTGGTTTTCACCGGAGCCGACACGCCGGCCGTGGCCGACGTGGCCCAGGAGAAGGGCAAATGGGGCGTGACGTACGACTGGTACGGCTCCTGCAAGGTAGATGCCTGCCTCACCGCTCCTTACTGGGTCTGGGGTCCGATCTATGCCGAAATTGCCCAGGGTGTCATTGACGGGACCTACACACCCGGCTGGCAATACTTTGACGCCGACACCGGCGGTCTGGGCCTGTATGGCTTCATGGAGGGCGAGGAACTCACCCCCGGTGTGGCGGAGTTGCCCCCTGAGGTCATTCAGGAAGTACGGGACCTGATGGCGCAAACGTTGGCCGGCGAGTTCACCCGCTTTGATGTTTTCTCTGGTCCCATCTACGACAATCAGGGCAATCTGATTGTCCCGGAGGGCAAAGCGTTGGAACAAGTTGACCTGGACGCATTCCCCGAATTCGATCTGGGTTGCGAATACTGCATGAAGTGGTGGGCCGAAGGCATCACCGCTGAACTGCCCGAATAAAACCTGATCCAAGATAAAGGTGCCAGGCACTTGCCAAGTGCCTGGCACCTTTGGTAGAAGGAGTCTGGCATGGTCAATGCGGTTGAGATGCGGGGAATTGTCAAACGTTTTCCCGGCGTGCTTGCCAATGACCGGGTGAACTTGTATCTGCGCCAGGGAGAGATCCACGCCCTGTTGGGAGAGAACGGGGCGGGCAAGAGCACGCTGATGAACGTCCTGGCCGGCCTCTACCGGCAGGAAGAAGGAACTATCCGCGTTCACGGCCAACCCGTCTCTTTTCGCTCCCCGCGCGACGCCATCGCACATGGCATCGGCATGGTACACCAACACTTTATGCTGGTCCCCTCACTGACGGTCACGGAGAACATCCTCCTGGGGCTGGGTAAGCCCCGCTTCCTGATGCAACTGCCCAAACGCCACAAAGAGATCGCCGCGTTAGAGGAGCAGTTCGGCCTCAAAGTGGCCCCGGAGGCCAAAATCTGGCAACTCTCGGTCGGCGAGCAGCAGCGGGTAGAGATTCTCAAAATGCTCTACCGGGGCGCGAACGTGCTCATCATGGACGAGCCAACCGCCGTCCTCGCCCCACAGGAGGTGGACGAACTCTTTGAGACGCTGCGCTCGATGACGGCCGAGGGAAAATCCATCGTCTTTATCAGCCACAAACTGCACGAGGTGATGACCATCTCTGACCGCATCACTGTGCTACGCAAGGGGCGCATGGCGGCCGAGCCATTGGAAACCCGATCAACCAACCAGGCAGAGTTGGCAGAATTGATGGTCGGCCGCAAGGTCCTGTTCGAGGTGACCAAAAAGCCGCGTGAACCCGGCGCAGTGCTCCTTTCCATCGAGAACGTTAGCGCAGATAACGACAAGGGGCTTCCCGCGCTCAGAGGGGTGTCGTTACAGATCCGGTCTGGTGAGATTATGGGCCTGGCCGGCGTGGCTGGCAACGGGCAGTCCGAGTTGGCCGAGGTGATCAGCGGGCTGCGCAGTTGCACGGCTGGAACGGTGACTGTTGCTGACCAGATCGTCAGCAACCAGCCGCCTAGAGTTGCCATCGACGCCGAAGTGGCCCACATCCCTATGGACCGCACCGGCGTGGGGTCATCCCCCAACCTGAGCATCACCGACAACCTGATTATGAAAACCTACCGCCGCCCGCCCATCGCCAAAGGGTGGGCCATTGACGAGCGAACTGCCCGCCGACACGCCAATGACCTCAAGGACGATTATGAAATCATAGCCCCCTCCATTGACACCTATGCCCGGCTGCTCTCCGGGGGCAACCTGCAGCGCGTCATCCTGGCGCGGGAGATCTCCGGCCAGCCGAGCGTGATTCTGGCCGTCCAACCCACCCGCGGACTGGACGTGGGCGCCATCGAAGGGATGCGCCGCTTGCTCCTGGAGCAACGGCAGGCGGGCACGGCGATCCTGTTGATCTCGGAAGAGTTGGAGGAACTGTTTTCCCTCAGCGACCGGATAGCCGTGATCTACGAAGGGGAGATCATGGGGGTGTTTGAAGAACCAGATCAGGAGACTATCGGTCTGATGATGGCCGGGCAGAGAGGAGACAGGGAGACAGAGAGACAGGGAGACAAGGAGACAGGGAAGGAGGACTGATGACGAGCATTGAACAATCTCGGCAGTCCATTTTGCCATTTAGGATTCGGGTCGAGCCTCGGTTGAACGTCCCCCGCTGGTTGCCCGCCGCTGTGTCTGTGGGAGCCGTCATCCTCGGCCTTGTTCTGGGAGCCATCGCGCTCCGCCTGGCCGGAGAATCCCATCCCTTCAAGGCTTATGCCAGTATCGCCAAAGTGCTGTTCGGTAGTTGGGGGGGTATCTCTGACGTGTTAGTTCAGGCAACCCCGCTGATCCTGGTAGGGTTGGCCTGTTCGGTAGCCTTTAGTATGAAGTTGTGGAACATCGGGGCCGAGGGCCAATTCTTTATCGGTGCGTTTGCCGCCAGCGCCATCGTGCTGGCCCCCGTGCTGCCGGCCGAGACGCCGGGCTGGATTTTCATCCCGGTGATGATAGTCGCCGGACTGATCGGCGGCGCGTTGTGGGGCTTTCTGCCCGGCTATCTTAAGGCCAGGTTCAACGTCAACGAGATTATCACCACCTTGATGATGAACTATATCGCCATCGAGTGGAACAACTATTTCATCTTTGGCGTGTGGAGCGAAGGGGGCTTTCAGATGAGCCCCCGCTTCCCCAGGACCGCCTGGCTCCCCCGGTTGGCCGACTATGCCAAAGAGATTCCCAAATTTGGGGGGTTGACACTGCACCTGGGGTTGATCTTTGGACCGATAGCGGCCGTCATTGTCTGGCTCATCCTCTACCGCAGCAAATGGGGCTATGAGATTCGGCTGGCCGGTGACAACCCCAAGGCAGCCCGCTACGCTGGCGTCAACATCGCCCGCAACACGGTGTGGGTGATGATGCTCTCTGGCGCACTGGCTGGCCTGGCCGGCATGGCCCAAATTAGCGGCGTGGTCCGCCGCCTGCAAGGGTCCATCTCTCCCGGCTACGGCTTTACCGGAATCATTATTGCCTGGCTATCCAAACTCAATCCGCTCGTTGTCATCGTCGTCTCTATCTTTTTCGGCGCACTGCTTCTAGCCGGGCGTGAAATGGGGCGCTCTGACGTTTCTATGCTTATTCAGGGCATCATCCTCTTTGCCCTCATCGCCAGCGAGTTCTTGTTGCGCAACCGGGTTCGGATCATCCGCGCACGGGGGGCCTGATTATGGATTGGATTATTATTCTGCAAGCAGGGATTGCCAGCGGGACGGTGCTTCTCTTTGCCACTGTCGGTGAGGTGCTGGCCGAGCGTTCTGGGATTTTGAACCTGGGGTTGGAAGGGGTGATGCTTATTGGCGCGATGTCCGCCTACAGCACAGCGGTCAGCACCAGCAATCCATGGCTGGGGCTTTTGGTGGGGATGACCGTGGCTGGGCTTCTCTCACTCATCCACGGCTTTGTCTGCATTCACCTCCAGGCGGATCAGGTGGTCAGCGGCCTCTCGCTGACCTTTTTGGGCACCGGCCTCAGCCTGGTGTTTGGCGAGGGATTGAGCAAAGCGGGCGCTATCTCGCTATTGCCCAGGCTGACCATCCCGACTCTCTCCTCCATCCCTTTCCTGGGCGACATTCTATTCACCGATCAGAGCGTTATGGTTTACGCGGGCTATCTGCTGGCTCCGGCCGCCTGGTACTATATCAACCGCACCCGGCCGGGCATGCACCTGCGGGCAGTGGGTGAGTACCCGGCCGCGGCCGACACGATGGGCATCAACGTCTATAGTGTGCGCTACCTGTACACCTTCGTCGGCGGCGTGTTGGCTGGCCTGGCCGGTGCTACTATCAGCCTGGCCATCTCGCCCGGCTGGTTCAGCCACATGACGACCTCCGGCCAGGGGTGGATCGCCATCGGCCTGACCATCTTTGCCCAATGGGATCCGCTGCGGGCGGCGGCCGGTTCCTATGCCTTCGGCGCACTGCGGCGGCTGATTCTGGACCTGCAAGCCCCCACCATGCTCCTATTTTGGGACAACCCGTTTTACTACAACCCGTACTGGGGCTTTTTCCTCAAGATGATTCCCTACGCTTTCACCATTGTGGTGTTGGTGATCGGCTCTCGTGAGGCTCTGCGCAAACGTCTGGGCGCGCCGGCGGCACTGGGTGTCCCATATATTCGTGGCGAGCGTGGGATATAGCCCAACAAAGATAAAGACGGCGATGGATCATATCCTCGGTCTCAAATGCGCTATCTGTGGCGCGGAGTACAAAGTTGACGAAACCGAATACGTCTGCCCCCACCACGGGGGCGACGGCATCCTCGACGTCGTCTACGACTACGACCTCATCGCACAGCGCATCAACCCGAACAAACTAGCCAACGACCCAACCCGCTCTATCTGGCGCTACCTCCCTCTCCTGCCCGTCAACCCTGAAGTCGTGCATGCGCTGGGCGATCCGCTATTGTCTAGTAATCCGCTGTTCTCCGTCGGCTGGACGCCGCTCTATCCCGCCCCGCGCCTGGCAGCCCAACTGGGCCTGGAGCACCTCTGGGTCAAGGACGATAGCCAGCAGCCCACCGGTTCATTCAAAGATCGCGCCTCCGCCATCGCCGTCGTCAAGACCCGCGAGTTGGGCTACGAGATGGTGACGACCGCCAGCACTGGCAACGCCGCCGCCGCCCTCTCCGGCCTCTGCGCGGCGGTCCAGCAACCGAATGTCATCTTCGTCCCCCGCACCGCTCCCCAGGCCAAGATAGCGCAACTGCTGGCCTACGGTTCCACTGTCCTTCTGGTGGACGGCACCTACGACCAGGCGTTTGACCTATGCCTGGAGGCAGCGCGGGCCTTCGGCTGGTACAATCGCAACACCGCCTACAACCCGTATATGTCTGAAGGAAAGAAGACAGCGGCGTATGAAATTTGCGAGCAATTGACGGTGTCTGTAGGGGCGGGGAGACCCTGTCCCTACAATACCGTGGCGGGCGCGGAAGGGCGCAGACGAGCCACGCCCCTCCAAGCACCTGATGTGATCCTGATTCCTGTCGGTGACGGCTGCATCATCGGTGGCATCCACAAGGGGCTGCGGGACCTGGCGGCGCTGGGCTGGATAGACCGAATGCCACGGCTCATCGGCGTGCAAGCGACGGGGTCCTCCCCGCTGGTGGACGCCTGGGAGCGCGGGCTGGCGGGGTGGGAGATGGAGCCGGTGGAGGCCCATTCCATCGCCGACAGCATCGTCGCCGGACTGCCTCGCGACCGCATCAAGGCGCTACGGGCGGTGCGTGAGACCGGCGGGGCCTTCACCCGCGTGGACGACGAGGAAATCCTGGCTGCCATCCCCGCCCTGGCCCAGGGTTGCGGCGTCTTCGCCGAGCCTGCTGCTGCCGCCGCCTACGCCGGGTTGATCCGGGTCGTGGAAGGGGGACTGGTCGGCCCCGACGAGCATGCGGTCGTCCTGGTCACCGGCTCTGGCCTCAAAGACGTCGCCAGCGCGATGAAAGCGGTGAAGGAGCAGCCGACGGTTGTGGAGCCAACGCTGGCGGCTGTCAGACGGGTGGTTGGTTAGGTGGTTAGTTAGATGGTCGATGTTGTGTTTCTCGGAACCGGCGGAGCGTTCTCCGCAGGCCGAAGAAGTAACCTGTCGCTGCTGATCGAGAGCACAGCAAGTGGTGCCGTTACTTCCGATTTCCGGATGCTGGTCGAAGCCGGGCCGACGATCATGCAGCAACTGGCTCGTATCAATCTTCAGGCTGATGAAATTGAACGCATCTTTGTCTCTCATTCCCACGGTGACCATACTTTGGGATTTCCGATGCTCGCCCTCAATCGCTACGATGCCCTCACCCCGCTCCACATCTACGCGGGTCTCAACACCATTGCCACCCTGGAGGTGCTTTCCGCGCAGGTCTATCCCATCCTGAGCATTCACCGCCTCGACTTTCACTGGCACGAACTATGGGAACAGCGCCCGGACGAGAGAATTCTGGCGACAGGCATCACCCTGCGCACTGTCGCGGTTCCCCACCCGCCTGGCATACCCACGCTGGCCGCCCGGTGGGACTTTTCCGGCGGTCCGTCGGTCACCCTCATCACCGACACTGTCCCTAACGCCGCTGCCGTCGAACTGGCCCGCGACAGTGACCTGCTGATCCACGAAGCCTCCTTCAGCACCGTGCTGCAGCCCGACGCCGAGCCGGCCCTGCACTTTCACAGCACAGCCCAACAGGCCGGCGAGGTTGCTCGCCAGGCTGGCTGCCCGCGTCTGGCGCTGGTGCACCTGGGATTGAAAATCGGCGAACATCCTGGCGTGCTGGCCGAAGAGGCACGTGCTGGCACCGACCTGCAGGTGATTGTCCCTGAGGACGGTGAACGGCTATCAATGGAGTGCATTTCACCCCAGTTGACAGAGGAGGGAGTAACCCCAGATGCGACCGGGGCGGCATCTGGGGATGCCTGCCCCTCAGCTGACTTGAAACACACCCTTACCAATGTCAATGGGCAAAATAATACATGACGAAAGGACTACGAAGGAATTTTTGACGAAGGAGATGCTGAAATGATAGACTTGTCTGTCCACAAAGAGCAACTGAAACGGACCGTTCAGAGAGCACGAGAGCGCAACATCATCGTCCCCACCTTCGCTCAGATGAAGGACCCCACGCTTATCCCTGCTGGGGTCAAAATCCGGCTCAGGAACATCGGCCTGTGGGACATCACCTCGCTCAATCTGTTCCGCATCACCTGGAAGAACGACCCCGTGGCTCACGGGGGCGGGTTCAACACCGTCAACTATCTGGAACTCCCGCCGTCCCTCACCGGAGTACCAGCGCGTATCATCACGCTGGTGGGCAAGTGGTTGCCCACCGGTTCCCACAAAGTCGGTGCCACCTTCGGTTGTCTGGTGCCGCGCCTGGTCACCGGCCAGTTCGACCCCACCCACCAGAAGGCGGTCTGGCCCTCCACCGGCAACTACTGCCGGGGCGGTGCGTATGACGCGACGCTTCTGGCCTGCGAGTCGATCGCCATCCTGCCCGAGGAGATGAGCCGCGAGCGATTCGAGTGGCTCTCCAAAGTGTCCGGCGAGGTCATCGCCACCCCCGGCTGCGAGAGCAACGTCAAGGAAATCTTCGACAAGTGCTGGGAATTGAAGGAGACCCGTGAGGACATCGTCATCTTCAACCAGTTCGACGAGTTCGGCAACCACCTCTGGCACTACGACGTCACCGGACACGCGATGGAGGAGGTGTTGCAGCGGGAGATGGGGCCACAGGACACCTACCGGGGCGTCGTGCTGACCTCAGGGTCGTCCGGGACCCTCGGTTGTGGTGACTACATGAAAGAAATCTTCCCCACCAGCAAGGTGGCCGCCAGCGAGGCACTGCAATGTCCCACGCTGATGTTGAACGGCTATGGCGGACACCGCATCGAGGGGATCGGCGACAAGCACGTGCCCTGGATCCACAACCTCAAGAACACCGACATGGTGATGGCGATTGACGACGAGGCGTGCATGAGCCTGGTACGGTTGTTCAACGAGCCGACCGGCCGCGCCTACCTGGTCAAGCAGGGGGTGCCGGAAGGATTGGTGGAGCAACTGGACCTGCTGGGTATCTCCAGCATCGCCAACGTCCTGTCCGCCATCAAGTTCGCCAGGTGGTACGAACTGGGCGAGCACGACATCGTGCTGACTGTCTTCACCGACTCGATGGAACTATACGAGAGCCGCCTACGGGAATTGCACGAGGAGCACGGGGAATACACCGGGGTGGACGCTGCGGCCGACTACCATCGCTACCTGATGGGCTGCACGATGGACTACGTGGAGGAACTCGGCTACTGGGACCGCCGCCGCATCCACAACCTCAAGTACTACACCTGGGTCGAGCAGCAGGGCAAGACCTACGAGGAGATTCAGGCCCAGTGGTACGAACCTGACTACTGGGGCAGCATCCACCGCCAGGTAGAGGAGATTGACGCGCTGATCGATCAGTTCAACGAGATGACGGGGCTGCTGGGGAAAATGAACAATGACCAATGAACAATGACCGTAACCGTTCAGTTGTGGCGCGATTGAACTCTGTCAAGTACCATACATCCTGGA
>CAYLPU010000089.1:0-21224 GCA_964385635.1 uncultured Anaerolineales bacterium
GTGTGTATCCGTGTGCTATTTGTGCCTGTTTTGGGAAGAGCCTGAGCAGTTACGATCTGCTACGAAATCCCGGAACTTGCCCGACTTGCGCGGGTCGGCGGGGCGGGGTAGAATTGGGGAGGGTAAATCCGAGAATGGCTTTCACCTCATCCCTGCTGGGTTTCCTCAAGCGGCTTGCCAACGCCGGCCTCAACAGACTGAAACGTCCTGTATCGAGTTACTACTCAGGCATAACCAGGAACACAGAGCGGCGCAGAGGATGCACAGAGTTTCACGGAGAGAAAAAGACCAAGTTTGCCCATAATACCATGTTTTAGCAAAGAATACAGCGTTTGCATACGGGCTATCTGCCTATCTCTGTGATTCTCTGTGTCTTCTCCGTGTAACTCTGTGTAACGACTGCTGGGCTGAGCAGTTACTGTATCGAAACTCAGAAGCGTCCATCCGCGTTCGCCGCCGCTGCGGGGTTTTCACCTCTTCGGCTTGCCGTTGGGCGTCCCCACCGGGTTTGCCAATCAGGGGCGCGACGCCGATATGCGCGACCTGCTGGCCCGTCTGGAGAGCGTGGACGGCCCGCTGGTCGTCATCGGCGATTTTAACCTGACCGATCAGCAGAGCCTATACAGGCCTCTGACGCGCCGCCTGCGCGACGCGCACCAGGAGAGCGGGTGGGGGGATGGGGTTCACGTTCACTCGCTTCCCGAGCCTCGGTCTCCCGATGTGGCGCATTGACTACGTGTTTCATTCGCCGGACCTGCTCGCGTTCTCTACGGCGGTGGGAGATTACAGTGGGTCGGACCACCGGCCGGTGATCGCCAGGCTGGGCTTTGGCGTGGCGGGGGAGTGAATAAGGTCGTCTAGCCGGCCTGGGTTGTCAGTTCTCTGGCGAAGACTTCGAACGCATGCTGGCCGTAGAGGCAGAAGACGACCCGCTTCAACCCCGTCTTCCCTCGCAGGTACGCGCTAGCCGCCCGCAACATCACCTGCGCGGCCTCCTCTATCGGGTAGCCGAAAATGCCGGTGCTGATGGCCGGCAGGGCGATAGAACGCAGCCCGTGCTCATCCGCCGTACGGAGCGCGGCGCGCACCGCCGAGGCCAGCAGTTCCGCCGAGCGCGGCGTGCCGTCGTACACCGGGCCGACAGCGTGGATGACATAACGGGCCTTCAGGTTGCCGCCGGAGGTAATGGCGGCCGATCCGGTGCGCACCGGGCCGTGCTGGCGCACCCACTCGTTGCTCTCCCGCTGGATGGCCGGGCCGCCCTTGCGGGAGATGATCCCCGCCACGCCGCCGCCGTGGGCCAGCCGCTCGTTGGCGGCGTTGACGATAGCGTCGGTGTCCAGTTCTGTGATGTCGCCCTGCACCAATTCCAGGACGGTCTGGTTGATCTGGATGTGCATGTTGCCTCCCTGTGGTGCGAAAAGCGTGAAACGTGAGACGTGAAACGTGAGAGCGCGACCACTCTTGCGCGAGACAGCGATTGTCGGTATAATGAGCCTGCTCCAGGAGGCTGCTTATGGATGAAGTTAAGGTAGAGCAATATCAGGTCAAGACGGCGTACCGTCTGGTCGTTACCGCCGAACTTACTCCCGACGAGGAGGAGGGTGGTTACTCGGTGTACTGCCCTGAACTTGACATATATACCCAAGGCGAGACGGTCGGGGAGGCCATCGCTAACCTCCGCGAGGCGGCAGAGGGATACATCGAGGTCGTGGGCTTGGACGGGCTCGGTCTGCGGCCCAAGCCAGCCATCCGCAGGGAAGTCGAGTTGACCGTGTATGCCTAGACTGCCGCGCATTGAGGGACGAGCACTGGTGCGGGCGATGGAACGAGACGGCTTTGAAGTCGTCCGCGTCAAGGGCAGCCACTTCATTCTCCAGAAGACCTTTGCCGACGGTGAGGTAGTGACCGTTCCGGTTCCTGTCCACACTGGCCGTATCATTAGGGTTGGAACTCTCTCTGGAATCTTGCGCAAGACACGCATCAGTCGAGAGAGGTTGGTGGCACTGCTGAAGCAATAGTCGCTAGTGCGCTTCCGTCGCCCCGGTCAAGGCCGGGGCGGAGGATATCCAGAACACGCTGCGGCTGTTTCCTGCGTGGCGGTGGCACTCAGTTATCACTCTCTTGTCACCCTATCCCCTTATGGCGTTGCGGTGGGAATCGGGGTTGGGACCGTCTGGGCGAAGATGACCTCGCGAAAGCCCAGCGCCAGGATAAGCCCGCGCACGTAGGTCTCGGCGTTCCGCTGGGCCATGTCCAGGATACCATCCTCCAGAGCCGCGTTCTTGATCTCTTCCTCGGCCGCCTGACGCGCCTCCGTCTCCAAGGCCGGATTCACCCCGATCAGCCCGGTGTCCCGGTCGAAGACGTAAGACTTCTGATTGTCCAACCTGACGACGAGTATCTCGGCCGGGGGCAACGTCACCACCACCGCGCCGTCGGTGGTGATGGTGATGTTGTCCTCTCCCATCTTGCCCAGGTCTACGCCAGCGATGACCTGACCGTGGGCAACCAGAATCAGCCGGTCGCCGAAGAGAAAGGCGAAGGGTCCCTGTCCCGCTTCGGCGGTGATGACCTTCTCGATGGTGTAGGAAGCGGTCTCCAGCCGGCTGAGGCTGCTCACCTGACGGATGATCGTCACCGGGTCGGGGATGATGGTTACTGTGGGGTTGGCGATCCCCGCGAACTGCTCCTGCAGCGCCTGCTCAGCCTCCTCCAGAGGTTGTATCAGTCGCTGTATCGAGCCGATCAAGACGATCCCGCCGCCAACGAGGGCGAGCAGGATCAGCAACAAAATCGCCGTGTTGATGTTAGATTTTGAGTTCACCAGACATCCTCCTCCTTGCTTGTGGTATAGGAAAACTTAGATAAAGGTGCAACGCACTTGTCTCTTGCCATTTCAGCGATTTTGTCCAGCAGCCTGCCACGAGTACTCGCAGTGGATTGCACCGTAGAACAGGCAGGTTTGTAGCAAAAGTGCGTTGCACCTGAGTAGTAACCCAAGTTCTTTCATTCGTGCCATTCGTCCCTTCGTGACATTCGTGTTTCAGATGCCAGCCATTGTACCAGACCCAGCGTCAGGAAGAAAGCGAAGGCCAGGTCAATGAGAAAGTGGGAGGCGTCTACCAGGCCGTGGGCCAGGAAGTTAGCCATTGAGCCCATCAGGCCCAGCGCCAGTGCGCGACGGTCGGGGTCGGTCGTGCGGCGCAGCGGCAGGGCCAGCCGCCAGAAAGCAGCCTGAAGCCATGCTCCTGCCACCAGGCCCGCGATTCCCATGCGGGTCGCGTAGTCGAGCAGGATATTGTGCGCCTGGGAGATGTTCCGTTCCTGCCAGGCGGCAGGCAGGATATAGCGGCTGCGGTAGTGGTACAGGAAGTTATCAGGCCCGACGCCGAGCCACGGATGGTCGAGGAACATCGTCCAGGATGAGCGCCAGAGTTGGAGGCGGAAGAAGGTAGTGCCGCTCTGGGTGTCGAGGAGCGAGGCAAAGCGTGGGGTACGCAGGAGCGGCACGGCGGCCACGGTGGCCGCGGCCAGCGTCCCCAGCGAGGCCCAGAGCCACGGCCCGCTTGCCAACAGACCCAGCACCAGCAGCGAGATGGGGATGCCCAGGATGAGCGCGCCTTTGGAGAAACTGAACAGCACCGCCAGCCCCAATGGGACGACCGCCAGGCCATAGGCGACGCGGCGACCACGAGAACCACCGAACAGGGTGACGGCCACCAGCACCGGCAACACTCGTCCCAGGTAGAGGCCAACGCTGTTGGGTGAGCCGTAGACAGAGCGCAGGCGGCGAAAGCCTTGCTCGGCGGTGATGACGTTCACGCCGAGAGCGTACTGCACCAGGCCGATGAGGCTGACCACGATGGCCCCCGCCACGAAGAAGTCCACGATGCGCCAGATATCCTTGTCGTCGAGGTGGCTCGTGCGCAGCATCAGGTAGAAGAGCGCCGGTTCCAGAACGAGGACGCGCAACTCGCGCAGCGCGACGTGTTGGTATTCGGCGACGCAGGTGGAGGCGGTGGCGGCCAGCACGAAGAACAGGGCGGCGAGGTCGAGAGAGGATGCAGCATGCAGGACGCGGAATGGAGAATGGGGAATGGAGGGAGCCGAGTGCTTCCTGCTTTCTGTCTTCGGCCTCTTGCCCCTCGCTTCTTGCCTTTGGCGTATCCTCTCAATAAGTCGGGGAAGGTGGGGCAAATTGGCAATTTGCCCTACGTTGGCCCCAGAATATTGAGATGATTGCCTTTGGCCGATCTGCCTTACTCCCCACGAGGCCAAACACAGCAGCATCGCGATTTCTGCCATCGAGAAGGTCTTACCGAGAAGGGGACGGGGATGCAGGTAGAAGGGAGCCGTCGCTGCGACGAGTGCCAGGCCCAGGTCGAGCCGCAGGAGGACGAGCGCGGCCATTGTTAGGCCACTGATGAGCGTGAGCGGGAGCCAGGGAGAGAAGTAGAACGTGGCTGCGGCGATGAGGATGGCAGCGGGGGCCAGGAGGGATGCAGGATGCAGGACGCGGGATGCGGGACGCGGGATGCACGACGCAGGATGGCTTCTGTCTCTTGCTTTTTGCCTCCTGCTTCTTGTGCCCCACCAGACGACACCCCCCAGGCAGGCAAGCCCTGGCGCCCCCAGTCCCACCAGCGCCCAGCGGTACGCGGTCGTGTCCGGCGTGCGGCTCACGCTCCAGCCGGCCAGTGGCCACTGGTCCCATCCTCGCTCGGCGACGACCACCGCGACGTGGGGGCCATCGTTCAGTCCAGTGGCGATGGGGATGGTGACGACCTGGGGTGCGCAGTCGGGCGAGGTGAGCACGAGATAGGCACCGCGTTCCTCCCGGGGCAGCCGGTTGGCCGGTTCGCCGTCCACGCTGACGAAGAAGTAGCCGCGATAGTTCCCGCGACGCACCTGCAGCGCGAAGTCGGTGCCGACGAAGGGGATGGTGACGCGCTCGGTGCAGGCCTGGCTGGGATCGGCCCCCAACTCCGAGAACTCCCAGTTCCCCTCCCACTCGGCCACGCCGGAGAGGGGGGTGTAGGAAGTGGTGATGGTCTGGAGGAGGGTATGTCGCCTGGCGGCCAGCACTATGCTGGCCAGAAGCAGGCTGGCCAACAGGCCGATCAGACAGAAGAGTGCATGGGTTCGCGAGGTCTGGTTCACTTGTGAATTCACCAGCCTATCAATCTACCAACCAACCAGCCAATCAACTAAACTCACCACTGCCAGCGGACAGCCGTCACTCCGCCCTCGTCGGTCAGTTGATGCACTTCGCCATCCGCGATGTCGATCAGGTACAGGTTGCCCTGGTAGACGACGATCAGCCGGTCACCCTCTGGCCCCCAGGCCATCTCTGGGTACTCCAGGCCGATCTCCTCTTCTGGTGGGAAAAGCGGTCTCCGGTCGGAACCGTCGCGGTCCATCAAGTACAGGGCGTAGCCGCTGGTGTAACTGGTGTATGGGCTGCGGGCGTGGCCGAAGACAATGTGATCTCCCTCCGGTGCGTAGGCGGGTGCCGCCCACATGCCAGCCTCGCTGGTCAATTCCGCCGTGATCATTCCGTCGGCGGCGAGCGCCCAAATGTCGAAGACGGGGCTGTCCTCCGGCGCTTCGCCTGTCGGGGCAGGGCCGTGCAACGTGGTGACGATGAACTTCCCCTCTGGCGACCAACTGACCGTCGGTGTCCAGACCCAGGGGGCGTAGGTGCGGTACGGCGGGAAGCGGGCCAGAGGGGTCTGCGCGCCACTGGCGGAGTTGATGACGCCAACCTCGTTGGCGCGGGCGTAGGCCAGGCTCCTCCCATCGGGGGACCATGCGTAGGTGGTGCCCCACCAGCCATAGGCCCCGCCAGCGCTGGGCTCGACGATGCGTCGCTCGCCTAACAATTGGCCATCGCTGGGGCGGAATCGGGCGATCCAGAGGTCGTTCTCCGCTTTCCAACCGGGACTGCCCTCGGCCTGTGTGCCGGTACTGTAGGCGATGCGGCAGCCAGTGCCGGTGGGAGTGATTTTACATTTGGGGTCCCAGTCAGCCCACAGGATGCTCTCGGCCTGCAGTTGCATTGGCTCGGCGTCGGCGGTGGCAGTCTCGATTATCCACAGGGTGTTGAGGGGAGCCGTCTCGCCCCCCCCTTCCTCCCCCCCATTGGGGGGGATAGAGGGGGTGACCTCCCCCCCATTGGGGGGGATAGAGGGGGGGGTAGAGGGGAGGGCGACGCGGGTGTGGAGCAGATAGGAGCCGTCGGACGAGAGAGCGAAGACACGGCCGTCCATATCTCCGGTATGCGTCAGCCGCCGTTGGTTGAGGCTGGTGGTCTGCATCACCCATCCGTTGTGGTTGGCGATGTAGGCCACGGTGCCGGTTATGGGCATGGGCTTGAGTTCCGCCTGTATGCCGATGAGGATGACTTCAGTGCGGGGTTCCTGGAGCGTGACTCGCTGCACGAGCTGCCGCTCGACCTCGACGCCATCCTCGACGGTGACGCGGTAGGTCAGTTCCTCGATCCCGGTGACGCCTGGCTCCAACAGGCGGGTCTCACCCTCAGGGATGGATGCGTCGTGCACGGTCCTTCGCTCGAAGGGGAGTTCGCGCTGCTCAGTCTCGGAGTATACCTCGACGCGGATGACGCGGACGGTCATTCCGTTCTCGATGAAGGTAGTCTCGACCGGTACCGCGCGGTCGTTTTCGTCGAGCGTGATGCTGGCCTCAGCCAACAGATCGCGGACGGTGAGGGCGTCGGTAGCGAGCGAGCGCGTCTCGCCGTCAGCGATGAGCGTGACGGTGTGGGAAGAACTATCGGGGACACACGCTGCCAGCGAGAGCAGGAGTAGCAGAAGAGATGCGTGAAACGTGAAACGCGAAACGTGAAACGTGATGTGTGATGCGTGATGTGTGAGGAACCATTTGCCCATGGTAGGGTAGATTATACCACTGGAGGCCGACCCATACGAGTCAGGCCTCAGACGCAGTTTATCATGGTTCTTGGCTCACCCCAGAGGACGAAAATGGTTCGTTCGGCAAGGTCTCCGACCGCAGCCGGGTGGGGCTCGGTCAGAGACGCTCGCCCAACGTCAGAGACCCTCGTCCAACTTCGTTCGGCAAGGTCTCCGACCGCAGCCGCTCAACGGCGGGGACTGAACTGCGCTGGCGCTAGGGAGCGGCGAGGAGGCTCCGTATCAAGAGCGGCAGATGGATCTTGAAGCGTATGGACGTCTGCCCGCTGCTGACCTGCGAGAGGTTCCCCGCCCGGTCCACGACGCGGACGTAGACTTCACCGGAGGGTTGTAGCGTCCAGGGGATATCGGTTATGGTGCCGGTGACCGCAAACTCTGAGAACTGCTCAAAGTCTGCGCTGTGACTGATTTGCACTTTGCTGACGCCACTGTTGTTATCGCTGGTCGTCACCCGCACGATGACATCCTGTCCCTCCATCGCGCCGGTGGTTTGAACCGTCTGGGTGATGATCTCTACCCGGGTCACCTGTGGCGGGTCAGGGTCGTAGATGATGTCGTCTTGGATCGGCCCGTACTGTCCTCCGCTCTTGTCGCGGAACTTGGCGTATACCGTTCGCGGCATGCGCAGGTCGCCGTAGGTTGCCAGAACCCAGTCGGCGTAGGTGGGGGTCTCTGGATTGACGGGAATCCAACCGGTCGTATCACCGGCTGGGCCAAATCCACCGTCGTTGCTGATCTTGACGTGTGTGATGTCGTCGTCCGCATTCCACGAAAAACGGAGCGTGACGGTCTGGACATTGGTGTACAGAGCGCCCTCATTGACGGTCAGCCCGTAGCCCGGGTTGTAGGTCGATCTGGTCTCCAGCAGTACCACGTGGCCCAGCCCGTCGTCGAGGTGGGCTACGTTGGTGATTGGTGTACCTACCGGTGCAGCCTGTACCTCGACCGCGAACTGGAGGACGACCGGGGTGCCCGAGATGACCTGGCCTGACCAGTGAAGTTGTCCATTTATCAGCGTCACCGGAGTGGTGTCGCCGGCCTGGGCGCTGCCAGGGATGTAGGTCGTGTGCATCGGGATCGGGTCAGTCAGGATAACTGCCGCCGCCACTGCGCTGCTGTTGCGCAGGAAAAGCGTGTATGTCAGTGTGTCACCGTTCTCCACGCTGGTCAGATTGACCGACTTGTACGACCCCGACAGGTCGGGTTGCTCAGAGGCTGGCTGCAGTACCTCCACGACCATCGTGTCGCTGCCTTGGGCGCAATCGTTGGTCACCGTCACGCCCACCGTATAGGTACCGGCGGTGTCAAAGGTGTGCTCAAAGGTGCTCCTGTTCGCGCCCACCGACGTGCCATTCAGCGTCCAGGTGTGGGTGAAAGGCGTGGTTCCGTCTGCGTCTGCCGTGAAGCGCACGCTGTTGCCGGTGAACAGGTCGCCGGCCGGCGTGCGGCTGATTTGGACTTCAGAGATCGGGTCGCAGCGTGGGATCACGGTCATGGTCACGGACGCGTTCACAGTGGGACTGTCGGGGTCATTGCTGTGGACGCGCAGGCCAGCCCAGTAGATGCCGGGCTCGTCAACCTGCGAACCGTCGAGCGTTATGGTGACGGGCGTCGCGCTGTGGGCCGGCACCGTGCCCGTGATCGGCTCCTCGGAGAGCCAGGGGACGTCCACGGCAGCGCAAGGGGGCGCGCCGGGATACTGGAAGCAGACTGCCAGGCTGTCCTGCAGCGAGCCGGCCGTGTTGCAACTCCCGTAGGTCAGGCCGTCGGTGCCGCTTCCATTCTCAATACCGGTCGTGGAACCGCTGCCCTCCTCAGCGCCAGCGTCCTCGAACTGGATCAAGACATTGCCGTTCTCGAACAGGATGGCCTCGAAGGTGCCGGCAATGGCCCCGCCACCCGGATAGTGGTGGTAGTTTTCATACTGCACCACCAGGCAGGCCCCATCGCTGTAGGGGCAGGAGGGAAAGGTCCGGTAGTAGACCTGGTCGCCTGTATCGCCAGGGTCCATATCGTCCCACATCAGCCCGATGAGATTGTGCGGCGCGTTGGTGCTGGGCAGAGGACAATCGTTACCCCAGTCTGACGAGCCAGACCCGAAGGAGAGGAAACCGTTGCTGCTGATGTAGAACTGGGTCTGATCAGTACCGTAGAAGGGGAAATCAAAGCCGACAGCATAAGGCCCTGCGTAGCCATCATCTCCCAACGAAACCGATGTACCGGTGGCCGAGATGTCCACGAAATCGAACTCGGGGCCGCCCGGCTCATTTGAGTCTTGGTACGTATAGCCGAAATCATCTGGCCCGCCGCTGCCCAGAGACAGCCCTGTGGGTGTGAAGTCCCCCTCAATCTCAAACAACTCGAACTCCAGGGCCCCCGGGCCAGCGTTGGAGATGAGCAGCGTTCGCGTGATTGTCTCGCCCCAATCGAGTGTTTCATCGAAGGAAGTGGGGGCGACCCCAATCTGCGGTTCACTGTGTGCTTCCACCCGGAAGGTGTCGCTCCAGGTTTCCACCGTCTCAGTGCCGTCTATCGTACCGCTGATGTCGAGGGTGAACGTGATCTGATGGTCGTCGGGGCAGGTGAGGTTCACGGAGAACACGTAAGGCGCAGTGCTGGTGCCGCTCCCCCTCGCGGCAATGTCGCCATAACTCGCCAGAGCGTTGGTGATTGTGATGTAGGTGCTGGCGGTCGAGAGCGACGCCGTGACGGTGGTCACTTTCGTCTGGCTGGAGTTGAACAGCGTCACAGGCATCTCGATCGTTTCCCCCGCCTCCACCCGCCCGTTGTTGTTCCCGCTGCTCCCGCCGCTGTTGTCATCGTCCACAGTGTGGCTCTGGTATATGATGCCGGTACCTGTCTTTATCACCAACTCGGGGTCGCCAAACAGGTTCAGTTCATAGTAGACCCAGCGCATGACCCAGGTGAAGCCGCCCTGGCCGACGACGCCATAAGTGTCTTCCTTCGAGTCCTGGTTGGCGTGACCGATGTTGAGGATGTTCTCCCCCAGGACGGCGTCCCAGAATTGGCGATCGTAGTATTGGGAGGCCCCCAGATGGGGGTTTAACCCGTTTCCCCACCCATACCGGGAATTGCCGATGAAGGCCACTGCGCCATGATTCCCATTCGTGAGGTGCTCGCTGATGGAGTCGGAGGTGAGGTAGCCGCCGGAACCGTAGGGCAGGGGCGCATCGCGGTTGTCGAAGGCCCCGTCGTAGCAGCCCTGGCTGTAGCCGATGAAGTAGTGTTCATTGGTCAGGCTGTTGTCCACGTCGGCGTTGTGCATCTTCATCACGTAGGTCACGCTGGCGTGCCCCATGTGGTTGATCAGGTGGGCCGGGCTGTTGATCACGTCAATGATCGCGGATTTGGGCCAATCGTTGCCGGCGTAGTCCCTGTCGTACAGTGTTTGCGTGTCAAAAAAGGCCGCGCAGGGCGAATCCTCAAAGCCGACCGTCGTATAGCCAGCCGCGCTCGATCCCTCTTTGATGTCATCCTTGCGGTCGCCGCCCCACGGCGCTGACCATCCCAGGTCCTCTCCCACCATCCAAACGTTTCGCAGATAGGCGGTGTCCTCGTCCTCGTAGGCCAGTGTCTTGCGGACGAAGTTGGCCAGTTCCTCCGCCGAGTCCACAGCGGCTCTCCCCACGTAGACCTCGGCGTACAGGTCCACCTCTCCACCGTCCGGGCCGTCGTTCGGCTCACCGTACTTGCCGTCCTCGTCGTGATCGAAGGTCCCGTCCAGGCAGGCGTAGTACATATCGGCGGGGATATCGTCGTCAATCTCAACGCTGACGCTGGCGAATCCCCGATGGGGGATAATCCCGTCTCCGCTCTCCCCGCCCACGTCTCCCCCATCGCCATCGCCGCCGAGCAGGATGTACTCGGTGCCCCAGGTCTGATAAGCGTCGAGGATGAAGTTGCGTATCTTGGTCTGGAGGTCATGGCCGCCATCGGGGCGCAATCCACTGTAGGTGGCGGAGATCCACTCTGTGGTGGCGATGACGGTGCTGATTCCCCGCGCCTCCTTGGCCGCGGCCAGGGCCTGGAAATTGTGCTGGACTGGTGCGTTCATCAGATTTTCGTTGGTAATGATCACGTAGTCGTATGACGTGTCTGGATCCAGGAGAGGTGCCACAATCCCCCCCAATGGGGGGGAGGAAGGGGGGGGTGAACTGGGATAACCCTTCGTTGCCCCAGGATTGTCCACGATGGCCTGTATCTCTTCCTTATCGGCCGCCCACTGCTGGGGCTGGTATCTCAGCATCTCGTCCAGTTTGGTGGAGGCTGGCTTGGTGCTTACCTGCAGAGTCATACTCGCACAGTAGGAGAGACTGCCCTCCTGCGGGACATACTGTACGGGGTAGAGAGTGAGGGCGAGGATCTGATACCCTTTTTTCGTCTGGATCGAGGACGCGGAGTGTAGTACGCCGGGGAAGGGCTTCGACGAGTCGTAGATCGCAGGGGATGGCAGGGTGGGCAGCACCTGGCCTTTGTAACTCAACGGAAGCGGCTCTTGACCTGGCTCAATGACGTAAGAGCCTTCCAGCGTTATCTGTGTATCGCAGATGACTTTAATGTCGCTCACCTGCTGGCCATAGGGGACGAGGACTCTGGCTGCCTTGATGGGCAAGCGGGGGTCGCCGGCCTGGTCGAGGTTGGCCAATCCCTCAATGGTTACTGAATGATACTTGCCTGTCTGGACAATCTCGGGCGCGGCGAAGTCGTATTGCAAGGTGATGGGGCTATCCGCTTCCGCGATGTCCTGCGAGAGGAGAGCCAATGGAAGGACGGCGGAGCAGAGTAGCAGAAGACGCAAGATTGAACGATCGAGAGAATTCATACGCTTTATACGCCTTGCTCGAATCCATTGTAGCGAGTCTTAGCGCGGGAGTCAATTGGTAGTTGTACGGATTCGGCAGATGTTACTGCCGCTACTCGCTCATTTTTTGGAACTCCGCTGCCATCTCAGCCAGATACACGATAGATCCAATGGGATGTGCGCCCAGTAGCAGCCGGTTGCGCCGTGGACTGGCCGCGCCAGCCATCCCCACGACCTGGCCGGTATGCTGGCTGACAAACGGCGACCCGCTCATCATGCTTGGATTGAACATATCATCCATCAACACCCACACGGCTGTATCGCTGACTGATTGAACCGTCCCATCCAGGATACGCTGGCCGCCGTGGTCATCTCCCAGACCACTGAACAGCGACACTCGCTCGCCAGGCTGCGGCGCGCCGCGTGGGTCTGGTATGAGGCCCAGGGCTGGATCAAGCGGCTGGGTGGGCTGCAGCAACACGTAATCCACCGTAAAGTCGCCGCCCGTCCGGGGCCGGCCAGGCTGCCCTCGCAGCGTGTCGAACTCGGCCACGAAATCCGTCTGTCCGGCCACGCGCAGCGCGATTCGTTCGAGTGGACGATTGGAGTCGCCGAACGACACACTGTGTGCTGTCGTCACTCCCACGATCTCGCCGTCGCTCAACAGGATCAGGAACCCGCTCCCTGCCAGACCATAAGGTTCGCCTCGATATCGCACCCACTCCTGAAACCCGGCCGGCCCTGCCGGTAGCGCGCCGCGCGGCGCGAGGATGGTCGGGGGCGGTGGGGTGGGGCCAGGCGGCGGGCCGATCCCCGTTTGTCTCACCATCAGGACGAGGCCCACAGCCGTAGCGATCACTGCTACCGGCAGCGCCAGGAGCACCCCTCGGATGACGAACTTTGTGTTCACGTTGTTTCTAAGGTAAAGTAGGGGCTCAAAGCGCGAACTGCACCTGGCCCCGTGCTCGCTGCTCCAGCGGCAGCAGGCTGTGATAGATGAAGGTGTGCAGCGGGGTGGCCACTCCCACCTCCTGGCCCAGGCGCACCACCACCCCGTTCTGCGCTTCGAGTTCCGAGGGTCTTCCCTCCATAATGTCCCGCTGCATCGAGGCTGTTCCACCCGGCGGCAGGCTATTGATAAAAGCCATGGTCTGGCGGATGGTTTCCTCTGGCAGCCCGATCTCCCGCGCCCACGCCAGGGCCAGAATCTCGTGCATAGCCTGTTCCAGCATCTGGCGTGTCTCGGGCAGGCTGCGCAGCACCCCGGCCGGTGCGCGAGTCACTGCGCCCACTCCGCTGAACGAGGCGATGAACAGGAACTTCTTCCACGTGGCGACCTGAATGTCCGGCGGAATTTCGGCTGTCACCCCTGCCTGTGTGAAAGCCTCCCGCAGTCTTTCGGCTCGTTCGCTGGGACGGTTGTCTAACTCGCCCAGGGCGACGTAGGGCTCCAGCCCGGTGTGGCGGACGTGACCCGGTTCCACGACGAAACTGACGATTCTGCATAGACCGCCCAACACGTGCTCGGCGCCCAGCACCGCCGCCAACTGAGATGGCGCTTCCACCCCGTTCTGCAGCGGCACCACGAACGTCTCCGGCCCGACCAGCGGGCGCATTGCCTGCGCCGCCTCCGTCACCTGCCAGGCCTTCACTCCCACCAGGACCGCGTCCACGACCCCCACCTGCGCCGGATCGTCGGTCGCCTGCACGGGCCGGACCACAAAGTCGCCCTTGATGCTATCCACCCGCAGGCCCCGGTCGCGCAGAGCCCGCAACTGCTCCCCGCGGGCGATGAACGTGACCTCCTCTCCAGCCTGGGCCAGCCGTCCGCCAAAGTAGCCACCCACGGCACCTGTGCCAAATACCGCTATGTGCATGAGAATCTCCTCAATGGTTGATCGTCATTCTGAGCGTAGCGAAGAATCTCCGTATCCGTTCAGGGGGTAGATCAGAAACCGGGTTTTTGGTGCTCCACAAGCGGAGTAGCATTGCTTGTATCCTCTCAATAAGTCGGGGAAGGTGGGGCAAATTGGCAATTTGCCCTACGTTGGCCCCAGAATATTGAGATGATACCATTGCTTGCAGGTGCTTTTCCGTTGCCAGGGATGTCTCCCTGTACGAAAAACCCGGTTTCTTGGCCCCCGCGTAAACGCTTACATGCCTTTTAGTATAGGGCAAGTGCACAATAGAGTCAAATTCCGTTACATTTGCTTGACTTCCGGGAGCAAACGGTTATAATACCTCCACTGTGTTTCTTTCAGGCAAGCGGGCAACCGTGCCCTCACTCCACGCGCTGCGGCGCAAGGTCACTCTCGAGGCCCTGGCTGGCTTGCAGCCCCTTCTGTTGCTGCAAATGCTGGTGGGCGTCTCGCAGACTGTGAACAGCAGCGTCTCGCGCTCGGGGGCGCTGGCTCGTACTCTGTTCCTGAGCGGCCAGCAGCGGTTGGGCGATCTACTGGCCGCTGCGCCGCGCCTGCACCTGTCGCTGGAGCAGGTGCTGGAGGTTTGCCGTTCCGGCGATACGGAACGCTCGCCGGAGGAGACCGCTGCTCAGGCGTTGGTCGAACTGTGCCTGGGATTGATGCTCCAGTTGATGGCGGAAGATGACCGCCAACGTTGTACCATTGTGATGCCGTCTGGACGGCACACGGTTTCGTCTTCATGTTTCCTCTCCTCTCCCCGATCTCGCCTACCCACGGCGCGATCCTGTCTCCACCTTCCCCTGGCCTGACGGCTCCCTGTTTCGTATTGGGGACGCAGATTAACGCCGATCTATGCTGATCCTTCGATCTATCTGCGAGAATCTGCGTGCATCTGCGTCCTGCTCCAAGGCCGCTGTTGGGCGAAGGTCTCTGCCGTTGGGCGAAGGTCTCTGCTGTTGGGCGAAGGTCTCTGCCGTTGGGCGAAGGTCTCTGACCGAGCCCCACCCGGCTGCGGTCGGAGACCTTGCCGAACAAACCATCACTGCGCTGCGACTGTTGAGTATTCCCGACAGGAGGATAATATGAAGATCCGATTGATCGAGCCCAGGGCTCCTGGGCTGAACGTTTTTGACCGGGCGCGGCTGCCGCGCCTGGGCCTGCCGTTGCTGGGCCGGTTGCTGGCCGAGCGCGGCCACGATGTGCGCATCTACGTTGAGACGCTGGCCCCGGTTGACTGGGCCGACGTCGCGGAAGCCGGCCTGGTGGGCTTCTCCAGCACCACCGCGACCACACCGGTGGCCTACGAGATGGCCAGCCGGGTGCGCAACCTGGGCATCCCAACCGTCATCGGCGGCTCGCACGTCACGTTTTTGCCGGACGACGCGCTGCAGCACTGTGACTTCGTCGTGCGCAGAGAGGGGCAGGTGACGCTGCTGGAACTGGTGGACGCGCTGGAGGGCCGCACTGAACTTACCCGCATCGCGGGCCTGTCGTACCGCGACGCGGCGGGACAGCCGGTCCACAACCCCGACCGTCCCCCCTGCACGCAGGAGCAGTTCGCGGCGCTGCCTCACCCGGCCCTGCACCTGATCGTCGGTCACGAACGTATGACCAACGTGCCGATTATGACCCAGTGGGGGTGTCCCTACGCCTGCGATTTCTGCGCCGTCATCCGCATGTTTGGCCGGCGGGTGCGTGCCCGTTCCATCGAGGACGTACTGGCCGAACTGGAGACCTATCGCGGCCGTGGGTCTGTCTTCTTCTACGACGACAACTTCGTCGTGGACAAGGTGCGCACCAGGGCGCTGTTGCGGGGGATGATCGAGCGCGGCCTGACGGTCCCCTGGTCGGCGCAGATGCGCGCAGGGGTGGTTTACAAGGACAGGCGGAGCAGGGAACTGGACCACGAGTTGCTCGGCCTGATGCGTGATTCAGGCTGCACGATGGTCTACTGCGGTTTCGAGTCGGTCAACCCGGACACGTTGATCATCTACAATAAGCACCAGGATGTGCAGGACATCCGCGAGAGCGTGCGCGTCTTCCACGACTACGGTATCCACGTGCACGGCATGTTCGCGCTGGGTGCAGACACCGATGACGTAGGGATCTTCCGGCGGACGGCGGACTTTGCGCTGCGCAACGAGATTGACACGGTGCAGTTTCTGATGTTGATCCCCATCCCTGGCACGCCGCTATATGAGCGTATGGTCGCGCAGGGGAGGCTGTTGACAAACGACTGGAGCCTGTACGACGGGCATCACTGCGTCACTCAACCGGCGCTGATGAGCCCCTACGAGTTACAGGTGGGCACTATGCGGGCGATGGCGCGCTTCTACTCCGCCCGCCGGGCGCTGCGCCTGCTCATCTCCAGCGTGACCCACAACCTGCCGTTTCTGCTGAAACTGCTGTGGCGCGAGCGGGGGTTGCGGTTGCAACTGCCGCGCGTGGCGCTGCTCTCGCTGATTCCCGCCCGGCGCTCGGAAGTGTTGGACATCCTACAGAGTGCGCTGCCGCGCGAGGCGTGGAGACGGCTGCAAGACATGCTGGTCGTGCCGTTGCTGCGGCTGTACGGGCGCGACCACGTCCGGCAGTGGGCACGGCAGGCGCGCTCGCGGGCCTACATAGAGCATCTGCGCCGGCTGGTGGGGCCGCGCCGTCGGCGGGCGGTCGGTGCGTCGTGAGTAGGGGCGGGTGACCGAAGCGGCGCCGGGCATTTCCCCGCCTCGAAAAAGCCAGGGATGCGGCCGAGATCGGAGCGCTGCTGGTCGAACACATGGACGGGGTGCTGGAGACGGCAATACCTCGATAACCTGTACCACCGTCCGTTCGCCGCCCTGGTCATCCTGCACGGAGCAAGCGACGGTGTACGCACCTGCTTGGGGAAAAGTGTACTCCCACTGGGTTGCGAAATCAGACAGTGGCGTAAGATGGTATCGCCTGATATATCACCGGCCGGTAGGTAGGTTCCGGAATTGGTTTGCCCTCGGCGCCGGCTGCCTCAAGCCAGGCTTCTTTGGCAATCTCAACTTGCCTGAGCGCCTCCTCGGGTGTGTCGCCGAACGCAGAGCAGGCTTCCAGGTCGGGGATGTCCGCGATGTACCCACCATCCTCTTCACTGTAAAAGATATTGATGTGATAGTCTCTCATGATTCGTTTTCCTCGTCTCTCAATGCGAGATTGTACCGCTCCACCAGGCGCAGGAACTGACGAATCTGGTACGGCTTGGCCTTTCCACCTACATTTTGGAGGTTGACCAATTCCCGCACTTGTGGATGGACAAAGATATGGTGGCTGCCTTTGATTCTCGACAGGCAAAAGCCAAAAGCCTCCACGAGTGTGACCATTTCACTGAACCGAACGTTCTTGGGGCTTGATAGAGCTTTCTGGAGCAGTTTCCTTCTTTGCATCGAGACTTTGTTCCCCCTTCCCACTAACACAGAAGCCGCCGAAAGGCGGCTTCGTACCCTTTCGCCGAAGCTACTCGGGGGGATGTGCTCCTATTGTACTCGACAAAACGCAGATTGTCAACAATTCCGTCTGCCTGACCTCGATAACCTGTACCACCGCCCGTTTGGTCTTTTTGTCGCGGAGGAAAGCGTAGCCCTGTGTAGAGATGAACTTGCCGGCCTGGTGGCAAAAGTCCCACTGCACGTTGGCAATCGCGCCGTCTTTGTTCAGGCTGACCGACTCGGACACGTCGAACTCGTAGATGGTGTTGGCGATCAGGGTTACACAGGGTTGCACCGACGGTCTGCTAGTGCAGACGATTCAGTCGTCATCACGTTCGACAGTCGTCAATCAGCCGGCAATTTGACTGGTGTCCTTCGCAGAGGTTGTTTATTGGGCACTCGGAGCAGCGAGGTTCAGAGTGATTGAAGCAATATGTTGTTCCGATATGGATTAGACCTTCATCAAAGTCGGCAACTCCCAACTTTGTAGAGGGGAAAGCCATCAGCAAGTATGCATGTTGGATTCGTTGGATCACTACTTTGCGCGGGTGCCTTTTGTGAGTCATCAAGTGATCCACAGCGATTTCCTCATATGCCCGCTGCAGACTACGGGGAAGCGGTTGGGATGTTCCCATCCCTCGAATGTTCGTAACCCTGATGTAGTCGGTGTCCCCTTTACCTTTGTGCGGCTGGACAGCATCTTGCTGTATGTATTCTTCCTCAGATGCCCACTTCAGCAAGAAACCCGTACGCCATAGAATGCGGCCTGCGTTCGAGTCGTATGGGACTTCAAACGAGAACTCGCCCCACGGGGGAGGTTCTCGCCGCGTCAGCCGGAAACTGGAGACCATCCATTTTGCAAAGAGATGGCAATCTTTATTACCGATGGCTTTCCCCAAGCCATACCGCCTATGGGATTTTATTTGCCTGCTCATTTCTTCAGCGGAAATCCACGATTCCAAGTAGTCAAGCAGTGCAGTAGCCCTACCCTCTTCATCCTCAGCATCCCTCTCAAGGAGCAACGGAAGGGCGATAGGGACTCCCCATCGAAACACGGCATAGTTTAGAGCCTGTTTCGAATTGTCCATAAATAGATTGTATCGTGTTGCACTCGATTGGTTTTCGGCTGCCCAAATAGCAGCGCGCACTGCCTTGATAGACTGATGCTTGTCCAGAATTTGGTCAATAGCAAATCCCAATTCCTCAAAGAACGAGATTGGCTTGTGAAGAAATCTGATTTCCCTACGGTACAGCCCATTTGTCACACCCACGAGCAGTTCTCTCACTCCCACTATGTCTGGCCCCTGATCAATCACAGCATTCAACAGGAGAAAGCGGAGTAACAGCTCCCTTCGCGTACATGACCCGTCGCGTTCGTCAAGGTGAGCGTAATCAAGGCTACCATCAGGGAGAAAGAAATAGCGAAAAGGCTCAATATCACCTGGTGGAGGGTGCGATGGGTTGTCCTTGCCCACTCTAGCGATTGCCACGATGAGTTCTTGGATGCTGTCTGTCATCGTCCCTCAGTCCTGTAGTGAATCATCTGTCGTATTTCGTTTCCTTTATGCATCGCTGCGTATCACCATCGGGTTCAGTACAGTACTCCTCAGACGTTTCCAGTAGCAGGGGTTGCGTCGCGTATACTCTCTCCGGCCTTCTTTTTTTGACCTTGATCTTTCCTTCTTTTCTTTGCCCGGCTGGATCATTCAGCCCAATCTTCTCAAAGATGACAATCAACTGTTGAGGCCGGATAGAGAGCGGTTCGCCAAGTCTGGCCGTGGCCAGGTCGACATACTTGCGAACGATGTCGTATCCGACAAATCCTCGGCCCAGGTGTTTGGCAACCTTGGTAGTTTGCCCCGAACCTACAAATGGGTCAAGGACTGTTTCGCCAGGATAAGCATACAGAGTGATCAAACGATACGGGATTTCTTCCGGAAAAGGGCATGGGTGGTCAATGAAGTTGGGGGGAACTGGGGCGATGTGCCAGACACTATTGGCAATGTCCATCGTAAACAGCCGATTGATTGGAAACTCGGCCTCATCTTTTTCGTCGGCACTTCGACCCTTGTAGATCTTCGGGCCAGACTTTCGTAAGACCATAACATACTCATTCATGATGTTGGGGTAGTAATAGCCGGGATAAGGTTTCTGAATTGTGACCCCGGCCCGCTTCACCCCGGCAGTACATTTGTGCCATACGATGTCTTGATGAAATTGCCATCCCTGGCCAGATAAACGCGAGACAAGATCAAATGGCACTGGATAGAGTGTGCCATTGAGCAACACTGTCCCGATGACGATTGCGCAAAAGCCTCCAGGTTTTGTCACACGGTGGACTTCTTGAAACATTCGCTCGAGCCAGTCAAGATAGTCTGAATAGTTGGAGTATCCGTTGGCGTATGTACGTGTACGATAATGCTGGGTCTTATCAGATGCGTGAATATCGTAGTCTATCGCATTCCAGTACGGAGGCGAAGTCACGGTTAAAGCAATGGCATCATCGCGAAGTTCATTCATTGACTCGCAGGACTTGTGGTAGATTCGGTTCACCGCGTAACTCCTTCATACAATCCAGTCAGCACAACTTCCCGGTGAGTTGGCGCGCATCGCGTCGGTGTTGCCATGGGGAGCGCCTCTATTATACCCGACAACGGCCCTTGCACAAACGAACGCCCCTTCGGCAGGGTCAGAGCAAAACGCCCGCCGCTCCACTTCCCCCACCACGACCGGTGGCTGCGCTGTCGAAAGTGCCGCCTTGTGGACAGCCTACGGTTGCCCACAAGATTGGACAACGCTCCGCGTTGCCCACACTTCCTACAGCGCCTACTACTACGGCTGCCATCCCTAGTCTACCACACTTCTCAAATAGTACTCCAAAAGGCGACACCTTTTAGCTTAACACAAAGAGCACAATGAACGTGCTTTCTTGAGTCTACTCCTGCTGCAGGATCTGCTGAATCTCTCCGGCATAAGCCGCGCTCTCCGGGTCGTCGGTGATGAGTTCGATCTTCTCGGGACCATCCACGCCCAGACCCAACTCCACGGCGCGGGCGATCTGTTCTTGCTGGAAGATGGACCCCTGGCTGACGGCTGGCGTGGTGCCGAAATAGCGCAGCATGGCCACACCGACGGCATCAATGGCCACGCGGTCGGTGCCGGCCAGGATGACCTGGGCGGCGACCCGTTTGCCCCGATCTGGCCCGCCATCCACGAAGGCTTCGACGCCATCCACTACGATCAGAGCGGGCTGATAGGCGACGTTGATCTCGGCGATCATGTGTCGCTGATGGGGCGAACTATGAAGTTCGCTCATGTAGTCGTACCGCTCTCCCGGCACCGATTTGGCAACCAGCCCGACGGAGTTCTTGAGAGATATGGTGAAGTGTCCGCCGTAGCGATGGGTCTTCAGACAGCAGGTCTGGATCACACCATCGGCTTCGAGTACCGGTCGGGCCACGGCGAACCCATTTTGCCAGTGGCTTCCCTCGACCTGCATCATCTCCCAGCCACTGGCGTCCAGTTCGTCGAACACGACGACGTCGAAGCCCAACTCGTCGGCCAAACGGAAGACACCTTTTTGCTTCATGACGCTCCGCGTGTCGCCCATGCCGCTGCGATCTCCGACGGTAATTCGGTCTGCGCCCGTAGCCTGGAGCGTTCGCACCAGGGCGCTCAGGGTGTCGTTGTGGGTAGAGCCGGGCGGGGCATCAGCGCTGTTGAAGTTGGGTTTCAGGAACAGGTCCTGGCCCTGCATTGAGTTGATTTCCAGCAGGTCCAACGCTTTGTTGACACCGGCTGCTCGGTCTTGGGTTTTCACGAAGGCGACTTGTGCCATTGGACTCCTCCTGGTAACTGGTGGGGTGGCCATCGTAGTGGGGCTTGGACGAACCGGCAATTCGGTCGTCGGGGTGGCCTCGGTGGTTGTACTCGCGGCGGGGGTGGTGGTCGGCTGCTCAAGAAGAGCGGGCGTCGCCCGGCTGCAGGCTTCCAGCAGCAGCGACGTCAGTGCGAGTCCACTGAGACTAAGCAGGTAGTAAAAAGTTTCTTCCACAAAAAACGGCACCTGTCGGCCAAA
>CAYLPU010000090.1:0-20945 GCA_964385635.1 uncultured Anaerolineales bacterium
GCCTGGATCTGGCGATCCAGGCCGAGCGAATGGGATAAATGCGATTGCCCTAGGGCGGTTGCCCTACTGTGTAAATCAAGAGGTGTACCTATGAGCAAAAAGAAAGATAAGATGAAAGAAGCCTCCGACCTGATCACCCGCTTCATAGAAGGCCTGGTCAGCAGCAAGATGAAAATCGAAGAGGGTGAGTGGATCGTCGAGCAGTTGCAGGTTCTTGCCGACGACGCTGTGCCTTGTATCGTGAAGATACTCGCATCTCCCAACGAAGAAAAACGCCTCGCGGCGCTCGTGCTGCTGCGCGAACTGGGCGACCCTCGTGCGGTGAGACCGCTGCGACGGATGCTGCACAAACCTGACTACAGCGACGGAGAGAAATTGAAAGTCATCCAGACGCTTGAAACATTGGGATCACCGATTGACGAGGCTACCTTCCGCCGCGCCATCTCCGACCCCGACGCGCTGATGAAAGACTCGATGGGTCGGATGCTAGAGTCGATCGAAGACCCAGGCCATGTGGAAGCCTTCCTGGCAGTGATGGCAGAGGCGCCACCAGAGATGCCAGAGTCGTACATGCGTGATGTGCTGGCGCCCCTTGCCGACCGGCGACTCATGCTTATGCTGACTGCATTGCTTCACAACGAGCACGACGTCGTGATCATAGCCGCCATAGATGCTATCGAACGGCTGAAAGAACCAGCGGTCATCCCTCTCCTGGAGGAACGCGCCCAATACGACCCCTCCTTCCAGGTGCGCCATGCCGCCGAGAACGCGGCACTGCGGCTTCGGACGCGTATCGGCGCTCCCAACGAAGAGCATACACGCCGACCCTGGATCACCACCTCCCCGCTACCTCTCGCCTGCTGCCTGCTGTGCACAATAGACGGCAGCGGCGGACAAGTACTCTTCATCGCGCGCGAGCAGGCCGACGGCAACTTGCAGGTCATTGACCTGATGTTCAATGACCACGAAGGTATCAAGGATTGCTTCAGCATCGTCGTAGATGAGAAGGAACTGAATGAAATGGCAGACTCCTTTGGCAATGCCGAGTTCGTGGACATCAGCCTGGAGCGTGTCCGCGCCGAGGTAGCCCATGCTTACCAGGTCACACTCGACGCTCATCGTCGTCTGCCACCCGCCTTCATAGCCTGGCAGGGCTGGGTGGAAGGGAAAGACCTGCGCTCAATAGAGGAGTTTCCCCTGCTTTCCCCCGACCCGTCCCAACAAGCAAACCTGCTGGCGGAATGTACAGAGCTTCTGACGCTGGAAGAATTTGACTACTGGTTCTTCAATCCTGACGAGGTAGAGCCTTTCGTCCCTCGCTACCGTAAATTGATTCGCCGGGGCCAGGCGAATCGGGGCCAAGCCTCTTTCGAGACTCTGCTTGACCAGGCCATCGCAGGTGTAGTGGACGATAAGCATCGCCATCTCCTGTCCGAGCGGCTGCGCCGCCAGGCATGGCTATTGGCCCAACTCTACGAGGAAAAAGAAGTGGCTCTGTGGGCTCTGGTCGCCGCCGCTGCGCTCAAGGGGGGTATGCTCGTCGAACACCCTCTGCTGCGGGGCATGATGGACCGCAGTCTCCTCAACGCCATCGGGCGATACCAATAGGGTGTGTTTCATTTCAGTTGGGAAGAAAAACCTTGCGAAGGTTAGCGTATACGTTTCAGCCCAAAAGTGCTTACTCTAGCAGGAAATCGTCATGTCAGAAAGGCCATTTGTAACCTTCGCAAGGTTGCTCTAACCCATTTGAAACACACCCATACCAATAGCGTGAAACGTGAGGTCAATAATATTGAGTCGAATCATCTATACCCAAAGCCCGGGCAAGATCCGCAACCAACATCGCCGCACCATCGCCGAGGCGCTGCGGCGACTGAGTCAGAAGCCACAATTGGACGGCGAGGCCAAAGACCTGGCTGCCCTCATCGTCTCCTCCCTGCACTCCATCGCCGACACCGTTGACCAAACCACTGATGCCTGGGAGAAGCGTGATTATTACATGAAAGCCGAGCGCTTTCGCGAGAAGTGGCGCTGGCTGGAACCCATCACCGACGAATTGAGCACCATCATCGGTGGGACCAGCGAAGAGCGGCGGCGGTCAGGAGACCTTGCCGAACGGTGGGATCAACTTCCGGCCGTCCTGGCCCGGCTGATGCCCCACTTCGCCGACATCAAGATCAAGCAGATGACCCGCAAACCGACTCTATGGCAAGACGCTTACGAGAAGTTTATGCAAGAGTAGGGGCGGGGTTCCCCCGCCCCCACCGTGCGCCTACTCCAAAGGCGCCAGGTTACGCTTGAGCATCCGCAGCGCCCGCTCTGGATCGACGCGGCCGTAGAGCCCACCGACGATCGAGACCATATAACTCGCATCCAGGAGCACCTGACCCTTAGGCCGCAGAATCCAACTCTCGTCCTCGTTGTACTGCGTGCCAGCAGCGATGAGCCTCAGATCGCGCCCAAAGTCGCCACCATCCTTGCACTTGTGATAGATGGCGCCGCCGATAAGCAGGGTGATGCAGGACTGGTTGAGGAAATTGACCCCGTACTGCAAAAAGTAGGTGTCGGTCTCTTTGATATATCCCAGGTTGCGCCCGGTCGTGACGGCCATTATCTCTTTGGCCAGGAAGGAACGCACAGCGTTCTCTTCCTCGCTGGAGGGCAAGACATGCGGGTTGGCCGTCAGCCAGCTCAGATAACGATCCAGGTCAAAATCCAGCCGCTTGTTCGTCCGTCGCGCAAAACTTCCAAACTGGTCTGCACAGTCACCCGGATGTATCTTCTCAATAAACTCGGGATACTCGCGCAATAAGTGGCGGTTAGCAAAACCGCCCTACGCTGCCCTTGCCCCAAGGTATTGAGAAGATATAAAAGGCGACACCTCTTGACTAACTCACCGCAGGGGTTGGCAACCCAAGCCTCCTAAAAGCATCTTTTGTTGCCTCTTTATCGAGACCTGTAGCTAACGCTTCAGAGCCTGGGCCAGTATGCATCATCCCAACTCTTTCTATAACACTAACAGTGAACTTGTCTTTGCCAGAATCAGTTGGCATGAACTCATTAAGCCAGAACACCAAAAGTCTTGAGTGCTTGCTCATGATTTCCTCAAGCCTGGACTCGAATGCGTCATCAGCTTTGACAAGCAAGACAGTGTTGCTTGTTTCTTCTAGCAATCCAGCCACATACTCTACAGTGTCCAGGCTTGCCCAAAAGGGAGTGTGATCTTCAGGCGTGTATCCCCAACGTGGATCATAGGTCAGAACTATTCTCACCTGAGATCCCTCCTCAACAGCCCTTGTTCTTTTCGATTGGAGACATCAGATTACCCCGTTGACCAACCTTGGCAACTATCTTTACCCACAACTTGGATCTACTTAGACTGGATTGACCTGCCCCTCCATCGCGTACCGCATCACCTCATTCACGCTCAACTGCTCGATGCCCAACTTGTCCAGCGTGCGCCCGCGCCGCCAGTAGTCGGTCTGGTGGACGATGCACGCCTGACGGATGATGCTGTCTATCCCCCGCACCTGCACGCCGTACCGCTGCCCCAGCGCGGCGATGGGCACCAGGCTCATCGGCACGTCTTCGGTGATGTAACGGTGATTCAATGTGGGCGGGGCTTTGATGCCACGGTAGCCAGGCTGGTTGTGGATCGCCTCGTATAGATTCGCACCGCTGGCGTCGTAGGCCATCTTCAGCCACTCCAGTCCCGTCCGGGCGCGGATGCCCAGTGCTGCCGCGATGGTCACCCTCTCCCGATCCAGAGCCTCCAAGACGCGGGCCACTGAGGGGGTCACGCCGTCAATGTAGAACTGGAACTCGCCGCTGGTGGATTCAATGCGGCCGGCGTTCAGGAGGGTGAGGGCGGGGTGGAAGATGGCCCCCATGTTGTTCAGGCTAGTGTGGAGCACGCTTGTGCCGTCAATGAACAGCGGGAAGGCCGAGGCCAAAGCCTCCAACACCCGTGGCGTGCGAGTGGCCGGCATCGCCGCCAGTGGCACCGCTTCCTTGACGCGAAAGATGCGGGCCTGAGCCGGCCCATCCGAACGGCAGGCGTAGATCAACGTCTCCGCCTCGGCCACGGTGACGTCGGCCTCGCAGCCGCACTCGCCCAGCACATGGACGAATTCAAGGGCACCGCCGGTCCGCCCGGGGTTGAGCACGACGATCTGCCCGTCGCGCAGGAGGGGGGCAGCAACGTGGGCGATGTCGGCGTGGCCGGTGGCAGGCACGACCACCATGATGACCTCAGCTTGCTCCAGGGCCTCACCCATATTCGACGTCACCAAATCCACCCGGCCGAAGCCATGTGGCCATTCCCCGTAACCCTCCAGTTCGATTCCTCCCCGCGCCTTGATGACCGAGACGTGCGCCGGTGTGCGGTTGTACAACGTGACGGGAAAGCCCATCAACGCCAGGTGCGCCGCCATCGACTTGCCGCCGTGACCGGCGCCGATAACTGTGTAATGTGTCTCATTGCTCATCCATTCCCTCCTCTCTCAAAATCCCTCAGTAACCCTAAAGCTGATGTCCCAATAGGGGCGCAGTGTCGCCGCGCCCTCATCATCCAATCCGAATGCCCAGACCAACGAGCCGTTCCTCCTCCGAAAGCGCCCGCCCCGTGGCCGGATCCACCGCCACGCATGCCCCACGCGGATCTATACGGGTGACGATCTGTCCGCGCGCGAACGGGTTGTCGCGCAGGTGGGGGGCATCCATCACCCCCGTTGTCACCGCCCGCGCCAGGGTGACCGGGTCGGCGAGCGGGTCGGCCACGTCCGGCCCAGCCAGGGCGCGGATGGCCTCCAGGGTGACCTGGGCTTCCTGCACCAGTTCCTCCTTACGCTGCTGGACGGCGGGGTCGGCCGCCATGTCCGGCTGGCCTCGGAGCGCGTTCTCAACCGCCCGGCGGGCCAGTTTGCATGCCTCGATCACGTCGCTGGCGGTGGCGGCGTGGTGGGCCTCGGTGTGGCCGACCACGTGGACGATGTGAGGACGCAGCACCATCTGCAGGTAGATGCTGGTCGCCAGGTGAGCGCGGGCCGCGTCCGGGTCCAGCGGATAACTCAACAGCCCAGTGCGCGTCTGCCGCCAGATGCGGAAAGGCCCCCTCCCCGACCCTCCCCCATCAATGGAGGGAGACGAGAGCGGCGCGATCATTTCCAGGCAAGCCAGCATCTTCGCCAGATCCATCGCGTCGGAGAGACCCGGCGGGCTGTTGAACATCATCTGGGCGATGTAGTCGCGCACGCCGAAGGCGCGGGCGCTGTAGACCGAGAGATAGGCCGAGACGACGAAGGTCACGTCCGGCGCGTCGCGCATTCCCCAGTGGTGTGGCTCGTTCAGTTCCACTGGGATGTCCCGCTCGCCGTACCAGGCCATCACCTTCTGGTGCTCCCGGATGGAGCTCTCTAGGTCCCAGGGGCCGCGCCCGTCCATAAGGTTGAACCAGAAGATGGGGATGGCACACCAGGCGATGTTGATGGTCTCTACGTACATCTCGGCCAGGCGGATGAAGTCGTCGGTGCCGGAGTACGTGCGCAGGAGGGGGAAGTTGCCGCACCGGCTGGCGGCGTAAAGGGCCCGGTAGTCGTCGGGGCTGCGCACTGGCACACCACCCGCTCCCGTGCGGCGTGGGTTCCGCCGCTCCGGGTGGAAGAAGTTGGCCTGGGCATCCTGGTCAATGCCCAGCGAGACGACGTCCAGCACCTGGGCCTCGCCGATGCGGGCTACCCCAGCGCGGGTGGCCTCCACTGTCGGCAGGCCGAAGTGGTGGCGGATGATCGGGAAGGGGGCCTTCCAGGTGATGCGCTCCACGGTGGTCTGGGGAAAGTCGGCCCTGGTTAGTCCGGCCTGGGGCTGACCTTTCAGGTAGGCCAGGACTGCCTCAGATGGCTCGCCGCCCTCGAACACGCGCTCGAAGAAGCCGATGGCCCGGGCTCGCTCGGCCACCGGCGGCGTGCCGCCGAAGGCGAAACGCACGCCGGCGGCGAGCAGGTCGTCCGCCTCCTCCGCGAACTCGGCCAGCAACCGCTCGCCGGTCTCCGGCGTCAGCCGGTAGGAGACGCCGACCATGCTCGCCTTCTCTCGGCGGGCGGCTTCCACAGTCTCCTCGACCGACACCGCCGGGCCAAGAAACACGGTTCGCCAGCCGGCCGCTTCGGCCAGCCGCAGGAAGTTCAGCACCCCGGCCACGTGGACACACTCGCCCAATGCTCCGGCAACGACCGTCTCCGTCTTCATGGCTCCGCCTCCATCTCTTCTGTGGAAGTATATCGGGAAAGCGCTGCGTGTCAACTCGCACCATGGCTGGGAGTGCATTTCAGTCCTGGGGCAAACAGACCCTCCCGCAGGTTGCCAATGTCATTCTCCGCTCCATATAGTCCTGCCTGGCACTCCAGGCAGCATTCACTGCGCCATCAGAACCTGCGGGAGGGTTCGCCCCCAGATTGAAATGCACCCCGTGGCTGGCGCTTGGGAATTTTGAAGACAAACAGCCCCGGCGGCTCTTCTGACCACCGGGGCTGCTTCGCGTCTTGTGCCCCGCTACAGCCGCTCTTCCGCACCGATGGGCATCATCACCAGCCCGCCGATCACCTTGGGGTAGAAATCGGTGGACTTCTGGGGCATCCTCTCGTCGGCAGCGGTGCAGGCCCGCACCTGCTCCATCCGCGTGGGATTCATCACCAGCAGGAATTGCGCCTTCTCACCATCCACCGCGTCATATCCCATCTGCGGGTCACGCAAGTACTCAATGTTCTCCTTACGCTCGACCGCCCCTTTGTCAATCCCCAGCACCTGCTCAACGAATAACTCATGGAGCACCGAGACGTCGAGCAAGCGCCAGTCAGGGGCGCGGTCTGGGAGCAATCTCTCAAGCACCGCCGGGTCCCGCAGCGTGAGTACAGCGTAGGTCCCGTCGTAGAAGCCAAAGCGCGGATGGGACGTCTCAGCCTGGGCCAACGCCGCCTCCAGCGCCGCCCGGTCCTCCGCTGGCGTCACCTCGAAGTACTCCCTCGCTCGCTCCAGCACCTCTGCCCCGCTCATCTGCCCATAGGAATGGATGAGGCGATGGGTGGGTAGAATCACCAGCCCGGGATCCTCCATACTCACCAGCGTCACCATACGGTAGTTGAAGCCAGCATCGGGTAGAGCATCGGGATGAGCGGCGCGCATCTCGTCCCGATAATTGAGCGCCGTCTCGTAGCGGTGATGACCGTCAGCAATGATCAGACTCCGCTTGGGGGCCATCTCCTCCACTACCGCCTGTGTCACCTGTGGATCGGTCACGGCCCAAAACCGCTGCACTACATCATGCTCGAACAATTCGTGCAACTCGAGGCCCGATTGCCCCTCAATAGCCGCCCCCAGCAACTCGTTGATCCGGTCGCCGGGGTAGAGCATGAAAATGTGACCGAAGTTGACCGCCGTGGCTCGCATCAGGTTGAGCCGGTCCACCTTGGGGCCAGAGTGCGTGCGCTCGTGGGGCAGGACAGTGCCCTCGTCGAACTCGCTCAACTCCAGCGCAGTGATCAGCCCCTGACGAGTCATCACGCTGCCGTCGGGAAGAGTGAACGTCTGGTGGAGGACGTAGAGAGCGGGCACCTGTTCCCGCACCAGGACACCCTCCCCCAGCCAGGACTCGTAAGTGTCCCGCGCGCGGGTGTAGACGTTGCTCTCCTCACCATCCCCCGCCTGTTCCTTCCCCTTAATGATGCGCACGACGTTGTAAGGGTTCAGGTCGTAGTACTTGTCCTGCAATCCATGCCGTACCCGGTCGTAGGGCTGGCTGATGACGGTGGAGAGATCGTCAATCTTCTCCGGGTTGTAACGTACACCTCTGAAAGGTCGAATGGTTGCCATATTCACCTCCTGGACGAAACGGCATGTTGGAGGACAAGAGGGCATCTTGTCCTATATGAGTTCCAGAAAAACATCTCCCATAGTGACCACCTCCTCGTCAGGCCAAGATCACCCGTCTTCTCACCACTCGTTGTACTGCAACTGCATTATAACCGCAGGCAAACACGGCGTCAAGGGAATTGACTCAGGACGGCCATTTGTGGGTCGGTCAGAGGGTGAGATACTCGATCCGATCCCGGTACTCCTCGAAGCGTCCTGCTTCCCAGATGAGCACCAAGTCCTCGATGACTTGTCCAAGGGAATACCGGCGGCGAAGCAGAAAGATCCCAGGCACGTGGCCCCCAGCCTCAAGATGCTCCCGTAGATGCCGAGGCATGGTGCGCCGGTTACGGGAGACCAGAGCATAATCCTCTCGCTCGATCCAACGTAGCAGCTCTTGATCAAGCGTACCGAATGCCGGAGCCCCGTCATCTCCCACAGCGAGTACCTTCATCTCTGGTTTGCGTTGCAGCAACTGGTCGCGGATGGCGTGGGGTGTATTCTCGTCCAATAGATAGCGAATCTGGCTCAAGAGGTGATCGTCTCCTCTTGGAGCGCCGCTCGACGTGTTTTGAGTTCGCGCAGTCGCCTGATGGCTGGCGAGGGGTTACGCTGCTGTTCCAGCCAGGCCTGCTCAGTATATGCCCGCCCTGCTTCCAGATAGGCATCCATATCAGCACGGTTGCGGAAGTAGTACAGGAGGGTAGCGTACACCTGTTCGAGGGTCAAGTTGCGATAGCGGGCCGCGATCTCCTCCGGGCTGGCCCCCTCCAGGTGGTCCTCCAGTACCGTCTCAACGCCAATCCGGGTCCCCTTGATACGGATGTCATCCGAACTCAGGAAGTCGAAGTAACTCTCCAACACTACCGGCCCCTCGCCTACTTCGACCTGGCGCAGTTGCTGTACGTTCTCTTCGGTCAATGGCCGTAGCACCGCCACAGGCTCATTCCGCACGGTGATCACATATTCGGCCATCTCCTCACGCACAGCGCGCACTACACGAGATGCCTGGTTTTTCAGTTCACGTACACCGATGGTAGTGGGCATGATTCGCCTCCACGTTACTCGCGGCCACATTGTGGCTACATTATAACCGCAGGCAAACACAGCGTCAAGACGGAAACTACCTGCCTCCCACCGCTTGGTCTCGTTCCTCCCCTACAGTCTCATGCTCAGCCCGATGCGCCCGCGTTCCACATCCACGTTGATCACCCTCACGTCCACCACATCGCCCACGGAGATCACATCCAGCGGGTCGCGCACGTAGTGATCGGCCATCTCCGAGACGTGCACCAACCCATCCTGCTTGACGCCAATATCCACGAAGGCCCCGAAGTCCACCACGTTGCGCACAGTGCCCTTGAGCACCATACCATCCTGCAGGTCCTCGATCTTCAACACGTCCCTCCGCAGGATGGGCGGGGGCAACTCGTCGCGGGGGTCGCGCCCGGGACGGCTGAGCGCCTCCAGAATGTCGGCCAGCGTAGGCTCCCCCACGTCCAGCAGTTCGGCCAGGGTAGATAAGTCGTGCTCGGCCCGCAGACGGCGCACCCGCTCCGCCAGGTCTGGCTTTTCGCCGCGCACTTCCATCAGAATGAACAGCCGCTCCACCACCGGGTAGGACTCAGGGTGGATGGAAGTACTGTCCAGGGGATCGTCGCCGTCCGGGATGCGCAGGAAGCCAGCCGCCTGCCGGAAAGCCTTCTCCCCCAACCCCTTGACCTTCAGGAACCTCCGCCGGGTGCGGAAGGGGCCGTGCTCGTCCCGGTAGGCAACGATGTTCTCCGCAACCCTCCGGTTGATGCCGGCCACGTAGCGTAGCAGAGCCGGGGAAGCGGTGTTCACATCCACCCCCACGTAGTTGACCACCGACTCCACCACCGCGTCCAGGGCCTGGGCCAGATGGTTTTGATTTACATCGTGCTGATAGAGACCCACGCCGATGGAGCGGGGCTCAATCTTCACCAGTTCGGCCAGGGGATCTTGCAGGCGGCGGGCGATGGATGCTGCACCGCGCATGGAGACATCCAGGTGAGGCAGTTCCTGGCGGGCCAGTTCGCTGGCCGAGTACACCGACGCGCCAGCCTCGCTGACGATGACGTAGGCGCAGCGGCCCAGTTCATCGATCACCTCGGCAGCCAGGACTTCCGTCTCCCGCGAGGCCGTCCCGTTGCCGATGGCCATCACTTCGGCGCTGTGCTTCTCGATGAGATGCCTGAGGATAGCCTTGGCCTCCTCCCAGTCTCGCTGCGGCTCGTGGGGGTAGATGGTCACCGTGTCCAGCATCTTACCCGTGGGGCCCACCACGGCCACCTTGCAGCCGGTGCGGTAGCCAGGGTCAATACCCACGACAGTGCGCCCGCGCAGAGGCGGCCGCAGGAGCAGATGGCGCAGATTGGTCGCGAAAACCCGGATGGCGTGCTCGCCGGCCGTCTCGTTGTGGGTGCGGCGCAGGCCCCGCTCGATGGACGGGGCCAGCAGGCGATGATACCCGTCGGCCACGGCCATGCGCACCTCTTCGGCGAAAATGGAAGCAGGGTTGGTGACGAAACGTCTCTGCAGGGCAGCGATGTACTTCTCGTCGGGGGCCTGGATGCTCACCCGCAAGACCCCCTCCTGCTCGCCCCGGTTGAGGGCCAGGACACGGTGCGGGGGGATAGCGCCCAGGCGTTCAGCGTATTCATAGTAGAGCCGGTACTTGCCCTGGGGGTCGGCGGCAGGATCGGCCAGCGTAGATGCGATCAACCCCTGCTCGTGGGTCTGCTGGCGCACCCGACGGCGCACCTCGGCATCCTCGGCCACCCGCTCAGCGACGATGTCCCGCGCCCCGGCACAGGCATCCGCCACGGTGGGCACCTGGTCGGAGAGGAAAGGCATAGCGTGCTGCTCCAGCGTGCCGGTGGTCACCTCCTGGGCCAGAACCACCTCGGCCAGAGGCTCCAGGCCCCGCTCGCGGGCCAGGGTTGCTCGTGTGCGACGTTTGGGACGGTAGGGCAAGTAGAGATCTTCCACTTGCTGAAGGGTGGTGGCGGTGCGGATGGCCGCTTCCAGTTCCGGAGTAAGTTTATCCTGCCCGGCGATGCTCCGGAGCACCGTGTCCTTGCGGGCCTCCAGGTTGCGCAGATAGGCCAGCCGCTCCTGGATGTGCCGTATCTGCGTCTCGTCCAGCGAACCGGTGACCTCCTTGCGGTAGCGGGCGATGAAAGGCACGGTGTTGCCGTCATCCAACAAGGCCGCCGTGCGAGCCACCTGCTCCAGGGTGAGGCTCATTTCCCGGGTGATGAGGGTAATCAGCGGATTCTCGGTCATACTCTCCTTAACGTTGCCCTCAATCTGATCTTGCCTCTTATCCCACCAAACCAGAACTAGGGAAAAGATTAGCGTTTGCAGCATGATTTCTGGCAAGCCGACGAGATGATACCAGAGGGGAAGTTTAGAGTAGCGGTGAATGCAGCGTCGGCTGCAATGCATGTCTGCATGTTAGGCGCAGTGGGCCGTAGTTCGTTAACTTGAGCACGCGGCCGGCCGAAGCCTGCTCCAGTGCTCAAAGCTGTGGGTAATTACGCAGCAGAAGCGGCAGGAAGAATTCCGCCTGCACTTCCTCCTGCACCACCTCGAAGCGCAGGATGACCAGGCCTTCATCCCCATCGGCGACATAGATATAGTCGCCATCCACCGCCACATCATACGCATACCCGTCCGTGTCGTAGAAACCAACTTCTGTCGGGTTGTACCGGTCGGCGACTTCGATAACGCGCAGGCCGCTGCTCCCATCGGCGACGTAGGCGTAGTTGCCCGCCACCGCGACACCCCGAGCATAGCCGGGCGTGTTGTATTGGCCGATCTGCCGTGCATAGCGGTTGATGATGTATAAGCCACCGTTCCCGGCCGCGACGTAGGCGTAACTCCCCTGGCCATCCACGCCTCGGCCGTCGATGCCATAGGGCAGGCCAAAACGGCGGGGGACACTCGGGTCGGTCGGGTCGGAAACGTTGTAGATGTAGACACCGCTGTCGGCGGCGACAAAGCAGTGATCCCCTTCCACCGCCACGCCGTCAACATCGGACGCGATGCGATCATCGGCGGCTTCAAATGGGTTTGCAGGGTTGGAGATGTCGACAATGGTAAGCCAGCCAACGTTAGCGACTGGATCCCCGGTCACGTAGGCATAGTTCCCGTCCACCGCCACATCCAGGGCATGATACCCCATAACGCCGCAGGAGCCCATCGTGCCTGGGTGCTCCGGGTCGGAGACATCCACGACGAACAGCTTCCCAGACCACTCGGCGCCGATGTAGGCATACTCTCCCTGGACGGCTACACTGTTGGCAACCCGCCCTACGTCGTGGGATGTGACCTCGCTCGGGTGGGCCGGGTCGGAGATGTCGTAGATATAGAGATCATCGTGTGAAATCGTGTACGCATAGCCCTCTTGCAGGGCGACCTTGATCACATCGCTGCCGATCTGACTCACCAGCTCGACATTCTCCGCCTGCTGCTGGGCGGCCACTGGGTTCGCCACTCGTCCGGGTTGAGCCAGTACACTTGATGCACTCGACATCAGCGCCAGACTCACGAAGAGAATGGAAACACCAAACGGTCTGGTTTTCATTCTGGTACTCCTTACCAGCCTGTTGGCTAGGCTTTGACTAGGTGGGACTTGCGTCTTTGACGCTCCCCCACTGGGCAACATTAGCAAGTTTCAGAAGTTTCCGCCTCCTCCCGATGCTTCGGATTTATCTTGGCACGAGCAACCCATCGGTTTGCCTGGCCGGGCCGTGTGAGAATTTGCTGCTATCAGCCGGCGCGACAACGAACGGTCTGGATAGAGTTTGCACTGCTGTAGTCACGCCTAGTTCATTGAAATGGAAGTTATCAAACCGGGCGGCCACCGGGACGGTAGTGCTAGATTCAGCGTACAATCCGACCTGTAGATTTCCGATGTAACTACTGTCGTTCACCGTGGTCATGAGGTGATCGTTGACATAGAGTTTGATCTGACTCCCGATGCGTTCTACCCTGAGGTGGTTGGTGGCGGTGCCGGGATTGATATACGAGGAGGAAGTTGCCGCGACGATGGTGGTCCAGCCTGAAGCCGTGCGTTTCCACAGGCCGTACTTCTGGGTCCCTGGATATACGGTGAAGCTGTAGAAGCGATCCCAATCAATGTGCCCAAAGTTCAGCCCGTAGCAGCCCAGATTGCTGTCAGGAAACCGCATATCTGCTTCAATGACGTAATTGGGCAGGCCACCCTCCAGTGGCGCGGTCACAGCGCCCCACCAACCGGCTTCTCGCAGCAGGATCTCGTATTCCCCGCTCTGGTAGCTCCAGCGGGTTTCGGTCGTATCACCGGTATACCAGCGGCCGGTGACGCTGAAATCCTCCTGATACAGCGGGTTGACCAGGGTGGCGTTGGTCACATTGAAGTTATCAAAGCGCATGTCCACAGAGGCGGTATCGTAGCTATAAGCGCGCACGCCCGCGTCGCGCCCTGACCCGGTGAGGCTGCTATCGCTAAAAGTGCCCACCAGCACGCTGTTAATGTAGATGTGAATGGAGGTACCGATCCGGTCAACCCGGAGGTGGTTCGATTCCGTGCCCGGATTGATCGCCGCCACATAAGTCCCCTCGTCAATCAGGGTTGTCCAGGTACCATCCAGAGAGCGTTTCTCCAACAAGTAATCCTGGGTCGCGGGGAAGACAATGATCTGGTGGAGCTCCGACGCGCTTCCGCTGACGCCAAGTCCGAACATCAAGCCATAGGAACCTATAGTGCTAGATGCCTGCCGTGCGTCCACCTCAACACGGTAATCGCTCGGCATTATCAAGTCGGGTGTCACTCCCCACGCACTATCTGTCGTTTTAAGCAGAATCCGGTACTCGCCGTTGAGGTAGCCCCAGGCCCGGCTGCTATCGTCCCCGCTGGACCAGCCACTGTTGGGGTTGCTGAAGTCGTCAAAGTAGTAGAAGTATCTGGACGTAAGGGGCAGGTAAATGGTAAACGGCGGCGTGGCATCCAACACGGCCGCAGGGCTCAGGGAGGCAGTGGTTTGAGGAGCCGGCGTCATCAAGTCAGTTGCTGCGCCGTGTACCGCCACGCCTGATGCCGCCACGGCCCACGTTAACGCCAGGGCTAAGCCAACGAGCAAGAAAATGATGCAGAATCGCAGTTTGACGGTCATAGTATGACCTCCTTTCGATAGGTGATATTTTTTCCGCCCGCGCCATCGCGGTAGGACAGCCGGTTGCCCGGCTGCCCCCCCCCACAGATGCCGGCGTGCGGTCTTTACCTGCCTGTACCGGGCAGGATGCACCGGGCTCTTCAGACAGACCTGCTGGTGTACGCCGGAGTATCTTCGTCTTCCATCCCGCGCATAGCAGACGACAGGGATAAGTCCGACCAAGCCTTCTCTTCCTGCCGAACTACTTCACGCTCTGCCTTTGCCAGGAGGTACTCCACGAAGTCAAGCACTTCTACTTGAAAAGATGTGCGTAGTCTTTGAACATACTGTTGGATTCTCTCGGTAATAACCATCGCAGCCTCCTGCACTGAGCAATTGTGTTGGATTACTCTCAGTGCTTCAAGTTGTCTGCGCATCAGCCATCATCTTTGCTGCCCGTTGAAGTCTCTCGCGCAACGTAATCCAATGGGCCTCGTCTTGTTCGAGGAAGATTCGCTCCGCGTCGGGCGCCAGTGTGCGCGTCAGATCACACAATTCAAAGAACTGCGCCAGGCTCTCTTCGACCGTCAACCGCGGCAACTCTCTCTTCCACTCCTCGAGTTCCCAGGCGTTGAAGCGCCTATATCCTTCCAGTATCTCCCGCAACATCGGAGTCGCCTTCATCTTTCACCTATCATCCTCTTGGACCAGAGCGTGGAGGAGCAAAGGGGCAGAGATGCAAGAGAGAAATCTCCTCTACTTCCCTACCCCCCGCCTCCGCGCGTACCGCAATTCGTTATGCGCTGTTCATCATTCGCGCTCAGCGCCCAGCGAACTCGATAGCGATCTGCGCCACCTCCTCCCCCACCCGCGCCTTCGCCTCTCCCGTCCCGGCGCCGATGTGGGGGGAGCCGATCACCTGCGGCAGATCCATAAACCGCTTGCCTCGCTCCTCCTTCTCATCCTCGTAGACGTCCAGTGCCGCCCCCGCCACCTTGCCGCCCACAATACCGTCGTACAGAGCCGCCTCATCCAGCGTCCCGCCGCGCCCGCAGTTGACGATGCGCACGCCGCCCTTCATCCTGGCGAATGCATCAGCGCCGATGATGTAGTGCGTCTCCGGTGTATGGGGCACGTGAAGCGAGATGAAGTCAGAACGGGGCAGCAGATCCTCCAAGTCCACCAAATCCACACCTGCCTGGGCTTCCTTGATGTAGGGGTCATAGGCAAGCACGTTCATTCCCAGGGCCAGGGCCTTCTCCGCCACCAGGCGGCCGATGCGTCCGTAGCCGACCAGCCCCAGCGTCTTGCCCGCCAATTCCATCCCCTTGCTGAACACCTTCTTCTCCCACTTACCACCCTTCATCGAAGCGGTGGCCTGGGGAATGGGGCGGGCCAGCGCCAGGAGATAGCCGAGGGTCAGTTCCGCCACCGAGTTAGAAGAAGCTGCGGGGGTGTTGCGCACTTCGACCCCCTTCGATTGGGCGTAGTCCACGTCAATGTTGTCCAATCCGACGCCGCCTCGAACGATCAGTTTCAGATTAGTCGCCTTATCAATCAAGGGCTCGCGCACCTTCGTGCGGCCACGGACGACCATCGCGTCGTACTCACCGATGACCGCCTCCAAATCCTCCAGTGTGATGTCGTCCCGCACATCCACCTCAATCCCCGCCTCTCGCATCGCCGCGATGGCCTTGGGGTCCGTTGGGTCACAAACGAGTGATTTCACTGCTTATCTCCTTTTTCACCAAGCAACACGTTTCACGTTTGACGCTTGACGTTTCACGCTTGACGTTTGACGTTTCACGTTTCACGTTTCACGTGTTCCGTATCACGAAATACCCACGATATCGTTTATCTGCCCCGTGAGCCACTTGACGTCGTCAAGCGTCAGGTCGCCCATGTGCGCGATGCGAAAGCACTTCTCCTTAAGGTCACCGTAGCCGTTGGAGATCATCGCGCCCCGCTTACCCAACTCCTCGTTGAGCCCGGCGACGCTAATACCACGCCTGTTCTCGATATTGGTGACCGTGGGCGAGAGGTACCATTCGTCGGAATATAGCGCGAAGTAGCGACGGGCCCAGTCCTGAACGTAGGCCGCCATCTCCTCGTGCCGCGCCCAGCGATTCTCCAGCCCCTCGGCCAGGATGTCGTCCATCTGAACGTTGAGAGCCTGGATCAGGCTGATAGCCGGCGTGGCCGGGGTCTGGTGCTTCTCGTACTTCTTGTCCATCACCCCGTAGGAGAAATAGTAACCGTGGTTGGGTACCTGCTCGGCCCGCTCACGCGCCCGGTCGCTCACCGCGCAAACCGTCAGCCCCGCCGGGAGGGCGAAGCACTTCTGCACGCCAGCCAGACAGACGTCCAGCCCCCAGGCGTCAAACTCGATCCTGGCACCGGCCATGCAACTGACCGCATCCACCAGGATCAGCACGTCGGGGTACTTCTCGTGGATCAGAGCGGCGATCTCCTTGACCGGGTTCATCAAGCCGGTGGAGGTCTCGTTCATCACGATGGTGACCGCGTCGTAGTCTCCCTTGGAGAGCGCTTCGTCCACCAGTTCCGGCGTGATGGCCTGGCCCATCTCCACCTCCACCTTGTCACAGGGGACACCGTTGGCGGCGGTGATCTGGTGCCAGCGCTTGGAGAAGGCCCCACAGACGGTGCTGAGGATTCGCCTGGTGGAGGCCTGGCGGACCGACCCCTCCATCACGCCGCTTGAGGAGGAGGCGTAGAGATAGACCCGCTGCTGCGTGTAGAGCATTTGCTGGAGTTTGAGGGTCACCTCCGCCTGCAGATCGGCGTACTCCTTGGCGCGATGGCCGATCATCGGCGCAGCCTGGGCTTGCAGGATCTTCTCCCGCACGTGGGTCGGACCTGGAATGAAGAGTTTCTTATACATCGTCAACCTCCTGTTTAGATGATAATGTACCGGACAAAAACGAGGGACGCACAAACAGTTCGGCTGTGCGTCCCCTGTCTACCAACCTGAGAGATTCCCCCCGATCGGCTGTCGGGCTTTGCCCCTTCGGTGTCCTAAGAACTTTCCAGAGGTGCCGAGATACAGGGTCCCGAGACCTGAGAGTTTCGCCGACGCGGTCAGCCTCTCGCGCCGGCTTGCCCCTTCGGTGCCCGCATTCAAGCGGTCTCTCCCCCGCATCCCATGGCTAGGCGATGTGATTCACCCATATTCTACACTACGCCATAGCAAATGTCAACACCTTGACACCAAAGACACAGGGAAGTATACTGAGCGCACTTGGGTTTGGTGAATTTGGAGTGCAGGCTTCAGCCGGAACTCAGGCGTAAAACCCGGCTAAAGCCTCAACTCCAAAAACACTGTTTGATTTGCGTTCAGTATACAATGCATCAGTGGCCGCAGGTTCGGGATTCGTCAATTCGGAACCGCGAATCACGAATGTATGAACCTACGAACAACATCCTGGAGGCGACCATGTCTTTACACGACGACTTTCTCTTTCGCGGCGACCTGTCCGCACTCGACCCGGCCGTGGCCCAATTGATTGACCTGGAGAAGGAACGCCAGGCCCGCAAGTTGATCATGATCCCCTCGGAAAGCAGTTCGCCGTGGGCGGTGCGGGAAGCGCTCGGCTCACCGCTGATGAACATCTACGCCGAGGGCTATCCCCACCCGGAGACCCGCTGGCTGGCCGAGGACGAGATTCTGGACTACGAGCACCACCTGGCCCATTACCGCCGCTACGGTGACCGGCGCTACTACCGGGGCGTGGAGTACGCCGACGTCATCGAATCCTTGGCCCGCCGGCGCTGCGCCGAGGCCTTCGCTACCGACGACATCTCCGCCGACCAGATCTACGTCAACGTCCAGCCCCTCTCCGGCGCACCGGCCAACGTCGCCGTCCAACAGGCGCTGCTGAAACCCGGCGACACGATCATGGGCCTGGCGCTACCCCACGGCGGCCACCTGACCCACGGTAGCCCGGTCAACCTGTCAGGCAAACTGTACAACGTCGCATCCTACCACGTCGACGAGCAAACGGAACTGCTGGATTACGACGAGATCGAGGAACTGGCACTGGAGCACCGGCCCAGGATGATCATCGCCGGCTACACCTCCTACCCGCGCCTCCCCAATTGGGCCAAGTTCCGCCAGATCGCCGACCGGGTAGGGGCCTACCTCCTGGCCGACATCGCCCACGTGGCCGGCATGGTCATCGCCGGCGCGTTCCCCACCCCACTGGGATACGCCGACGTCGTCACCTTCACCACGCACAAGACGCTCTGTGGCCCGCGAGGAGCCTGCATCCTCACCACCGACCCCGGCCTGACGTGGAAGATCGACCACGCCGTCTTCCCCGGCCTCCAGGGCGGCCCCCACGTCAACAAGTTCGCCAGTATGGCCGTCGCCTTCCGCCTGGCCCAGACGGAGCAATTCCACCGCCTCCAGCACCAGATCGTGACCAATGCTGTAACACTCGCCCGCGCGCTTACCGCGCACGACCTGCGCGTCCCCTGCGGTGGCACCGAGACCCACCTGCTGCTCCTCGATTGCAAGACAATACAGGGACGTGATGGCACCCCGCTGATGGGCGGCGTCACGGCGGCGATCCTCGACCTGGTGGGCATCGTGGTCAACAAAAACACCATCCCGGGCGACAAGACGGCTGCCTACCCCAGCGGCATCCGGTTAGGCACCCCCTGGGTCACCCAGCGCGGCTTCCGGGAACCGGAGATGGAGCAGATCGCCGGCATCATCGCCCGCGCGATGAAGGGTACCGAGCCGCTCACCTATACCGGCGTGCGCGGACGGGCCTACCGGGGCAAGGTAGACTTCGATGTGCTGGAGGAACTGCGCGTCGAGGTGGCAGAACTGGCCGGACGGGCCGGCATCGACTTCGAACTCCCATGCAGCGGCTATCCCCACCACTACCTGGTGCCGGAACCGCGCCAACGGGAGGAGCAGTATAGGCTGATCGAGATCGAGGGAAACCCCGCCGCCGCATTCGTCGAGCAGATCACACCGGCCGACATCGCTGACCTCGAACAGGGAGAATGGCGAACGGTACCGCTGCTGGAACGGGACGGGCAGGTGATGAGCTCTGGCTCAGTCCAGCGGCCCGGCTTCGGCCACAACCGCTACCGGCTGATCATACCGGCCAATCGGGCGCGGCGGGTCATCGCCTGGCTGCGCGACCTTTCCGATGGCTACGTGCGCTTCGACGACGCCGACCTGTGGGCCAAACTGCCGGGACCGGTCGTTGTGCGCGATCTCAGAGAACACGGATTGACAGGATTAACTGATTTGGCTCAGGATGCGACATTGGCATTGGAGCAAGAGGAGTTCACGCCGCCGGTCTCCCACAAACCCTACTTCATCGGTCTCTCCGCCCCTGGCTACTCCGACCCATCCGTTGACCCGCTTCCCGCTTTTATCCCTCCCTCCGTGGGGGAGGGCCGGGGGCGGGGGCAGCGCCGCACCCCTCTCTTCGATTGGCACGTGCAGCACGGGGCGAAGATGGCTCCCTTCGCCGGGTGGGAGATGCCACTGTGGTACACCTCCATCAGCGACGAGCACCGGGCCGTGCGAGGCGCAGCCGGCCTCTTCGACGTCTCTCACATGGGGCTCCTGGAGGCGAGCGGACCACACGCCGCCTACTTCCTCAACCTGGTGACCACCAACGACGTTTACGCGCTCCGGCCCGGCGAATCGCAGTACACCTACCTCCTGGCCCCCGATGGGCGGGTCATAGACGACCTGATGGTCTATATGCTCAGCCCCTCCCGCTACCTGGTGGTCGTCAACGCCGCCAACATGGAGAAGGACTGGGCCTGGCTCCAGTCGGTGAACGAGCGGGCCGTGCGGATAGACGACCTGCGGCCCTGGGTGCGAAGCAGTTTCCAGGCCCAACTGCGGGACCTGCACGACCCTGGCGAGAGTTACGCCTGGTTGGCCGACCTGGCCCTCCAGGGTCCCCGTTCCCGCGACATTCTGCTCGCCCTCCTCGACAGCGCCTCACCCTCCAGCGCCGTCGCCGAGATACGAGGGCGACTGCTATCAATGAAACGAACCGAGGTTATGGAGATCAACATCCCGTCCGATCGAGCCCCTGGCGGCGTCTTCGACCTGATCCTCGCCCGCACCGGCTACACCGGCGAGCAATTGGGATTTGAGATCTTCGTCCATCCCGACGTGATGGGCGCGTTGTGGGAACAGTTGATGGAGGTCGGTGCCCCCTCCGGGCTCCGGCCCATCGGGTTGGGGGCCCGCGACAGCCTGCGCATAGAGGCCGGACTGCCGCTCTACGGCCACGAACTGGCGGGGCCGCTGGACTTGCGCCCCGACGGTGCGGGCTTCGCCGGCTACGTCAAACTCCATAAACCCTTCTTCGTCGGGCGGCGGGCCTACGTCGAGCACGCCCGCCAGCGCAAGATGACCGTGGCCCGCTTCCACGTCGCCGAGAAGGGGGTACGGGTCCCCAAACAGGAGGACGTGGTAACCGAGAGCCACGGGCGGGTCATTGGCGAGGTGACCTCGTGCGCGATGGACACGGAAGGCTACCTGGTCGGCCAGGTCCACATTGACCAGCGGCACGCCAGGGAAGGGACGGAAATCAACATCTTCCCGCGTCCCGCCCGCGAGGCGTGGGAGAAGCCTTACGAGAAACTGGAAGTGGGCGACCGGTTGGTGCTGCACAACGAGGCGACGGTGGTGAGCCGGTTCATGAAGCGCATGGTGGAACGCGGGCGGTAGCGCCTTTGTGCTCGCCAGCAAGCCCCGCCGGGGCATAAAGTGCCCCGGCTACGGAGTTCCCACCCCGTAAACGGGGTTCTCAAGCCCGATGCATCGGGCGCTGCTCCGTAGCCCGGCGACTTCATCGCCGGGCGGCCTCGGCAAGC
>CAYLPU010000091.1:0-20614 GCA_964385635.1 uncultured Anaerolineales bacterium
AGCACCTGAAGCTTTGTCCGTCTGATTTCATTCCGCTGATGATACCAGGTAGAAATTCCAACGCCGAGTAAACCTGAAAGAAGCGATGATATTAAAATGACCATCCAATACATATTAAAATCTCCCGTGGTTGGCATTTTCACTTAACGGTTCCGGTGTATGCGAAGTTGCGAAGTAATTTGCGTGAGGGCGAAGCCCGAACCGCATACACCGTGTTAGCCGCAGTTACACGAGATTTTTCAAGACCTCCTCTTGATATTTTTGAACATTGATACTTTTTACTGTTTCGAGAATTAGATCCGCCTTCCAGACATGGCCTATCTCAAGTGATTCAGAGTCGACGATGCCTAATCTTACACCGTGGACGATTTCTTCAAGATATTTCTCTTTACCTACCATTTGCATGCTTGCATAGATGCCCAGAAACTTCCGAATTCCGCCTACGGTAGTGTTCCCTTCTTCCGTTTCATACATCCCGTAAGATATCGCAAACACTGGTGAGCCAGACATACCAGGAAAGGCTGATACATCAATAAGAAATAATGGCTTACCGTCGAAATCCATTTTTGGCTCGCTTGCCACGCTTCCCGTTTTCCAAATAGGTAGAGCATTTTTTTTATCATAGAATCCGTAGGGATACCCTACTAGCGTTACGTTCGTCGTGGGTCTTACCTTAAGATTTCCCTTTGCCCATTCTGCGGAGACACAGTTTATTTTGCAGTCTTGGTACAATGAGGTAACTAGAGGTATAACAGCTAAATCTACCTCAGGGTAAGATGAACTTGTTATCCAAACTGGCTTTCCATTTTTTGCAAACAGTGGAAAGCGAACAGTCTTAATCTTCCCAGGTTCTATCTCTGAGAGATGAAACTGAAAGGCTATGTTATCTCCAATAGGAGGTTTGTTCTCCGACGGTGATGAGCCCGTCAAAACGTGAAAATTAGTAACAAGGTATAGAATTTGAAGATTTGCGTCCTGATGAGCATAAAAGAAACCAGTCCCTTGTGAGACAAGCTTATCACCTTTGGAAAGGAATATTGGTGTAGTAGAAAGAGAAATATGGTCAACTTCCATAGTTTATCAATCTCCTTGTGTAATTGCGGCTAACGTGTTGTATGCGAAATTCAACTTCGCATAACCCGGAAAATTTGCGCAAATACGAAATTCGTTGTATCATTCCACTCGATAGAGACTCCCTTCCAACTACCGCCATTCGTTGTCCAGTATAGGGCGAATTTGTAAGAACGTCAAGTACCATTGCTGCTGAAAGGGAGGAGAGCAATGCCCAAAGGTTTGTTTCAAACCGTCGAAGACCGCATGAAAGTCGAAGGGTACAGTCACAGAACGATCGAGACCTACCTGCGTGAACTGCGCAAGTTCGTCGAGTACACCGGCCCGCGCCATCCCCGCGACCCTTCGGGCTGAGCCTCAGGGCGAAGCCTCGACGCCGACGACATTCGCGCTTACCTGCTCTACCTGATCGAAGAAAAGGGCGTCTCGCGTTCGGCGGTGAACCAGGCCATCAGTGCCCTCAAATTCCTCTACGTGCGGCTCTATGGCCGAGATGATACCTTCGCCGATATCCGCCGCCCGCGCCCGGAACACAAATTGCCCCGGATTCTCTCGCGCGACGAGATCCTCCAGATCGTGCGCACCATTCAGAACCCAAAACACCGTTTGATGATCGATCTGCTCTATGCTGCCGGGCTGCGCGTTTCCGAGGTGGTGAACTTGCGCGTCCAGGACGTGAATCTGGACGAACTGACGCTCTTTGTGCGCGCCCCCCGGCCGGCCAGGGAGAGCATCAAGAGCAACAAGGACCGCATCACGATCTTCTCGGAGAGCCTACGGGACGCACTGCGCCGCCTTATGGACGGTAAACAAGCGGGGGATTGGCTTTTTCCCTCCCGTCGTGGCGGGCGATTGAGCACCCGCACGGTTCAGCAGGTCTTTGCCAGGGCGGTCAAAGAATCCGACGTGCAAAAAGAGGTTTCTTGCCACGATCTGCGCCATTCCTTCGCCACCCACTTGCTGGAATCCGGCGTTGACATTCGTTACATCCAGGAACTTTTGGGGCACGCCCGCCTGGAGACCACGCGCATCTACACCCGCGTGGCCAACCCTGCCCGATGCCGGATCAAAAGCCCTCTTTAGTACAGCGCAGCGTCAATGCCACTACCCTTCTCCCGGCTGTACGGCAGGACGACGATCAAGCCCCTTCCACCCCCAGACCGGATCCGGATCGGCGCAGCCACAATGACTTCCTATTCCTCCACCCCCAACAACGCTCTGCCGCCCGCCAGCGCCTTCAACAGGTCACGCCGCTTGAGCGCTCGTTTTCTGTCAATTTCCACCGCGCCCGCCTTGTCATCGGCCATCTTGACCAACGCCGCGATCCACGCTGCGCTCTGCACCGGCTGGTGGCGAATGCGCCACCGCTCAACCCAGACAGGCAGTTCGTCGGCGTTGGTAACCCGCTGGTGAACCACGGTCTTAGTCACACCTTGCGACTCAACAGTGACCTCGTATTCCTCGTATTCAGGTCTGACCGGGCACACCTGCATACATGCCCCACACTTGATGCAGTAGTAGTCGGCCAACACCAACTTGCCCTCATCATTTTCATTGTCGCTGATATGCAACGCACGTGTGGGGCAGACGTCGGCGCAGGCCAGGCAGCCCGCGACGCACTTCTCGCTCCGCAGTTCCACCTTGCCCTGCCAGGGCTGCACCACCTGGAATGTGCCGTTGCTGGCGATCTCACACTGGCGGCAGCGGATGCAATGCTCGTCGTCCACCAGCAGCGTATCCTGCCCCTCGTCGTAACTGATGACTTCAGTCGGGCAGTTGTTTATCACAAAGTCCTTCCTGCCCCAGTCGAACCGCTCTTTGTCAAACGTCGTAGACTGGATCAAGTCCGGGAATGCTTCGTAGGTCAGCACCGGATTCTCACGCTCGCCGTTGATGGTCAGCGTAATGGCGTTCTTAGGACACATCACCTCGCACATACCGCACAGTACGCACTTGTCCGGGTCAATGTCCACCGACGGCTTTTTCGCCAGCCGCCCGTCCACGATTTCGCCCTCCACGTGGATGACGGCATCCTTGGGGCAGACCAGCGGCCCGATCTGGCAGCCCACACAGCGGTCGAGGTCCCAGGTCATGATATAGTGGCGCGTCACCATAGCGCGTTCGAGCACGAGAGCGTGCTCGTCGGTTCTCTTCTGCGTCATTCCTCGTCCACTCATTGTTGCCTCCTACTCCTCGCCCACTTCCATCCACTCATCCTCGCGGAAGGTGATCATTGGTAGTGGGTCCTCGACGCTGCGACCTGGCACGTAGTCGAACGTTTCCTGGACTTCCTGTCCGATGGCGCGGAAGACCAGTCCCACGGGCAACTCCGCCGGGCAGTCGCTGGTGCACATCCCGCAACCGATGCAAGAGAGCACCATGTGGTTGAGCCGGGTCAGATGAAAGAGCGTCGTATCGGCTGGTAGCCGGTAGGCCCCCTTACGTCGTGCCCAGTTCACGTACTGCATCGGCTCGTGATCGAAGGTGGGGCTTTTGAAGAGACAGGTCTTGCAGTAGCAGATTGGGCAGACGGTCATGCAGTTGTGGCAGCGCACGCAGGCGGCCAAGACCCCTTCGACGCCCTCCCGCTCGAGTCGCTGGCGCATCTCGGCAAAACGCGCGTCGCGCACTCTCGTGCGGGCCGCGACCACCTTTTCCACCACCTCGGCTCTCTTGAAACCAGGTTCTTTCTTAATAACCTGGTTTCTTTCCGCTTCCACACTATCCATCCCCAGCTTCCCAGCCACCTCATCAGACAGGCTCACCGGTATACCGGCAGCCAAGTCCGCGCCGAAGAGTTCCAGCACGATATCGGCCTCTTCGACGTGAGGTTTCTCGCACATCTGGCACCCGTCGCGGAAGGCGTACCCTTCCTGCGGGATCAGTTCACCGCTCTGGGCAGTTGCCAGCAGCGCCGCCATATCCAATGCCACTTGCCCTGAGCCTTGTCCTGAGCTTTGTCGAAGGGCTGTCGAAGGGTTGGCCCGCATCGTATTGTAGACCGGCACGTCGTAGGTGCCCAGGCAGTCTACGCCGATGGTCACCATGTCGTTCAGGCTGGCTTGCTTGAGTTTTACCAGTTCCACCAGTGCCCGCAGTTCGCACGGGCGCAGCACCACGCCGATGCGTCCCCGTGGCTCGCGGACCGAAACTTGACCTGCGACACGCGCCGCGTTGAGTCCCATCACCGGGGCCAGCGGGTTGGCCGCGTCCAACAGGTCAGGATCGGCTACCAGTGCAGGGGTAATAGTGCCGGCGGGGGTCTCCATCGGCACCAGGAGTGCATCCACCACCTCGGCCTCCAATAACTGCCTGAGGAATCCGCGCACGGCGGCCAGCGTATCGTTGTTCTCAACCAGTATTTTGACAGTAAAAACATCAGTTCTCATTGCTTCTCCCCGTCACGTTGTTCAGCAGCCTATCACTCACCAAGCGTCACTGTCATCGCATCCAACATCTTGTAAACCTGCCCTGTCCCGAACCCTTTTTGCTGGCTGGCCTTATTGGGACAGGCGGCGATGCACGCCCCGCAGCCCTGGCACAGCACCTCAATCACCTCAGCATACGTTGCCCCTGGCTCCAACACGCGGGCACCGTATGGACAGGTCTCGACGCAAAGTCCGCAGGCCGTACACAGAAGTGGATCAACACAGGCGACGATCGGCGTTGCATCCAGTTGGTCCCTGGCGAGCAGGCTGACCGCGCGCACCGCCGCGCCCTGCGCTTGTGCAATCGTCTCATCCAGGAAGTGCGGCGAGTGCGCCAATCCACACAAGTACACCCCGTCTGCTGCAAAGTCCAGCGGCCGCAACTTGACGTGCGCCTCCAGGAAGAAGCCATCCTCATTCAATGGCACCTTAAGCCGTTGGGCCAATGTCTCGTTGTCCACATTCGGCTCAATGCCAGCGCTGAGCACGACAAGATCCGCACCAATCGTAAATGCCTCTCCCTCCGGCTGAACAACCACGTCCACCTGGAGTTTGGGAGTTTGGGAGTTTGGGAGTTTGGGAGAGTGGGCGATGGTCTTGACCTCCGGCTTCTGATCCTTATCGTACTGCAAGAAGATCACGCCCTTCCGCCGTGCCTCGCGATAGTAGCGCTCCTTGAAACCGAAGGTGCGGATGTCGCGGTAGAGAATATACACCTGTGTGTCCGGGCTGCGCTCCTTGATCGCCAGCGCGTTCTTGATCGCCTCCGTGCAACAGATGCGGGAGCAGTAGGGGTGCTCCTCGTCGCGGGAGCCCACGCATTGAATCATCACAATGGATTGCAGATTTGCGATTTGCAGATTTTCGATTTGCGCTTCCAACTCCCGCTGCGTGATTACCCGCTCATCCTGCCCGTAGAGATACTCCTGCGGCTCGATCTGCCGTGCACCTGTCGCCACAACGGTCACGCCGTGCTGAATTTCCTCCTGCCGCCCGTCTTGTCCTGAGCCTGCCGAAGGATCGGCCAGTTTCACCATCGTGCAATACTGCCCCAGGTACCCGCCCACGTCCACGACCTCCGCGCCGGTCAGAACCGAAATGCGCGGATTGGCCGACACCGCCTCGATGGTTCGCTTCAGCAATGCCTGGGGGTCGCCATCCCCCCACACTCCCACACCCCCACACTCCGCTGGCAGCGCCGTGTAGATGTGCCGCAAATTCCCTCCCAACTCCGCCTCGCGCTCGACCAGCGTCACCTCAAATCCCTGCTCGGCGATGGAGAGCGCCGCTGTCATCCCGGCCAGCCCGCCGCCGATGACCAGCGCGCGGTGGTTCACGTCGGAGACGCCGCGATCGAGAGAACACAGTTGCTGTGACTTAGCCACTGCCATGCGCACCAATTCTTTTGCCTTCTCCGTTGCGCTCCTATGATTGTCCCTGTGTACCCACGAGTCCTGCTCCCGGATGTTCGCCAACTGGAACAGGTGTGGGTTGAGTCCGGCTCCGCGAATCGTCTCCTGGAACAGAGGCTCGTGCGTACGCGGCGTGCACGAAGCCACCACCACCCGGTTCAGCCCGTGCTCCTCAATCAGTTCGCGAATACGCTCCTGCGTGTCCTGCGAACAGGTGTACAGATTTTCCTCGGCATAGACCACGTTGGGCAAACCTGTGGCATACTCGACCACCTCAGGCACGTCCACCACAGCGCCGATGTTGATACCGCAGTGGCAGATGAAGACACCCACCCGGGGGTCCTCGTCGCTCACGTCGCGCTCTTCGGGCCAGACGCGCTCCTCCGTCAACGTACCGCGCACGTCGGCCAGCAGCGCCGAGGCCTGAGCCGCCGCGCAGGAAGCCTCAACCACCGTCTCCGGGATGTCCTTGGGCTCGCTGAACGGTCCGGCGACAAAGATGCCGGGCCTCGTCGTCTGTCCTGGCCAGAATGAAGGCGACTCGGCGAAGCCGTATTCGTTCAACCCCACCCCTAGCCGCTCCGCCAGTTCCCGCGTGCCCTCCGGCGGCTTGAGCCCCACCGAGAGCACCACCAGGTCGAACTCTTCCTCGACGTTCTTCCCGTCGGCGGTGGCGTGCCTGACCCGCAAGTTGCCTGTGCCTGGCGCATCTGTGATCGCGCTGACCATACTGCGCACGTAGCGCACGCCGTATTCTTGTTCGGCCCGTTCGATATAACGTTCGAACCCCTTGCCGAAGGAACGGATGTCCATGTAGAAAATGGTTGGTTCGACATCGGGGGCATGCTCCTTGGCGATGATGGCTTCCTTGGTAGCATACATGCAGCAGACCGAGGAGCAGTACCCGTGGTCACACGAGATGTCGCGGGAGCCGACGCACTGGATGAAGGCCACCTTGTGCGGGTGCTCCCTGTCGGACGGGCGCTGCACTACGCCGCCCCACGGCCCAGAGGCCGAGAGCATACGCTCGAACTCGATGCTGGTGACGACGTTGGGCAGTCGTCCATATCCTAACTCGGGCCGGATGTCGCCGGGCATCGTCTCCAGCCCCGGCACCAGCAGGACCACGCCCACGTTCAGTTCGATGACCTCCTCGCGCATATCGTGGTCAATGCAATGCTTCTGGCAGGCATAGACGCATTGATTGCACTCGGAGCAGACGCCACACTGCAAGCAGCGTTTCGCTTCGGCGATGGCCTGTTCCTCGGTCATCGGCCCACAGACCTCACACAGGCTGTGGACGCGCTCGTCCGGCGACACTTCCAGAGTGCAGGCGCGGACGCCTTCCACGATCTGCCCGGCGGCCCGCTTGCGGGCGATGTCCTCCTCGGTCAACTCGGCTACCGGTAGTTGGGGCTCTGGGCCGGGCATTGGCTCGCCCCGCAGGTAGGCATCCATCGCCCGCGCGGCCTTGTGCCCGGCGCCGATGGCATCCACCACGAAGGCCATCCCCGTCACCGCGTCGCCAGCGGCAAAGATGCCCTCGACGCTGGTTTTCATCGTGTTCTCGTCCACAGCGATCTGACGGCCATTGGAGGTCCGCTCGATGCTCTCCGGGATGCACTCCAGATTGGGCCGGGCGCCAATGGCCGAAATGACCACATCGGCATCCATCACAAACTCTGACCCCTCGATGGGAACCGGACGACGCCGCCCGCTTTCATCCGGCTCGCCCAGTTCCATGCGAATGCATCCCAAACCGCAGACATTGGCCTCCTCGTCGGTGACCACCTCCACTGGCGAGACCAGCCAGTCGAAGATCACGGCGTCCTCTCCGGCCTGGCGGAACTCGGCTTCCTGGGCCGGCATCTCCGCCTCGGTGCGGCGATAGGCGATGCGTACCTCGGGCGGGTCGCCGCCCGCCTCGTCAGCCTGCATGGTGCCGATGCGCACCGCCGTGCAGGCCGTGTCCATCGCCACGTCGCCACCGCCCAGCACGATCACCTTCTTGCCCATCAGATCGGGGTAGCGCCCCAGGCTGGTCTCGCGCAAGAAATCGTTCGCCAACAGCATCTGCGGCAGGTCAACGCCAGGGATGGAGAGTTGTACGTCGGCGTGAGCACCGATGGCCACGAAGACGGCACTGTAACCGTCGTCTTTGAGCGCCACTACGTCGTCCACCCGGGTGTTCAGTTTCAGTTCAATGCCCAGGTCTATGATCTCGTCTATCTCACGCTGCAACAGGTCGTGGGGCAACCGGTACGCGGGGATACCCACGCGCATCATGCCGCCGGCCACCGGCAGCGCCTCGAAGACCGTCACGTCGTGCCCCTTGAGCCTGAGGTCCTGGGCCACGGTCAGGCCGGCCGGGCCGGAGCCGACGACGGCCACACATTTACCTGTAGAAACCGGGTTTTTCGGAAAAAACCCGGTTTCTTCCGCGTGGTTGGGCCGGAAGGCCTCGGCCACCTCTTCGGGATGCTCGAAGGCCCAGTCGGTGACGAAACGCTTGAGCCGCATGATGCTGACCGGCTCGTCAACCTGCCCCCGCGAGCAGGCGTCCTCGCACACGTGGTTACACACGCGCCCGCAGACCGCAGGGAAGGGGTTGTCCTCCTTGATCGCCCGGTAGGCGTCGGCGAAGCGACCCTCGCGGATCAGCGCAATGTAACCCTGCGCCCGCTGCCCGGTGGGACAGGCGTCGCGGCAAGGAGCACGCCCGTGCTTTTCGATGACGTAGGCGTTGGGTATCGCCTGCGGGTAGAGCCTGTAGACCGCCTGCCGCTCGGATAGGTCAGCGTTGAACTGGTCGGAACAGGTGATGGGACAGACTGCCGCGCAGTCGCCACAGCCGGTGCATTCGTCCACGACGACGTAACGCGGCTTCTGGCGCACGCGCGCCGTGAAGTTGCCCGGCTCGCCTGCGACGCTCTCCAGTTCGGCGTAGGTCATCACCTCGATGTTGAGGTGCCGGCCGCACTCCACCAGCTTGGGCGAGAGGATGCACATGGCGCAGTCGTTGGTGGGGAACGTCTTGTCGAGTTGCGCCATCGTGCCGCCGATGGCGGGGCTTCTGTCCAGCAGGTATACCCTGAACCCGGCTTCCGCCAGGTCCAGCGATGCCTGGATGCCTCCAATGCCAGCACCAACGACCAACGCTGCACCGACTTCACCACTGTTATCCTCAGAGGACTTTATCATCTCGTCTCCTAAACCTTAGAACTCGCCTGAGTGACCAGCTACTCCCTACTCCCTACTCCCTACTCCCTACTCCCTACTCCCTACTCCCTACTCCCTGCGTTCCATGGCCTTCCAGACCAACTCTGTCACGTCCATCACCCGTATGCGCGCGCGACGTGCCTGCTCGTGGCGGCGCACCGCCGCTGTCAGCGTGCGCTCGCACTGCTGGCAGGCAGAGATGATCACCTGCGCGTCCACCTCATAGGCCCGGTCAATCCGGCGCAACGATACGTCAGAGACGACGTCCGGATCGAAACTTTCCAGGTTGCCCCCGCCGCCACAGCACTCGGAGATCGGCCCATAACTGCTCATCTCCACGAAAGTGAGGCCGGGGATACTCCGCAATACCTGGCGGGGTGGTTCGAAGACGCCGCTCTTGCGCCCCAGGTCACAGGGGTCATGATAGGTCACTCGCAGGTCCATCCCCTTCGGCAAGCTCAGGGCAGGCTCTCCCAACTCAATGGCTCCCTGCGCGATCATCTCGGCCATCAATTCCGTAGCGTGCAGTACTTCCAGGCCAATTTCCTCCTCCAGTACGTCCGGGTAGACGTGCTTCCACATGTGATAGCAGGAAGGACACGCGAAGACGACGCGGGAAGCGCCGAGTTCCTTGACCTGGGTGACGTTATGCCGGATCAGCGCCTTGGCCTCCTCCAGCCGTCCCATTGAGAGCAGGGGGTAGCCACAACACCACTCCTGTCCTCCCAGCGTGGTGAAATCAGCGTTGCTCGCTTCCAGAATCGAGGTGAATGCCTGGGGCACGCGGTAACTGCGGGGGAAGAAAGAGGCGACACAGCCGACGAAATAGACGATCTCGGCTCCTTTTTTGCCCTCCAGCCCGGGTGGAATGTGCTCCAGGTTCTGGCTCCAGATCAGCCGATCGCTGTTGTCGTCGCCGCTAATATTGTGCTCTGCCGTGATGGTCTGGCTCAGGTGATTGAGGCGCGAGATGCCTTCGCACAGCCGGTCGTCAATCACCGTCTCAGGTCGTTGCACCAGGTAGTCGGCCAGGAGTTCGCGCAGTTCCTGACAATCTTGAACCCGGTAGCCGGTCTCGCCCGCTATTTCCTTGAGCGCGATCATCACTTCGTTGATGTCAATCTCGTTGGGACAAAACGCGCCGCACATCTCGCACCCCAGGCAGAGCCAGGGGTCCCGGCTGCTCAGTAACCGTTCCTGCTGCCCGAATTGGATCAGGCGCAAGATGCGGTCAGGCCCGTACTCCATGGCAAAAGCGGCAGGACAGCCGGCCGTGCACTTGTGGCAATGATAACACAATTGTATAGTTTGTCCGCTGAGATCATTTACCCGGTTTGTGAGTGATGCTTCACTAACTAATCCCTGACCCATTCCTTACTCCTCCCCAATCTCCAATCTCTAATCTCTAATCTCCAATCACTAAACCATCCAAGGCTGCTCAATCGGTCCTAGCGCCTTCACTTCTTTCTTCACCTCTTCTATCAGACGAGGCAGTATGCCCCTTTCCGCGGTCGAGATGTGGGCGAATCTTGCTCTCCCTTTCATCACTCCGGCGGCTTTCAGGACCGTTTGCAGGACGGCTATCCTATTCTCTGCCATCAGGTTGCCCTGCTTGTAGTGACAGTCCCCCAGGTGACAGCCGGCTACCAGCACGCCATCTATGCCTTCCTGCAAGGCCATCAAGACGTGCAGTGGGTCCATCCTTCCCAGGCAAGGAATCTTTATGATCCGAACGTTGGGCTGTTCCTGAACCCCGGCAATGTCAGCCCGATCAAGTTCGGAGTATAGGCACCAATCGCACAAGAAGACTACGATCCTGGGTTCCCAATCTCGTTCACTCTCCATTCTCTATTCTCCATTCTCCTCCATTCCCCATCTCTTCTGCGAACCCTCTGATCTGAGCGACGATCGTGTCGTCGCCGATGTCTGTCAGGCTGATAGCAGAAACCGGGCAGGTGGTAGTGCAAATGTTACACCCCTGGCAGAGAAACTTGTCCACTTTGGGCAAGACTCTCCGTTGTCTCAGCGTCTGTTGTATCGTCACCCACCTGGGCGTCAACTCGATGGCTTCGTAAGGGCAAGCCTGAGCACACATGCCACAGCCGGCACATGCCCGTTCATTCACCTGAGCGATGGGCCCTATCGGCTCGTATCCCTCACGGATAGCCACGCTGCGAATCGCCTTCATCAGATCCGAAATGCGCACATCTTGGGGGCAGCGCCGGTAACAGATATCGCAGGCCGAACAGAGCCAGATGAACGGGCTGGACAGAACCTCGTCCCTCATTCCCAGCATCACCATCCTGATAATACGGCGCGGGTTGTATTTCTCCTCCACCCATTTGATAGGACAGGCGGCCGTACAGGTTCCGCAGGAGAAGCAGTACGTTATTTTTTCGCCGCCAGGGGAGGCGCGAACTTGATCAGCAAAGGTCTCATCAGGTGACCCGTGGCCCACCACTCTACACCTCCTGCCCAATGATAGCCGCTTTGAGTTTGTCCGCATACGCCAACGCTTCCTCGACTTGTGGCGCCTCGCGCATCCGGCGGGCACGTTTTTCCATCTGGGGGCGCATGCGCTCAATCTCCGCCAGCAATTCTTCTTTGGGGATCGAGTCCAACGTAGCCTGCATCTCGTTGATCACCTGTGCATACTTGTCGCCTTCAGCCGCGCTCATCCACTCGATGCGGAACCGTCCCGGTGTCATGCCCATTTTGCCAAACGCTTTTAGCAGCCGCTTGGCGCGTCTCGCTCCAACTGGCTGCCCGGTGATGTAGTGGCAGTCCTGCGAGTGACAGCCGGAAAAAAGCACCGCGCCCGCGCCCAGGCGGAAAGCCTCGTAGATGAAGTCGCTGTCCACGCGGGCTGCACACATCACGCGCAGCCCGCGCTCGTTGGACGAGTACTCGAAGTGGCTGGTCCCGGCCAGGTCGGCGCCGGGGTAGGAACACCAGTTGCAGCGAAAAGTCAGGATCTTTTCCTCCGGCTTGTCGGCCAACAGAGCCCGGATCTGGGCCAGAATTTGCGCATCGGTGAAGTGTAACTGGGTAATCGCGTTATGGGGACACTCTGCCACGCAACCGCCGCAGCCGTGACACTTGGCAGTGACCACTTTGGCCGGCTTACCCTGCTCGTACTCGATAGCGCCGTAAGGGCACGCCTTGGCACAGAGGCCACACTTTTTACCCCGGGCGCTGATGCAGCGGTCTTCCCACACACTGGCCACGACCGGTTCAATCTCCCACTCGTCTGAGTGGAGCACCCGCCCGGCCCGCGACGACGCCGCCGACCCTTGTGCCACGCTGGCAGGAATGTCCTTGAGCCCCTGGCACGCGCCGGCCAGGAAAAGCCCGTCGGTCGGACAGTCCATTGGGCGCAACTTGGGGTGGTACTCCATATACCATCCGCCGGGACTCTGGCTGAGATTGAGCAGCGAACTCATCGTATCAGCGTCGGGCTGCGGGATCGCCGCCTGGTTGAGCATCACCATGTCGTACTCGAGCTCGGTCACGTGACCCAGCGCCACATCCTCGGAATGCACAAAAAGATTGCGCGTTTCAGGGTCTTCGGTGATCAGGCTGGGACGACCCTGGGTGAAGTTTATGCCCATCTCGCGTGCCCGGTCGTAGAATGCCTCGTATCCCTTGGAGGGAGTGCGAATATCTATGTAGTAGATGGTGATCTCCATGTCTGGATGGGCTTGCTTCAAGAGAATGGCGTTTTTGATGGCGTACATGCAGCAGAAGTTCGAGCACCAGGGATTGAAACGTTTGTCGCGCGATCCGACGCAGTTGATGATGGCCATCTGCCTGGGGTGGGCACCGTCGCTGGGCCGGATCAGGTCCCCACTGGTTGGCCCGGCCGAGTTATTGAGCCGCTCTATCTCCATTGCTGTGATCACATTGGGGAAGCGGCCATAACCATATTCCCCTATCACACTGGGGTCAAAGTGGCTGTAGCCGGTGGCGACGATGATTGAGCCGATGTCTTCCCAGACCAGTTGATCCTCCAGGCTAAAGTCAATCGCCTCCAGCTTACCGCAGGCTTCGACGCATTTGTAACACTGGATACAGGCATCCATGTCAATGCTGTAGATGAGAGGCACCGACTGGCTCATTGGCACGTCTATTGCCTTGCGGGGGGCCAGATTCATCTCAAAATAGTTGGGGACTTCGATGGGGCAGACAGGCACGCATTCGCCGCAACCGTTGCAGCGGTCTGCGTGCACATACCTGGACTTTTCGCGTAACAGCACTTTGAAGTTGCCGACGAAGCCATCCACTCGCTCGACTTCAGTATACGTCCTCACATCCACCCTGGGGTGACGCGCCGCGTCAACCATTTTGGGGGCCAGAATTCATATACTACAGTCCATCGTGGGAAAGGTCTTGTTCAACTGCGCCATGACCCCCCCGATGGTCGGCTGCTTTTCTACCAGGACGGTCTCAATCCCCTGGTCGCCCAGGTCCAGCGCGGCGCTGATGCCCGCCACGCCCGCGCCGATGACCATCGCCCGCTTGGTGACGGGCACCTTGATCATGTCCAGCGGCGTGAGAAAGGAGGCCTTAGCGACGGCGGCAGCGGTCAGAGCCTTGGCCTTGGCCAACGCCCCTTCAGGGTCGTGGCCGTGCGCCCACGTGCATTGCTCGCGGATGTTGGCCATCTCCATCAGGAAGGAGTTGAGGCCCGCTTCAGCCACAACGGCGCGGAAAGTCGGCTCGTGCATCTTTGGCGAACAGGCCGAAACCACCACCCGGTTCAGGTTGTACTTCTCAATGTCCTCTTTGATGAGAGACTGACCGCTATCGGCACAGGCGTACAGCGTATCAGTCGCGTGGACCACGCCGGGCAGCGTCGCTGCGTAATCGGCCAAGACGCTGGGATCAATGACCCCGGCGATGTTGGACCCGCAATGGCAAACGTACACGCCAATGCGCAGGTCTTGGTTTCCGTTGTCTTCTGCCATAATCACTCCTTGTTCGAGTACCTCTCTAACACCCACCACAAAGCCGCGTGACCAACACGCTTGTTGCCATCCACAAACGGGGGATTCTTGATGAGGGAGAAGCCCAACGCCGCGGCTTTCTCGACAAGTGTAGGGTAGAGATCTATACCGCTGAACGTTTGGCGAGGTTGAGCCAATGCCGACCCGAGCATGCTTAGGTCTCGAATACCTGCTGTGCCGCCGGATTCCTCAATGATACGACGATGAAGAATCAGAACTTCGTTGATCGTGAGATAGCGCATTATGCCAGCCGTTGATAGAGCTCCTCATTCTTGTTGAGTGTGTATTCCATCGCTCGCTGGAACGCGGCTTCAGGTTGTAGGAGCAGGTTCTCGATACTCAGACGTATCAATTCCTCGAGGGTAACATCAAAGCCCGACGCCACCTCTCTGAGTTTTGACAAGCGGTCATTGGTCACACTAACAGTAATTGTTTCCATACTCCCCTCAACCTACAAGTATACCTCTTATTGCACACAAACGCCAGTGTAGAGTAGTTTACAAAGCGACCTTGCTTGGACGACGGAGCGCGCTAACGACAAAGCTCAACTGCCGCGCGGCTTGGCAACGTGCACCTATTGGTAGTGCACCGACTGCATTCGAACTGACGACGCCGACTGGGCGCGTCTTGCGAATCTCTGCACCGAAAGTTGGGTCAAGAGTGACCAGCCAAACTCCCGCCGTAGGGTAGCACTCTCTCCCCACCACCTGGGGGGTAGGAGTTGATGAACACTCGCTCTCACCACACCTACTTGGACGCACAGTTGTAAAAGTTCGAACAAACAACCTGCGAACTTTCCCGCTCATCCCCCACGCTTCAGGCGAACGAATCGCGGTGCGTGGTTCCGAGCGAACGGATCGCAGAACGAGTGGTTAGGCCGCTCTCCCAACCTTCAAGACTCTCTCGTTTGACCGTGAAAGCAGCCCATAACCGAAAGCTACACTTGACAAAAACTCCAAAATACATATACTTACATATAGGTAGACAATCAATTAGGAGAACAACCCAATGGTAAAGACCACATACAGTACTCGCCAAGTCGCGGATATGGCAGATGTCCACAGAGATACTCTCCTGCGTTGGCTTCGGGAGGGGCGCATACCAGAACCCAGTCGTGACCGCAACAATTGGCGCGTTTTCACCTCCGAAGAAGCTGACGCCATTGTGCACTATGCAAAAGGCACAACTCCGTCTACATCCAGTACCGTGCGTGATGCACAGTCCGCATACCATCTCCGCCTACCCTACGCCGACTCTATACCCAGGCTTTGTGAGTTGGACTGGGACTTTGTCGATGCCAACACTAGATACCTCACTCACTCTATTCATCCCTACCCAGCCAAGTTCATTCCCCAAATCCCCAATGCCATCATTCAAGAGCTTTCGTCAGTCAATGAGACGATTCTCGATCCTTTCTGCGGTAGCGGTACTGCATTGGTCGAAGCTCTACGTCTAGGACGTCATGCCATCGGTGTAGATGCTAACCCACTGGCCTGTCTCATCAGCCAAGCCAAAACCACTCGCATTAGCGGAGAAGAGGCTAAAGTTCTTTATGGGTTGGCAGAAGAGATCGCAAGTGTGGGGCAGCAGGCTTCTATTGGAACACTGCCCCTGTTCCCCGACCTTCCTCAAGTTCCCATATCAGAAGGTGATCGCCCTACCTCCAAAGGTATCACAGAGTGGTTCGATCAACACGTTATTGACGAACTTGCTCTCATCAAGAAGAAATGTCTTGCACTGCCGTCTAGCCAAGTCCGCCAACTAGCTTTGGTAGCCTTCTCATCAATTATCGTTGCAGTTTCCCAACAGGATTCAGATACCCGCTATGTTCATCGTGAAAAGAACATTATGCCTGGCGATACGCTTCAGCGATTCAGCCGGGCTTTGGATCAGATCATTCGACGTACCCTCGAACTCACTGCTGAAGTTGATGAGAGAGTGACTGCTCAGGTGTTCAAAGCCAACGTTCTTGACGCCCCCCAAGTTGGCCTAGTTGATCTCGTCGTTTGCTCTCCTCCTTATCCCAATGCTTTTAGCTATCACCTTTATCATCGCACCCGCATGGAATGGCTAGACATGGATCAGCAGCGATTCAAGAGTGAGGAGATTGGCAGCCATCGAAAGTATAGTCGCAAAGGGCCGAATGCCGCTACTGTAGACACCTTCCGCAGCGAGCTCCAGACCATTCTTTCTTGGCTCGCTGTCCAGGTGCGCCCTAGCCGTCATGTTTGCTTTGTGATCGGTGACTCAACAATCAAGGGTGAGACTATTAAGAATGACCAATTACTCATTGATGTCGCCACGAGCCTTGGCTTTCGACTTGAGGCTAATATCAACCGGCGTCTGCAAGACACTAAGAAGCACTTCAACCCTTCAATAGGTAAAATCAAGGAAGAGCATATCGTTATTCTGAGAAACGCGGGAGAGCGGACATGACGAATACCTATGAACTGATATGTCAAATGAAACCGTATATTCAACCATTTGAGTGCACTCTTGCCCTAAAGGAACTGGAGGCTCTCGCTGGCGCCTCGCCCATTCCCCTGACGAATCAAAATCCAAGAACAGCAACCTATTACGTTATCAGCCAAAGTACCTCTGCCTATCTCGCTTCCCGCCTTGCCTACTGGGAGCTTGTCTATCCAACAGGCGGAGATCCATCTGCTGGTCTGCTGACCCGTCAAGTGCGTCACGAAGCGACCACTAACTTGGTCAGAAATGGCGCGAAGGCAGGAGAACTCCAGAGACAACTTCCGTTCATTGAATGGGTACCCTTACCCAGACGTCGCAATCTGCGCTATGGTACTCACGGCATTCACGAATATCGCGGCAAGTTTTTCCCCCAGCTCGTTCGTTCATTGCTCAATATCTCTGGCGCCAGCCGAGATTCTACAGTCCTTGATCCGATGTGTGGTAGTGGTACCACTCTTGTCGAGGCAATTCTATTGGGGTGTCAGGCAATCGGCGTAGACCTCAATCCGCTATCCGTTCTCATGAGTCGAGCCAAGTGTAATGCCCTTTCCATTCATCCAGATCAACTCTTGGATGAGTATGAAACCCTGAGAGCAGACTTGCTGGCGCTTTCGCCTTCCCAGAGAAATGGTCTCCCCTGGTTTGAGCACTTGCCTTCCCAAGATCAAGACTACCTGTCACGCTGGTTTGCACCCAAAGTGCTCGCTGATCTTGACCCCATCGCAACACGTGTCCATGACACCGTTGACTCCTCCTGTCGGGCACTGTTCCAAATGTCCCTAAGCAATATCCTCCGGCCAGTGTCTTGGCAAAAGAATGACGACCTTCGTGTCCGTAAAGATAAGCTCACACACGTTGATACGGACGTTATGACTGTATTCCTTACCGAACTCAATCGCTCAGTTAATGCCGTCCTTGCATTCTTGTACGAAAACCAGGAATGTGAAGTCGGCGAAGTGAGTATCATTGAAGACGATATCCGACTCGCTGACCAAAGATTAAGCCACCTAGCAGGGCGTATTGACATTGTCATCACATCACCACCCTATGCTACAGCCCTTCCCTATCTTGATACTGACCGTCTCAGCTTGTGCTATCTTGGTCTCCTTCCCCGACCCGAGCATCGTAGCCGAGAACGTGATATGATAGGCAATCGTGAGATCACGAACGGGCAACGACTAGATTACTGGGAAGAATATAAGCTTAGAAAACGCGAATTGCCAAGCGAAATCACCACCGTCATAGATCGGATAGATGAACTCAACCGGAATTCAGATGTCGGCTTTCGGCGGCGTAACAAAGCTGCATTGCTTGCACGCTATTTCTTGGACATGAGGAAGGTATTTGAAAACTTCCAATTGCTTCTGCGCCCAAGTGCCCCAGCGTATGTTGTGGTCGGCAACAATTATACTGTCGCTGGAGGTCAGCGTGTGGACATTGAGACTAACAGATTATTGGCCCACCTTGGTGAATCCGTCGGACTTGCACTTGGAGAGACTATTTCGATGGAAATGCTCGTCTCTCGTGATATCTTTAAAAAGAATACGGGCAGTGCTGAGACTATCCTTGCCTTCAGGAATAGTCAGTCGTAATAGCCCCATTTCTTCTCCGAGTTCGGTGTGGGGTTCGCACACATGGCCAGATAAGCCTCATACTCGCTTGTCCCCCTTGGAATGATTTCTACGTAGTAGACAAACCCAAGGTCCTCGTCAACCCTTTCAATTCGAATGATATCCCCCTCCTGTCCTGCGCTTCGCAATGTTTCACTCCGCAGTCGGAAATCATGCTTGTCGGGCCACGTCATCATATTCACATTGACAACCTCACCACCTATCCGCACCGGGACATTCCATCGGTCAAATTTCCCAGGTTTTGATGGGTCTTCGGTGAACCGACTTTGCCAACCCCAGAACTCGGGGTGTCGGTTCCGCGCCGTCAGGGGGATGAAGATTTCCGGAGATCGCCTGCTGGTTCCCGGGGTCGTCTGACCAACACCAACATCAGTTCGCATCAGTGTCATCATAAACCCACGAGGCCCATCTCCTGCAAAACCTACTTCCTCTGCAATAGGTTCTCTTTCGGCGCTGGGTCTGCGCCTGGGCGGGCGATACCGACCGGCCCCGCGACCAAAAAGAGGTTTCCTCTTGGTTGGAGGCTGGTCTGAAGTCCGTCCTGTTGCCTTGTCTGCTGCCCTTGCCTCTGCATCTCCTTCTCTTGCTCTTGCCTCTGGCTTGATATAGCCACCGTCCACCAATGACTGCAAGAATGAGTGATCCAATCGACTCACAGTCTCTGATTCTTCATTGCACCAAGTATTCAGAACTGTTTTTACCTCTTTGAGAACTAGCTGGTCGTCAGCATCACTCAGGTCAAGCATGCAAGCCAACGAAGCCTCATCATTCGTATATAATCCGCCCTCAGTGAGATTTCCTGACCCAACAATCAGCAGAGCTGAATTCTCTCCCTCAAACAAGTACAGTTTTGGGTGAAATGAGACATACCAGCCTTCATCGTGATTAATGAATACGTTGCCCTCACCGCCCACTGTTGTCAGCAAATCCGACAGGCCCTCCAATGAGGTGCCTTGATAGTCCACACCCAGTGCCATTCGCACATACCCTCCTCGCTCAATGAACGCTTGCAGTTCATCTTGGATGTGCTGCACCCCCGAACGCTTAACAAAAGCAACTGCTGCTTGAAAGGAAGAATAATTCTCCATTTCGTCACTGAGAGCTGATTTGAGCATTTCTCCCAGAGTCCGCTCACCGAATGGCTGCAAGATTACTTTCATAGTGATCCTCTCCTAACGCAGATCTTCTTGGTGTTCTTACTTCATTGACTCAAGTGAGGCATGAAACCTAGCAATGAGCACCCTAACGGCACGTGCATCAGCCGCGCCGCGGGTTTGCAAAGTGCGCCTCAGCTCAAAACACCCCCCAAATGCAAAACGGCCGCCGATTTCGGGCCGCGGTCGGGTAGCCAGGGGCCATTGCTGGCCCCCAGCCCCCTAAGGTAGGGTCGAGAGCAGGCGCGCGCACTTTAGGGTCCGGTGGCTTTTCCACGCCTTTCGTTGTGGGCCTCAGTCCGGCTCCCATAGCCACGTTTCCAGCTCCCGCCGCGTCCGTAGGGTCGAGAGCAGGCGCGCGCACTTTAGGGTCCGGTGGCTTTTCCACGCCTTTCGTTGTGGGCCTCAGTCCGGCTCCCATAGCCACGTTTCCAGCTCCCGCCGCGTCCGTAGGGTCGAGAGCAGGCGCGCGCACTTTAGGGTCCGGTGGCTTTTCCACGCCTTTCGTTGTGGGCCTCAGTCCGGCTCCCATTGCCACGTTTCCAGCTCCCGCCGCGTCCCAACCCAGCGTCCGGATTTCCCGCACTGGGCTGTCCTGTTGGCTTCTCGCCAAGGGTTATATGTGACTTATCGGCCTTCGCCTCGACGTATATCCTCCGTCTCAGGTCTTGCAGATTGATGGACGCCTTTGTCATCTCGTCCCTGCCTCCCATTTTGTTAGAGGAATTACCAACAGCAGGGCCCCTTTGCTCCCCAGGCATTACCCCGGTTCATCGCTACTACGGACCCATCCGCCACTCTCTTGCCCAGCGGTGCATCGGCTGAGCGTGTCGCCAAATACAACTCGAACTTGCGGGCAGCGGTCAAACGTGGACGACGTTCAGTTTTCGACATAGTTAGATTTCCTTTCGGGTACCATTTGAAGCCAGTATGGTCGGTGGCTGCGCTGTCGAAAGTGTCGCCTCGTGGACAGCCTACGGCTGCCCACAATTGGACAACGCTCCGCGTTGCCCACACTTCCTACAGCGCCTACTACTACGGCTGCCATCCCTAGTCTACCACACTTCTCAAATAGTACTCCAAAAGGCGACACCTTCTAGCTTAACACAAAGGTCCCTATTCGCCAGCCCGTTTCATCGACGTGTACCACTGCACTCTCTCGCAGTGTCTCCACCAGCCCCTCGTACACTGGCTGCGCCTGGTCGGCCAGCCGCCCATCCG
>CAYLPU010000092.1:0-20532 GCA_964385635.1 uncultured Anaerolineales bacterium
CGACTCCTGGTACAGGCGGCGGGCTTCACCGTACTCCCCCTGCGCCTGGGCCAGCATCCCCAGTTGGTGGAGTATGATCGCCTGGCCTCGCCTGTCTCCAGATCGTTTCTTGAGTTGGAGGCTCAGCAATTCCCGTTTTAAGGCCGCACCGCCGTAAAACAGACGGTGCTGGGCGCTTTTTGTCCCAGCATCGGCTCTTTTAGGCCGATGCGCTTGAGCAAAATTCCCAAAGCGGGAATTGCTGTTGGAGGCTTTGCTTGTAGCGCGCCTGCGCCTCGCCATACTCTCCGATGTCCTGATAGGCCATCCCCAGATTGTGCGAAAGTTCGGCCGCCCGGTCCTCGTCGCCGGCCTTCCGCGCCGCCTCAATCCCCGCCTCCAGCGCCCGCCGCCGGTCGGCCCAGTGGCCGCTGCGCTCGAAGAGTCCGCCCAGGTCGTAGGCCAGGCTCACCGCCTCGTCCCACAGCCCCTGCGCCAGGCTCGTCTCCTGCGCCGCCAGCAGGTTGGCCCGCTCCACCGTCGCCATCACCACCGCCTGCAGCGCGGTCTCGGGATTCCCCAGTTGGTCGCGGCCCCAGCCGGCCAGACCAACGAAGTAGCGGGCGTGCCGGACAGCCCACCGCTCCCCGGCCCGGACCGCCAGCGCCAGCCCGTAGTCCCGCAGCAGCGGGTGCAGGTCGTAGCGGTTCTTCGCCTCCGCTCGCCGCACCAGCGAGAGTGTCTCCAGCCGCTCCAGCCCCCACTCCACCTCACCCTCATCGTCCCTGCCCAGCACCGACGCCACCGCCTGGACAGTGAAGCCCGCCGGTGCAAACGGGCTAAGGGCGCGGAACAGTTCCCGGTGCTCCTCGCCCAGCGCGTCGTAACTCAGCGCGAAGGCGAGCGTCACGCTGTCCTCCACCCTCTCGGCGATGGGCAATGCCAGGAAAGCGGGCCGGTCGGCCGCCCCCTCCAGCCGCCGTCCCATCTCGGCCGGCCCCCAGCCCCGGTCCGGCATGCGCCGCCCGGCGATATCCAGCGCCAGCGGGAGGCGACCCAGCCGCTCCGCCAGCCCGAGGTAACCCGCCCGTTCCGCCTCCACCCGCTCCCGCCCCACCAGCCGGCCCAGGAGATCCAGCGATTCCTCTTCGTCCATCACGTCCACCCGCAGCGGTCGCCCCAGCCGCTCCAGCGCGGGGAAGGCGCAGCGGCTGGTGACCAACGTCACCGGCCCCGGCACGCCGGGCAGCAGGCAGTTCAGTTCGCCCGCCGGGAGACTCTCCGCGTTGTCGAGAATCAGCAGCACGCGCCTGTCTCGCAGGATGGTGCGCACCAGCCCGGTCAGCCCCCTCGGGTCGTCGCCGATGCGGGCCGCCTGCTCCTGGTACCCGTAGAGAGCGGCGACGTGGCGCAGACCGTCGCAGGCCCCGTTCTCCCCCCGCAGGTCAATCCAGACAATGCCATCGGGGAAGCGGTCGCGCCAGCGGTGCGCGGCGTGGATCGCCAGCGCCGACTTGCCGACGCCAGCCATCCCCTTGAGGCCGACGATGCTCACCGTCGTCTCACCGCCGAGGTGGAGCAGTCCGTCGAGCACATCCAGGAGGTCGTCCCGGCCGGTGAAGGTGAGCAGGTCGGGCGGGAGGGTGAAGGGGGGCCGGGCCTCCTGGGGGGAGGCGGGGTAGATGATGATGTCACCCGAGCCAGTGTGCACCTGCCCGGTCATGTCCCTGAAGTGAGTGGTGTGTTGTTCAGACATCGTTCGCCCTCCTCCAGGTTTGAGGAGAAAGGATCCCCTGGTGCGGTTTGAAAGCAACACCCACTATCTGGGGTTATACTGAGCGCACTTGGGTTTGGTGAATTTGGAGTGCAGGCTTCAGCCGGAACTCAGGCGTAAATGGTCCCCCTCTTGAGTGTTGTTTCTCACTTCGCTCCAAAGGGATCGTCAGATCCCGCCTTCGGGCCGCCGGATCTGACGATCCGGCTGGAGCATAGCCCCGCAAGTAGGTGCAGCAAGTCAGCAACACTTAACGGGGAGACTACCCAGGCGTAAAGCCCGGCTAAAGCCTCGACTCCAAAATCACTAGGTATCTTCTCAATATCTTGGGGCAAGGGCAGCGTAGGGCGGTTTTGCTAACCGCCACAGGGTCGGATAGCAAATCCGACCTACTTTCGCCCCAACTTTTTGAGAAGTTACGTATCATCAAGCCTAACACACCGCTATCGTGCAAAAACGTACGTCCAATATCTCCAGGCCCAGCCCCTCCATCGCCGAGACCAGTTGCTCTTCCGACACATCAGCCACCCTGATGGCCATCTCGCGGTTGGTGGGGTCCTCGCCCATCATCGTCCCCAGGGCCAAGATGTTGCCGCCCATCTCGGCAATCTTGCCGGTGATCTTGGCCAGCATCCCCTTCTCCGCCGGGACTAACATGCTCAGGCGAACCCCCTCCTCCCGTGCCCCCAACATCTCCAGGAACACCTTGAACAGGTCGGTCTCGGTGATAATGCCCACCAGTTTGTCATCCCGCATCACCGGCAGGCCGCCGACCTTGTTGTCGGTCATGATGCGGGCCGCCTCTTCCAACGTGGCGTCCTCGGTGACGGTGATCACGTCCTGCGCCATGATGCCCCGCATCTTGATCCTGGAGAGCAGATAGGGAATCTCGTAGACGCTCAGCGAGGTGGCCGGCGAGGGTGAAGCGTACAACAGGTCCTTCTCCGAGACGATGCCCACCAACCGGCCGTGTTTGTCCAGCACGGGCAAGCGCCGGATATTCTCGCTTCGTATCAGATGCAGTGCCTCGTTAACGGATGCGTCCTCAGGCACTGTGACAGGACGCCTGGTCATGCGATCTCCTACTAGCATTGTTTAGCCTCCTCAAGTTTATGATTGGATCCCGACCACAAAGAACGGGACCATTGTACTCAAATCAACCGACTCTGCCAAATGCTGAGCACCACACCCAGCATCCATTATCCAGTACCCAGTACCCAGCGCTACACCCGCTCCCACACCTGCGCCGCCAACTCCCGTGACCTGGCGGTGATCCTTTCCTCGTCGAGCGTGAGCAGCCGCCGGTCTCGCATCAGCACCCGTCCAGCGCAGACGGTGCCGCTGACCATTGAGGCCTCAAAGCCAAACAGCAGGTGCCAGGGCAGGTTCCCCGCCGTCAGCGGTGTCGTGGGGTGGTAGTCCAGGAAGACCAGGTCGGCCGCTGCGCCCTCGCGCAGTTCCCCCAGCCCCAGGCCGGGCCAGAAGACGCGGGCCAGGCGACCGTTGTTGGCGTACGCCAGCCGCATCACCAGGTCGCCGGGCATGGCGCGGGGATCGCGCTGGGCCAGTTTGTGCACCAGGTAGGCCGCCTTCATCTCGGCGAACATGTTGTTGGAGAAGCCGTCGTTGCCCAGGCCGACGTCCACCCCCGCGCGCAACATCGCTTCCACCGGCGCCACTCCCACGCCGTTGTTCATGTTCGAGCGCGGCTGGTGCGTGACCCACGTGGAACTCTCCGCCAGCAGATCGATCTCGCCCTCGTCCACGTGGACGCAGTGCACGGCGATGGTGCGGGGGCCGAGGATGCCCGCGTCGTGTAACCGCTGGACGACCCGTTTGCCGGACTTGCGTTGGCTGTCCTCCTGGTCGGCACCGTCCTCGGCGACGTGGACGTGGAAGCCCAGGCCCAGGTCGCGGGCGGCGGCCGCGCAATCCGCCAGCGTCTCGTCAGAGAGGGTCAGCGAGGCATGGAGTCCAAAGGTGGCGGCGATTTGGGATTCGGGGCCTGACGTTTGGGCTTTCGCGAAGCGCACGTTTTCGGCGATCCCAGCCTGGGCGCGCTCCGCCCCATCCCGGTCGGTGACCTCATAACAAAGGCAGGCCCGCAGCCCCGCCTCCTGTACCGCCTCACCGATAACGTCCAGGCTGCCCTCGATGGCATTAGGGCTGGCGTGATGGTCAACCAGCGTCGTCGTGCCGTGGCGGATAGCGTCCACCAGGCAGACCAGCGCGGAATACCGAACGTCCTCCAGCGTGAGCGCCTTGTCCAGCCGCCACCACAGCCGTTCCAGGATCTGCGGAAAGTTGGCCGCGGGCTCGCCGGGGATAGCCATCCCACGGGCGAAGGCCCCGTAGAAGTGGGTGTGGCCGCAGATGGAGGCCGGGAGCACCAGTTGGCCCGCCGCATCCCAGCGCTCGGCGGTGGGGTAACGGATGGTCAGTTCGGCAGTGGAACCAAGCGCAGCGACGCGCTCGCCCTCGATGAGCAGCGCACCATCCTCGATCAGACTGGGCTCGTCGCCCAGCGTGGCCAAACGAGCGTGAGTGATGAGCATCGGGACACCTCCCAAGTTGATTACAGCACCAGATACTATTGTACTGAATAATCCAGGTAGGGCAAGTTGGCCCACCGCATAGGTACAGTTGCACTTCTGGGCGCAGTGTGATACACTCCGACAAAGGAGGCGATGTGGCCAAGCGACTGGCGATAATCATGGCGATGTTCACGCTGATGGCAGCCGGGTGTCTGGCGGACACACCGCCACCCCAGCCACCCTCCCCTACCGGCACGGCCCTCCCACAGCCCACGTTCACGTCCTCTCCGTCCCCGTCCACCGTCCCGCCCACTCCCTCCCCTGCCTCCACCACCTCGCCGCCGCCCACCTCAACACTGATTCCCACCACTGCCCCACCTAGCCCCACGCCGTCTCCACAGGCCATGCCGCCCACCAACACACCGGCGCTGGAACCCTCAGCCTACCTGGACGTGGTACGGCAGGGGGGCATGATGGGACATGTGTGGAACCTGGCAGACGTGCGCTATGCGACGCACCCGGACCGGCTGCGCGTGGTCTGGGAGATGGTCGAGCCCAGGGACCACGTCCCCAGGTTTGAGGTCGTGGAGGTGGACAACACCGCCTCCCCCTTCCCCCTGGGCCACGACCCCTCGTGGGGCGCGGCTCGCATTGACCTGGTCGTGAGCGACCTGTACGCCTTTGACTTTCCGCTGCACCAACGCTTGCCCCTCGTGCCGCCGGACAATCCGCGCGTGACTCGCATCGACTCCTACCCAATCTTCGACGACGCCCTCCTGGGCTTCTCCATCGGCCTCAAAGCGCCGTCCGCGTACGAGGTACACGAATTGACCGGCCCGGTGCGCATCGTGATAGACGTACTGTGGAGATGACTACATGGACATCCATCTTCTGTTCAGAGGACTTGTCATCGGCTTCTCAATCGCTGCGCCCGTCGGGCCAATCGGCGTGTTGTGCATACGCCGCACGTTGGCCGAAGGGCGTGTATACGGCCTCGTCTTTGGCCTGGGGACCGCCACGGCCGATGCAATCTATGGCTGCATCGCCGGATTCGGGCTGACGTTCATCTCAAGCATCCTGGTCAACCAACAAGGTTGGATTCGGTTTGCCGGCGGTGTATTCCTCTGCTATCTGGGCCTCAGAACCTTCCTGGCCAGACCCGCCGAACAGACAGCCTCGGCCAGAGGAAGTAGCCTCATTGGCGCGTATGCGTCAGCGTTTCTCCTGACGCTCACAAACCCAATCACAATTCTCTCTTTTGCGGCGATCTTTGCCGGATTGGGGCTGGCAAATACAAGCGGGGACTATGTGTCTGCGGGGATATTAGTCCTGGGTGTATTCACCGGCTCAGCCCTATGGTGGCTCGCCCTGAGCGGTGGTGTCGGCATGTTTCGGGCAAAGTTCACCCCTGACTGGTTGCGGTGGGTGAACAGAATCTCAGGCATCATCATCACAACGTTTGGCCTGCTCGCCCTCCTGAGTCTGGGAGGATGAGTTTGAAATCAAAATCAATGGAGGAACAGAGTATGAACGAGGAACAACCAACCGTCTATCCCTATATCCCCAATTCTGTGCCCGCAGTAAAGAAGCAGATGCTCAAAGAGGTCGGCGCAGAGAGCGTGGAGGATTTCTTCGAGGACATCCCTGATAAACTCAGGTTCAAGGGGAGTTTGAACTTGCCCCCACCCCTCTTGTCCGAATATGCCCTGAAAAGGCACGTAGAGACCATTCTCGCAAAAAACAAGACCGCCTGGGAGTACCTCAGTTTTCTGGGAGCCGGGTGCTATCAACATCACGTTCCAGCCGTGTGTGACGAGGTGAACCAGCGAGGAGAGTTTCTGACCGCGTACGCAGGTGAGCCTTATGACGATCACGGGAGGTTCCAGGCGCTTTTTGAGTACGCCAGTATGATGGGTGAGTTGCTCAACATGGACGTCGTCAACGTTCCAACGTATGACGGGTATCAGGCCGCCGCCACGTCCATCCGCATGGCGGCGCGGATCACAGGCCGGCGCGAAGTGCTGGTGTCCAGCACCATCAGCGCCGGTAAACTATCCAAAATCAGGGACTATTGCAAGCCAGAGATAGAGATCAAGCATATAGGCTACGACGCCGAGACAGGACAACTGGACCTCGATGCTCTCGAGGCTGAGGTTTCTCCGAAGACGGCCGCCGTCTACTTTGAGAATCCGTCCTACCTGGGCTTTATCGAGACCCACGGCGACGAGATTTCCAGGATAGCCCACGCTCACGGTGCAATCTGCGTCGTCGACGTCGATCCAATTTCGCTGGGCATCCTGACCCCACCGGTTGGGTATGGCGCGGACATCGTCTGCGGCGACATACAGCCGCTCGGCATGCACATGCAGTTTGGTGGCGGTCAGGCTGGATTCATCGCCACTCGGGACGAAGAGAAGTACGTGATGGAATATCCTTCCCGGCTGTTCGGAATCGCCCCGACATCCGTCCCAGGAGAATATGGATTCGGCGACGTGGCTTATGAAAGGACCTCCTTCGCCATCCGGGAGGAGGGCAAGGAGTGGGTCGGTACGGCTGCTGCTCTGTGGGGCATCACGGCCGGTGTCTATCTGGCGCTCATGGGGCCCCAGGGCTTAGTGGAGATTGGAGAGGGCATCATGTCGAGGTCACGTTACGCGATGGTGCAGATAGACAAGATCAAGGGCGTCGAGGCCCCCGTTCTCCAGTCGCCCCACTTCAAGGAGTTTGTCGTCAGTTTCGATGGGTCGGGCAAGACAGTCGCGGAGATCAACCAGGCGCTATTAACGCGGGAGATCTTTGGTGGCAAAGACCTGACAGAAGAATTCCCGGAACTGGGCAACAGCGCCCTTTACTGCGTGACCGAGGTTCACACCAAGAATGACATTGACCGGCTGGTGGACGCATTGAGGGAGGTCGTCAAGAAATGACAAATGACAAATTACAAATGACCAACGACAGGACAATGGCAACCGCAACGACCGCGTCAGACGGGAAACCAAACCTGAGACGATTTCACCAGGCCCGCTGGGATGAACCGATCATCTTTGAACTGAGCCCCGAAGGACAGGGACAACGAGGCATCCTTGTGCCCGAGGTGGAAGACGGGATAAGAAGTGAGGTCGGTGATGTCCTGGCGACGCTGCCCGAAAATATGCGCAGAAAGCAGCCCCCAAAACTGCCCGAACTGTCCCAGCCCCAGGTACTCAGACACTACGTCAGGCTGTCACAAGAAAACCTGGGAGCAGACCTGAACATTGAAATTGGGCAGGGAACTTGCACGATGAAGTACAGCCCCAAGATCAACGAGCAACTGGCCAGAATGTCCAAAATGACAGACGTTCATCCGTTGCAAGATGAAGAGACGGTCCAGGGCATCCTGGAGGTGATGTACAGATTCGAACACATGCTCAAAGAGATTTCGGGGATGCACCGGTTTTCACTGCAGCCCGGCGCCGGTTCCGCAGCGATATACACGAACGTCTCAATCATACGAGCCTACCACGAGGCTCGCGGGGAAGCGGGTCAGCGAGACGAGATCATCACCACCATCTTCTCTCATCCTTCAAATGCGGCCTGTGCCAAAACAGCCGGCTTCAAGATCATCACCCTATATCCTGACGAGGACGGCTATCCCGACCTGCAGGCATTGAAAGCAGCGCTTTCGGAACGGACCGCCGGGTTGCTGATCACAAATCCGGAAGATACCGGCATCTTCAATCCCAGGATCGAGGAATTCGTGAGAGTGGTCCACGAGGCGGGCGGGCTCTGTTCTTACGACCAGGCCAACGCTAACGGGATACTGGGGATCACCCGGGCCAGGGACACTGGTTTCGACCTGTGCCACTTCAACCTGCACAAGACCTTCTCATCCCCTCACGGATGCGGCGGGCCGGCGGTCGGCGCTACTGGTGTCACCCAGGAACTTGCCAGGTTCCTGCCGGTTCCCGTCGTCGAGTTTGATGGCACTAAGTACCACTTGAACTACGACTTGCCCGAAAGCATCGGAAAGATCGGACCGTTTTACGGAGTCGCTCCCGTCGTCCTGAGAGCGTATGCCTGGGTCATGAGTCTCGGCGCAGAGGGCCTGAGGGAGGTCGCCGAAATCGCCGTGCTCAACAATAACTACCTGCTCAAGAAGATGTTGGAAATTCCGGGAGTGAGCGCACCGTATGCCAGGGGCAAGCGGAGAATCGAACAGGTGCGGTACAGTTGGGAAGCATTGACGGAAGAGACCGGCGTTCATTCTGAGGAAATCGGACTTCGAGCGGCGGACTTTGGCGTCCATTATTGGACCAGTCACCATCCGTTCATCGTTCCTGAACCTTGCACCCTGGAACCAACCGAGTCGTATTCCAAAGACGAACTCGACGAATACGCGGCCATAATGGCTCACGTGGCAGACGAGGCGCGTACGAACCCTGAGTTGGTCAAGACCGCCCCCCATAACAGCACCATTCACACCATTGACCACACCCCCCTGGACGATCCAGAGCAGTGGGCGATAACCTGGCGGGCCTATCTGAGGAAGGTATCCTCTCAATAAGTCGGGGAAGGTGGGGCAAATTACCAATTTACCCTACGTTGGCCCCAGAATATTGAGATGATACTGAGGAAAGTACGCGGAGAGGCAAACGTATAAGAACACGGATGAGCGGGATTTGACGGATGTTTGTGTGAGCGTCACGGTATGAGTATAATTTGGGCAGGCCACCATCCCACAGCGGCGAGAACGTGCGCACCGGCGCGATGGAGGAGCAACCTCTGATTGAAGCCTGGTAGGAAATCGGCAAATGCATAGATTAGGCTTGATCGTTAACCCAGTCGCCGGGATAGGCGGGCGGGTCGGGCTCAAAGGCAGCGATGGAGCGGAGATACAGAAGAAGGCGCTGGCGCTGGGCGCTGTGCCCGAATCGCTAAACCGGGCTATCCAGGCTCTTGAAAGGATAAAGGTATCATCTCAAAAATTCGGGGAAAGAAACCGGGTTTTTCAGAAAAAACCCGGTTTCTCATCTGTCAAACCCCAGCTTATTGAAAAGATAGGGGTAAAGCCTATAGACAACCTCGAGATCATCACCTATCCCGGTGAAATGGGGGAGGACGCGGCCAGGGCATGCGGTTTTGAGCCCACGGTCATCGGCTCAATCAAACAGGGCGCGACAACCCCGGAAGACACCCGCAATGCAGCCAGGGAAATGCTGCGGCTGAACGTGGACCTTTTACTTTTCGCCGGTGGAGATGGCACTGCCAGGGACGTCTACAACGCTGTCGCAGAGGGAATCCCTGTTCTTGGGATCCCTGCAGGGGTCAAGATCCACTCAGCGGTCTTTGGGACAAGCCCAAGAAACGCGGGAAATCTCGCCGCGTTGCATCTGCAGGGAAGGGGCTCCAGCCTGCGAGAGGCCGAGGTGATGGATATAGACGAGGTAGCGTTTCGGCAGGGGGTCGTCTCGGCGAGACTGTACGGTTACCTCAATGTCCCGTTCCGGAGAGGGTTGGTCCAGAGTCTAAAGATCGCGAGTAACCCCGGAGAAAAGACATCTCTGGAGGCAATAGCCTGTGACATCGTAGACAGAATGGAGCATGACTGTCTCTACATCATCGGACCGGGGACCACGACCAGGGCAATCACGTCCAGATTGGGATTGAACAAGACGTTAATTGGGGTGGATGTGGTAGCCAGGGGAGAGAGAAAAGAAGAGAGAGGAGAGAGAGAAGGAAGACTAAGTAGGTCACAGAAAGTTCCTTACACTTTTTTGGCCGACAGGTGCCGTTTTTTGTGGAAGAAACTTTTTACTACCTGCTTAGTCGCCACTGATGTCAATGAGTCCCAACTCCTGCGGCTTATCGAAGGTCGCAATGCGAAGATAATCGTCACCCCCATCGGTGGGCAGGGCTACATCTTTGGCCGGGGGAATCAGCAGATCAGCCCCGAAGTGATCCGGCGGGTGGGTAAAGACAACATCATCGTCGTGAGCACACCCGGCAAGATCAACTCGCTGGGTGGGCGGCTCCTTTGGGTAGACACCGGCGACCGGGAAGTAGACGAGACGCTCAGTGGTCACATCAGGGTCGTCACCGGATACAACGAGCAGATTGTTTACAAGGTATCATGCTAGCAGTCTGTCGGAGAGCCCCCCGAGGGACTGGAGTTGAGGCTTTAGCCGGAGAAAAGGCGGCAATTTCCGGCTAAAACCGGCTGAAGCCTAGACTCCGGAACGCCTCTCCGACAGGCTGCTAGGAGGCAGGCCTACTTGAATGGGGCCGCACCTGGGGGTGCTGATTCCTCAAATCTGGCCGCACCTGGGGGTGCTGACTCCTCAGATCTAGCACAGGAAGGAAATCATGGGTGATTTGACAGGCAAAAGCGCGCTCATTACTGGTGGGGCGTCGGGCATCGGGCGGGCGACGGCCCTGCTGTTCGCCCGCGAGGGCGCGGCGGTCTCGGTTGCGGATCTGGATGAGCCTGGCGGGCGGGCCGTCGTGCGGGAGATCGCTGCGGGTGGTGGGCGAGCCATCTTTGTGCGCTGCGACGTGAGCCTGGCGACCGACTGTCAGCGCGCCGTGCAGCAGACTGTGGACAAACTGGGCGGTCTCGACATTCTCTTCAACAACGCCGGCATCATCCGGCGGGCCACGGTGATAGAGACGACCGAGGCGGAGTGGGATCAGGTGATGGCGGTCAACGTCAAGTCGATTTTTCTGCTCAGCAAGTACGCCATTCCCGTCATGGCCCGGGCCGGCGGCGGGGTGATCATCAATACGGCCTCGGGTTGGGGATTGGTCGGTGGGCGCAACGCGGTTTCGTACTGCGCCTCGAAGGGGGCCGTGGTGAACATGACCAGGGCCATGGCACTCGACCACGGCGAGCAGAACATCCGCGTCAACTGCATCTGCCCAGGCGACACGGACACACCTATGCTGCGGAACGAGGCGCAGCAGATCGGCGAATCAGATGAGCAATTCCTGGCACAGGCGGCGCAGCGGCCGTTGCAGCGCATCGGCAGGCCGGAGGACATCGCCCGGGCAGCGCTCTACCTCGCCAGTGACGCCTCCTCTTTCATCACCGGTACAGCGCTGGTAGTGGACGGAGGCGGGTTGGCAGGATAAATGTCAAGACCTCAAGACCTGACAGGTTTCAGAAAACCTGTCAGGTCTGGCCTGAGAGGAGTTTATGCGTGGACTGAAAGATAAACGGGTTCTCATCACCGGCGGGGCGAGCGGCATCGGCGCAACAACAGCGGTCCGTTTCCTGGAGGAGGGCGCGCAGGTCGCCGTGCTGGACCGCGACGACGCGGCGCGGAACCGCATCGAACGCGACCTGCCAGCGCTGAGGGGCACCATCGGCGCCGACGTCTCGGAGGCGGAGAGTGTGGCGCGGGCTTTCGAAGAACTGGACCGCCTGTTGGGGGGATTGGACGTCCTGATCAACAACGCCGGGATCAGCATCCGAAAGCCCTTCATGGAGATCACTCCCCAGCAATGGCGCGAGGTGATAGACGTGAACCTCAATGGCATGTTCTTCGTGGCGCAGCAGGCAGCGCGGCGGATGCTGGCGGGAGAGGGGGGCGTGATTCTGAATATGGGCTCGACCAACGGTCTGATGGGCTACCATTACTACGCCGATTACAATACCTCGAAGGCGGGCGTCGTCGAACTGACGCGCTCGATGGCGCTGGAACTAGCCCCAACGGTGCGCGTCAATGCGATTTGCCCAGGTTGTATCTTGACGCCGATGCAGGAAGCGGAATACACGCCGGAGATGCTGCGCGCCTTTGAACGCAAAGTGCCGCTGGGCCGGCTGGGCCGGCCGGAAGAAGTGGCCGCCCTCTTCGCTTTCCTCGCTTCCGACGACGCGGCCTTCATCACCGGTCACTACTTCGTGATTGATGGAGGAGAGATTACGGGAGGGCTGGCCAGCCAGCCATAAATAGCGGAAAGGGGCGAAAGTAGGTCGGATTTGCTATCCGACCCCCACAGTTGGGCGAAAGTAGGTCGGATTTGCTATCCGACCCCGTGGCGGTTAGCAAAACCGCCCTACAGCCCTTGCCCCAAGATATTGAGAAAATACGGAAAGGGGAAATGGCAGTATGTCCGAGTCTCTGTTCGGCCCAGACACCTTGAGCCACATTGTCCCGCCCCAGGTGGACGTCTACACCGACGGGGGCTGCGATCCCAACCCTGGCCCCGGCGGCTGGGGCGCGATCATCCGCTGGGACGACCGGGAATGGGTGCTCAGCGGCAACGATCCCGACACGACCAACAACCGCATGGAACTGTACGCCGCCGCGGCAGCACTGGCGCTGCTGGAAGGGCTCCTGGGCCGCTGTCAGGTGGGCCTCCACACCGACTCCCAGTACCTGCACCAGGGCATAACCGAGTGGATAGGTGGCTGGGTAAGCCGTGGCTGGCGCACCAGCGATAAGCAGCCGGTCAAAAACCAGGACCTGTGGCGCGTGCTCCACCGGCTGACCCAGGCGCACGACGTGACCTGGCACTGGCTCAAGGGACACACCGGGCATCCCCTCAACGAGCGGGCCGACCGGCTGGCGACCGAGGCACTGCGATCGCTCCGGCGTGGGCCGGGCGCGCCCGAAACGCACCAACCCGCCACCGACGGCCGGCCCGTCGTCGAAGTCTGCGTCAAGGCCTCTTGCCGTGGTGCCCGGGGGCCGGGCGGCTGGGGGGCCGTGCTGCGCACGGGCGGGCACACCAGGACCCTCAGCGGCGGTGAGCCGGCGACCACGGCCAACGGTATGCTCATCCAGGGTGCGGTCGAGGCGCTGCGGGCGTTGACCAGGCCGTGCCACGTGACGCTCTACTCCGACGCCAACTACCTGATCAAAGGCGCTTCACTGCGGGTGAAGGGCTGGCAGGCTCGCGGCTGGCGAACCCGGGACGACAAACCGGTCGCCAACCGGGCCGGGTGGGAATCGCTCCTGGAGGCCGCCCGTCCGCACCAGGTCACCTGGCTGATGGCCCGGGGCGACGATGCCCCTGCCGACCTGGCCCGGGCCGGCGAGTTGGCGGTCGAGGCCGCCAGGTCGGGAGAGGGAGAGGTATGAATCTAGAGCAAACATCTAAACGTCTATGGCTACGCTATGTCGTTGCTATAGCCCTTATCGCTGCGGGCATTGGCCTGCGGATATGGCCGCTGGGCGGTCTGGGATTGCGCATTCCCTACGTGACGTTCTATCCGGCCGTGATGGCCGCCGCCATATATGGGGGGTTTAACGCCGGCTTGCTGTCAGCGGTTCTCTCGGTCCTGGTAGTCATATTCTGGACGCCCACTGGCCAACCCTTCGTCGATGATCCCGGTGATTACCTGGGCCTGGCTGTCTTCTTCGTGAACTGCACGATTGTCTCCGGCATAAGCGAGGCGATGCATCGCGCCCGGACACGCGCAACAGAGGCAAAGGAGCAGGCCGAAGCGGCCAACCGGGCCAAAAGCGTATTCCTGGCCAACATGAGCCATGAACTGCGCACGCCGCTCAATGCGATCCTCGGATTCTCCAATCTGATGAGGGAGGCCCCGGATGTCACTGCGGAGCAGGTGGAGGATTTGAACATCATTTGCAGCAGTGGCGAACACCTGTTGAATCTTATCAACAACGTGTTGGACATCTCCAAGATCGAGGCCGGCCATATAGTGAGCGAGGATGCCCATATCAATCTGGACCGGTTCCTGCGTGAAATCGAAACATTAATGTCTGTGCAAGTAGCGAAGAAAGGGCTGGTCTTCGCCATGGAGCTGTCCCCGGATCTCCCCCGGGATATCACAGTTGACTCGGGCAAGTTACGCCAGGTGCTGATCAATCTGATCGGAAACGCCGTCAAGTTCACCGCGAGCGGCGGGGTGTCCCTGCGGGCCGAGGTCGCAAAACGGGAGTCGCCGCAGTTGGCCCGATTGCGTTTCGAGGTGGAAGATACCGGCATCGGCATTCACGAGGATGATAGGGAGATCATCTTCTCCCCCTTCGAGCAAAAGATTGACCAGCCGCTTGCGGAAACCGGAACCGGACTGGGACTGACCATAAGCAAGCAGTATGTCGAATTCATGGGCGGGCAAATTGGCGTTACCAGCGAGCCGGGCACAGGCTCGGCATTTCACTTCGAGATTCCGGTAGAGGTGCTCCCGCCGTCCGAGGATATTTCCACCGTGCTGCAGCACAAACGCGTCACGGGGCTCCACTGCGAGAGTACTCTCGTGGCAGGCGCAGAGGGGCAAGGACACTATCGTCTCCTCATTACTGAAGACAAACTGGAGAATCGGTTGCTCCTGCGCAAGATGCTTGAGCCGCTGGGCTTTGAACTTCGCGAAGCGGTCAATGGACAGGAGGCGGTGGCGCTATTCGAACAGTGGCGCCCTCACCTGGTCTGGATGGACATCCGCATGCCGGTAATGAACGGGCTGGAGGCGACCCGGCGCATCAGGGAAAGCGAGGCCGGCGCCCAAACCAGGATCGTCGCCCTCACGGCCCACGCTCTGGAAGAGGAGCGGCGCGAGATTCTGGAGGCGGGTTGCGATGATTTCATACGCAAACCCTACCGGGATACGGAGATCTTTGAAGCCCTGGCAAAACACCTGGGTGTGCGTTTCCTGTACGCCGAGGAACAACCGCCGGCTGCTGGTGCCGGGGAGGAGGAGTTGGACGTGGCGCAACTGAAGGATCTGCCTCCGGCTTTGATCTATGAATTACGGGAGGCCGCAGTACTGTTGGATGATCAGAACTGCCTCAGGGTAGCCGGGATGATTAGCGATCATAATTATGAACTGGGCGAGCGTTTGCGCTGCATGGTGGAAAACTTGCAGTACAGAGAAATGCTAACGGTTTTGGATAACTTGACCAGGGAGGAATCAAAATGAGCGACGTCAATACACATCACTTTCCCCACGGGGATATTCTGGTCGTTGACGATACCAGATCCGACCTCAAGTTACTGTCGGGCATCCTGAGGAAGGCCGGCTACAAGGTACGGCCTGCCAGCGATGGCGAACTGGCCCTGCGCAGTGTGCGGGCCAGGTTACCTGCGCTGATCCTGCTGGACATCAATATGCCTGACCTGGACGGCTACGAGGTCTGCCGCCGTTTGAAGGATGCTAGAGATACGCGGGATATTCCGGTGATCTTTATCAGCGCCAGGACCAGTCCCCTGGACAAGGTCAAGGCTTTCGGCCTTGGTGGTGTAGATTACATTTCCAAGCCGTTTGAACCGGACGAGGTATTGGCCCGCGTCGCAACGCACCTGGCCCTATGGAAGGCGCAGAAGGAAGTTGAGGAAAAGAACCTGCAACTCCAACAAGAGATCGCCGAGCGCAGGCGGGCGGAGGAGAAGATAAAATCGGAAAGAGACAAGTTGCGAGCCCTTACGGATGGGTTAGCTCGTACAGGAATTGGTATTGATATTGTCGGGATGGATTATGAGATCCTATTTCAAAACCAAGTTTTGCAGGAAAAGTTTGGTGACATCACTGGAAAACTGTGTTATGAAGAATACATGGGACTAAAGAACCCCTGTGATTTCTGCCCTATGACAGAAGCGATAAAGAGTGGTAAGGTAGAGGGTGTTGAATTGACAGGCACAGACGGACGCAACTATGAACTATCTTCAGCTCCACTGCCAAATCCAGATGGAACTGTTGATAAAGCAATTGAAGTCGTTAGGGACATCACCGAGCGCAAGCAAGCAGAGAAGAGAATAGCGCACCTCAACGCCGTGCTGCGCGCCATCCGCAACGTCAATCAACTCATCACCAGGGAAAAGGACCGCGACCGGCTGCTTCAGGGGGCTTGCGAGAGCCTGATTGAGACTCGCGGCTATCATAACGCCTGGATCGCTCTGTTGGATGAGACGGGAGGATTGGTGACGAGCGCCGAAGCGGGCCTGGGCGAGGATTTCTCGGCGCTGGTTGAGCAGTTGAAGCGCGGCGAGTTGACCGCTTGCGGGCGGAACGCGCTGGCGCAACAAGACGTCGTGGTAGTCAAAGACCCCCTATCCACCTGCGCCGACTGTCCTCTGGCAACCAAGTACGGCGGCAGGGGGGCGATGACCGTCCGGCTGGAACACGGCGGAAAAGTCTACGGCCTGCTGACAGTCTCCGTCTCCGCCGGTTTTGTTGCAGACGAGGAGGAGCACTACTTGCTCAAAGAGGTTGCCAGAGACATCGCCCTCGCCCTGCACACCATCGAACTGGAGGAGGAGCGCAAGCGGGCGGAGGAGGCGCTGCGCATAAGTGAGGCCGTTTTGGATGCGTTTTTCAGAGAATCCCCTGTCGGTATGAATCTCATTGATGGCCAACTCCGCTACGTGAGAGTCAATCGCCTGGCGCAGGAGAGGATTGGATTGAGTTTGGAGGAGATCGTCGGAAAACCTATTCATGAGGTCATACCGGAATTTGCAGGTGAGATTGTGCCGGGACTCAGAAAAGTCCTGGAGACTGGTCAGCCGGAGTTGGGCATCGAAGTGAGCGGAGAACTACCGAGCAAGCCAGGTGTAACCACGCATTGGTTATCTTACCACTTTCCGATCACAATGCCAGATGGAAGAATCTGGGGCATCGGGGTGATCGCCAATGACATCACCGAGCGCAAGCGGGCGGAGGAGACACTGCGGGAGAGCGAGGAGAAATATCGCTCATTAGTATCTAACATCAATGATCTAGTTATGGAGGTTGACTCCGAGGGTAATTTCACCTATGTAAGTTCACAGATATTCGATATGTTTGGTTACACGCAGGAAGAATCGATAGGACTTGCCGCTTTTGATTTCGTGCATCCGGATGATATCGAAAGATGCATGAAAGCCATGGGGACTATGGACGAGGCAAAGCACCTTGAATACCGCTCAAGGCACAAGGATGGGCATTATGTCCATGTTTCGACTTCAGGTAGGATCATCTCCGATGGAGTCGGTGGATTCAAGATTGTCTCGGTCTTGAGGGACATCACCGAGCAGGTGCGGGCGGAGGAGGCGCTGCGGGAGAGGATGGAGCAGGTGGAAAGGTTAAATGAATTGCTTGTGGGAAGAGAACGTCGTATGATCGAACTCAAAAGAGAAATAAACTTGCTCCTTGAGAAACTGGGACAGCCCCCGAAATATGAGGTCCCTGAGCAGGTTAAAGAGTTGAGAGAAGATTTGAAGACGAAACTGGGGGGGAGTGTCTGATTGCGAACTACCCGATTGCGGATTCCGGAACGACAGTCCGAAGTGGGGCAGGAGGTATGGTTATGAGGAGGACAATAGTTGTTGTTCTTCTAGGGATGTTCTTGTCAACAAGCATTGTCGGCTGTTCGACCGTTGAGGTTGAACCGGAGGTGCCACCAGCGTCACCTGTGACAGCGAGCCCAACACGCGTTGGCAAACCGCGGCGTGGCGGAACACTTGTAATCTCCTATGGTGGAGGCACGCCGAGGCACTTCAATCCGGCGTTGGTGTCGGGCACTTCGACCGCCATAGTCGGCACGCAGATCTTTGCCAGTCCCCTGCGTTATGATGAGAACTGGAACCCGCAGCCCTATCTGGCGGAAAGCTGGGAGGTTTCGGAGGACGGCCTGGCCGTGACCCTGCACCTGGTCGAAGGAGCGACCTTTCACGACGGTCAGCCCATCACCTCAGAGGACGTGGCTTTCTCCGTGATGACGGTCAAGGAATACCACCCGTTCAAACCCATGTTTGCTCCGGTGGAAAAGGTGGACACGCCCGATCCGTACACGGCAGTGATCCGACTGTCCCGTCCCCACCCGGCCATCCTGCTGGCCATGTCGCCCGCTCTGCTGCCCATCATTCCAAAGCACATCTACGGGGACGGTCAAGACCTGCCAACCCATCCCGCCAACCTGGAGCCGGTCGGCTCCGGGCCGTTCAAACTCGTCGAACATGTCCCAGGGGAATCCATCGTGCTGGAGCGGTACGAGGACTACTTCATATCGGGGCGGCCCTATCTTGACGAGATCATCATCCGGCTGGAGACCGATGCAAATGCCCAGGTGATCGAACTGGAGCGCCAGGAAGCGCACCTTGCGCCTGCTTTCGCCGAGCTTGATGGCCTCGACAGACTTAGCCAGAGTGAACACCTGGTCGTCACCCAGCGAGGCTACGAAGGAGTAGGTTCGATTGTCTGGCTCGCGTTCAATCTCTTGCGTCCCCCGTTGGACGACAAGCGTGTCCGGCAGGCCATCGCCTACGCCGTTGATCCCGAGTTCATCATCCAGCATTTGCATCAAGGCCGATCACGTCGCGCCAACAGCCCCATCTCGCCGGCCAGCCCTTTCTACGACCCCAATGTTCCCACATACAAAGTTGACCTGGACAAGGCCAAGAAGCTGCTCGATGAGGCCGGGTATCCCGTCAAGTCCGACGGCACGCGCTTCTCTTTGTCGCTGGATTACATTCCGGTCATACCCAGCCAGCAGCGGGATGTCGCGTTGTATCTCAAGCGCCAACTGGGGGGCATCGGGATTGACGTGCAGGTTCCCAAATCAGAGAGCTTCCCGCAATGGGCCGAGCGCATCGGGAACTGGGACTTTGACATGACAATGGATTCGGTATACAACTGGGGGGACCCGGTGATCGGCGTGCACCGGACGTATTTGTGCGACAACATTCGACAGGGTGTGGTCTGGTCGAATACGCAAAACTACTGCAACCCGAGGGTGGATGAGATCTTGCATCAGGCTGAGATCGAATTGGACGAAAACAGGCGGAAGGCGCTGTATAGCGAGTTCCAGCAGATCCTCACGGACGAGCTCCCGATCGTGTGGATCAACGTCCTGCCATTCTACACCGTCTACCACACCGGGCTGGGGAATCCACCCCTTTCCATCTGGGGCGTCCACGCTCCGCTGGACGAGCTTTATTGGGCAGAACCACCGGAAAGGGCGTATGCTTCAGTCCCAACGCTTGAAGGTGAAACTTCCCCGGTCAAAGAAGCCGGGGGGCGGGCCATTGCGCTCCTGCAGGAAGTTGGACTGTACGAAGCTCGTGAGGTGTTCCGCGACCCAACTCAGGGTTTTCTCGAGCTCGAAGGGCCTGGTCTGCACGTCATCGGCTTCACCCGCGAAGGAATCGTATTCCTTGACAATTCTGGCCAAGTGAAGCCGGGGATGGACATCAGTGGCATCCTCGATCTTGAGGGAAATAAGCTGCTGCCCCTGTTCTTGGAGGCTGCTGAAGGCAAGAACGGCGGTCACGTCAGTTCCCAAGGCGTCTGGCCGGACCCGACGACCCACGAAGTCGGCCCCATGTCGGCCTGGTGCGGCATGCTCAGCGAGGAAGACGTGATCTGCGCGCTGGAGTGGGAGCAAGGAGGCGGACAATGAGATTCTTTCGAGATACCTCGATCAGGTTCAAAGTGCTGATCCCGCCAGCCATTTTAATACTGGCGCTCGGGATCGTGGCCTTGCTGGCACTCTATGGGCTGAATGTACAACACGCAGCGCTCAGCGAGGTATACGAGATCGCCCTGGATAAGATCACGCTGATTGATGAGTTCATCGTCCTGAGTGAACAGGTACAGTCCGATGTGTTCCGCATTGCCGTGCTGCAATTTATGGATCTGCCAGGAGAAGAAATCCAGCCCATCCACGAGCGTCTGGAGCAAGGGGTGAACGACCTGAACATCATCTACGGAGAGATTCTGGCGAAATGGGAATTGGATGAGACGGAACGATCCATCCTGGAGCGGATGAAAGGGGCTATGGATGCTTTCAGACAGCAAGCACTACAAGCCACTGCGGTGGTTGCTGATAACCCGTCCTTCGGCATCCTCCTGGTGCGCTCATCCACTGTTCCCTTTGCCGAATTCCGCGACACGCTCACGGAATTTCGAGACTACCAGCAGGCAAAGATCGTCCGCGTTGAGACCGAATCTTATCAAAGAGCTAGAAAGGTCAGCACAGCCATCATTGGCGTCGTGTTCTTGCTTGCGCTAACTGGGATAGCAGCCACGGTGCTGATCAGCACCCGCTGGATCTCGCGTCCTATGCTCTCAATGGCGGCTTTGATGCGCCGTCTGGCAGAGGGCGACCTAACCATAGAGGTTGGTGATGTCGAACGGCGGGACGAGATCGGGGCGATGGCCCGGGCCGTGGGAGTGTTTCGGAACAACGCCATTGAGAAGGCTCAAGTGGATGAGGCGCTGCGAAAGGCTTATGAGGAAATCCTGATGAGACAGGAAGCAGCGTTGAACGTCACAGAGGACCTTAAGATCGAGATGATAGGCCGCGCGACAGATAACGCCAGGCAGAG
>CAYLPU010000093.1:0-20429 GCA_964385635.1 uncultured Anaerolineales bacterium
GGCCTGGATCTGGCGATCCAGGCCGAGCGAATGGGATAAATGCGATTGCCCTACCGTATCTTGCACCTGGCGGAAATGATTACTCACCGATGATTGATTCTGAGACGAAGCGACTTCTATCACCACGGTATACGTCTTTCGCGTATTCCACCGGCTCCCCAGCGGTATCGAAAGTGACCCTCTCTACAAGCATCAGAGGAGAGCCTAAGGGCACATCCAGGGCTTGGGCTTCGAATTCGTTGGCGGCGACTGGCTCCAACGTTTGTCTCACCCTACCAAAGGAGATGCCGTACTCGTCCTTCCAGATCTGGTATAACGATCTATCTTGTAAGTTGTGCTTTTCAACGTCTGGGCAGCGGTGGCAAGGGAAGTAGCATCTCTCCAGGACAACGGGCACGTTGTTTCCAAACCGAACCCTGACCATACGATAGACTTGTTGCCCAAGGCGAAGTTGTAAAACTCGAGCCAGCCTTTCATCCGCGTCGATCTTACCGAGTTCCAGCAGTTTGCCGGTTGGCTCAATGCTTTTGCGTAGGGCGCTTTGCGTGAAACTAACCAGAAAATCTATCTCGTACTCCACTTTGGGCTGGGCAACAAAGGTACCCAGTCCTTGCACCCGCTTTAAGCGACCCTCGGAGACCAGTGTGGTCAAGGCTTGACGAACGGTCATGCGACTCACTCCGAACTGGTCGCTAAGTCTGTTCTCCGAGGGTATCTTGTCCCCCAGTCTCAGTTCGCCTGCCTCGATTCTATCAGCAAGATATTCTTGTATTTGGATGTACTTGGGTGTGAATATGTTCGCCATGGGAAATGTTATCTAGTCAACCGGATGTCTATACAAGTTTCAGTATACTATATTTTCTTCCAGTTGTCAAACAAGCTACACCATCAACACCATCACCCCACACTTGTTCAACATCTGCTGGATCTCAACAAACTGTTTATGTTCGCGCTCGCGTTGCCAGCCGATGAATGCTAGCACATCCAGCCGATAAGTACAGTTCGGAGTCGTTGCCAACCGCCCGTCGGGGGCAATCCGCCCGGAGTCAGGGTCAAACCCCATCGCGTGGAACAGCCGGTCGGTCACGGGGAAATCGGTGACACCTTCCAGCCGTCGCGCCAGTTCCGTCACCCTTCGCTCCACATTCCGTGGAAGTCAATCAGCGTACCGCCCTTGTCGAAGATGATCAATGCTGGGGTAAGCGCTGCCAGTTCCGCGGAGAGACGCTGCGTCGAGGAAACCATCTCTCACGTACTCCTGTCGCCAGGCAAGTAGGGGCAGGCCCGCGTGTCTGCCCGCCAGGGCGCACACGCTGGTGCGCCCCTACCGGCCCCCATTTTTGGAGAGATACTCGCCGTACTTGTGGAGACAAGGGATACGCCGGGGGCCGGCGAAAATCGGGTTGGTGATCGCCAACATCTGCCCGTTCTGATCGAACACGTCGAGCCGATACCAAGCGGAGCGCGCTGTCTCGGTGGTAGCTCCGCATTGTAGACTCCCCTGACCACCCTGAATCAGCGTTTCGGCAATGACTTCACCGTTCTTCACGATCTGGCAGTGGGCTATCTCGGGGCCATCGAGTAGGACAGTGGCGGTGAATTCGACCTCACGACTTTGCTCCCCCAGGTCGGCGCCGATCCCGTACGTTGTGCCTTCGGCCTGGGCTTGGAAGGTGACTCGTGGTCCTATGCTCACGTAGGTCCGGCGCTGCCGCAATCCCTCCAGAATGGCAACGACAGAGAGTTGCTCGGCATACACGTAGGTGCTGGGCAGCCCCAGGCGCTCGCCCGGCTTGCCCTCCTTCGGTCTGGGTGGGTAGTGGTAGTCGCTGCCACCGATAGCCGTGATCCGGTGTCCGGCGTTGAGCCAGGCAGTCCACAACGTTACCGCCTCGGGGTTGGCGAGCACGTTGTCTGGATACAAAGGGGCGTTCCAGACCTCCAGGCAGTGGACATAACGCAGGTCGGTTGCGCCATACTGCCACTCCCAGGGTTGGAGGAAGGGGTGGTTGATCGAATTAAGCAGTCCCTCCGCCACCGTCCGGCGCATCAAGTTGGTCGTCGTCCGGTGCCTACCCGCCAGCGGAACCTGAATCTGACCCACACAGATGTTCTCCATCCAGTCGCGCCAGTCCGCTACGCCGAGAACGTTAAAGTGCCCAGCGTCGAAGGTGATCTCTATGCCTGGAACAACCAGGAAGCCCGCGGCCTCGCCGAGTTCCGAGAACGCTGCGATAGTATTGTGGTCAGTGATGGCGATAAAATCCAGTCCTTCGGCCCTGGCTATTTCGATCACCTGGGAGGGGGGATAATCCCCATCCGAAGCGCTTGTATGGACGTGAAAATCACCGCGATACCAACTTGCCTTGGGATTGAGCACTTTTGAAGGAGGTAGACCGGTCATAAGAGCATTTCAGGTCACCAGGTTGCCTGCTATTCGCCGGTGACCTGAGTGATTCGTATTTCGACTGCTCTGTGAGACGAAACCTTAAGTTCGTCCCTCCGTCAGGCGACGAGCCCGCGGGCGACATCCACTGCCGAAGCGGCGTCGGCGGCGTAGGCGTCGGCGCCGATATCCTTGGCGAAACCTGCTGTCACGGGCGCCCCGCCAATGATGACCTTCACGTGGTCGCGAAGCCCCGCTTCGGTCAGCGCCTCGATGGTCGTCTTCATACCCGGCATCGTGGTCGTCAGCAACGCTGACATGCCAACCAGGTTGGCTCCTTCGCGCACGGCCTCAACGAACTTCTCCGGCGACACGTCGGTGCCCAGATCAACGATTTCAAACCCCGCGCCCTGCAGCATCATCCCCACCAGGTTCTTGCCGATGTCGTGCAGGTCGCCGGCCATGGTGCCGATCACGATCTTGCCTAGTGACAGCACGTCCGACTCGGCCAGGAGCGGGCGCAGCACCTCGAGCCCAGCGTGCATCGTCTTGGCGCACAACAACACCTCGGGGATGAAGAGGATGCCGGCCTTGAAGTCGCGGCCCACTACATCCATGCCTCCGACTAGCCCATTGTTGAGAATCTCTTGAGCCGACATCCCCTCATCGAGGGCTTTCTGAGTGGCGGCTGCCACTTCATCCACGTTGCCGTTGTAGATATCCTCTCTCATTCGTTCCAGGATGTTTGACATTGTTCTTGACCTCTCTATTGTCTATTGGTATCTATTTCTCAAGCGACCTGAGGGCATCGCTCACAAGGTCGTCGAGATCCCTGCTCACATCTTCAGGAAGCGGGTTGGGCTCATGTTCTCGCAGAATTGCCCGTGCTTTTTCTCTAGCCCTCTCCACGAAGGTCTTGGATCCGCTCTCTTCCCAGGCCTCTCTGGAATTGCGGTACAACAGGCTGGGCACGTACCGTTCACCCCTGAGGAACTTCATGGTGTGCGGGTCGGCCAGGAAGTTGCCGCCGGGGCCGACTCGGGCGATGGCCTCTGCTGCCAGCCGCTCCTCATCAATCTCGAAGCCTTCCACCGTTCTGAACGCGATCCGGTTGATCTCATCGTCGATGACCAGTTGCTCGTGACTGATGACCAGACTCTGTTGCATCATGCCCGCACCGACGAGCACGTTGGCTCCGGCAAGAGCGGCCATCAGAGTCAGGTACGTGCGTTCGAGCATGGATTGTCCATCGTGTGTCATCGAGTCGCTCCACGGGCCATGCAGGCTGATGGGCACATTGTAGTAATGCGCCATCTGGGCGCCGGCGGTTGCCATGATGCCCAACTCGACAGAGCCAGCGAGGCTGAAGCCGGTGCGCATATCCATTGCCATCGGCCGGGCCGCGTACTGCAGGGGTGCCCCTGGGTGGGCTAACTGGGAAATGACCACGCCGCCCAGGAATTCCGTGTTGAATAACTGGATGTTACCCGCCATGGTCATCGGGCCGGTGCCTCCGGAGATCGGCATGACGCACACGTCGAGCGGAATGCCGTATTCGCCGCATAGCCACAGCGCGTCCACCGTGACGTCCAGGAACTTGAGCGGGCTGATGGGGGCCTCAAGCAAACTGACAATCGGCCGTTCCTTCAGTTGCTCTTTGCCCCCAGCGACGATTGCTGCCATCTCAAACATGTACTTGAGCGTCTCGCCAGTGAAAGCACGCAGGTGGATGGGTTTGTCGGTATGAGCAAATGCCTCGCGCAGCATCAGGATGTCGCGCCCGGCTACAGGCATGTCGTGGCCGAATACCGGGGCGATAAAACTGATACCGTCGAGTGCGTCCATCAGTCTGAAGTAGCTCCTCACGTCGGCGAGCAACAATGGCCTGAACTTGCCCGTCTCCAGGTCGATTGTGAAATCAGCGCCACCTCCATTGCGCGAGTAGGGCCGGCCACCACGCACCAGAGGGCAATCCTTCTCCGGATTGCGGGCCGCAAGAGTGAATTTCTCTGGCACGGTCTCCAAACAGCGGGTTACCAGGCCACGGGGTATTCTCGCTCTCTGTGCCTGGTAGTCTACCTTGGCCCCGGCCTCCTCTAGAGCCTTAAGCCCTTCCTCGTGATCTACCTGGATGCCAGTGTTCTCCAGGATGCCCAACGACTTCTCGTGGATCCTCTCGACTTGGGCGTCGGAGAGATACTCGACCAAGGGTTTCTTGGTTTTTCCTTCCATAGTTGTCTTTCCTCCTGATGTGTAAAGTATTCTTATTCCTGTTCCCAGGCGGGAGGGGGAACTGCATCCCCGGCGACCAGACTCTCGAATTCGGCTCGGATCCGTGCATCTACGTCGGGTGAAAAGACGGCCGGATTGTCGCGGGTCAGGATCTCTCGCACGCGTTGCATCGCACGAGCCTGCGAGTCGGGAGCGCCCTTTTCCTCCCACTGCTGGCGTGGGTCACGGTCGGCAACCTTGGGCAACAGCGCGGTGGTCCGCATCCGTTTCAGCGTATGCCGCGTGTCTATGAACGTACCGCCTGGGCCAACCTCTGCGATCGTGTCGAGGGCCAGGTTTTCCTCGCTGAACTCCAGGCCACGTTTGACCCGCTTGAGCATCAGCGCGATTTCGTTGTCAATCACAGCCTTGGCAAAGTCAAACGCCATCAGTGCGTCGAGCAGGCCGCCCATATTCAGCATGTCCGCCCCGGCAAGCACACCAGCCAGCGTGGACATTCCTGTCTCGAAACCGGACTGCGCATCGTTGGTCTTAGCGTTGGTCAGCCCGATGTAGCCGCCACAGGGCACGTTGTAGTAGCGCGCCATCTGCGCGCACCCTATGTGCAGTATGCCCGTTTCAATTGCGCCTGCCGCGTAAGCACCTGTGCGCATATCGGCCACCGTCGGCAGGGTGGCGTAGATCAGTGGCGTGCCGGGACGCAGCATCTGCATCAGCGTGGCCAACGCCAGGAACTCGGCGTTGCACTGCACCAGCGTACCCATCAAGGTCAGAGGTGCGGAGATGCCCGCGTTGGGTACGATACTTCCGTAACAGGACCATCCCTCCTCGACAGCGAACATGGTCATCTCCGTCGAACCCACGTCCATCGTCAGTGGTGAGACGACGGGACAGTAATGGAGGGTGATAAATGGGTGTGCCCGGTAGGCTTCCTCGCTCCCGGCGATCAGCGCACCGAGGCGCAAGACCTTTTTGACCTCTTCCAAACTGGGGGTGTTGCTCCGTACCGGTTTGAGACAATTCTTCAGCGCCGGGTAAAAGCGCGCCAGGCTGAATTGGCCGGGCGGCGCGTCGTCGGCCAGGGTCGAGATTGAGAAGACATCATATCCTGGCAGTTCGTTGATGAGGGTGGCGATGCGGGCAATGTCGTCTGCACGCGCTCGTCGCTCTTCACCCGTCACCGGATCAATGATGTTCGGCGCAGAACTGGCCGTAACCACCAGCGGCCCATCGTCAGGGATGGTGCGATCGTATTGCGGGTCGCGCCCGCGAAAGGTGAAGGTCGAGGGAAAGGCGGCGCGGAAGTGTTCGATGACCGCGTGCGGAAATTTGACCACCTGGGTCTCCGCGTCAACGTGGCAGCCATGTTTGGTAAAGAGCACGCGGGCTTTCTCGTTGTGCACCAACAGGCCGACGTTTTCCAGGATCTCGAGCGATGCTTCATGGACTCGTTCGACCTGTTCCGATGTGAGGAGTGTCGCAAACGTAACGATCATTCGGCCTCCCTGGGTAGATTCAACCTGGATTTGTAGGGTGTGCTCTAGTCGGGCCAGCTGCCAGTTGCTTACAACTCCAATGGAGCCATCTCGGTGACGAAACGAAAGCGATCCCCCCGGTAGAGATCCCGTCCGCGCTCTACTGGCTGATTGTCCCGCTCGAAACTCACACGGCGCTCCAGCATGAGTGGAGCGCCAGGTTCGATGCCCAGCAATTCGGCTTCGTACTCTGTCGCGGTGACCGGCTCCAGGCTCTGGCGCGCCCGGACAATGGAAACCCCGTACTCCGTTTCTATGATTTCGTAGGCTGACCGGCTCGCCAGGTCATAACGCTCAAGGTCAGGAAAGCGATGGACGGGCATCGTGAATCTTTCCAGCATGACCGGCTCCTGGTTCACGAGTCGCAGCCGGCGGATGTAGTACACTGGCGCTGAGACAGACAGTCCTAGTTCTCTGGCTACCGAGGCCTCGACCAGCCGCCGCTCGAACGTGATCACCTTGGCACCCGGCGTGTACCCGTGGCGCTGCATGCCCTTGGTGAAAGGGACGAGTTTCGCCGCCTGCCGCTCAATCTTGGGGGCAGCGACGTAGGTCCCATTCCCCCGCCGGCGAATGAGCAGGCCCTGCGATTCAAGCACCTGGAGCGCACGGCGCACGGTCATACGGTTGACTCCCAGCATTTTGCTCAGTTCGCGCTCCGGAGGAAGGCGGTCACCCGGCCGCAGGTCGCCCGATTCGATCCGATCGAACAGGCTCTCGGCGATCTGGACATACAAGGGCACAGCCTTTGTGAAACGGTTGATTGGGCGCTCAATAGAGGTCATGACTTCTTGCTCGCAACGCCGGGGTGTTCTCTGTGATGAGTGGTGTGGGAAATGGACTATTGGTGTATACCATTCTTGCCGAAAGATACCACAGATGGACTGAATTGTCAAACCCTCAAGACCTGAGTAATAACCTCCAGGTTAGCCCAGTTGTCTTCGTTCTCAAGCCGCCTCATAATGTGGACACTATGCTGCAGATAGACCAGGTATTTGTGAGGGTCCACTTCATTGCCATAGAAATCCACGATGGCCCAGTTCAAAACGTAGATGTTGCTTGCGCTGATCAAGTGCGGAAGGTATTTTAGTTCAGTATCGCTCAAGGGCCCGACCCCTCGAGAATGGGAATGGGAATCAGTGCCCCTGAGCGTGTTCTGGTAAGCATCTAAGAACGCAGCCACTTTGTACAATTGGAGGTCTCCGTCCTTCTGTCCCTTCCATGTTACACAGAAGTACGTTATAGCAAGAGCAACGTCGAAGCAACGGGCATCAACTTTTGACCAGTCAAAATCGAACAACCCCGTTATCTGGCCGTTTTGAAATTTCAGGTTCCCAGGGTGGTAATCGCAGTGGATCACCTGATGAACTAGTTGTTTGTATTCCCTCTCATCGATGGCGCGTAGTGTGCGATTGATGGTTCTTAGTATGGGGTCAAGGTTTTCCAGGAAGTAAGCATCGAACTTTGTCTTACCAGCCCTCTTCGCGTACTTCTCTACGTTCTCGGCTATTCTAGGTAGGAGATCGATGATCTTCGGTTCATATCTTTTCCCTTCGGGACTCAAGTCAGAGACCGCATCATGGAATTGCGCGAGGACAGCCGCTGCATTTTGCAACTCTTCATCACTACAGGCTGGATTGAACCAGGCGTACTTATCCTCCCCCGGCAGGAAGTCGAAGACGGCATAGAAAACATCTTTTTCTTTATCTTCATCATTCCCATCTTCAAATTGCTTAACAAATGTTTTTCCATCCCTGGTATTGATAACCCTGGCCACGAGGTTGAATTCTTTCTTTACCAGGTGCTTTATTACCGAATGTTCAAACTCTACCTCTTCCTCTCTTATTCCTTTTTTGTATCTTCTGAGGAAGTACTTATTCTTTTTACCATTGATCCCTGTTTCTATGATGTAACTTATGTTCACGTATCCTGAATGGAGTTGCTCATAATTTACCAACTCCCCGATTTCATAATGCTTCGATATGATCTCTTCTAATTGTGAGGTTGCATTCGTTTTCATTTAAGATCAAGACCGCAAGGCTCTCCATGAACGCTTGCTGTACGTCAACGCTCTTAAGCCGGCAGAAACCGGGTTTTTTCCGAAAAACCCGGTTTCTGCTTCATTCCCTTCCAATCGTTCAGTCTACTACCGACGCCAGTATTGTGTCCTCAGGTATCTTGCTGCTGCCCTTTTCATCGGCCAGATGGCAGGCGACCATGTGCCCAGGATGCACCTTCCGGCGATCTGGCACCACCGCAACGCATTTCTCTGTCGCCAACGGGCAGCGGGGATGGAATACGCAGCCTGAGGGTGGGTTGGCCGGGCTGGGTGGCTCTCCCTTTAGAATAAACCGCCGCCTTTTCCTTTCGCTCTTGGGATTCGGCGCTGGCACCGCCGAGTTAAGCGATTGGGTATAGGGGTGCAGAGGGTTCTCGAAAAGGGTGCTCCGGTCGGTCAGTTCCATGATCTTGCCCAGGTACATGACCGCTACCCGGTGCGAGATGTGCTTTACCATGCTCAGGTCGTGGGCGATGAAGAGGTAGGCCAGGCCCAATTGCTCCTGCAGGTCTTGCATCAGGTTCACGACCTGTGCCTGGATAGACACGTCCAGCGCCGAGATGGGCTCGTCACAGACGATAAACTCGGGGTTCAGCGCCAACGACCGCGCGATACCGATGCGCTGCCGCTGGCCGCCGGAGAACTCGTGCGGGAAGCGGCGCACGTAGCCTGGGTCCATGCCCACCAGTTCCAGCAGTTCCGCTACCCGATCTTTCAACTCCTGGCTGCCCTTCTTCATCACGCTGTGGATGATCAGGGGTTCGCCGATGATTTTTCCGACCGAGTGACGCGGGTTGAGCGTGGCGTAGGGGTCCTGGAAAATCATCTGCATCCTGGGACGCAGCGCCCGCAACTCCTCTCCACTTATCTGCGTCAAGTCAGCATCCTCAAAAAACACCTGCCCCGCTGTGGGCTTATGCAATTGCAAGATGGCCCGTCCGGCGGTGGACTTGCCGCAGCCACTTTCGCCCACCAGGCCCAGCGTTTCGGCTCGCTTGACCTCAAACGAGATGCCGTCTACCGCCTTCACCGCGCCTACCTGGCGGCCCAGCAGCCCCCCGGTAATCGGAAAGTACTTCTTGAGGTTCTGTACCCGCAGCAGCACGTCATTCTCAACCATCTCGCGGTCCCCCTTTCTCCAGGTCGTAGAAGCAAGCCGCCTGGTGCTGCTCGTCCACCGTCATCAAGGGCGGAATTTCCTCCCAGCAGCGCTCAAAGGCATAGTCGCAGCGCCAGGCGAAGGGACAGTTTTCCAGCGGTATCAGCATATCCGGCGGGGTGCCCCTGATGCTCACCAGCCGTTCGGACTCGGTAGATTCCAGGCTGGGCAAAGCGCCGAGCAACCCGAGGGTGTAGGGATGTTGGGGGCGTTCATACAGGTCATCCACCAGCGCGATTTCGGCCGGCCGCCCGCCGTACATAACCAGCACCCGCTCGGCTACCCCGGCCACGACGCCCAGGTCGTGGGTGATCCAGATCACCGCCACACCGAGCGTGTCCCGCAGCCGCCTGAACAGGTCCACGATCTGCGCCTGGATGGTCACGTCCAGGGCGGTGGTCGGCTCATCGGCGATGACAATCTCGGGCGTGCAGGAGATGGCGATGGCGATCACCACCCGTTGGCGCATACCACCGGAGAATTCGAACGGGTAGTTCTTGTAGCGCAGTTGTGGGTCGGGGATGCCCACCTGGGCCAGTAACTTGAGCGTACGTTCTTTGGCCTGCTCTTTGGTCATCCCCAGGTGTCTGGTCAGCGTCTCGGAGATTTGCTCACCGATGGTCATGATCGGGTTCAGCGTGGATATCGGGTCCTGGAAAACGAAGCCGATCTGGCCTCCGCGCACGTCGCGCAGTTCCTCCGTTGACATCTGAAGCAAGTCGCGCCGGCCCTCGCTGGTGGTGAAGAACGCCTTGCCCTCCTCCACTTTGCCTGGCGGTGATGGGATCAGGCCCAGCAGCGACATCATGGTCACGCTCTTGCCGCTCCCGCTTTCACCCACGATCGCCAGTGTCTCGCCTTCCTCAAGGTCGAAGGAGACGCCGTTCACGGCGTTGACGACGCCGTCCAGCGTGTAGAACTTGGTGACGAGGTTCTTGACTTCTAAGATGGTGGTCATATGGGTCTCCTCTCACTTCCTCGACCGTCGCAGGCGTGGATCGAGCACATCGCGCAGCCAGTCGCCCAGCAGGTTCATACCCAGCGAGGTGAACATGATTGCCAGGCCGGGGAAGGTGGCGATCCAGGGGGAACTGGTCAGGTACTTGCGGCCATTGGCCAGCATGTTGCCCCAACTGGGCACGGTGGGCGGCACGCTCAGGCCCAGGAAGCCCAGGCCGGCCTCGTAGAAGATCATGCGCGACATTTCAAACGTCGCCAGGGTGATGAGCGGGCCCATGAGGTTGGGCATGATGTGGTCAAAGAGGATGCGCGGCCAGCGTGCGCCAACGCTGATGGCCGATTCGACGTAGCCCGATTCGCGTATACGCAGCACCTCGCCACGCGTGACGCGGGCGAAAATCGGCGAGTCGGTGATGCCAAAGATCAGGATGACGTTGACCAGGCTCCGGCCCAGGATGGCGGCGACGAACACCACGAACAGGAGATACGGCAGCGACAGCACCAGGTTGACCAAGCCCATGATGACAGCGTCCACCCGGCCTCCGGCATAGCCGGCGATGGCCCCGATGAACATGCCGAGGGTGCCGGCAATCAGCACGCCGAAAAAGCCGACGGTCAGCGAGACCCGCGTCCCGTAAAGAATGCGGCTGAAGGCATCCCGGCCCAGGTTGTCGGTGCCGAAGAGATGGTCCCAATTGCCTTCCGCACTCCAGGGCGGGGGCATTTTGTTGTCGCGCAAGTTCTGTTTGAGGGGGTCATACGGCGAAAACTGGGGAGCAAACACTGCCGCCACGACTACTACCAGGAACAATACCAGCCCGATGATACCGCTCCGGTCGCGCCACAGGAACCGCCCCGCGTAAGCCAGGCGATCCTTGAAAGTGCGCTCAACGTCTAACAAACTATCTGCGGCTTGGGTTCTTTCTTTATTTGCCATAGCGAATCCTCGGGTCTATAACTGCATAAGCCACATCGGTCAGCAGGTTGAGCAGCAGTACGACCATGCTGATAAAAAAGGCAACCGCCTGCACGAGCGGGAAATCCCGCCAGCCGACGGATTGCTCAACCAACTGGCCCATGCCGGGCCAGGAGAAGATGGTCTCAATGTAGATGGACCCGCCCAGCATGTAGCCAAACTGGACGCCAATCACGCTCACCAGGGGGATGGCGACGTTCCTGAGCACGTGCTTGACGTAGATCGTTCTGGGTTCCAACCCCTTGCTGTGGGCGGTGCGGATGAAGTCCTCGCCTCGGATCTCCAGCACGGTCGAGCGCGTCAACCGCACGATCTGACCCATGGTGGGCAGGCCAAGCACAAAGGCCGGCATAATCACCGATTTCCACTCGTCGCGGCCAAAGGAGGGGAACCACTCGAGCCTCACGGCGAAGAAAAGAATCATAATCAACGCCAGCCAGAAATTGGGGATGCTCTGACCCAAAAGGGCCAGGCCACGTCCCAGCGAATCCACAGCGCTGCCCGGGTTGAAGCCCCCCACCAGGCCCAGCGGGATGCCCACCACCGCTGCCATGAGCAGTGCCACCCCGGCCAGTTGCACCGTGGCCGGCACCCGTTCCATCACCATCGGCATAGCCGGTGACTTGAAGTGTAACGAATTGCCAAAGTCGCCCACAACCGCTCCGGAGAGGAACCGACCGAACTGGATTAGGATAGGATCATTGAAGCCCATTTTTTCTCGGAAGGCTTCGACCGCTTCAGGGGAGGCTTCGCGTGATATCATCAACGATGCCGGGTCTCCGGTGACGCGCACCATGAAGAACACCAGCAGCAGAACCCCAAACAGAAGCAAGACTGACTGACCTAGTTTGGATAGGAAATAGCGTTGCATAGCACCTCCTTTAGCGTGAAACGTAATGTGTGAAAGACCACGAGGCAGTTTCACGTTTCATGTTTTACTTGTGGGAGGGCGCCCCAGGCGCCCTCCCACCGGTGTTCGGCTGAGCCCTTCGGCTGTGCTCAGGGCAAGTTCCCTCGGCGGAGTTTACAGTGAGCGAAGCCAAACTGCTCAGGACGGGCTCACGCCAAAGCCAGTCTTAGTCTACTGAGCCTACTCTCCTACGACGAACGTGCCGTCCCAGAGGTAGTAGCCCTCATACGAGCGCGGCTTGTACTCCTGCACCCGGGTGTTGACCGCTTCGAATGCAATCGGTTCGTAGAGGTAAATGAAGGGTGGGTTCTCCTTCATGTACACCTGCAGCTCCTCGTACAACGCCTTTCTCTCATCACGGTCAAATGTTGACTGGATCTCATCCAACAAGCGGACTATCTCTTCATCCTCCCAGGAGGAGAAGCTGGCGTCCCAGCCCATCAAAGCGCCTGTCAGTCGCCGGAAAGCCTCACCCCCCGTTGCAGACCAACTGTCGCCAAAGAGCGGCGGCAGTTCCTTGTTGGCCTCCAGTTCCCAGTAGTGACCGGATTCCATGATCTCGAGTGCCACATCAATGCCTACGTCACCCAGTTGGGCTACGACAGCCTCGCACACTTCCTCGAAGTGGGTGTAGGCGCCGGCCGGGCAGGCCATGTCTATCGAGAAGCCATCCGGGTAGCCGGCCTCGGCCAGGAGTTCCTTGGCCTTGTCCGGGTCGTAACCAAAGGGCTCGACGTTGCCGTAGCCCAGTTCGCCCGTCGCCACGTAGCCCGTGGCCGGCTTGGCAAAGCCGTCGAACAGGGCATCTATGATGGCATCCACGTCCACGGCATAGTTCATAGCCTGCCGGACCTTGGCATCCATCGTCGGCTGGTCCAGGCCAGTGGTCAGGTTGTTGAAGGCGACGTACCAGACGCGGGTCTGGGGATACTTGATGACCTTGACGTTTTCCGCGCCCAGTAGACTCTGTGCCTCTTCCGAACTCAGGCGGGTGACGATGTCTACCTCGCCGGTCTGGATGGCGGCCACGCGGGTGGTGGACTCGGGGATGGGCCGGAAGATCACGGTCTGGATCTTGGGCGCTCCCCGCCAGTAGTCGAGATTGGCTTCCATGGTGATGTGGTCACCCTTGACCCACTCGACGAACTTGTAGGGACCGGTACCAATCGGGTTCTCGGGCTCAAATCCGGGGGGGATCATCGCCCAACCATCGGCCATGTTGGCCATAAAGAGCACGTTTGGCTCTGGCGTGGTGACCTTGACAGTATATTCGTCAATCTTTTCCACCGACTCGGCCTCCCGCCATTGATCGCTATATTCATAGTCACCCTCGACAGCGTGATTCCAGGAAAAGACGACCGCATCGGCGTTAAAGGGCTCACCGTTGTGGAAAGTGACGCCTTCGCGCAAATGGAAGGTGTACTCGGTACCGTCCTCGGAGATATCCCAACTCTCGGCCAGCGCGGGCTCGATCTCATTGTCATCGTTTAACCAAACCAGTGAGTCGTACAACTGCCAGGCAGTCGTGGAGGCCTGTCGTTCTGCGCACTGCGGCAGGTCGAGGGAGTTGGGGAAGGTCGAGAGGGCCCTCACCAGGGTGCCCTCTGGTCCGGCAGGCGGGGGTGGGACCTCAACTATGACCTCGACCGGTACCTCGACCTCGACCTCGACCGGTACCTCCACCGTCTTCTCAACTTCGACCGTAACGATCTGTGGCTGGCAGGCCGCGACCATCGTGGCTACGACAGCCAGCAAGACTAAAGCGATCCAGGTTCTTTTTGTGAATGACATGTCTTCTTCTCCTTATTCTTAATTCTTAGATGGGCTTACAACAGACGGACACAACCTTGCAGGACTTTACTCTGGACATCACCTCCTTTCCCGCTCACTCGATTCGAGTCTTTACCCCCGTTTTCGAGTGGTTCGAGTGCAGGCTGCAAACAATACGTGAATTCCCGCGCGCTGAGGCGCGTGGGCACTGTCCTCCGGTTGGTGGTGTGGTCGTGGTTTTGCTCAGATCAACGGTATGGACGATACGGTGGACTTTAGAAGTACCTGTATCCTATCCGCTCACTTCGTGAACATGGGATAGGGTGCTTGCTCGTCGCATGGGAGAACATGCCCACCCGCGCAGGCATTGTGACGGAAGTGACAGAGATTGAGCACTTATAGGTTAGATTATAACAGATTTTGGCCCAATTTGCAAATTTCTCTCACTCAGCCAGGGAGCCACTCCATGGCCGCATCTCCGGCGACCAAACCTTCAAACTCGGCTCGAATCTGCGCGTCCACGTCGGGCGAAAAGACGGCTGGGTTGTCACGCGTCAGTATCTCGCGCACGCGTTGCATCGCTTGCGCGTGTGAATCGAGGGCGCCCTCATCCTCCCACCGTTGGCGCGGGTTACGATCGGCGATTTCGGGCAGCAGCGCGGTGGTTCTCATCCGTTTCAGGGTGTGAAGTGTGTCTATGAACGTGCCGCCCGGCCCCACTTCTGCGATCACGTCGAGCGCCAGGTTCTCTTCGCTGAACTCGAGACCTCGTCTGACGCGCTTGAGCATCAACGCGATCTCGTTGTCAATCACGGCCTTGGCGAAGTCGAACGTCATCAGCGCGTCGAGCAGGCCGCCGGTGTTCAACAAGTCCACCCCGCCGAGCGCGGCCGCCAGCGCGGACATTCCTGTCTCGAACCCGGATTGCGCGTCGTTGACCTTGGCATTGGTCAAGCCGGCAAAACCGCCACATGGCACGTTGTAGTAGCGCGCCATCTGCGCGCAGCCCATCACCAGGATACCCGTCTCAATAGCGCCGGATGCATAAGCCCCCGTGCGCATATCGGCCACGGTCGGCAAAACCTCGTAAATGAGCGGTGTGCCGGGATGTGACATTTGCACCAGCGCCGCCTGCGCCAGGAACTCGGCGTTGCACTGCGCTAGCGTCCCCGTCAGAGTCAGGGGTGCTGTCAAACCCGCGTTGGGTACGACGACGCCGTAACTGGGTACCTTGTTCTCGGTGTAACGCATCAGTTTCTCTGTGGATTCGACATCCATCGTCAGCGGCGAGACGGAGGAGCAGTATTGGAATGTGATAAAGGGACGCTCCCAGTAGGCATCCTCGCTCCCGGCGATCAGGATGCCAAGGCTGAGGAGATTCTCGGCCTCGCCCAGGCTGGGTGCGCTGCCTCGCACCGGCTTGAGGCAGTTCTTGAGCGCGGGGTAGAAGCGCGAGAGGTAAAACTGGCCGGGCGGCGCGTCATCGGCCAGCGTCGAGATTGAGAAGACATCGTAGCCCGGCAGTTCATTGATGAGGTAAGCGATGCGAGCGATGTCGTCTGAACGGGCCCGCCGCTTCTTGCCTGTCACCGGGTCAATGATGTCTGGCGCAGAACTACCCGTGACAAACAGTGGCCCGTCGCCGGGGATGGTGCGGTCGTATTGCGGGTCGCGTCCGCGGAAGGTGAAAGTTGGGGGGCAGGCTGCGCGAAAGTGCTCGACGACCGCGCGGGGGAATGTTACTACCTGGGTTTCCGCGTCAACGCGGCAACCATGTTTGGCCAGGCGAACGCGCGCTTCCTCGTTGCGCACCAGTATGCCGACGTTTTCGAGGATCTCGAGCGATGCCTCGTGAATGCGTTCGACCTGTTCTGACGTGAGGAGTGTTGCGTGTCTTGTCATGTCGCTATCCTTTCTTTTGGGTTAGCACCCGCTGGAAACAAACTATGTCAACAAGATGTCTTACCTGAGCTTCTCGAGGACTTGAGCATTCATGATGTTCTTCGGTCTCTTTCCCTGTAGTATTTCTAATGCCCTCTGAACCGCTTCTCTCTCAAGTCTATCAAAGGCTCCCTTTGTGTACCATGCCAGGTGAGGTGTGAGGATGACGTTATCCATACCTAACAGAGGGTGGTCCAGGCTCAGCGGTTCTTCTGAGAAAACGTCAAAGCCTGCCCCGGCGATCCAACCTTCTTTTAGCGCCGTGATGATCGCTGCTTCATCAATTATGGCCCCTCTGGACACATCTATGATGAAAGCCGTTTTCTTCATCTTCTTGAGCTCGCTCTCGCCTATGAGACCTCTTGTTTCGGACGTTGAGATACAGTGAATGGATACAAAATCAGAGCGCCTGAGCAGATCATCCAGGCTGACTGCTTCTCCATTGTATTGCCTGATCAGTTCATCTGTCACGTAAGGATCGTGTACGAGTATTCTCATGCCGAACCCGCCTGCTCTGTTTGTCATAGCCCTACCGATCCGCCCCAACCCGATGACGCCAAGCGTCTTCCCGAACATGTCCACCCCCATGTATTCTGGAGACGGCCAAATCCAGGCCCTCCTTCTCATTTCCTTGTCTATTTCAATGATCTTTCTGGCGAGGCATAACATCAACGTAAATGCGTGGTCCGCTATCGTCTCCGCACCGTATTCAGGGCAATTGACAACCAGGACGCCTCTCCTGGTAGCCGCTTCGAGGTCAATGTTGTCAACGCCCACCCCATACTTTACAATACCCTTTAGCTTCCTCGCAGTTTCGATTACCCTCGCCGTGATCTTCGTAAAGCAACTGACGATGATCAGGTCGGCGTCCTCAGCGTCTCGGGCCAATGTCTCTTCATCGTTGCTCTCAGATGTCACCACATCGGCAACCCTTCTGAGATCATTCAATGTATTCCCAGTGATGTGAACCTCTGTATCGGTTCTGAGAATTCTTGGCTTCATAGAAGTAACCTCTTTCGTTCGAGAGCTCTCTCGGAAAAGTGGTTGCTGTGGGACACAACAACGGATTGGGAATAAAACGGATGGTCAGGCGAGAGAAAATCCGTTCCTTTCTAAAGTCGTTTTCATAATGCACCTTTAAAAACACATTAGCGGTCTGAGTTGGCTGGTCGCTTACGGATTCCGTAGCGACGCCGTAGACCTTGCACTCGTCGGGCAGTGAAGGAGTTCCCTTGCGTCGTTTGGATCCCCGACTGATTTAGCTCATCCGCAATCTGAGCATCGGTATGTGTTCGGCTCAGAGTGCGGACAAGCTCAACGACGGCTTCCGGCACCGGTGGCGCTCCTCGCCGGGGGAGAGGAACGATGTAGGTATCCAACTCGTCGGTGTGCCAACGAATTTGAACCAGAACATCGGTCTCTCGCCGCGTGAGCGTGACATCGGCCACCAGCAAGTGTAGCAGATCCTTGCGTTCTGCACAAGAAGTGGTTTCCGCACGCCACACCTGGGGCAGGTCCTGCACCAAGTTCTTGAGTTGCTGGCGTTGGTCTGCATCGAGGGTCAAAGGAGACTGGCTCTGCTGACGGGCGAACTCGGCTTCCAGTCGCTCGACTTCGCGCAGTTGGGCTTCCCATTGCCGCTCGAGGCTGCGGGCGACCAGCCGATTTTCGGGGTCCACTTGTTCGTAGCGGCGTTGAGCGAGCCGGGCGGCATAGCGACTGCCTTCCAGTCTCAACCCCCACTGTCGGCGGAGTTCCGTCTGCTGGCGTTCCAGTTCCTCCATGACGGCGATGCTCAACTCGATCTGGGCGGGGGTCAAGGCCATCAGCACAGCCTCGGTGACAACTTGGTCCACCGCCTGACCGGGCACACGCTGGCAGGCCGGTTCCGCGTAGCGTCGTTGTCGGTGAGTACAGACGTAGGTGATATGCTGACCATCCTTGCCACTGTAGGCGACGTGCAAGCGCTGCCCATATCGCCCGCACAAGGCGATGCCGCTCAAGAGCGCGACTCCGTCTCGCCGCCGACGGGCGCCCGGCGGTTTGCGGCGGTTGCGTTCCAGTTGAGCCAGGTTGGCTTCATACTCGGCCTTGGTGATGTAGCCTGGGAAGGCATCCCACAGGGCCACGGTCCAATCTTGCGGCGGCAAGCGTACCGTGCGCTGGTGCATCTGCTCCGGTGGTTTGGCTGCCGCCCGGCGAGTGGTACGACCGTAGACATAGGCCCCGGCATAGAGGGGATTGGTCAGCACGGCCCAGGCCCGCTGGCAGGTGAGCAGCCCCCATTGCAAGAGCCCGTCCCAGCCGCCCTGGCGCTTGGGGAATTGCAGGCTATGTTCGTGAAAGTAGCGCACCACGTGGCTCAAGCGGCCACTCAGCCGGAAACGCTCGAAGAGCAAGCGGAGAGCGGCCTGTACTTGCTCATCCGGGTCCAGGCAGACACTCAGTTGGGGATCAAAGACCAGTCCGGCCGGCAGATTGATCCGCAGTTCTCCACGCTGCGCCTTGCGGAGTTTGTTCTCCCACAAGCGCAGGCCCATGAGACGGAGTTCATTGCTACTGAGCAGCACCTTGAGCCCCAGCATCAACCGGTCATCGGGCAATCGGGGATCGTAGACCTGCTGTTCATCGATCAGCAAGGCCCCCGTCAAGGCTGCCACTTCTACCAGCCGATGTCCTTCGCTGTCCTGACGTGCCAGCCGGGAGACTTCCAGGCCGAGGATGCCACCTGCTCGACCCAGGACCACTTCGGCCAACAGCTTCTGGAAGCCGCTGCGCACCACACAGGCATCAGAAGCCGAGCGGCCCAGGTCTTCATCGATCACCACGATGCGCTCCTCGGGCCAGCCCAATTGCCGGGCGCGGTTCTTCAATTCGTACTGCCGCCGGGTGCTTTCCTGATGGTCATACACCTGGGTCGGGTCGGACTGACGTACGTAGACATAGCCCCGGCGTTCGAGATGGTCCGCTCGAATCTTGGGATGGGAGATTGTCACGCTGACTCAACCTCCCGCCGCTGCGCCAGTTGGCGCAAAAGCATTTGTACCAGAATAGCTACGATCTGTGCTCGTTGGGCATCCGTCAGTTTGGGCCACAGGGACTGGTTCGGGGATTTCATCGCTTCCTCCTCCTTTGCCTCGAGAATCAGTTTGAGGAGGAAGGATGCCCGATTTTTCCAAGGTTGGCAAAAGCGTATCCAGGAGTTGACGCAAGGAAATCAAGTTGGCGAGCACGAAGCGAGCACCGGGCAAAGTTGTCCGTGGTGGAGCTTGGTCTGTCCACGCTAGAGGAATTAGCCGATGTTCACCGTTATCCAGTTGGATTTTGACCAGATGTGTGTCTTGCCCCTTTCTGTGATGCTGCACGAGGGGGAAGGATTGTCCCTGCAGCGGATGAGCAGGATGGGTGATACACACCGACGCAGAATGTGCGTTAATGTGTGTATCTATTGAACGATTTCCTCAATCCGCTGTAGTGTTTGTGGGGGCAAGACAGACTTCCTCAAGGCTCCCTGCCCTCCCCCCCCGAGACGGGGGCTTTGAGCTTTTCGTGCCGGGAACTAAGTTACCGAAGCAGTGCCCCTGAGACCAGCCAGGCGTTTGCTCTCAGCCAGAACGCTGTCAATATAGGGAAAAAACCTATCCCGGAGTTCGAGGGTAAAAACCGAACACCTGGGGAAATCGAACTGGCTAAAGACCTCCTCGAACGGGATGACGCCCCAGCCAAGCGGCAGATGGAGGTCGCCGCGACCAAGGGCTGGATCTTGGCGGTTCTCGTAATCCTTGATGCCCATCGTATCTGCGATGTGAAAGTGAGTCGTGAGTGGAGCCAGGCGAGCCACCCCCTGCATGAAGTCGAATCCGTACCAGTGCGCGGCGATATACACGTGGCCGATGTCCAGGCACAGGCCAACGGCCGGGTGGTTGATCGTCTCCACCTGTGTCGCCAGTAGTTCCGGCCAGATCGCGTACGAATAGCCGGCATAGCAGCCCGTGTCGATCCAGGTTTCGATCGCGATGTCACTGCCCCAACTTGCCACTTCGTCGGCCAAGGGGATCAATGTCTCTCGTTCGCGGGCCATCAAGTCGAACATCGCCACCGAAGTGCCGGCCGGGGGCTTAGGCCGCCAGCCTGGGTGGTACACCATCGACTCGGATCCCATCGCCTTGCCCACCTCGATCCCACTCCGCAGCAGTCGCTCGTGCATATCACGGTCTGCGAGGTCGAACAGGTTGACGTGGTCTGGCAAGTGGTAGGTGTAGTTCAGGTGGTCGCGGTGTTTGTCTAACACGGCTAAGAGCTGCGCCAATTGCTGACTGTTCACCCGCCCGCCGACGTAGACATCCGAGGAGGTAGTCCAGATTTCGGCATGCGTATAGCCCGTGTCGGCCAGCGCCTGCAATCTCTCGTCAAGCTCCCGAAACGGTTCACGGGCCTCGCTATGGATTCGAGTTTAGATAAATAGAGAGGGCGGTTCGCGACTTGCGCAAAACCGCCCAAT
>CAYLPU010000094.1:0-20349 GCA_964385635.1 uncultured Anaerolineales bacterium
TGACGGTCACGTGGCGGTTTTGGCCGTTTTGCCAGACCGCAAGAAGAAAACCGTCAGGCAGTTTCTAGAGACCATTCCCAAACGCTTACGGCGAACGATGGAAACGGCCTGCACCGACATGTGGGAAGGATACGTCAATGCGGTAGAGGAATTCGCCGCAGCCCATGCCGAAGTTTCGATCGAGGTGGTTGTGGATCGTTATCACGTGGCCAAGAACTACCGTGAGTGTGTTGATAAGGTGCGCAAGAGAGAATGCCGCCGTCTCAAAAAGGAATTGCCCAAAACAGAGTACGAAGAGGTCAAGGGTGTGATGTGGATTGTCCGCAAGAACAACGAGGATTTGACCTCTGACGAACGGGAAAAACTCAATCGTTTGTTCGAGTACGCGCCCGAGTTGAAATTGGCTTACACGCTCCGTGAGGAACTCACGTCCATATTTGAGATACAGATGACCAAAGAAGTGGCCAAAAAGCGATTGATCGAGTGGCGAGATAAGGTCCGCCGTAGTGCATTAACCTGTTTCGACAAGTTCTCGACGACGCTCGACAACTGGCTGGACAAAATAGTCAACTACTTTGTCAATCGTCTCAGCAGTGGTTTCGTGGAAGGCTTGAACAACAAGGTCAAAACGATCAAGCGGCGCTGTTACGGAATCCTCCGGGTCACAACTCTATTCCAACGTCTTTACCTTGACCTTGAAGGCTATCGCCGATTTGCCTAATCGGAGTACCCCCATATGTGGCCTTTCCACGCGAAATCCCAAAGAGCCAGCTTGATTTAGCACGAATTCCGTGCTATCATGTCATTGTGATCCAGTCATTCAAAAACACTGGAACTGAAGACATCTTCAATGGCAGAAACACAAAGGCCGCCCGTAAGACTTGCCCTCGACCTTTGTGGAGAGTTGCTACTCGAAAACTCGACCAACTTGATTCCGTAAACTCACTGGACGAACTTGGTGTACCTCCTGGCAACCGCCTAGAAGCCCTTGCGGGTGATCGTAAAGGCCAACACGGCATCCGAATCAACGACCAATATCGCATCTGTTTTGTTTGGACTGACACTGGACCAGACGCCGTCGAAATCGTGGACTATCACTGAGACCACATATCACTTACCAGGAAAAGAGAGATGATGCGTATTCCTACTCATCGAGCCCCCACCCATCCAGGCGAAATGCTATTAGAAGAATTTCTCGTTCCTATGGGCCTCACCCAACGAGAGCTGGCAAATGCGATCCACGTACCCTATCAAAGAATCAATGAACTGATAAACGGGCGCAGGGGTATGACCCCAAGTACAGCTCTGCGGCTGGCAAAATTCTTTGGAGTTTCAGCAGATTTCTGGATGAAGTTGCAACTGCGTTGGGATTTGTATTACGCTAAACGAAAGGAAGCCAAACAGTTGGAACTAATCCAACCTCACGCAATTGCTGCTGGCTCTGCAGGATGAGAGAGCAATCACCATCGCTACCACGTACATAAGATAGCGGAAAGGGTGCTCTTTCTTGTTGGTTGGTTTCCTGTTTCTCGCATGCTGGTGGAGACCGAGGGTGGATGTGTAGAGAAAAGGGGGATGTGTAGTGAAAGAATTCACCGCCGCCTGCGTGCAGATTGCCGTCACACCCAACGACGTGCAGGCCAACGTGGACAAGGGAGTCGCCTGGCTAGAGAAGGCCGTCCGCGAATATGAGGCCGAACTGGTCGTCTTCCCGGAGACGGTGACCACTACCTTCGTGACTGGCCTGGACGTGGAAGCGCTGTGGGACCTGGTGGATGAGGTCCCCGGCCGCATCACCCGCGACGTGCAGGCGGCCGCCAAATCGCTGGGCGTCCACGTCGTCTGGCCGTCGTACCGGCGCGGGCCGGAGCGTGGAGTGATCTACAACTCGGCGATACTGATCGGGCCGGACGGGGAGATCATCGGCATCTACGACAAGACGCACCCCTTCCCGCTGGAACGGCGCGACTGCGGCGGCTGGGTGACGGTCGGCAACCGCGCCGACGTGTTTGAGACGGCCCTGGGCAGCATCGGCATGATCTTGTGCTACGACGGCGACTTTCCGGAACTCTCGCGGTTGCTGGCGGTAAAGGGCGCCGAGGTCATCGTTCGCCCATCGGCCCTGTTGCGCAGTTTTGACATCTGGTATATAACTAATGCTGCCCGCGCGTACGATAACCACGTCTACGTAGTCGCCACCAATTCGGTGGGGCCAGACGCTGGCGGCAGTTACTACTTTGGCCACAGCATGATCGTCAACCCCATCGCCTGGCGCTTGGCCCAGGCCCGGGGTGGCGAGGAGATCATCGCCGCCAAACTGGATCCCGACCCACTGCGCTACGTGACGTGGGGCAGCAAGAGCCTGCAGATCTTCGACCACCTGGAGGACCGCAACCTGGCGCTTTACGAGGGAAGCCTTAAGGAAGCACGTTCCCGGTTTGAGCCTGGAAAGCGCATCCCGCGGACGGATTAGAGATTAGAGGACGGTGATCCTGCTGAAGGTATACCGGAGGAGCTAACAAGCTGCTGATGCCGATCTGCTAAAAGGAAACTGGTAATGGCTGAAAGAGTTGAATCTCCGGCGAATCATGTCATTCGAGAGGCCCGACAGTTGGCCTTTGACGAACTATACCGCGCTCCTCAAACAGAATTCAGCCTCGTGATGGATGATTCCTTTCCTGAGAAGTTTGTTGATAAACTTTCCCGACTCGAGGTGTACAATAAACATCTCTTCCGCCCCAATACCTATCTGCATAAATGGTGGGCGCGACGCTGCGGCTCTACTTTTCGCGCTATACTCAAGCAATTCGTGCCCAACGTTAACCGTCGTGATTACTATGCGCCTGGTGGGTTAGAGGGCAAAATTGTGCTCGATCCAATGATGGGTGGTGGCACAACCCTTCACGAAGCAATCCGGCTAGGTGCGAATGTTATCGGGGCAGACATAGATCCGATCCCAGTTGTACAGGCTCGTGCTACCCTCACTCAAGCAGCTTTGGGAGATTTACGGGCCGCTTTCAATCAGTTTTTCGCCGAGCTACATCGCAATTTGGGGCATTATTTCCAAACTGAATGTCCAGCCTGCAAGCAGACTCTGGACTCTCAGTATGCTCTCCACGGCCTGCGCAAATCCTGCGCCTGTGGAGAGGTAGTACAGATTGACCAATACGATCTGCGCCACGAGGCTGACCGTAAGATCCGCATTTGGCCGGAGAGTTGGGAGATCACTGACAGCCAAAGCGGTCCCAATGGTTCAGCAAAGGCCACGCGCTTGATCACCAAAACCGAGAAGACATGTCCAGTCTGTGGGCTGAAATATCAGGAATTGCTCGATGTGCCGTATTATGCTCGCTACGTGCCGATTGCGATTGTGGCAACTTGTCCTGAGCATGGTCTGTTTTTTCGCTCGCCTGGCGAGTCCGATTTGGCGCGAATTGACCAAGCCGAAATGCTGCGGGACGGGCTAGACTTTGGAGCGCTAGAAGATTTCACGGTGCAAGATGGCCCTAAATCCGCTGATTTGCTAAGGCGCAACATCAACTCGTATCTTGATGTTTTCTCATCTCGTCAATTGCTTTGCCTTCACCAAGCCATTCGGCAATTGCGTGATTATGATGGGGTGATAAAACTCAACCTGGGTTTGCTTGTATCCACATCGCTTGAATTCAACTCCATGCTTTGCGGTTACAAGGGTTGGTACAAACGCCGGCCAGGTGCTATTCGGCATGTTTTCTCCCTCCACGCTTATTCTTTCCCCTACACCGCTTTGGAGAACAATCCCATCAATCGCCAAAAGTCTTCTGGGAATCTGCAACTGCTTTTTCGTGATCGCATCGAACGTGGACGCAAATGGGCTGTATCGCCGGTGGAACGAAAGATCGGGCCAGATGGCAAAAGCCAGTTGATCAAGATACCAGGAGAAGTAGATGGAGGCATTGAGGCTCTTGGCCAAACTGAGCTGGCCAACGGGCGCCAAACCTTCTGGCTCATTCACGGCGACTCGCGCGACCTGCCGATTGACGATCATTCGGTAGATTTGATCGTGACCGATCCTCCATACTACGACAGCGTACAATACAGTAACCTGGCCGCTTTTTTCCGGGTGTGGCTGGCACGCTTGCTTCCCGACGAAGTCAATTGGACCTACAACGAAGCCCACAGCGCTGTTGCGACCAGAACAACTGACGGCAGCAATAGCTTCATGACGGTGCTGGCAGGCATTTTCGCTGAATGTGGGCGCGTACTCAAACGTGGTATGGGACGAATGGTATTTACGTTCCATCACTGGGATCCTAACGCCTGGGCAGAACTCACCATTGCCCTCAAAAGCGCTGGCTTCAGACTGATGAACGTCTACGCCGTGTTTTCGGAACATCCTATCTCAATACACATCAAAAATCTAAACTCGATCAAGCACGATAGCATTCTAGTTTTTGCTCTTGATGGAAGTGGGCCGACCGGTTCCTGGTCACCGTTAGAAGCCATTGACCCCAGTGACAGTGAAGCCTTTTGCCGCCAATGTGGCATGACCGTAGGCTGGCTGTTGGAGAGCGGACATTCAGCGCTGGAAATTCGCACCATTTGGAAGGAGCTTATGGGAGGAAAAAGCTAGATGACGAGAAGCACAGGCAACCGTCCAGCAGAGATTTTTGGATACCCAATTGGGAACCGTTCAGCGGAGGCTGAGGGCATCCGTGAGAGACACTGGTGCCCGTTCGTGAATCGCCCTTGCAACAAGAAAAGTCGGCTGATTGATTATCCTTTTGGTGTCTGTTCTGCGGAGCATAATGGCGAAATTCATACGATTTGTCCGCGTCGTTTTGAAGAACAGGGCTCAATCGAAGGAGTATCCAGGGTCCTGGAGGACGTCGCTTTGCACTACTTTGGTGATTTCAACAACACCATCGCGTTCCCTGAAGTCAGGCTGCCAAACGTGGGTAACATAGATTACGTTCTCGTTCGGCATAAACCGATGAAACCCGAAGTAGAGGATTTTGTATCCGTCGAGTTTCAGTCTGATTCAACGACCAGCACAGGGGGATTGATCCAAGGAATACTCGATTTCTTTCAGGGTCGCGATCTGCAAGAACAAACTTACAAATTCGGCATGAACACCTACGATTCCATCAAACGCGCCATAACCCAGTTGATGAACAAAGGCATCGTGTACGAAACCTGGGACACAAAATGCTATTGGGTGGTTCAAGAGTATATTTATGCCAACCTGGTCAATCGGTATGGCTTCAAGACGGATGGGTTTTCATCTGGACACGCTTCACGGTTTGCTCTGTACAACTTTGTTCGCAAAGACAACCGCCTGGCCCTAATCCCAAGTCGCTTCATTTCAACCACCATAGACGAGGTGTACCAGGCAATGCGGAACAACCCTGGCCTACCCAACAAGGACGAATTCGTGCGAAGACTGAACACCAAGTTGCAGGCCAGACTCAGTGTACAGTTTAGTCAGACAGAAAAGCGGGGGAGCAAAGGATTGCGATGAGCGGCGCGGGATGGCCGCACAGCCAGATCCGCGAGGAGCTGTATCTGACGGATGGAGTCTCCTCAATGTACTGAGAGCAAAAGCGCATCGTCGCCAAGGTCGAGGCGCTGCTGGCGCTGTGCGATGCGCTGGCGGCGGAGGAGGTCCGCGAACGGCTGCTCCAGGCGGTGCTGAACGGAGGGTAGATGGTGTCCGATTAGCCATCACACTTGTGGAAGATACCCAAGAGAGGAGGTCAAACATGCGCAGGAAAACGGCTTGGCTAAGGAAAGCCGCTAGAGTTTTCGATACGAGGCCTCGCAATGCTAGTGATCCCAAGAACATGGTCTGGCTTGAGCGTGACAAAGAGGAAAGACAGGTACTTGATGCAATCTCAGTGCCTGGGGTTCATGTTTGTATTGATGGGCCTACCGGAACGGGAAAAACTTCCCTAGCTTTGACAGGACTAGGTCGCTTGCAGGCCCCCTACGTCGCGGTCCAGATTACCAAGAAAATGACTTGGACTGAGTTCTGTAAGAACTTGGTCAGACGACCTTCTTACGAAATTGAGTCCTCAATATCCACCGACTTTACAGTAGGTATTGAGTCAGGACTGCCTACGGGCAAGTTTCAGGTAACATTAGGGCGAAAAAAGCGCAAGGATGAATCTCTGGAAGAGATCGCCAAGGGGTGGACCGAGCATGACATCTGTGGGGAAATGGTAAGCAAGGATGTTGTCCTGCTTATTGATGATTTCGAAAGAGCGAGTGACGAAATCGTCCTTCGAGTTTCGGACATGGCAAAGCTTCTCACCCAAACCTATGTCAGCCCTCGCAGTAAGTTGGTGATAGTCGGGACAGATGACATCTACAGAAGATTGTATGAGGCAAACCAAGCTCTTGAAGGCCGGTTGACCGAATTAAGTCTTGGAGCTTTTCCTGAAGTGAATTCTTCATGGACATATTTGCTTCGTGGTTTCGAGGCTTTGAAACTAAGACACCCTGCCGATTCCAAGTTTGAGTCAGAACGGGAAAAGCTGCACGATTGCATACGTGCAATGTACGAAGCAGCTGATGGCTTGCCAAAAAGCCTAACGGAATTGGGATGGGAAATCACGAAAGCCGCCTTCGATAGAAAAGCGGTATCTGCGCATGATGTAATCTCAACTTCAATGCGTATACTCACATCAAAGGCTCGTAGGTTCAGGCGGCGATTTCCAGAGCTCATGAGGAAGCTTCAGCGAAGCAGAAAGTTAAGGACAGTAGTTCGGCACCTTCTCGAGGCTGGAGTCGGGCAAATTCACACCTGGGATGATGTGATCATAGCCTTGGGAGAAACCCTTTCCGAGGATAAGATTGAAGAAGCTATCCAGGCATTGGTGGACACTGAAATCCTCACCCAAACTGGTCATAACAATGACATTCTGTTTTTCAAGGACTTATCCTTTGCTCACACCTTGTCTGTTGTTTCCCAAAACCCACAGAAGTTCCGTTTGAATCCACGTGAGTTCACGTCGCTTGCACAGCTAGAACTTCCATTTGGGACATAATATTCAGCCACTGCGTTTCCAGTATACAGTATGCCACCTAGCAGCTCGCCGAAGCCGACCGCCTAATCGAGACTCAACTTGTTGCCGGTCTTGGCAGCGTGGAGTACTACGGCACTCCCACGGTCAAGAAGAACATCTCAGGCCTTGGGAGTGTAACCAGCCTGGGCAATCCCTGAGGACGCCATCTGTCAACCCAGAATATAAAGGGGAGGTATGAAATGAGCACAAATAACGATGAGCTTTTGCAAATCCTGAGGGAAATTCATGACATCCTATCGCGGATCTACACCTGCTTCGAAGACCAATACTTGGAAATCCAGAAGCAGAAGGTAGGAGAAAAGCTCGAAACCCTTGAAAACATGCTTACTCCCGTTCGTAGGAGAATCTACCCCTTGCTCTTTGATACTCGTCGGCTGTCTCAAACGGAAATCGCGGACAAGGCGAACACTACTCAGCCGACTGTAAGCAGGTTCATAAGCGTGCTACTAGCTGAAGACCTGATTAGGCAATCTGAGAGTGAGGATGGGATTGTCGTATACCGCGACAAATACGATCTGGCCAAATTGATCTAGAGATAGCAAGGAGACAACGATGACTGAAATGGACAACCATCTACAACTTCTTGAGCAGATTGCCGTTTCTATCCAGCAACTCGTAAGATTAACTCGGGTGATGTCCTATCCTACGGTCAAGCAATTGCTTGAGACCGCCCTCGATACAGAGGAGAAGAAGTTAGTCTATCATTCGTTAGATGGCACAAGAAGTGTAGTAGACATCCAGGAACTGACCGATGTCAATGCTCGATACATCTCCGAATGGGGACAAGAATGGGAGAAGCTGGGAATCGTAGAACCTAGCAGAGCTTCGAGAATAAGAGGACGCCGTCAGAAATCATTCGATCTCTTCATGTTTGGAATACCTGTACCCGAGGTTGGAATAGGAAATCTGGAGGATGATAGCGAGTAGATCCCTAGACAGGGAGATTAAAGCCGAGTAGCCACCGCGAGGAGTACTATGTCAGAAGATAATCGGTTTCCGACGGAAGATAGAGATCAGCAGATACTTCGTCGTCTAGCCAATATTGAACACAAGATTGACTCTCTTGAACAAACTACCGCTTTTGCCCTGCGTGCTGATGCAGAACGGCACTTTAGGTCAGTGAGAAGGATCTTTGGAAGAAGCAAAAGACGCGTTCAAGTATATCTGGCGGCCAACGGAGAAAGATCGGTCACAGACATTGTCAAACTACTGGATATGCACCAGCCCTCAGTGAGTAGAGTACTAAGGTATCTTCAGCAAGAAGGAATCTTGGAAGTTTACGAAAGGGAAGGCGGAAGAACCTACTGGGGTAAGAAACCAATTGACCGCACTATAAGAATCTCAAAGCTCTTGATGGAAGAGTTCCAATTGGATAAAAACGGCCTGCCGACTGAATAGCCTATCGATCTTGCCATGTTATTCACGATTCAAGCGTATTTGGAAAACTATCTGAGCAAGCGAAGCATCGTCGATTCAGACGGTTATGCCGTCCGTCTTGCAAACCTGTACTTCTACCAGCGCTCAAGCATGAATACCACTCAGTTCCTGCGGAAAGTGAGACTAATCAGAACAGTTCTATTTGTGAACAACGGAATCAAGAATCGTGTTGAATTCGAAAGGGCACTGGTTGGCCGATTAGATAGCCACTTCAAAAAAAAACTAGAAGCACATAATACCTCGTTTCCTGGAGGAACAGAAGCAGAAAGGAGAAGACTGCATCGCTTACCAAGGATAACCATTGGAGCTCTACTACAGGAATTCAAACACGCAGTGGAAGCTAGAGCGATAGATGCCTTCTGGTTGTCACGGAAAAAGGGGAAATTGAGACTAAAGCCCGAGAAGATTGCTCAGACTCAGTTTGCACTTTTTACTAAAGGGATTCTATTCTACCGAAGAGGCATTGTCCTCAGAGAAATGAGTTCAGGTATAGGTTTTGTTGACATTGGGGTGATATTCTCGTCAACTCTTCATTTGGTAGAGATAAAAGTCCTGACCGGCGATTTCAGAGGGCCGGAGCAACTAGAGCAGTATATGAAAACCGAGAGGCGAAAAGAAGGAGCACTGCTAGTCATCGACACGCTTGAGCCCGGCGCTAAGCTGGATTTACCAGAACTGATCAATACCCCATCAGGAGTCATCAAAGTACATAGGGTTGACATAAACCCCCCACCTCCTAGCAGTCTTGGCTAGCTACATATTGATCTGCATAGGAATTCAATTGTCTTAAGCCGTATTGTAAAAACCTATGAGAGGGATGAAAGGAGAACCACCATGAACATCGAACAAGCCAACGCAGAAGCCACAGAACGAATGATGGAGGCCCGCCCGGTGCTGGTGGGGTTGGGCAAGGCGCGAGAGGTGATCCCCGGCATGCGCGATAACTTGCTGCTGCACGCCGGGCCGCCTATCACCTGGAAGCGGGCATCCGGACCGATGCAAGGCGCGATTACCGGAGCCTTGATCTTCGAGGGGAAAGCGAAAGACGAGGCGGAAGCCCAGGCCCTGGTCGAATCGGGTGAGATTGAACTTGAACCCTGCCACCACCACGGGGCCGCCGGGCCGATGGCCGGCCTCATCGCGCCTTCCATGTCGGTCTACATTATCGAGAACAAGACTCACGGTTCGACCGAGCTCACCGCAGGCGGTAATCGCGCTTTCTCGGGCCTGAACGAGGGCTATGGCAAGGTGCTGCGCTACGGCGCGTACAGCGAAGAGGTGCTGGCGAAACTGCGCTGGATGGAGGACGTGATGGCCCCCGTCCTGGCCGACGCTGTGGAGGCCAGCGGAGGGATTGACATCCGAGCCCTGCTGGCCGAATCCTTGCACATGGGCGATGAGGGGCACAATCGCAACAAGGCTGGCTCCCTGCTGTACACGACAAAATTGGCGCCTTTTGTCGTCAAGGCTACCAAGGACGCTGGCATCGCTTCGGAAGTGCTGCGCTTCCTGGGCGACAATGCCCTGAGCGTGCTCAACCCGGTGATGGCCGCCTGCAAGGCCATGACCGACGCCGCCCACGGGGTAGAGGGCAGCACGATTGTCACTTGTATGGCCCGCAACGGCACCGACTTCGGCATCCGGGTCAGTGGGCTGGGCGATCGCTGGTTCACCGCCCCGGTCGCGGTGCCCAAGGGTCTCTACTTCCCCGGCTTCACAGCCGAGGATTCCAGCGGCGATATCGGCGACAGCACCATCACCGAGACGGCGGGCATCGGCGGCTTTGCCATGGCATCCGCGCCGGCCATCGTCACCTTCGTCAGTGGCACGCCCAAGGATGCGATCAATGCCACGCTGGAAATGTACGAGATTACCTCCGCCGAGCACAAGTACTTCACCATGCCCCCGCTCGACTTCCGGGGCACGCCGACCGGCATTGACATTCGTAAGGTGGTGGAGAAGGGCATCACGCCGCGCGTCAACACGGGCATCGCCCACAAGGACGCCGGCGTGGGGCAGGTCGGCGCCGGGCTGGTGCGTCCGCCGATGGAGATGTTTGAGGAGGCGCTGATGGCTTTTGCCGAGAAGTATGGGATTTAGAGGGAGTATGGAGTAGGAAGTATAGGAGTGCGTTTTACCCCTTACTCCCTACTTCTTACTTCCTCTCCTCACAAAAAATGAGAGAGGAAGGAGAAACTATGGACCGCGAACAATTCATCAAGATCATGGCCGACTCCAAAATGTACGACCTGACCCAGGGTTGCAGCATCTTCACGCCGCCGTGGCCTGGGGAAAAGTCGCTGGAGATTCACTTTTTCAAGAGAGTCACCGGCGCTTATGGTGGCGGGCTGGGGGCCAACGGCCAGTTGTTGAACTGGAGCAACACGGTGGGCACACACCTGGTAGGCGAGACGGCCTTCCATTCCGGGGGCCGGGCCATCGCCGACATTCCGCTGGAAGACCTGTGTGGACCTGGCGTGGTGGTAGACATCTCTGATGCGGTGTCCGATTACAGCCTGTACACGCCCGAGATGATCATGGAACGGGCCACCGTCAAAGAGGGCGACATCCTGATCATCAACACTGGATACCACAAGTACTCCTGGGATCAGCCAGACGTCTACAACGAGGATGCCCAGGGTGGCGTGGAGTCCAAGGAATTTGGGTTCCTCGTCAGACACCCTGGGTCCTCTCCCGATTTCTTCCAGTGGGCTCTGGACATGAAACTGAAGGTAATCGGTGTGGACTGCGGCTGCGCCGAACATCCCATGAACACCCCCATCCGCCGTATGCACGAGAACCACTTCAAAAAGGCTGAAGAGAAGTTAATGCAAGAATACGGCAAGACGTGGGACGAGATGTTCCCCCAGGACAAGTACTACGAGATGACCCACGTCACCATGCCGAAGGCCCACCTGCTCCTGGCCGAGTGCATTGTGGGCGATATAGACAAACTGAACAACCAGCGGGCCTGGATCATGATTCAGCCCATTCCTTTCATGGAGGTGGAGACAGCCTGGTCGCGCGTCGTCGCCCATCAGGCTCCTGAAGGCATGGCTGAGGAGGAGTTCTTCGAGATCATGAACTCGGCCGAGATGCTGGACCTCACCATCCCGTTCAGCGTCCAGACACCCCAGTGGGCGAACTATGTCCCACTGACCGTTACGTACACCAAGAGAGTCGGCGGTCAGCACTTTGGCATGGGCAGAAACGGGTCCATCTGCAATGCCAGTATCCACCTGGCGACTCACATGGACGGCGAGAAGCACTTCTGGCCGGCTGGCAGAGCAATCGGAGAGGTACCGCTTGAGGAGTGGGTTGGCCCTGGCGTCATTGCCGATATCTCCCACCTGGTCAGCAATTCCAGCGTGTACACGCCCCAGATGATCGAGGACGTCGTGGACATCCGTAAGGGAGACATCCTCATCATCAAGACCGGCTGGCACAAGTACGGCTGGAACAGCCCGGACTCCGATGAATTCCGCTACATGATCAAACACCCTGGGCCTTCCGCTGACTTTGCCCAGTGGTGCGTTGATATGGAGATCAAGTGGATCGGTGTGGACGCTGTGAGCGCAGACCATCCCATGAACACCATCCAGAGACTTTGGCACCCCAAGACCTTCGAAGAGGCCAATGCCAAACTGATCAGGGACTTTGGCAAGGACTGGGACGAGATGTATCCTCTGGATAAGTACTACCAGGACATGCACCTGAACCTCTTCCCGAAGGGGATTGTCCACGCTGAAAACCTGGCGGGCGATATCGCCACCGCCGAGAGCGGCAGGTACTACATCGGCTGCTACATGCAGAGGGGAATGGAAATCGCATCTATGTGGGGACGATTCGTTGCCTTCAAGGAGGGAAGTTAGCATGCACATGCCAAGTCCCGGACTCACAGAGTTCGATTACGTGAAACCTGCCTCGCTGGCCGAAGCCAGCCGGCTCTTGGCTGAGCACACTGGCGAGGCGCGCCCCCCGTTGCCATTCATGGGCGGCACCGATATCTTTGTCCGCATGCGCGATGGATTCATCCGTCCCAGGTTCGTCGTGGACGTGAAGCATCTGCCCGGTATGCGGGACATTCTGTACGACGAGCAGGCGGGGTTGACGGTCGGCGCGGCAGCCACGATGAACCAGGTGGCCCGCCACCCCGATGTACAGGCCCACTACCCGCTGTTGGCGGAGGCGGCCAACTCCGTCGCCTCGTACCAACTGCGCAACCGCGCCACGCTGGGCGGCAATCTGTGCAACGGTTCCCCCGCCGCCGACACCGGTCCGGCTGTGCTGGTGCTGCAGGGGCGCATCGCGCTCTACGGGCAAGGCGGAGAGCGAGAAGTGGAGGCCGGAGAGTTCTTCCTCGGTCCAGGCGAGACGGCGATACAGATGGGCGAGTTGATGACGTCCATCCGCTTCCCAACCCCGCCGGCCAATGCCGCTGGCCGGTATCTCAAACTGGGCCGCAACAAGGTCGGGGACCTCGCCATCGCTGGCGTGGCAGTCTTCGGCTTCCCCGATGGGGCGGCTCCCTTCGACAGGCTCAGGGCAAGCTCCTCCGGCTACCGTTTCCGCATCGGGCTGGCCTCGGTCGCGCCGGTGCCGTTACGGGCACTAGAGGCAGAGGAACTGCTGGCGGCGAATTCCCCGGGAGAGGAGACCTTCGCCCTCGCGGCCGAAAAGGCGCTGGAGGCAGCAACCCCCATAGACGACGTGCGCGCCAGCGCTGCCTACCGCAAGGCAATGGTGCGAAACCTTACGTTACGGGGGCTGAGGGATATATGGGGACGGCTGCGTGAAACGTGAGGAGCAAGATGGCAAATCATACAATTTCTGTGACTGTGAACGGTGGTAAAGAGTACCTGGACGTGCCGTCGAACATGACTTTGCTGCACATGCTGCGGGAGAAACTGGCACTCACTGGCACCAAGAACGGCTGCATGGCCGGGGAGTGCGGAGCCTGCACCATCTTGATGAACGGTGAGCCGGTCAATTCCTGTTTGGTGCTGGCGGTGGAGGCGGATGGGGCCGAGATCGTCACGGTCGAGGGACTGGCGCACGATGACCAGTTGAGTCCGTTGCAGCAGACCTTTGGGGAACATAATGCCGTTCAGTGCGGCTTCTGTACACCGGGGGTGTTGATCTCCGCTCATGCTCTGTTGAAGCGCAACCCGGACCCGACCGAGGAAGAGGTAAGGGAGGCGCTGGTCGGGAACCTATGCCGCTGTACGGGCTACCTGCGTTTCATCCAGGCTGTCCAACCAGTTGCGGAAGAAACCCGGTTTTTCAGAAAAAACCGGGTTTCTAGACCTCAGTTCACCTCTGATCCGGTTGGCAAAAGTCTCCCCCGCGTGGATACGTACGATAAGATCACCGGGGCTGCCATCTTTGCCGACGACATACAATTCGGTCCCAACCTTTACTACGCCCGGCTGGCCCGGAGCCCCCACGCCCACGCCTTGATCAAACACATAGACACGAGCAAGGCACTGGAGGTGCCTGGCGTGAAGGCAGTTGTCACCGGCAAGGACGCTCCTGAGTTGGTTGGCATGTACCTCATAGATCGCCCCGTCTTGGCTGGCGAGCGCGTGCGGTACTTTGGAGAGCCTGTCGCCGGGGTTATTGCGACCAGCGAAGGGATCGCAGAGGAGGCGGCTCGACTCATTGAGGTGGAGTACGAAGAGTTGCCGGCGGTCTTCGGCCCGATGGAAGCCCTCCAGCCTGATGCCCCTCTGCTCCACCCTGACCTGGGCGAATACAAAGTGGCCAACTTCATCTTCCCCGAACCGGGCACCAACATCTCGGAGCACTTCAAACTCCGCAAAGGGGACGTCGAGTCCGCCTGGCCCAGGTGCGATGCCATCGTGGAGGGGACCTTCTACCTGCCCCAGATCCAGCACGTGCCGCTCGAGCCTCACGTGTCGGTGGCCCTCTGGGAAAAATCGGGGCAGGTCACGCTGTGGACCAGTACGCAGTCGCCCCACGCTCAGCGTGACCTGATCGCCCAGAGTTTGGATATCCCACATGGCAACCTGCGTGTGGTGTCTCCCTACGTCGGCGGCGGGTTCGGTGGCAAGGCGGGCGTGACGATGGAGGCGTGCGCGTTGGTCCTGGCGCGGGCGGTCAAGGGACATCCGGTCAAGTTGCGTTTGACGCGCGAGGAGGAGTTCGTGGGCACGACGATGCGCCAGAGCCTGGTGGCGCACACCAAGATCGGCTGCGATGCCGGGGGCAACTTGCTGGCGATGGAGACCGAGTACTACTTCGGCGGCGGTGCCTATAACGATTACGGCGTCAACATCGCCCGCGCTGCCGGCTACTCTTGCACCGGCCCTTATGACATTCCGAACGTGAAAGGCGATTCGCGTTCCGTCTACACCAACCTGCCCATCGGCGGGCCGATGCGCGGCTTCGGCATGCCAGAGATCCACTGGGGCATCGAGCAGATCATGGACCAACTGGCCGAGAAGATCGGGGTGGATCCGGCCGAGTTCCGGCGCCGCAACTGTGTCAAGACGGACGATACCATCCTGACCGGGATGAAGATGCCCGCTATTGACCTGGTGGCCTGCATAAACAAGGTCACCGAGGCGATCAATTGGGGCGAGGACCGTAGGGGCACGGCTCGTCCGCGCCCTTCCGCTTCCGCACCACACAAGAAACGAGGCAAAGGCATTGCGATTATGTGGAAAGCGCCGGCCATGCCGCCCAACCCCGGCAGTTCGGCCGTCGTGCGCTTCAACGAAGATGCGACAGTTTACGTCGAGATCGGGGCACAGGAGTTGGGACAGGGCTCCTTCACCGTCGCTGCGCAGATGGCGGCCCAGGCACTGGGCGTGCCCTACGAGTGGGTGCGCGTCTCCGCTCCGATAGACACCAGATACAGCCCTTACGAGTGGCAGACGGTGGCCAGCCGCATCACCTGGAGTATGGGTAACGCGGTCAAGGCCGCCGCCGAGGACGCCAGGCGACAGATTCTGGAGATCGTGGCGGACCACTGGGGCGAGGACACGAACGATCTGGACATCAAGGACGGCAAGGTCGTCTCCTACAAGTCCGAGCGGGAACAGCCACTCCAAAACATGGTCATCTACGGTCTACCCAACGAGAACTTCGAGGGATGGAAAGGTGGGCCTATCGTCGGGCGAGGCATGTTCATGCCCACCTACGTCACCAACCTGGATTTCGAGACCGGCCAGGGTCCCCGCGCCGTGGTGCATTACACCGTCGGCGCGCAGGCGGTAGACCTGGAGGTGGACACCGAGACCGGCCAGATCGAGATACTCAAGATAGCCAGTGCCTACGACGTGGGCAAGGCCATCAACCCCGACCTGGTCCTGGCGCAGATCGAGGGCGGCGCGGTTCACGGAATGAGTTCGGCCTTCGAGGCACTCAGGTTCGATGAGAAAGGCCGGCCTCTCAACCGCAGTCTGGTGGACTACCGCATTGTGACCGCTGTGGATGCGCCGCAGGAGATTCACGGCGACATCGTCGAGACGCCTCTGGAGGATGGGCCGTGGGGTGCGCGGGGCGTGGGCGAACACGTGATGGTTCCTACCGCGCCGGCGATCGCCAACGCGATCAACGACGCGCTCGATATTCGCTTCAACGATCTGCCGCTTTCGGCGGAAAAGATCTTCCTGGCGTTGGAGGAGCGGGAAGGGGAGAGCGCAGATACCGGCGATCTCTTCATTGCTCCCGTGGGCCAGCGCCGCCAGAGTGGATGCTAACCGGCCGCAGCATAAGCATGCGGTCTGACTTCGCGATTCAGGCAACTTCCTACAGCGTCTTCTGCTACATCGAGGTCATAATCCATTTGCAATCCCAACCAGAATTGAGGCGACATGTCAAAATAACGCCCCAGCCGAAGAGCGGTATCCGCAGTGATGCGACGTTTACCCAGTACAATTTCATTGATGCGCCGCGCTGGCACGCCAATATTCAGTGCCAAGCGGTTCTGGCTCAAGCCCATTGGCTTTAGGAATTCTTCCAGCAAGATTTCTCCAGGATGAATGGGGGTCAGCTTTTCCTCTGTCATAGTTATGCTCCCTCAGTGATAATCCACGATCTCTACGTTGTAAGCGTCGCTCCAGAGAAACCCCGCCAGCGCGAGGATCGTGGTGCAGTGAGCGGCTGCCTCGACTAACAGACGACACAGGAAGCCGGGATCAGGGTGAGCCAGCCATCCCCAGAGCATCGCGCCGGTGAGAAAGTCGTCACCGGCCGGAGTCAAGCCGCCTCCCAGACCTGCCAATTGAGCTGCCCCCGCCTGCAATCGGGTAGCGTCACCCTCCCACCCTGCCAGCAGCGCCTCCGCGGCCTCCCGCGCTGTGGCGAGCAGGGCATCGGGTACGGAGACCTCCGGCGGATGGGTAGGATCACCTGCCCGGCCGAACGTGAGGGCCATAAAACTGCACCTATGGAAATCGCAGCTACGTTGAAAAGCCCCCATCCGCCTGCGGGTCAAGGCCAACAGTAGACCGCTACGCCGGTCGCCAGGGCCAGGCAGGCTACAATGGCCAGGCCATAGCGAATCGTGGCCCGCAGCACACCCCCTTCCTGGCCTCCCAACCCAACCGTGCTGCACCCCAGGATGACCTTGGCCGGCGCGAACAGCGAGCCGACCGCCCCACCCGCTGTCTGCGCGGCCAGGATGATGAGCGGGCTCACGCCAACCAGCGCTGCCACGTGCTGTTGCAGGCCGCCGAAGACAACGTTCGAGTTGGTGTTGGAGCCGGTCATAAAAGCACCCAGTGCGCCGATGAAAGGGGCCACCAGCGGGAAGGCTGGCCCGGCTACTCGCGATACCCCATCGGCCAGCAGGTGCGTCATCCCGGCGTGCTCCATCGTCACCGCCATGCCCACCATAGCCGTTATCCCCAGACTGGAGCGTGCCGCCCGCCCGACGACGGCTCGCGCGATGCGGCGCACCGCCCCGCGCGCGTAGTACCCTCGCCAGCGGAACAGCACGTAAGTGACAAGGGAGGTATAGACCAGCAGCGCCCCGGCGTGACCGAAGAGGTTGATGGTGCAGCCCTCCCCCGCTGGCATGACCCAGCCCCGTCCGGTGGTCAATTCGGGGAACTGTACGCGGATGACCACCTGACCGAGGAAATCGCGCACGGGCGGGAGTAACTGGGCCACCAGCACGATGACGACCAGCAGGGCGTAAGGGGCCAGCGCCCAGCAGGCAGAGGGCGAGCCGTCACTGGTCCCCCCAGTGCGCGGGGGGCTCGTGGGCAGATTGTTCGCGCAAGTGCTGGCGGTCGCCGGATCACCCACCGTGCGGGAAGCCCGCCAACGAGCCCAGGCGACCCCGACCGCCAGCCCGGCCAGCCCTCCCATCATTCCACCGATGGACCACAGCCCGCGGGTGACGACGAAGAACTGGACCGCGGCCATCACCGGCCCGATGAGGAGCAGCGGGGCCAGGCCCGCCCGCAGCGCGCGCCTCCCTCCCGCCACCCACAGCGTTCCTGCCCCGCAGCCCAGGCACGCAAGCCCGAGCATCACTGCCGACCAGGGGGCCAACTCCCCCCCGCTGCGCCCTGTCGCTCCGATGAGCGCGTAGAAAGAGGATCCGAGCGAGCCGAAGGTGATGGCCCAGGCGTGGCCCACCGAGGGGATAACGACGGCAGCCACAGGCGGGAAGCCCAATCCGACCAGCAGAGGCGCGACGACCGCCACCGGCACGCCGAAACCACTCACCCCCTGCAGGAAGGCGCTGAAGACCCAGCCCAGGAGTAGCGCCTGCAGCCCCCGGTCGGGTGTGAGATGGGGGAGCCCCGCGCCGATGGCGTCGAGCGCGCCGGCCTCGTCGGTGACGCGGTAGAAGAGGAGCGCGGCCCAGATGACATAAAGCACAAAGAACGTCAGCAGCAGACCCTTCAGTTGGGCATAAGCCAGCACCTGCCACCCCGCGCCGAAGCGGAGCGCGGCCACCAACAGCGCCACTAGCCATCCGACCACCCCGGCCTTTGCTCCACCCCAACGGAAGCGGAGCATCAGGACGAGGACGGCCAGAATGGGGAGGAAGGCTAAGAACCAATCGAGGAGATTATTGTAGATCACGGGTGGCAAGAATGCTGTTGTGTAGACTGGGTTTTGAACGTGGCGATGCCTCTACAAACGCTGCCTCTCAGCGCTCATGCGCTCCGATGTCGGGGCCGTTGCCTGTATAGGGCAAGCCCACGTCCAGACCGTTGTCAATGGCTGGGCTGTCTTCCTGCAGATGGAAATCACCGTTGGCCGGATCTACAAAGAGAGGGTCGCCCACCACGTAGTCAGTGCCCATCGGCTGATGCCAGTCGTGGCGGAAATGGAATAGGTTGTGGGAGATGGTGTTGTCCGCCGTGGCGTTGCCGGTGATGCCCTCCTCGTCGTTGAGGGCGATGATGTTGTTGACCACCCACGTGTTGCTAACGTCGTCCAACCTTATGCCCGCGAAGCCGCAATTGTAGAAAACGTTGTTGTAGACCCGGTTCCCGGTCATCTCACCCGCTCCTGTGCCGTTTTCCCGAAGTTCGTCCCAGAACTGCAGGCAGTTCAGGTTGGCGCCCCAGACGATGTTCTGGTACACCTGGATGTTGGAGAGCTGCCCCTGGCTCAGCTCGCCCAGGTCGCCCACCGCCAGCAGGATGCCGTCGCCATAGTATTTGCCATACAAGTCACCGAACACGGGCTCAGTGCCACATAGTCTCTCCTGATCATCGTCTGCGCGGTAGTAGCCGGCACGTCGAATCCGATTCTGGTAGACCCGCACATCGTGAGCCTCGTTGACGTAAATGCCCACAGCGCACGCACGCTCTACAAAGTTGTCGTGGACATCGCCGTCCGTTGAATTCTCCTTAATGTCGATGCCCTCTTTCGGAGTGTCGTGCACGTAGTTGTGCGCTACCACGAAGCCATCAACACCTACAATGGAAAGCGCCTCGTGAGCGCCCACTTGGATGTCGTCATATTCGTCCCGCCACCCCAGTTGGGCGCGCCCGACGTCGTTGTGAGACACGGTGAGGTTTGAAAGATATTTGAAGAGCATTCCGGCGTTGCCGGTGCCACAGATTGTGATGTTCTCAACAACTATGTCGGTCCCTCCAAAAACGTTGACGCCAGCGGCAATAGCGTTCTGTACGGTGAGGTCGCGCAGAATGATAAAGCTGCTGTCTTGAACGCTGACCATCCTCGTTTCATCATCCCACGCCCAGGGAACGTCGTTGATGCTGCAGGGGAAATCGGGGCATGTACCATCGAAGACGACGCCGTCACGCGATTCGCCACGGATGACGATTGGCGCGCCAGCCGTCCCGGCGAGCCCCGTCACCGCCAGCCGTCCGGTGTAGGTTCCGGCTTGGATGACGAGCGTGTCGCCTGGCTGGAGGCGACCAAGAGCCGTCTCGAAGGAACAGAAGGGTGTTTGCTCGTCGCCGGGGCCAGTATCACTACAGTCGGTTTGGCTCACGTAGTAGGTGGCTTCTCCGGTTGTACTTGACGGTGCGCTCGTAATGGGGAAAGGGGAGGCGGTTTCGACGACAGGATGAGTAGGCGGTGGTTTGGTTCCTGCCACTTCTGTTGGCTCAGGACCCGAGTCGCAGGCTGCGAGCAAGCAGACCAGGATCACCAAGATTATGAGAATCGTCGTCTTTTTATGATTGCCCTCTCGCCAAGAGCAGAGGATGGCTGCTGGCAGCACGCCTGGTGGTTTCGTTCTTAACCCGTTGTCGGTGATGTAAGAATTCACCATGGTCTTCAACTACCTCCTAATGTACAGCCACATTTGCTCCCCAGGCATTACCCCGGTTCATCGCTACTACGGACCCATCCGCCACCCTCTCGCCTTCGACCCATTTCC
>CAYLPU010000095.1:0-20216 GCA_964385635.1 uncultured Anaerolineales bacterium
GCCACGAGCAAGAGAACCAGCAGTATCAACACCCTCTCAAGCCGGCCCAATGAACGTCCCGATTCTGTCTGCTTCAATAGACCACTCCCTCGTACAACACGTACAACATCCGGCCGTCGGCGCTGGAATAGACGTCCGTCTCCACCCCGCCCGGCCACCGCGCACGGACAGCCTCCAGTTCCCCCAGCCGCCCGGGAAGGAAGACAAAACGCGCGCCTCGACTCGAGCCAGTCGCCGGCAGATCACCCCCCGCTGGCGCAGGCACATCTACCCCCTCGACGGTCCGGGCCATGAAGCGCAGCGTCCCGAAGTCCCAATACATCACCGGCGGCGCGTAGAAGTACACGACGTAATCATCATCCCGTTGCGCCAGGTAGCGCCCCAACTCGGTGGCGACCTCAGCAGCCGGGTTCCCGTAGACCCGTGTGGGAGTATAAACGACGAAGTAGTAATGCAGGTTGAGAACAGCCACGGCGACGAGCAATATGATGACTACTCCATCCCAGATGCGTCGCCCTCCGCCGAACACGCGCCGGCCCAACTCCACCAGCCAGTTCAGCCCCAAGCCTACCAGCAGCGCCAGTGCCGGCGCAACGATGACCAGTCGCATGCTGCTGGGCGGGTTCTCCGTCACCACCCAGCCCAGGACCAGGGCCAGCCAGAACCAGATCAACACCAGGCCGTTGGCGGGCCAGCGGCAACGTGCCGTCGTCCACAGCAAGCCCAGGATGAACAACACGCCGCTGACGAAATCGAGCAAGGGAATGGAAGGATGGTACCAGAAGGTAGGGTCAAGCGTGTAGTGAAAAGCGGAGACCGACTTCCAGAACTGTTGCAGGAGCAGGCTGGCCCCGCTGCGACCGGTAATCTCCTGCTCCCGCGCCAGCCAACCGGAGGCGAAGATGCTGACCTGCCGGGGTCGAGAGAACAGCGCGTCGGGATGCCCGGCATAGTGGAACAGAAGAGGCGCAACGACCACCAGGGCAGCCCCCAACAGAATCAGCAGCAGCCGTCCATGGCGGGCCAGGAAGCGGTACTCCGCTACAGACCGCCAAGCCAGGTAGAGCAGTACGACGACACCAACCAGCCGCGCCCCGAAGTAGCCGTACCAGCCCAATCCCATCACCGCTCCTGCCAGCGCGAATTGGACCTCCCGTCTCGATCGCAGTCCGCGCACGAGCAGCCACAGCGCCAGCGTGATGAAGAGACCATCGGCGACCTGATTGGAACCCAGGCGACTGAAGTGGATGTGGAAGTGGGAACAGGTTAACGCTATCGCCGCCAGCCACGCCACCCGCCGCCCCCACAGTTCTCGCGCCAGCAAAAACGTGGTCAGCACTGTGATCGCGCCGATCAACGCCGAAAGCGCCCGCAGCCCCGCCACAGTCTCCCCGAAGAGCCGCATCGCCAGCCCGTATACTACGAACGACATAGTGGGTACGCTGAACCAGCCGGTCGAAAAGGGGTTGCCCAATGGCGGCCCCAAAAGTTCAAGCGCCGCCACACCCTGGGTGCCCTCGTCGCCGCCCACGTTGGCCGGGATGTGCTCCAGGTCAATAGACCGCACGGCCAGCGCTACCAGCAGCAGCGCCGCCAGTCCGGCCAGTTCAACCCGGTTGTCGCGGAGCCAACGGGTCAGACGCGACCACACAGAGAAGAATGAAGAATTGAAGAATGGAGAATGGAGAATGGAGGAAGATGGCACGAAGGACAGCAGGAACCAGGCGACGCCGATTAGCCACAGACAGAGGAGGGCGTCGAAATCGGCCGCTGCAGGCTGCCGCTGCGCCAGCCACCCGGCCAGCAATGGTAGCCAGGCCCCACCGATCACGCCCAGCGTGCGCAACGGACGCCGGTACGCCCAAGACAGCAGCCGCCAGCCAGGTCGCCCACGTTCCGCTCGCCCCATGCGCCGCAGAAGCAGGCCGAACGAGAGAATGGCAACACACCAAAACAGGACTCCGTCCCACACATACTCCCGCCGATGTGCGAAATAGAACTGGCCCAGGGACGCAAATCCCACCCCAACGATCAGAAGCAGGCCAGAGACCGCATGTCCACGCTTCACCCCATCCCTCCCCATCGCTCCAAGTCCGAAGTCTGAAGTCCGATCTTCCGCGCCACGAAAAAAAGGCAATAGCGCAAAACCCGCCCTGTCACCCTGAGCGAAACGAAGGGTCTCCACCACCGTGATAGGGAGATTCTTCGCTACGCTCAGAATGACGGTCAACCATCAGGGCGACTTTTGCGGCACTGCAAAAAAAGGTACGCCCCGGTGCCATCGAGTGATAACGACTCCTGGTACAGCGAGCGCACCAGTCGCTCGGTGAGCCACAGGTTGGCCCGCGACGGCCACAGCACCCAGCGCCCGGTCAGTTTCTTGCACACCAGAGAAGGTAGTCCCAGGTAGTGTCCCCACTCCAGGGCCACCAACGCCCGGCGGGTAAAGTAGGGCCACCAGCGGACCAGACACAGCCCTGCCGCCCCCAATCGTCGCTCCCATACCTCGGCCTCGTCGCAGTGGTAGTGACGGGAGATGCGATTGAAGAAGCGGCGATAGGCCCCGCCCAAGGGGCGCAGCCCCAGCCGGTCCAGCGCCCGTCCGATGGAAAGGAAGGACAAGAAATCGGGACCGGGCACGCAGAAATAGAACCTGCCGCCGGGCTGCAGCACCCGTGCCACCTCCACCAACACCGGCTGCACCTGTGGAATGTGCTCCAGCACCGAGTTGCTCACGACGGTGGCAAAGTGATCATCAGGATAGGGCATCCGCGCCCCCTCAGCCTGCGATAGCATACGATGTGCCTCCCACTCGCGAGCCTCGGTCAGCGGCCCCCACCAGGGGTCAAAGCCCGCCTCCAAAGGCCCGTCGAAGGCGACCGACGCAAAGTGACCATCGCCACAGCCCAGGTCCAATACCGGCTTCGAGAGCGGCAGGTCGGCATAGAAGCGGGCCTCCACCGCCCGCAGCAGGGCCCGGAAGGCAGGCAGATCACGCAGGTGGTGCCAGAGCAGGTCGTCTACACCATTCACACCATTCACAGTCGTCGGAACAGATCCTGAACCTCCTGCTCGAAGAACCGTCGCACGTCGGGCCAGGGGACCGGCTTGAGCATATCCGGCATCGGGTCAGCCTCAGCGTCCTCGAAGTACATCATACATCTCACTTCCTCACGTGGCACGCTCAGTACTTTCAGCCAAAAGTTCGCGCTTTTGCGGGAAAGAGCCCGGCTTGTCTTCAGCACCTCCACAATCTCCTCGCGGGAGAAGTGGCGCTCCACCCAGCGCACCGAGGGGAGATCTCCGTACTCCAGCAGCCGCTCGATGACGTAGCGCGGGTACTCGCTGACATCCAGGTCCGCCGGATCAATATCCCAGAAATAGCGATAAGTACATTCGGGCAGATGTGTTCCGTCGCCCACCGCCGGGCCCCCTGTCTCCTTGTCTCCCTGTCTCCCCGTCCCCCTCACCTCATCTCCTCCAGCAACCGCTCGAAGAGCGCCTCGTACGCCGCCGCCGTGCGCTCAGTGTTCCACCGCTCGGCGATCTCTTCCCTGGGCCGCACGTAGTCCGCCTTGTTGCCCACCACCTTGATGATCGCTTCGGCCAGAGCTCCGCTATCGCCCACCGGTACCACCTCACCCATCCCCGACTGCAACACCGGCTGGCGCACCCCCGGCAGGTCGCTCGCAACCGAGGGCGTCCCGCACAACATCGCCTCCACCTGCACCAGCCCAAACGTCTCGGTCGAGTTGAGGCTAGGCACGACGACGACGTCCAGATTGGGATAAAAGGCCGCCATCTGCAACGGGTTGAGCACACCCAGGAACTCCCAGCGCTCCTCGTGCTGGCGGAGCAGCGGTCCCAGCCGCTGGACATAGGCCTCCTCGCCCATCACATCCCGATACCGGCCGGCGAAAAGCACGCACGCCTCCGGGTAGACCTCCAGCACACGCGGCAGCGCGCTCAACAACACCTCGACCCCCTTCTCGGCCGCCAGCCGCGCCGCCATCCCGATCACCGGCCCACTACCATCCAGATTGTGCATCCTGGCAAAGGCCGCCACCGTCCCCGGCCCCACCTCTGGTAATTCCACCGGCGGCGGAATGACCTCTATCTTGCGGCGGAAGGTGCGCAAGAAGGGAGAATGGTCGGCGAAGTCCTGTGTATAGGCGATCACCCGGTCGGCCAGGAGCCCCGCCAACCGGTTCATCCCGTGCACCACCTGGTTGACCAACCGATTGAACAGGCCAGGCGGTAGTCTCAGATCGGAGTGATACGTCAACACAGTAGGCTTACCCATCAGACGACCTCGAGCCGCCACGCCTGCCGCGTCAAACTGGGGCAAGTGCAGACTGACAACATCGTGCTCACGCACCAGTTGCGTCGCCAGCCAGCCGAAGGCCGGCATGATGACTCCCTTGCTGACGCGGAAGAGAACCGGCGCGCGCAGTACCCGCACGCCATCCTCCGTCGCGTCCAGCGGACAAGAGCGATCAAAGCGAGATGTCAGCACGGTGACCTGATGTCCCCGCGCCGCCAGCCCTCGCGCCAGCCGCTCGGCGTAGATAGTGAGACCGCTGGTGTGGGGACGGTAGTAGGTGAGAACGATCAGTACTTTCATAGTATCCGCTCAGACCATGACAGGTACAAGTTCTCGCACATCCACTTGCACCCGGTTCCGAACTGCTTCCTCGGCTGCTTCCAGCAGTTGCTCGGTAACCTCTTCGGAAACATAAGCCTCGCCGCAATTGGTACACACCCAGGCCGGTACTTTCCTGAAGACAAGCAATGTCCCATCCCGTTCCAGGGTTACCACCGTGTGACCACGCTGAGTCTCCCCATGCTTGCAAATTACACACTTCATAACTATCTCCTTTTATCAAACCCCGGTTCCCACTGGGCTAAGTCTGGCTCATATACGGTGATGACAATCATTTCGCCTTGGGTAGGATGATCGGCGACCACTACGTGGATGGGCCGCGACCCGCTCCACCCTAACACCCAGGTCAATCGCATTTATAATGTCGGGCAGACTTTGGGACACCGAAAAGCCCTTTTTGCTCCCGCTGGATTGCCAAATCCAGTGGCTAGGGCCTGGATCTGGCGATCCAGGCCGAGCGAATGGGATAAATGCGATTGCCCTACCCTAACACCAGCCGGCTGGGATAAGGCTTGTCGTCAGGATAGGCTTCAATCGTCTTGCCAGTTGCCAACACTTGACGTACGTCTTCTTTGCTGATCTCACGTTCGAACATCCGTTGGATTGCGTGCACTCGAAACACCAGGCGTTCACCGCTCAAAGGCACCCCCCTGTACAAAAAGATTCTGATTAGCGACGATCCAGTCGTACAGCCGCTGGATGCCCTCCTCGACTCCCACACGGGGCCGCCACCACAACTCACGCCCGGCCTTGCGGACGTCGCAGATGTAGATGGGCTGATCGCCCGGCCGCCAGTCGCCGTAGTAGGACACGGGGATGGACCGACCCATCAGCCGCTCCAGGATGGGCCCAAACTCCGCCCATATCGACATTGTGTGCGCTGGACCCCCGCCGACGTTATACACCTGACCGGCTGCCACGTCAATGTGGGCGATGGCCGCATCGTAGACGTCCAGCAGATCGTCCACGAAGAGCACATCGCGCACCTGCTTGCCGTCACCGTAGATGGTGATCGGCTGACCGGTGACGGCGGCGATGATGAACCAGGCCACCCAGCCCTGATCCTCGACACCCATCTGCCGTGGCCCATAAATACATGACTGACGAAAAACGACTGCTGGCAGGCCATAGATGCGGGCGTAATCACGCACGTACTGGTCACCGGCCCCCTTGGAGCAGCCGTAGGGCGAGTGGAAGTCGAGCGGCTGCGTCTCTGGGATGCCGAGCGGGAAGTGCCGATAGGCATAGCGGGTCTCCTGCTCGATCACCACCATTTCCTCCATCCCGCCGTAGACCTTGTTGGTGGAGGCATAGAGAAAGATGGGCCTGGTGCCCGCGCGCCGCGCCGCCTCCAGCGCGTTGAACGTGCCCAGCGCGTTCGCCTCGAAGTCGGAACGGGGGTCCGCCACCGAGGTAGTCACAGCCGTCTGCCCCGCCAGGTGCACGATGACGTCAACGGACCGCGTCGCCTCGGCCAGCGCGTCGGCATCGCGCACGTCGCCCACGATCAGCCGGAAGGCCCCCCTGCCGTGCTGCTCGCGCAACCAAGCCACGTTGGCCTCCGTACCCCGGCGCGACAGGTTGTCGTACACTGTCACCAGCACCTCAGCTGGGTCCAGCGAAGTCTCGCCCCGGCCCAGCAGTCGATGAACGTAGTTGCAGCCGATGAAACCGGCCCCACCTGTGACCAGGTACCGCTTTGTCATCCAAGCCCCTCCACGTCGGTGGCCTGGGCCCGCACCCAGCCCAGGGAGATGCTCTCCTGCCCCAGTCCGACCAAACCCAGCAGGCACAACATCACGTATTGGAAAGTGTGGATAGCGAAGGCGATGGTGACCGCCTGATCCACCGGCACCTCGAAGGGTATCGTCAGTCCGTAGCGGGCAACGGCGTGGAAAACCCCCACCGCGCCCGGCGAGGAAGGCACTGCCACCCCCAGTCCAGCGACGCAGACGAGAAAGGGAGCCGCCAATGCCGGCGGCCGGGGCAGGAAGGCCCGCATCAACGCCCAGTAATAAGCAACCACACAGGCCCAGGTCACCACCGACCAGACCAGCAGTGCCAGTCCACGTCGCCCGGAGCGCAGCGGCGCGAGCCCTTCGAACAAGCCGTCCAACGCTTGCACCCAACGATCACCGTCTAGCCGGGGTGTCCACCCGAGCACTCGCCGCACCGCTCGCCGTCCCCAATCTGGCCGGAAGGCCAGGAGCAGCAGCACGGCCGACGCCGCCAGCGCCGCCCCTCCTGCGACCAGGCCAGCGGTCACGGCGCTCCCCACCCCACTTATGAAGGGGGCAACCCCCGCCAGGAGGGCCACCACCATCAACATATCCAGCACCCGCTCCACAACGACGGTGGACAGCGCGGCCGCGGTGGAGACCTTTCCCCCTCGCCCGATCACCACCGCCCGGGCCGGGTCTCCCAGCCGGAAGGGAAGCACATTGCTCATCATGTAGCCGATGTTGGTGACCCAGAAGCAGCGGGATAGGCTCACCTCCGGCCCCAACAACAGCCGCCAGCGGACGGAGCGGGCGACCAGGTAGGCCAGTATCGCCGCAGTGGCCGGGATGAGGTATACGTAGTCTGCCCGGGCCAGCGTCTCCACCACCCGGCGCAGGTCAATACCCAGCAGGGCCAGGGCCAGGGCTGCCGCGCTGATGACCAGGCCCACCCATAACTTCCATTGTCGCTTCACAAGAGGGGATTATACCACTGCTGCAAGGCTCCGGCAAAACGGGAGAGAGGATAAGATCAGCGCGTCCGCAGCATCGCTTTCTCCGGCACTCGCCGCAAGATCACCACCTGTGGGTGATCGTAGACGACAAAACTCTCGTCCAAACGGCCCAGGCGCAGCACAAACGGTGCTTCGGGCCGGCAGAGCCCAGGCAGCGAGAAACTGAGCCCGGCGGTCGGATCGTCCACCACGGCTAGCGGCCCCAGGCGCGGATAGCGCCCGAAGCAGGCCACCGGCTCGAAGCCCAGCCCGCCCCCGAAAAGCGACTGATAATAGCGAACCGCGAGTGGATAACGCTCCGGCCACCGCGCCAGCGTCGCGTACCCGCGCCGGCTGGCGATGACCACGTAGTCGGCCTCCGCCAGCGTCTCCGTGATCGCCGCCCACTTCTCCACCGTGTCCTCTTCGAAGATGGGTAGTTCCCGCACGTCGTAGCCCGTCGCGTCCAACGGCAGCGGGTGGTCCCACTGCTCGACAGCCACGATTGCCCCCCGAGGTACGCGGTCGTAGAACCACTCGGAACCGACCAGCCAGGAATGCGGGGAGCGGTAGAGGCTGACAAAGACCAGGCAGTGGAGGAGAGTGTAGATGAGGGAGGAGTAGACGAGGAATGAGGCTAGACGGCGACGGCAGCGGTTCAGCGCGGTGAGCATCCGCGCGGCGTAGAGAGCCAGCAGGGGCGTCAAGGGCAGTATGTAGCGGGGGAACTTGGCGTAGAGCGCGCCGACGAAGGCAAACCCTGGTATCACCCACGCCAGCAGCACCCACTCCGCCCGGCGCGGCGGCTGCCGCACAGCCCGCCATACACCGGTCGCCAATCCGACGAGAGCCGCCAGCCCCAGCAGCCACCCCATTCCCCAGCGCAACTGCTGCGCAACCAGGTACAGGTAAGGCCAGGTAGCGTGAAACTGGCGGGTGTAGGGCACGTCTAGCACACCTCGCGCGATGGCCGCCTGCTGCGCCACGTTGCGCCAGAAGGTGGGGAACGCCAGCAGCGCGAAGGGATTGGTGAGCGCGAAGGCCACCAGTGCCGCTCCCCCGCTCTCCAGGCCGCGCCGCCAGCGAGCCCAGCACCGGCCTGGAAGAGCCGGTGCTGGGTTGAGCATCAATGCCACGCCCAGCGGCAACACCAGCAGCACCGCGCTGAACTTGGTGCCCACGGCCAGCCCGGCCCACGCGCCCGCCAGCCAGGCATCAAGCCGTCGCCCGCCGTCCCCCCGCCCTTCGGCCAGGCGGACGGCGAAGAACAGCGCCCCCAGGACAAAGAAGGTCAGCACCACATCGGCGGTGTAGAAGTGTGCTTGCTGCACGTGCGAGACCATCAGCGCGACGAAGGCCATCGCCAGCAAGCCAACGTGCTCCCCGTAGACCCGCCGGCCCAGCGCGAAGGTCAGCGCCACCGTGCCCAGGTCAAACAGCGCCGCCAGCGCCCGTCCCACCAAGAGTGGGTCCACGCCAGGGGCCAGGTTCTGCGTCAGCGCCAGCAAGTACAACGGCAGGTGACCGTAGGGATAATCAGGGGAGACGTCAAAGGGGTTCAAGCGTTCAGGACAACGCAGGCTCTCCGCCACACCCACTACGTGCCGCTCGTCCGGGTGAGCGCCAACGCCGCCGTCCCAGTTGAGGCCGTAGAAGCGCAGACCCGTGGCGAAAATGAAGATGAGGATCAAAACGGCGAGAAGTGTTCTGCGATCTGCCCGCCTGCCAACCAATTCACTCAACACCCTGACGGCTTGAATTCCGCTAGGTCGCGGATCATGTCGCACATTTCCGCTGCAGCGACGGTCTCGACAAAGCGAAGTAGCCGTCGTAGCATCTCGCCAAACTCCAACTGCTCGGACGTGAGGATGCCGCTGTGACGACGGCCAGCGTCCCACCATGCCAGATAGTGCGGCACAAAATCTTGCGTATTGCAGGTCACCAGAACACGACTCTGGTTGGCGGCATACTCAAGTTGGGCTGAATCGTCCAAACCAGCGTTGCCCACCTCCCATGCACCAACAGCATCGCAACCCCGGGCACGCAACTGCTCGGCCAGCCGATAGCTGATGTCATGATCGAGGTAGAGTTTTACTCGACGCTTCGCTTCGTCACCCATGCCAACGCCTCTTCGTTGGCTGCGACCTCACTCTCAATCTCAGCCTCGTGCTCGTGATAGTAACTCAGTGCATCGTATACCTGAGCCAGGGTCAGAGGTGGGTAGGCAGCCACAATCTGTTCAGGAGAATCTCCAAGACGTGTGCGCTCAACGAGAGTACGGACACTGATTCTCGTTCCAGCCACGATGGGCCGCCCACCGCACACGCCCTCAACCCGTATGATGTGAGGATGCTCTGTCGGCACGCGGGTCAGTTCAACTGCCTCCCGCAACTCATACAGTAGCGATTTGATCTCACTCAGCTCGGTATGAAGTCGTTGGACATTCACTGGTATCGTCATATCGCCTTCTCTCCATCTATCACTATCACGATACACATCGCCGTTCGCTATTCTATCACAGTACCACTGCTGCTGCAACCTGAACTTGACATCCCTACCGATTGCAGTATACTCTTGCGCGATGTCTGGAGAATGGCTCAGAGCCAAGCCGCAGCAATGGCGGGAAGCCACACGCTTCCCTGCTCGAAACATTCCCCCTGACCTTTGGACACTCGTTCAAGGGTCTTTTTTTTGGTTTGCCGCTTGTTTCGATAGTCTGTAGTAACGACTTCAGTCGTTGTTCAAGCGACAGAAGCGACTGAAGTCGCCACTACGAATCTATCATTATTACGGAGGACAGAATGGCATACCAGGATATCGAAGAGTCGCGGAGGTACAAGTCCCAACAAACCAATAACTCCTGGCTGTGCATCGGCCTCGACCCGGTGATGGAACGGCTACCCAAGGTCGTGCTGGGTTGCGAGCAGCCGCTGCTCGCCTTCGGTCGCGCCATCGTCGAGGCCACCGCCGACCTAGTCTGCGCCTACAAACCCAACCTGGGCTTCTGGCTGGCCGAGGGGCCCGCCGGACTGCGTGCGCTCCAGGACCTCATCGCCAGCATCCCCGATCACCTGCCCATCATCCTCGACGGCAAGTTCGGCGATGTGGGGCACACCGCCGCCGCCTACGCCCGCTTCGCCTTCGACATACTAGGCGTAGACATCGTCACCGCCAATCCCTACCTGGGGCTGGACGGCCTGCATCCCTTTCTGGAGCGGGCCGGCCGGGGGGTCTTCCTCCTGGCACGCACCTCTAACCCCTCAGCCCCGGACCTGCAGGACCTGCTAGTGCACTGGCCTGAAAGAGCCGGCGCTGGATCGGGGCTCAGCCCAGCACCGCCTGTTTACGGCGGTGCTCTTTACGAGGAGGTCGCCCGGCTGGCGGTGCAGTGGGACGCCGGTCATCCGGGCACCTGCGGCCTGGTGGTGGGGGCAACCTATCCGGAGGAACTGGCCCGCTTGCGGGCACTGGCCCCCACCCTGCCGTTCCTCATCCCCGGCGTCGGGGCCCAGGGTGGGAGCCTGGAAGCGGCTGTGACCTACGGCCCCACCGCCTGTGGTGAGCACAGTCGAACCAGCGACGGCCTCGGCCCGGTCATCAACTCCTCGCGTTCCATCCTCTACGCCTCACAAGGGCCGGACTTTGCCGAAGCCGCCCGCGCCGCCGCCCTGGCCCTGCGCAACCGTATCAATGAATTGCGAGCCCAGCAATGAACGCCCGCTGGAGAATGACCGATGCCTGAAAACTCTCTCGCTGTCTGTCTCTCCGACACTGGCTGCATCCAGTTCGGCACCTTCACCCTCAAATCTGGCCTCACCTCCCCCATCTACGTTGACTTGCGACTGTTGGTCAGCCACCCGCCGCTGCTGCGCCAGGTGGCCCGCGCGATGGCCAAGGTGGCCCGCGGGCTCACGTTCGACCGCATCGCTGCGATCCCCTACGCGGGCCTGCCCATCGGCGTGGCGCTGGCGCTGGAACTGGACCGGCCGCTCATCTACCCGCGCCGCGAAGTCAAGGAGCACGGCACCCGCCGGCCCATCGAGGGAGCCTTCGAGCCGGGGGAGACAGCACTACTCGTAGACGACCTGATCACGCGCGGGGACAGTAAACTGGAGGCCATCGCGCCGCTGGAAACGGCCGGGCTCACCGTGCGCGACGTGCTGGTGCTGATTGACCGGGAACAGAGCGGCGCGGAGTACCTGGCCCAGCGCGGTTACCACCTGCACGCCGTCCTCCGGCTGACCGGGGTGCTGGACGCGCTGAGAGCAAGTGGTCGCATCACACCCACCCAGCATGCCGAAACCCTGGCCTATCTGCGTGAAGCGTGAAGCGTGAAACGTGATTCGTTATCTACACCGGATTTCTCCGTCAATCTCTGCGGGGTCCATCTGCCCAACCCGACGGTCCTGGCCTCAGGCGTCCTGGGGCTGACGCACGAGATTATGACGCGCGTGGCGCGGGCCGGCGCCGGCGGGGTCACCACCAAATCGTGCAGCCTCAAGCCCCGCTCCGGCTACCCGAACCCGGTGGTACTGGACTGGGGGCCGGGACTCATCAACGCCGTGGGTCTCTCCAACCCCGGCGTCGAGGTGATGGTCGAGGAGGTACGGGCCGCGAAGGAGGAACTGGCCCCGCTGGGGGTGCCGGTCATCGCCAGCATCTTCGCCGACACCATCTACGACTTCGGCACCATCGCCCGCTTCATCTCTGAGGCCGAGCCGGACCTGATCGAGGTCAACATCTCCTGCCCCAACCTGGACAACCGCTACCAGCAGATGTTCGCCGCCGACCCCTACGTCGCATCCCAGGTCACCCGGCGGGTGAAACGGAACACCGGCGTCCCGGTGCTGGTGAAACTCTCGCCCAACGTGACCGACATCGTGAAGGTGGCACGGGCGGTCGTGGAGGCCGGAGCGGACGGCATCACCGCCATCAACAGCCTGGGGCCGGGGCTGATTCTCGACATCGAGACCTGCCGCCCGGTGTTGGCCCACGGCACCGGCGGCGTGAGTGGCCCGGCCGTGCGTCCCATCGCCGTCCGCTGCGTGCGCGACTTATGCCGGGCGGTGGATGTGCCGGTGGTGGCGGTGGGCGGAGTGACGACCGGCCGGGACGTGGTGGAGATGATCCTGGTGGGGGCTACCGCCGTCGGCATCGGCTCGGCGATTTGCTACCGGGGGATGGAGGTCTTCCGGGAGGTGTGCGAGGAACTGCGGGGCTATATGGAACGGCACGGGTATGGGGGGGTGAAGGAACTTCGAGGGAAAGCCCTCCCATTTTCCGGCTGATGTTGAGCGACTGTGTCCCAGCCAGAGCCGCGGTTATGACTCGATACTTCACCCCTACGCATAAAAATCCTCACCATCGAGAGTCGTGAAGATGGTCAGTTCACCGCCCGCTGCGTAATCTGGTAGTAGAACCTCAGCCGCTGCGGCCAGATGCCGTTTTTTCTCCGTCCGGGCCACAGGTTGTTCTACCCGTTGAAGGTCTTCACGAATCAGACGCAGGGCGGCTTCAACGACGCTGAGGCGCTCTACGGTCGTAAGACTCTCAAGCTCTTCCAGAATTCCTATGGATGTCTGCATCAACAATCTCCTCGTATAGTCAGACAATACAGTCGAGAGCCGTGAAGATGGTCAGTTCACCGCCCGCTGCGTAATGATGAACCATCTCAACACACACCAATTATATCCGTTAGGGTGGGCAATGTCAACGGCAGCTGATACTTGATTTTCTTGGCGTCTCTGCGCCTCTGCGTTGAATTTGTCGCTTTCGCCGTCCACTGAAATGCGCCCAGAAGCCTCTCCCGCTTGACAAGTAGGGAGGTTATAGTATAATGTATATACAATAAAACATATAATACTCTATATGTATCCCCTATCTATGTCCTTCCACAGCAACTTGCACGAGATGGGCTATGTTCAATTTCACCATAGACAAGCAAAACCCAATACCCTACTACTACCAAATAGAAGAATGGATTCGGGGGCTGATTGCCAGTGGCCAACTGAAGCCCGGCGATATGTTGCCCCCCGAGGTTAGATTGAGCGAGCAACTGGAAGTCAGCACCCTCACTGTGCGGCAAGCGCTTGGAAACCTCGCGAACGAGGGCCTGTTGATCCGCAAGCGCGCAAAAGGCACCTTCGTCGCCCCCCATAGAAGCCAGGTTCCCTTCACGAAAGATAGCCTGCGTAGCATGACCAAGGAAGCGGAGGCCGAAGGCCTGACTCTCCGCAGCCGTGTACTGGCCCAGGAGGTGGTGCCCGCCACAGGCGAGATCATGCGCGAACTGCATCTGGCCTGGGGCGACAAGGTCATACTCATTCGTCGCGTGCGCTCGGCTAAGGAGGTACCTATCGTCATAGAAACCTGTTACTTCCCCTACCGACGTTTCCCCGAACTGCTCACCATGGATCTGACCGACCGGTCTATATATGAGATCCTGGATAAGGAGTACAACGCGCTACCTCAGGAGGCACTGGACAGTTTCATCGCGAGCGTGGCCACTGCGGATGAAGCAAGCCTGCTGGAAATAAATGAGGGTGCTCCTGTGATGCGTTACAAGCGTACAGCAACAGACAGCAGCAGCCAGCCGATGGAGCTCACCAAGGCCGTTTTCCGCGCTGACCGTTACCGGTTTGTCACCCGACTCCGGCGCTCTACCCCGGAGGAACAGTGACAAGACCCAAAGGAGGAAGAGTATGGATATCAACGAATTCATGGAAGAGTTGGAGCGCTCTATCAGGCCATATAAGGACGATTTTACCACCTACTCCCATATCCCCCAGGTCGGCCGCGACAGGGAAGAGATCATCAAGGAAATGGAAAAATTCAATTCCCTGGAGGAGTCGAAGTGGAAAGATGGTTTCGTTTCGGGGACTGTGTACCACGGTGATAGCAAGCACATAGATTTTCAAAACAAGGTGTATGCCATCAATTCGCAGAGCAATCCCATGCATTTCGATGTGTGGCCCAGTACCGTGAAGTTCGAGGCGGAAGTGGTGGCGATGACGGCCAACATGCTGGGCGCAGACAAGACCGATGATGAGATCGTCGGGACCGTTTCGTCGGGTGGGACGGAGAGCATCCTGCTGGCCATGAAGACCTATCGAGACTGGGCCAGAGATAAAAAATGGATCACCAAGCCGGAAATGGTCGTCCCTTCCACTGCCCATGCAGCATTCGACAAGGCGGCTCAGTTTTTCAACATCAAGATAATCCACGTCCCAATAGGCGACGACTTCAGGGCCGATGTAGAGGCAACCCGAAAGGCCATTACCAAGAACACCATCGTCATCGTGGGATCGGCGCCTCCGTTTCCCCACGGCATCGTTGACCCCATCGAGGAACTGTCCGAACTGGCGAGGGAGAAAGGCATCGGTTTTCACACAGATGCCTGTCTGGGGGGATTCATGCTCCCCTGGGCAGAAAAACTGGGCTACGCCGTGCCGCCATTCAATTTTAGATTGCCCGGCGTGACCTCTATGTCAGCCGATACACACAAATACGGATATGCCGCCAAGGGTTCGTCGGTTGTTCTGTACCGCGGTTCGGAACTGCGTCGCTACCAGTACTTCATGACAACGGATTGGCCAGGCGGACTGTATCTCTCCCCAACACTCGCCGGAAGTCGCCCCGGCGCCCTGAGCGCCGAGTGCTGGGCGGCCATGGTGTCCATAGGGGAACAGGGGTACATGGAGGCCACAAAGAGAATACTGGAAACGGCTTCGTTTATCAAAAAGGAGATAGCGAAGATTCCAGAACTCCATGTGCTCGGAGACCCGCTATGGGACATCGCCTTTGCGTCGGATACGTTAGATGTCTACGCGATCTCAGATCGTATGAGCAAGAAGAAATGGGGCTTGAACGGTCTCCAACAACCCCCCTGTCTCCATATCTGCTTGACCTTGAGACACACTCAGCCAGGTGTGGCGGAAAAGTTCATCGAAGATCTGAAAGAAGCCGTAGAGTACGTCAAGGCGAATCCGGACGTGCAGGGGAGTATGGGACCCGTGTACGGCATGGCCGGCAACATTGCCCTTAGTGGCGCAGTACGTGAAATCATGAAAGAGCTCTTGGACCTGGTGTACAAAGTGTGACCCGTCCCAAATAGGAACAAGAAGAGGGCTCTTCATCAATGAGAATGAGGTAGGCGCTGCAAGCGTTCACAAAAACGGGAGGAAACATGGCTGGAGGTTGGCAAGGAAAGTTACTGACAATTGATCTCACATCTGGCGACATCGGTGTGGTCACCCCGGATCCCGATCTCTATCGGCTGTACATCGGCGGTGTCGGCTTGGCTGCAAGAATGCTGTACGATAGAATACCGCCGGATGCGAACCCGCTTGGACCAGAGAATGTATTGGGGATCTTCACAGGGCCGATGACCGGTACGCGTTTCCCCGGGTGTGGGCGTGTGGCAACTTGTGCCCTGTCACCCCTTACCGGAGGATGGGGCCAGTCCCTCATGGGAGGCTACCTTGGGGTGGCGTTAAAGCGAGCCGGCTGGGATGGTATTCTCCTCAGCGGGGCCGCCAAGACCCCCATCTATCTGCTGGTTGAGGACGGCGGGACCCAGATCGTTGACGCGTCCGACCTCTGGGGGCTGGACACTTATGAAACCGAAGCGGTCCTGCGCGAGCGACACCCTCGCTTTGAGGTGGCCTCTATCGGCCCAGCAGGTGAGAACTTGTGTCCGATGTCGGGCGTGGCGCACCGCCGCGGGGAATTTTCCGGGCGATGCGGTATGGGGGCCGTCCTGGGCTCAAAGAAGGTCAAAGCCGTGGTCGTTCGTGGAAACAGCAAGGTCAATGTGGCTGATCGTCATGCCTTTGCCGACCTGATATCGAGGCACGCGGAGATTCTAGAGACGCACCCTCAGACCCAGCCGTACTCAGAGCAAGGCACGGCAAGCGTGGCAAAGATATCCATGACGATGGGTGACATGCCGGTGAGGAACTGGTCGGGTGAAACCTGGCAGGAGGGCGCTGACAGCCTGAGCGGCGACGCAATCGTGTCGCAGATTCTGGTCAAGCGAGAGGGTTGTTACGCCTGCCCCATCCGCTGTAAGGGCATCGTCAGCGTGGACGAGGAAGGCATCCACGTGGAGGAAGGCCCCGGTCCAGAATATGAGACCCTGGGTAGCATGGGAACGTTGCTTCTCCACGGAAACCTGGCTGGCGTCGCCAAAGCCAACGAACTGTGCAACCGGCTTGGCCTGGACACCATCAGCACAGGCTCTGCAATTGCCTGGGCGATGGAGGCTTTCGAGCGAGGCGTCCTGACAACCGCCGACACCAATGGCCTGGAACTCACCTGGGGAAACACCGAGACCATCCTCAAGACAATCGAGGCGATAGGGCGTGTCGGAGAGGGTCTGGGGTCGCTTCTCGCGATGGGCAGTCGCAAAGCCGCCGAGAAGATTGGCCAGGGCAGCGAGGAATATGCGATAAACGTCAAGGGGCTGGATCTTGCAATGCATCACCCCCGGGTATTCCACGGCCTGGCACTGACCTACGCGTTCCTGCCGCATGGCGCTTCACATATGGAGGGGGGCTTCAACCAGCGCGGGTCAAAGACATCGGTCGAAAAATTCGTCAACGAGACAATCGAGAGCATCAGAGTGAGCACGATAGGTAACGCGGGGATCTTTTGCGCTTTCACAGCAAGCGGGGCCCCCATGCAGTTCGTGGCCGACTTGCTGGAGAGCGTGACCGGCGAGTCGTTCACTGAGGGCAGCCTGCGAGAGTATGCCGATCGCGACTATCTGGTGCGCTATGCGTTCAACTTGAGAGCGGGACGCACACCTGCAGCCAACGTGCTGCCGGAGCGGATTCTGAAGCAGATGGAGGAACGCGAACCGCGCTGGGCAACCGATTGGCCGCTCGCCGTATCGGCGTACTATAGGGCACGCGGTTTCGATGAAAAAGGCCACCCGACGGCAGAGTCACTGCGTGCCGCAGGTCTCGACGACGTAGTTGCGGACATGGCGCTTTGGAACCGCTAACAGGAAGATAGCAAGCAACGGACGGCAGACCGTTCCGCCGATAGGGCTTTTCAGAACCCCTTCTCTATGGTACACTTCCCGCCTGAGACATAGGCGAGGAAGGAGCCGCAGAGTGACCCTGCCACAGACCGTCCACATCCGCGACGTCCGGGATGAAACCCGCACCATCCGCACCTTCATCCTGGATGCTGAGTTGCCAGAGGCAGAACCGGGGCAGTTCGTCATGCTCTGGCTGCCCGGCGTGGACGAAAAGCCCATCTCCATCGCCCACCCCACCCCGCTTATGCTGACCGTCGCCCGCGTGGGACCCTTCAGCACGGCGCTACACCGGCGGGGCGTGGGCAACCGTGTGGGTTGGCGCGGTCCCTATGGTTGCGGGTTCTCACTACGCGAAGACCGACAGGCGCTGTTGGTGGCCGGCGGCTACGGCGCGGCCCCGCTCTACTTCCTCGCCACCCAGGCCATCGCGCGCTCCATCCCCACCACCGTCGCCCTCGGCGCTCGCACGGCCGGCGACCTGATCTACACCGACCGTTTCCGCGACCTGGGCGTCCAACTCCTAATCGCCACCGACGACGGTTCCGAAGGCTACAAAGGCTACGTCACCGATGCCATCCTGCAATCCGCAATCAGCAATCCGCAACTCGCAATCTACGGTTGCGGCCCCGAACTGATGCTCGTCGCCCTCCACCGGTTGTGCCGTGAACGTGACATTGCCGGTCAATTGAGCGTGGAACGGTACATGAAATGTGGCTTCGGCATCTGCGGGCAGTGTGCCCTGGATGGACTGCTCGTCTGCCAGGACGGACCGGTGTTCGACGTGGAGCAACTGGACGGCCTGCGCGACTTCGGCCACACCCACCGCAGCGCCACCGGCCGCCGCCTACCCATCCGATGACCAATACCCAATACCCAGCCCAGTCACCCCAACGCCCTAATCCTCATCCAGCCTCAACACCGCCAGAAAAGCATCCTGCGGGATTACCACCTGGCCGAATCGTTTCATCCGCTTCTTGCCCGCCTTCTGCTTCTCCAACAACTTGCGCTTGCGCGTGACGTCGCCGCCGTAGCACTTGGCCAACACGTCCTTGCGCAACGCGCCCACCGTCGCTCTGGCGATGATCCGCCCACCCAGGGTCGCCTGAATGGGCACCTTGAACAGTTGCCGCGGGATGACCTCCTTCATCTTGCGCACCAGCGCCGCCCCCTTCTCGTAGGCCTGATCCCGGTGCACGATCAGCGCCAGCGCATCCACCGGCTCCTTGTTGACCAGAATGTCCAGGCGCACCAGGTCGCCCGGCCGGTAGCCGTCGAAAGTATAGTCCAGCGAGGCATAGCCCCGCGTGGCCGACTTGAGCCGGTCGTGCAGATCCACGATCATCTCCGAAAGTGGCATCTCGTAAGCCAAGACGACGCGCTGGCTGTCCAGGTACTCAGTGGTCTGGTACGTACCGCGCCGCCGCGTGATCAATTCCATCACTGGGCCGATGTACTCCGCCGGCGTGAAGACCTGGATACGCATCCACGGCTCGCGAATCTCCTCGATGGTGCTGGGATCTGGCAAGCCGGCGGGGCTGGCGACATGGACTACCGCGCCGCCATGTGTGACAACCTGATAGGCAACACTGGGGGCAGTGGCGATCAGGTTCAGTCCGTACTCCCGCTCCAGCCGTTCCTGCACAATCTCCATGTGGAACAGGCCCAGGAAGCCGCAACGGAAGCCGAACTGGAGTGCCTGGGAGGTCTCCGGCTCGAAGACCAATGCTGCGTCGTTGAGCTGCAATTTCTCCAGCGCATCGCGGAGCGTATTATAACCCTCCCTTTCCACCGGGTACAGGCCAGCGAAAACCATTGGTTTGACAGAACGATAGCCAGGCAAGGGCTCCGATGCAGGGTGTGCCGCGCTGGTGAGTGTATCGCCCACGTTACACTCCCGCACCGTCTTGAGCCCCGTGGCGACGTACCCCACTCCGCCTATGTTCAGCCGGTCCGTGGGGGTCATCCCCGGCGTGAAGATGCCTATCTCAATGGGCTCGGCCTTAGCGCCCGCCGCCATCAGGTACAGCGGCTCTCCCTGCACCAACACGCCGTCCATCACCCGCACGTAGGCGACCACGCCCTTGTAGGAGTCGTAGTGGGAGTCGAAGATGAGCGCCCGCAACGGTGTCTCGGGCCGCCCCCGGGGCTGCGGCAGCCGGGCCACCACCGCCTCCAGCACCTCCTCTATCCCCCATCCCTCTTTGGCCGAGATGTGTAATACCTCGTCAGTCTCCACACCCAACAGTTCGGCCAGTTTCAACGCTACCTCATCGGGCCACGCCGAGGCCACGTCAATCTTGTTCACGATGGGAATGATCTCGAGATCAGCATCGATCGCCAGGTAGAGATTGGCCAGCGTCTGGGCCTCGATCCCCTGGGTGGCATCTACGACCAAAAGCGCCCCTTCGCAGGCCGCCAGTGCCCGGCTGACCTCGTAGGAGAAGTCCACGTGGCCCGGGGTGTCAATCAGGTTCAGTTCATACTCCTCGCCACTGGCAGCAGTGTACCGCATCCGCACCGCCGACGCCTTGATGGTGACTCCCTTCTCTCGCTCCAGGTCCATCGAGTCGAGCACCTGGTCAGTCATCTGACGAGCAGAGATCGTGCCGGTCAGTTCCAGCAGACGGTCGGCCAACGTGGACTTGCCGTGATCAATATGCGCAATGATGCAGAAATCGCGAATGTGGGACGGATCCACCAATTCCCCCTTTCTATTCACGGCACCGCTAGCCGGAGGTCTCCAACACCGCAGGGGCTGCCTCAGAGGCACCCGCGGGCAGCGACACGACAAAGCG
>CAYLPU010000096.1:0-20095 GCA_964385635.1 uncultured Anaerolineales bacterium
AGAATCACAATAAACACAGCCTCAAGTGGTACAGCTTTTTGGGGGAACTTCCGTCGCCCTATCTGACGTGACCGACGGGCAGGATGTACATGGGCTCCTCCTGCGTTGGGAGAGCCAGTACCTCTTTGACGGCACCATCATCAAATGCACCGACGGGGACGCTCACCAATCCCAGCGCAACGGCTTGCAGGAGCAGGTTCTGAGCCGCATGGCCGATGTCCATCGGCACGTAGCGCAGCCGTCCCCGCTCACCATACCGCTGCGTGGTGCGCTCAAAGATGGCGCTGATGATGAACACGCACGGGGCCTCGGCGATGAACCCCTGCCGCCAGGCGGCCGCCGTCAGTTTCTCCCGCACGTCTTGCTCCAGGTGGCGCGTCAGCGTGTGAGTTTCCGGGTGATAGCGCCAGATGCCGTCGGCGCGGCAGACGTAGAGGATCAACGGGTGGCATCCGCCGGCCGACGGGGCTGCGCGCTGGCTGCTCTGACTGCCGGTGATGCCCTGCGCCGCCCACAGCAGTTGCCCGATCTGCTCTGGTTTCAGGTCCCCCGGAGCGTAGCGCCGCACAGAACGGCGCTGGGCGATGGCGTCCTCCAGCGATACCGATCCACTGGTGCTGGGCGCGGGCAATGTGATGTGTGATTCTGACATGTTTACTTCTGCTCCCAATTCCATCCTGTACCAGCGATCTCCTGTCCGCAGCGGGGACAGCGACCGTCGGGCGTGACGTCGCAGTGCAGCAACCGTAAAAGCCCCCGCCTGACCAGTATTGTACCACAATTCGGACAAAAGGTGCGTGCGCCGGTGTGTCCCGGGACGTTGCCCAGGTAGACGTAACACAGCCCAGCCTGATACACGCGCCTGCTCTCAGGCTTGCCCAAAACGGCTAACTGCCTAGCCCTAAGCACCGCCTAATCGCTCTCCTATTCTTCAACGCCGTGACGGGGACGAAATGCTTGACAAGCCGCACCAGATGTTGTATAATTATTGTTATACTGATAATTGTCCGACGAGAGACGCTTCTATGGTCAGACAAATCGTCCGTCCCCCCACTTTGACGGCCGCCGTCGCAGATGCCATTCGGGATGCTATCTTCCGAGGCGAGTTGCGTCCAGGCGAGCCCCTGCGCGAGGTAGAACTCGGCGAATCACTAGACGTCTCGCGTGGTACCATACGCGAAGCCCTGCGACAGCTTCAGGAATATGGCCTGGTTGAGGTCGTCCCTCATCGGGGTGCGTTTGTCACCAGACTATCGCCGCGAATGGCCAGGGAACTCTACACACTTCGGGCGCTGGTAGAGCCCTATGCCGTGCGCATGGCTATGGAGAACAACGCGTACAGCGATGAAGACATGGAGGACATGGAAGCGTTGGCGCGGCGACTGGACGACCTTGAACGACAAGAAGACGCTACTTACGAAACGGTGAAAGCGGATGTCGCGTTCCACCAATTGATTTGCAACCGGAGTGACCACCAGTTGCTTTTGGAGATTTTCAAGGGCTTGCAGTCTCTGACCTGGCTATTTGTGTTCAACGTCCGGCTTTATCAGTCGGACGCGTACTCAGACGAGCCCTCGCACTACGAGATCTTCAAGGCTATTCGGATGGGTGATCCTGTGCATGCTGCAGAGACGCTGAGAAATCACATCAACGCGGCCGGGGATGCGTTGCTTGTCTGTATGGAAGAAGAAGTGGATTGGCAAAGTATCAATCTCCAGGAAGTATGATCTGCCCAGTAGGCCGTCACAACAATGTAGCAAGGAGGACATAGTACATGATCTCTTCACTTGAAGACCGTATGCTGGAAGAACGGGCCAGGATGCGCGGCTCTGAGGAGGCCCTGGGGAAACGGAGACGTGGACGGCAATGAATACATTGACCTGCACGCCGGCTTCGCCGTCAACGCGCTAGGACATAACAACACAGAAGTCAACGACGCCGTCAGAGCACAGATGGGCAGAATCAACCAGTTTGCCGAGTTGCCCTTTGAGAGCCGGGCAGAGATGGCCCGCCTTCTGTGCGAGCGCCACCCCGGAGACTTTGAGAAAAAGGTCTTCTGGGCAGTCACGGGCGGCGAAGCCGTCGAGATCGCCATGAAGTTGTCACGTTGGTACACCGGCAAGCCGATCATCGTCACGCACTGGGGCGACTATCACGGCCGCACGGCTGGGGCCATGGCGCTCACCGGCAAGGCTTACCAGATGGCCTATAACTACCCCATCCCGCCGGCCGACACGGCGGTGCTGCGTATTCCCTTCGCCTACTGTTATCGCTGTCCTTACGGCAGGTCGTATCCCGCCTGCGATCTCTTCTGTGCCGACCAGGTGGAGCAGATGTTCGAGAACAAGGAGATGTGGTTCAATAACCCCAGCGCGGGTATCACGAACGTGGCCGCTTTGCTGATTGAGCCGTTCCAGAGTTCTGCCGGGTACATCATTCCGCCCTTGGAGTATCTGGCCCGTCTGAAAGAGGTCTCTGAGAAGTACGATTTTCTCTTTGTCAGCGACGAGGTTCAGTCGGGTATGGGGCGCACCGGTAAGCAATGGGCGATTGAACACGCGGGGGTCGCGCCGGACATGATCACCACGGCCAAGTCGCTCAGCAACGGTCTGCCGCTCTCGGCAGTGACCGGGTGCAAGGAGGTTATGGATTCGTGGGGCCCCGGCGGCCACGCGACCACCTTTGCTGGCTATCCGGCGGCGTGCGCCGGTGGTGTCAAGGTCTTCGAGATCTTTGAGCGGGATCGCATCATTGAGGGCGCTGCTGAAAAGGGCGCTTATTTCCTGACCGGGCTGGAGGATCTGAGCAAGCACCATCCCTCCATTGGACATCTCAATGGGCTGGGTCTGTATCTCAGCATCGAATTGGTAATGGATCGGCAGACCAGAGAGCCGGCTGCCAAGGCCGCTGGTTGGGCCTGCTTTGAACTGCTCAAGGCCGGGGTCGTTTGCATGCACTCTGGCTACTACGGCAACCGGCTGATGTTTGCCCCTCCACTGGTCATTGAGAAACCTGAGATTGATCGCGCTCTTGAGGTCCTCGACCGAGTCCTTGGCAAGATGGAGCGAGAGTTCGGAATGGTTGGGTGATGCTAGAAGGTCAGCAATTCCCGCTTGGGTGTAGGCGCGTGCTATTTTTGACTTGAGGCGTAATTCGTGTATCATAATTGCAGGTTTTCGTAAACATGCTGCCGGGATGGCGGCTTACAGAATGCAGCCTGGGTGCATATTTCAGGTCTCCACTATGAAAATGCGGAAACATTTATCGGCAAGCGGATTGTTTCGCCTAGTTCGTTCCGGGTTTGAGAAAGTCACGGATCACCGTACCGGAGACGTCGAGATCGCTTTAGCAGATGCGTTGACGTCGGCGTTTGCGATGTTCTCCTTGAAAGATCCATCTCTGCTGGCTTTCGATGAGCGGCGAGAGAAGGAAAACGGTAATTTGAAACGGATTTACGGTATGGAGCGAATACCGTGCGACACGCAAATGCGGACGATTTTGGATGATGCCGAGCCGGATGAGATCAAAGCATCGTTCAAAGACGGCTTTCGGCAAGCACAACGGGGCAAAGTTTTGGAAAAGTTTGTCTTCATAGATGGTCATTACCTTCTCTCTGTGGACGGTACGGAGTACTTCTTCTCGAAGAAGATACACTGTAATTCGTGCCTGGAGAGAGTCAATCACAAAACAGGAGAGGTATCTTACCATCATCAAATGTTGGGCGCGTCGATTGTGCATCCGGATCAGAAAGCTGTGATCCCCCTAGCCCCAGAGCCGATTATCAAGCAGGATGGTGAGACCAAAAACGATTGTGAGCGTAACGCAGCTAAACGTTTTTTCGCTCAGGTGAGGGAAGATCATCCTCATTTGAATCTGATTGTGATCCAAGACTCTTTGAGTCCCAATGCCCCCAATATCCGCACGCTGGAAAGACACAATTTCCGCTACATCTTGAGAGTCAAAGAAGGGGATCATGCCTTTCTGTTTGAGAAGGTCGCGGAGGCACACCAAGATGGACGAACGACCGAAGTCGAATATCACGGTGTAGGAGTGAAACATCGGTTTCGGTTCCTCAATCAGGTATCCTTGAACAAGTCCAACCAAGACCTGTTGGTGAATTTCCTCGAGTACTGGGAGATTGAGGACGGCAAAATCACCAGGCATTTCACGTGGGTCACCGATTTTACTGTGACTAAAGACAATGTTTCTCAACTCATGCGCGGCGGCCGGGCGTATTGGAAGATAGAGAACGAGACTTTCAATACCTTGAAGAACCAAGGCTATCAGTTTGATCACAATTTCGGCCATGGGAAGAACAATTTGTCCGTCGTATTTGCTTTGCTGATGATGCTGGCTTTTTTGGTGGACCAAATACAGCAATTGACTTGTCGCCTGTTTCAAGCTGTCTGGGAAAAAGAGGGCAGCAAAAAGAGACTGTGGGAGCACATACGCTCATTGTTTTACTGCTTGCCCTTTAATTCTATGGAAGACATCTATCGAGCTCTGTTGTACGGATACGAGGTCGAAGGAATGGTGGTACTCGGTGATTCGTACTGACGACGCGAATTTGACCTCACTTTTTGAGAAAACCAAGTTCGAGGAGCTATTGCGTAAGCTACCTCGGTAGTGCCATGCCGATTTGTAGAATATGTCAGTGGATTTTGCATCCTTCGAGCTGGAAATTGTTCGGGTTGGGCGCCATTTCTGCAAAACCTAGCCCAAGGCACGAGCGAATGCTCGAATCTTTGCACATGACGCACGGAAATTAGAGAGATTGTCTGGGTAACGGGAATTGCTGGCGGATCAAGGCCCTGCAGCGGGGTGAGTTGCTGTTGCTGAACAACGTGCGCTACCTGACCGAGGAAGTGTCCACGTTCGTGAACTTCGTCAAACTGACGCCCGAACAGATGGCGCAGACGCGCTTGGTGCGTAACCTGGCACCGCTGGCCGACTACTTCGTCTGCGAAGCGATTGCTGCCGCTCATCGCTCTGCGCCATCACTGATCGGTTTTGCCCAGGCGTTGCCGTCCGCCGGTGGACGTCTCTTCGTGGAAGAACTGAATGCGCTCACCCGCATCAGAGACGCGCCCACGCCGCCTTGCGTCTTTGTGCTGGGAGGCAGCCGTATCGCGGATGCCTTCAGCATGATGGAACGAGTTCTCGACGAGGGAACTGCCGATCACGTGCTCACCTCTGGGCTCACCGGCGAGGTGATGCTGCTGGCGCAGGGGTACCAATTGGGCGCGCCCACCGAGCGGTTGATCTGCGACAAAGGTCTGATCCCCTTCATTGACCGGGCTCGAGAACTGCTGGAGCGTCACGGCGATCGGATTCTCTACCCTACTGACTTTGCCGTGGACGACGAGGGCCGAAAGGAGATTGGTCTGGACGACTTGCCAGTGGATCATCTTCTCGTAGACATCGGGGAGCAGACGATCTCGCGCTATATCGAAGTCTTATGCCAGGCCACGACCATCTTTGTCAATGGCCCTGCTGGGGTGTACGAGCGGCCGGTAAGCGCGGTGGGGACCGAGCGGCTTTGGACCGCCATCGCCGATGCGCCGGGGGACTCGGTCATCGGGGGTGGTGACAGTGTGGCCGCGGCCGGCCGGTTTGGCGTGCGAGAGCGGATGGGCTACGTCTGCACTTCAGGTGGCAGCATGGTGCGGTTCCTATCGGGGCAGGCGCTGCCGGTGGTCGAGGCGCTGCGCCGCGCGGCACGCCGTTACTGTGGGGAGGGGAGCGAATGAACGTCACTGAACTGGAACTGGGATTCGGCCACTCCACGGTCAGCGCCCAGGTGCCGACTCTCAATCTGCTGGGGGTCTTTACGCCACGGGAAAGCGTGGAGGTGCTCGATGAGACCACGCTCCTGCGCGACGCGTTGGCGCACCCGGTCGGCACTCCGCGCCTACGCGACCTGGCGAGACCAGGCCAGAAAGTCGTGATCGTCACCAGCGACATGACCCGCCCCTGCCCGTCTGAGCGATTGCTTCCTCTCGTGCTGGACGAACTGGCAGCGACCGGTGTCCCCGACGGGGACGTGACCATCGTCGCCGCGCTCGGGCTGCATCGTCCCATGACTCCCTCGGAACTGGAAGCCGCTGTTGGAGCGGATGTCTACCGCCGCGTGCGGGTGATAAACCACGATCCCACGGACACCGTTCGGCTGGGCGTCACCTCGGCCGGCACGCCAGTCGAGATCTTTCGGCCTGTCGTCGAGGCCGACCTGCGGGTTTGCCTGGGGAACCTGGAGTTGCACTACTTCGCCGGCTATTCCGGCGGTGCCAAGGCGATTTTTCCCGGTTGCGCGTCTGAGGCGACGGTGAGCGCGAACCACGCCATGATGGTGCGGCCCGAGGCGACCACCGGGCGGCTGGAAGGCAACCCGGTCCGCGCCGACATTGAGGAGGGCGTCGCCATGCTGGGCGTGGACTTCATCCTCAATGTGGTGGTGGACGGGGAGCATCGCATCGTCGGGGCTGTGGCGGGGGAGGTAACCGATGCCCACCGGCAGGCCTGCGAACTGGCGAGACGACGTAGCACGGTCCCGACACCCGGACGCGCGGACGTCGTTCTGGTGAGCGCGGGGGGGCACCCGAAAGACGTGAATTTGTACCAGGCGCAGAAAGCGCTGGACAACGCAGCGCACGCCGTGCGGGATGGGGGGATCATCATCCTGGTGGCCGAGTGCAGTGAGGGGCTTGGCAACCAGACGTTCGAGACCTGGATGCGGGAGGCTCGCTCCCCGGATGAAGTGTTGGACCGCATCCAGCGAGAGTTTGTGCTGGGTGGGCACAAGGCGGCTGCCATTGCTGCAGTGCTGAAACGGGCTGAGGTCTACCTGGTTTCGGCGCTCACGCCCGATCAGGCGCAGTGTTGTGGTATGGTTCCGTTCGACGATCTGGGTGGGGCCATGGAAGCCGCGCTCGACAAGACAGGCTCTGCAGCAAAGGTGATCGTGCTGCCGCAAGGCGGATCAGTCCTGCCGGTCGTGGAGTTGGGGCCGGGCGAATGAATTCGCGGGCTACCATCCCACGCCAGCGATCTCCTGTCCACAGTGGGGGCAGTGGCCGTCGGGCGTGACGTCGCAGCGCAGGAGCCGTAGGAGGCCCCGCCTGACCAGTGTCGCCCCACAGTTCGGGCAGGGGGTGTGCTCGCCGGAGTGTCCGGGGACGTTGCCCAGGTAGACATAGTGCAGCCCAGTCTGCAGGCCAATCTCCCGTGCTCGCTCCAGCGTCGCCACGGGGGTGGAGGGGGCGGTGAAGCGATAGGCCGGGTAGTAGCGGCTGAGGTGCCAGGGCGTGTCGGGCCCGAGTTCGCCGACGATGCGGCATGCGATTTCCTCCAGGCAGGCCCGGTCGTCGTTCACACCGGGGATCACCAGTGTGGTGATCTCAATCCAGACTCCTCGCTCCCGTGCCCGCCGGCAGTTGCGCCACACAATCTCAACGTCCGCTCCGCAGTACTCATATACTGCTTCCTCATTTCCTTTCACGTCCACGTTCATCCCGTCCAGCCCGGCCTCGACCAGCAGTTCGAGCGCTGCTTCAGTCATGTAGCCGTTGGTGACGAAGGTATTGTACAGCCCGGTCTCCCGCGCCAGGGGAAAGAGTTCCAGCGACCACTCCAGGCTCAGCGTGGGCTCGTTGAAACTGATGGAGCTGCCCTGGCAGTCGTACCGCTGCGCGCGGGCGATGAACTTCTCAGGCGGGATGAAATCACCGCCGGAAGGGGGATTCTTCGATATGTCCCAGTTCTGGCACCAGCGTCGTCATCAATCTGGGGGCTACAGTAACGGGGTGACTTTTGCGGTATTGCGTTATTTCAGTGGAGTCAGGTTATGAAAAAAGACCAAACCATATCCCCTTTCCGCGTCCTGCTTCCGGTGGGTATAGGCACTTGCCTATCACTCCTTGGCGACGCATCGCTCTACGCCGTTCTGCCAACGCGCACGATAGATGCTGGTGTATCGGTGGCGAGCGTTGGGATACTGCTGTCTGCCAACCGCTTTGTCCGGTTGATTCTCAACGGCCCTGTCGGCATAGTCTATGATCATTGGCGTCACCGTCGCTTGTTTGTGCTCGCCCTGTTCATCGGCGCATGCTCGACCGCGATCTACGGGCTTACCCAAGGCTTCTGGCCGCTTTTGGCGGGGCGACTGCTTTGGGGCCTGGCATGGGCCGGCATCTGGATCGGCGGCAATACGATCATCCTCGACATTGCCCGTGATGACAACCGGGGAAGGTGGGTTGGCATCTACCAAGCTACCTATTTCCTGGGCTCGTCCGGTGGATCCTTGCTAGGCGGTTTCCTGACCGACAGACTGGGGTATCCCCAGATGATGGTTGTAGGGGCCAGTTTGACGCTTATCGGGGCACTCGTCGCTCTGATATTCCTGCCAGAAACCCGTGCGCTGAGGCAGGAGGCAGCCGAGTTCATAGTGAGTCCACGCCATTCGCCCCCTGAAAACGCAAACGTCTCAAACCCGTACGGCAAGGTAGCATTCGCCTTGGTCACCGCCTTGTACGGTGCCAACCGTTTTGCACTGGCTGGCGTTTTCTCCTCCACCTTCGCCCTATTCCTGTTGGAACAGATAGGTGATCGGGTACACATTGCGGAGCGTCCGCTAGGCATAGCCACGCTTGCAGGACTGGCGTTGGGTCTGTCCAAGCTCATCTCTATGGCATCTGCCCCTATTGTGGGTGGTCTTTCGGATCGCATAAGCAGCCGCTGGCGGGTTGCAGTCGGAGGTCTGGTGCCGGGCGTGGCTGGTTTCAGCCTCCTGGCTATCGCGTCACCGTTGGCCATCCTCGTTGGCGTCCCTCTGGTGGCCATCACGGGTGGGAGTAATCAGGGTTTGTCAACCGCCCTGCTTGGCGATTTGGGCAACGTGGGGCGGCGAAGCCGACAGTTGGGATTGATGTTCACGGTCGGCGATCTGGCGAGTGCTGTTGGGCCACTGCTGGCCTATGCACTGATTCCACTACTTGGGATCAAAGGCGTCTATCTGTTAAGCGCTGGCGTTCTTGCGTCTATGTTCCTTGTGGCCCTACGATGGGCCGTCAGGCCTATGCATATATGCCAATTGAGTGAGTTGCATAAGGAGATTGACCATGATTACATAGAACCGTAATTCCGCTGAAAAAAGTAACTTCCGCTCTGTTGTAGTTGAACAAATGAAATCGCGGCGCTGATACCTGAAATCGGGCTAAAATCGTGTACAGCGCAACAAATTGTTAGCGCGCACAAGTCCTGGGTTAGACAGTGACAGCCAGAGGCAGGGATGCCTTGACCTTGCGACCACGGCAGATCATACTCGTCAGTTAGTAGCATTTCCTAACCAGGTGGTACCAATCCAAGATCAGTTCCTTGTGAGTGAAGGCGGCCAACCGTTCAGCGAATAACTTGCGAATCCATCGTGCCCCGTCACCCAACAGAGTGACCCAACTACCTAGCCCACCACACAATAACAGGAGCAAGTAGAGTTGATCCAACACAGCGTCACCCTGTCCACTCAGATAACGAAACCCTTCGCGGGTCGCTACTCGTGCAGTGCGAAAGTGCGAATGTACAGCTTGCTTCTGCGCTCCGGGCGGCGGACTTCGACATCATCGGTAGCAGCCACAATTTGTCCCGGCTGGACCTCGGGACCAAGCCGACGCAATTCCGCGACGTCGATCGCTCCTCACGGCGGGGCGGCTGATATGCAAAGGCCTTACACTGCCTCGAGTTGCTGTTCAGGGAGTTTAATATTCTCCCTCTCGACAAAACTCACACGATGGTGTATAATGTGTCTGTGTGGGATGTCGACAGTATACAACCGTCAGTCAGCAGATCGGACATTCTTGCCAACTTCGGAGAAAAGCGGTGGGGTCATGGCCTCGACTTTGGCCATTTTGGGTCTTTGGGATTTCGCGGGGCGAATATTTGTTCTACGCCATATATGGGCGTTTTGTGAACCAAATACCCAGATATAGGGGTGTCATCCACTGGAAATCGCGATTACCCCGCGAAATCCCAGAGAGCCGCCATTTTTGAAGGCGTTTTATGGCTAAAACAGAGTATTTTGAGGGGTCATTAACAAATAGAGCTGGTCTAGGGGGTGCCGTGACTATACGCTATTTCGCAATTTACCCCAAAAACCACCCTAAAAGGGCATTTTGAGCTAGTTTTTCCCTCAAAGAAAGGCCAAGTCCAGATGGCAATGTTGCAGTTTGAGAAGATCAAGCGTACATCTGTTGCTTCCCAAGTGTATGATCACATCAAACAGAGCATCCTAAGTGGTTCGCTTCTTCCTGGCACACACCTTGCCGAGCCTGAGGTCGCCTCTCAGATGGGCGTGAGCCGCTCGCCCGTGCGGGAAGCTTTCCAGCGTCTGGAAGCAGACGGGCTCATCGAGATCCATGCGAACCAAGGTGCCTTTGTCCGGGGCCTCTGCGCCGACGAAGTCCAGGAAATCTACACAGCCAGGCGTCTGATTGAGGGCTACATGGCAGAGATTGCCGCCCAAAAAGCAACTCCGGCCGATGCTGAACGCCTGCGGCAAGCCGTGGCCGAGGTAGACGAGGTTGCTCGCAAGCAAGACTGTCAGGCCACGATCAAGGCTGACTTTGCTCTCCACCACCTCATTTGGGAGATCGCCGGGCACCAGATCCTGTTCCACGTCTTGACCCGGTTGGAGGTCCATATCCGCATGTTCATGGCGGTTCAAGCTCCGCTGTTCGACCATCTCTACGACTCGGTCGAAAGCCATCACCAGTTCGTCGAGGCCATCATCATGGGAGACGCCGAAGCGGCAAAGGTGAGCATCCAGCAACACATTGAAGAAGCAAGCATGTTAACCATCGCCAAGCTGAGCCGAACAGGTGAAGACGACGGTCACGGCTGAACCTGCAAGCGTGGCGAGAGTAGCGCAGACAACCGATTCAAAACCAAGGAGGAGGATTGAACATGGCACACAAAGATGACATCCTGCAGCAGATCATGGAGGCGTTCACCGAGGGCGAGTTTGACGAGATCCAGCCGCTTGTCCAGCAGGGTCTGGATGCGGGTTTAGATCCAGACGGTATCCTGGACAATGGCCTGATTCCAGGCATCCGCGAGGTGGGCGAACGGTTTCGCCGCTCAGAGGTCTATTTGCCCGAGATGATGATGGCCGCAGATGCATGGCAGGAGGGGATGGAACTGTTGGAGCCTCTCATTTCAGAACAAGGCGGCAAAGCAGAACCAGTCGGGCGTGTCGTGCTGGGGGCTGTCAAGGGCGACATCCACTCCCTGGGCAAAAACATTGTTGCCACCATGCTCGGAACGGCCGGCTTTGAAGTGCTGGACCTGGGGGTGGATGTACGTGCCTCCAAGTTCATTGACGAAGCGGAGGGATTCAAGGCGGACATAATCGCACTTTCGGCGTTGATGACCACGACCATGCCACAGCAGCGGGATGTCGTCGAGCATCTCCTGGCCCGGGGCTCGCGTGACAAGTACTATGTGATGGTCGGTGGCGGGCCGACGACTGCCGAATGGGCTCAGGAGATGGGGGCTGACGCATTTGGTGAGACAGCGGCAGACGCCGTCAACCTGGCTTTGGCTCACGTGGAGGGGGAAACATGATCAGTTTTCGCGATGTTGTGGACCGGGCGTTGGATGGACCGATCACCTCTAGCAAGGACTTTGACCTCAGACTGCTCGTACGGACCGTCCGGCGTCTGGCGAAGGAGTATGATGTACAGTACGATCCGGAGACACCTGTATCGGGCGACGACGAGCTGGCGGACCGCATCTGGCAAGCGGGTGTCGAGTTGTTCTTGGAGGTCGGCGTCTATGTGCCAGACACCGAGCGGCGCATCACCTTCAGCCGCGACGAGGTCGAGCTGGCCCTGGCATACAATCGGGGACCGATTCTGTTTGGCAGTGGTGTGGACCGCCGCGAGTTCCCCCTCCGCAAGCCGGAGGACCCGACGCCGCCCTGGTGCTCGCTTGGTGCCGGTGGCGGTGCGGTCTCGAGCGAGTTTCACCTGCTGAGTCTGATCCGCGAATACGCTCGCAATCCGCTTTGCTGGTCCATCACCACACCGAGCCTCACCCACGTGGATGGTCGACTCATTGTCGCCGGCAGTCCGTTGGAGGTCGAAGGCTCGATCCGCAATATGGTCATGGGCCGAGAAGCTCTACGTCAGGCAGGCAGGCCGGGGCTGCCCATCGTAAACGGTGTGGCCAGCGCGGCTCACGCCTCGTCGCACATCGCCGGGGCCGGTTTTGGTATTGGCCCGACCGATGCCATGGAAATCGGTGCCCACCACGAGATGCGCGTGGATTTCGACTCGCTGAACAAGGTGGCCTACACCTTGAGCCGGGGATCGCAGATCTGGGCTGAGAATGGCGTCATCTTGGGCGGCATGGCCGGCGGCCCGGCCACGACAGCGATTGTGACCGCAGGCTACAATCTGCTGGACATGTTGGTTCTGCGCGGATCCACCCAGCACCCCTTCCCCATCCACTTTGACTTGCGCACGACGACCACGCGGGACACTCTCTGGGTCCGGAGCGTGGCCAATCAGGCCATCAGCCGCAATAGCTGGCTGCCAGTAGCCAACCTGGGATACGTCGGCGCTGGCCCGACCACCGAGATGGCCCTCTATGAGACGGCGGCGTGGGTGACAGCTGCTGTCGTCAGCGGTGGTTCCATCGAAGCGGAAGGGGTGGCCAAGAACGCCCATGTAGATTACACGAGCCCCGTCGAGCCTTACTTTGCCAGCGAAATCGCCCATGCCGTTGTCGGCATGCGGCGACAGGAGGCGAACGAAGTAGTCAAAGCTCTGCTGGATGTCTATGAGGCGCGTTTGCCCGATGCGCCCATCGGCGTCCGCCTGCAGGACTGCATGAACCTGGAAAACGGCGAGATCACGCCCGAGTACCGTGAGGTCTACAGCAAGGTGCGGCAGGAAATGACCGCCAAGTTTGGGCTCGAGTTCAAATACCCGTCGATCTATCTGTAAGGCGGAAGGAGCAAAGGGAAAATGCTGACCTATCAAGAGATCACCCACCGTGCCTTGAGCGGACCGATCATGAGCGAGAAGGACTATGACCTGAAACGGTTCGTCCGTACTCTACGTCGGATCGTGAAGAAATACGGTATCCAGTACAACCCCGACACGCCGGTGCCCTGGCAAGACGACCTGGCCGATCGGGTGTGGCAGGCGGCGCTAGAGTTTCTGTCTGAGGTGGGGGCCTACTGCGTCGATAGCGAGCGCGTCATTGAGTTCAGCCAGGCTGAGCTAGAGCAAGCATTGAAAGACGCGCCCCAAGATGTGGTTCTGGGTGAAGGCAAGGATGCCCGGCCGGTACCCATACGCAAGCCAGAGGACGAGGCACCGCCGTGGTGCTCGTTGGGTGCGGCAGGGGCGCCGGTGGACAGTGACGAGGTGTTCTTGAGCCTGATGCACGCCTACGCCGAGTTGCCCTATACCGACTCAGTCCCAACCCCCTCGCTGACACGCGTCAACGGACGGGCCATTGTAGCTGGCAGCCCGCTGGAGATTGAGGGCTGCATTCGCACCGCTAGGCTGGCCAAGGAAGCTGTACGGCGAGCAGGGCGACCAGGCCTGTGCATCGCCAACTTCGTAGCCACCGGTGTCTGTGCGGAGGGCCACATCGCTGGTCACGCCATGTTTGGTGGACCTGGCGACCTGATGGAGATCGGTGCCTTTGCGGAGATGAAAACCAATTTCGACATCATGAGCAAGGTGTCTTACATGGAGTCTGCAGGCTGCCGCATCTTGGGTGAGTCAGGTCCAGTGTTGGGCGGCTACTGCGGCGGCCCTGAAGGCACGGCGGTCACACTGACCGCCTATCATCTTTTCGTGCTGCTAGTTCTTCGGGCCAGCCTGCATCACCCTTTCTGCGTGCACTTTGGTATCCAGACCAGCACGCCCCGGGACGTGATCTGGGCGCGGGCGGTGGCCAACCAAGCCATCACGCGGCACAGTCACGTGCCCTGCATCAACGTCGGAATCATCACCGCTGGTCCTGCGACAGGCATGGGTCTGTACGAGACGGCGGCATGGATCGCGGCCACAGTCGCATCTGGTGGCTCTATCGAGGCTACGGGTGCGGCACAGTCTACGCACCCAGACTATCTCTCGCCCATGGAGCCGCTGTTCGCCGCCGAGGTGGCCCACGCCGTGGCGGGGATGCCCCGCCAGGAGGTGAACGAGATCGTCGTCAAACTCGTAGAGAGATACCAAGATAGACTGAGCGACCCGCCGCTGGGCAAGAGGTATCAGGAATGCTTCGACCTGGACACCCGTCGACCTGGCAGAGAGGTGCTGGACTACTACCTGCAAGCCCGCCATGATCTGGCCGAGATGGGTGTGGCTTTCGAAGACGAGCCGTTCTACGTGTAGCGTGAGGTATGAGGCGCACGTTACACGCATCACACATGAGGAGTCAGGAAAGCCAACTATGACCACAACCAAGATACGCTCTGTACATGCACGGGAGATTGTCGACTGCCGAGGGTACCCCACCGTAGAGGTGGAAGTCACCCTGGAGAGCGGGGACATGAGCCGGGCCGGGGTCCCGGCAGGGCTCTCGACAGGCACCCACGAAGCCCACGAGGTGCGCGATGGAGGTGAGCGCTACCGGGGGCTGGGCGTGCAGGCTGCCGTGCGCAGTGTCAACGAAATCATCGCACCCGCGCTTGTGGGCAGGGACGCGACCTGCCAGCGGGCTCTGGACGCATTCATGGTCCAGGAACTGGACGGCACACCGGACAAGTCAAAGCTGGGGTCCAACGCTATCGTCGGTGTCTCGCTGGCGCTGGCGAGGGCGGCGGCGGCGGCGGCCGGCAAGCCCCTGTACCGCTATCTGAGCCCCGCCGCTCACGTCATCCCCACACCGCTGTTCAACCTGATCAACGGCGGCAAGCATGCCTCCGGTGACTTAGAGGTACAGGAGTTCATCATCATGCCCGTCGGTGCTGAGAAGATGTGCCACGCGCTCCAGATCTGCACCGAGGTCATGTTCGAGCTGCGGGACCTAATCGTTGCCAAGTACGGCAAAATCGCGGTCAACGTCGGCGACGAAGGCGGCTTCGTGCCCCCTATGACTGGCGTGCGGGAACCGCTCGACTTTATCGTCGAAGCGGTAGAGCGTGCTGGCTACGCCGACCTGATTGTCTATGGCCTCGATGTTGCGGCTACCCACTTCTACGACCCCGAAGAGCAGATCTACCACATGGCTGGCACGAAGATGTCCCGCGACGACATGATCGCGCTCTACAGGGAGCTGAGCACCGAGTACCGGTTGGCCTCAGTCGAAGACGCTCTCCATGAGGACGACTTTGAGGGCTGGGCTCAACTGACCGCTGAGCTGCCGGAGATTCAGTGGGTGGGCGATGACTTTTTCGTCACGAATCCAGAGCGTTTGCGAAAAGGGATCGAGATGGGAGCCGCCAATGCTGTGCTGTGGAAGGTCAACCAGATCGGCACACTTACTGAGGCATTGGACGTAGCTGAACTGGCCTATCGCCATGGCTATGGTGTCCAGGTTTCGGAACGCTCAGGCGAAACGGAGGATCCCATCATCGCCGACCTCGCCGTAGCCCTGAACGCAGGTCAGATCAAAACTGGTGCACCTGTGCGCGGCGAACGGACCAGCAAGTACAACCAGTTGCTGCGCATCGAAGAAGAATTGGGCGACCAGGCGGTGTACGCTGGGCGAAACTTCCGGTGGCGTGGATAGATTGGTGACTCGTTAGCGATTTCGTCCTCAGTCAGAGTGGAACGCCGGATTTCTCTCCGACAGACTGCCAAGGTGAGTCAATGAAGGGCTGGCAGAGGATTCAGAATCGACAATGCCTGTTGGACCATGGGCCGCGTGAGCTGCGGGCTGCCGCTGTGGACATCATCGAGCATGCCATTCGCGCCGCTGATCCGTACGCCGCAACGAGAAATCTGCTCAAGCTGGATGGAGAACTCCTATCCGTGGGCCGTTTGCAGTATGATTTGGGTGTGTTTCATTTCGGTTGAGAGAGAAGACCTTGCGAAGATGTGGCTTTTGTCCTCACCAATTCTGTCTTCTGGCGAGTTGAGACTAATGGCTTGTGGAGGTGATACCGATGACACTTACCTTGAATGTGAACGAAGTTGGAACGAGCCTGGCCTCGTTGTTGGAGCGCGTCCGGCAGGGCGAGGAGATCATCATCGCTGAGTCGGGTCGGCCGGTGGCGCGCTTGGTGTCGGTTGACAAACCAGTAGCCCCGCGTGTTCCGGGCAGCGCCACAGGTCAGATCGTGATTGCTGAGGATTTTGATGCACCATTGCCTGACTCTGTCTTAAGGGCTTTTGAGCAATGAAAGTCTTACTGGACACCCACGTGTTCCTGTGGTGGATCACCGATCACCCCAGGCTGTCAACGCGAGCCCGCGAGGTGCTCCGCGACAGCAACAACGAGCTGTACTTCAGTGCCGCCAGTGCTTGGGAAATCGCGATCAAGGTGCAACTGGGGCGATTGCAACTGGCCGAACAACATAGTTCTATCCAGTCACTGGAGCAATTCATTGTGGAGCAACTCTCACTCAATGCCATTACGGCCTTACCCATTCAATTGCGCCACGCTCTGCACGCCGTAGCGTCGTCATCACCTCCAATCTGGTGTTCTCAGAATGGGATCAGATTTTCAAAAACCCCTTGACCACAGCGGCCGCGATTGATCGAGTAGTCCATCACAGCCTGATCATCGAGTTCGGTCGTGAGATGAAGAGCGTTCGTGCGGAAGAAGCTGCACGTCGCAACGGTATTCGGTTGGGTGGCTCTGATGCTGCCCAGGACGCCGAGAGATGACTTCTCGGCATGGGCATTTTTAATTGTCGTCGATGTCCATTTCTAATTGTCGCTTGACAGCCAATTCCCTTATGGCCGATTTGTTTGCTGGCGCTCTTGGTCGTATCACCAAACTGACAAAGAGCACGGATGTTGTTCTCACCAAACGGCAAACCGAAGTTGGCAACCAGTAGAGACTCATCGGCGAGTTCAAGCCTGACTTGATTGTGGTGCTGTCTGCCTCGTTGGCCAGGATATTGCTCATATCAGTCCAAGATCGCATCATTGGCGTTCTGGAGTAATTCAAACAAGGAGCGGCCGTATCTTTTCAAAAATTCGGGGAAAGAAACCGGGTTTTTTCTGAAAAACCCGGTTTCTCATCTGTCAAACCCCAGTTTATTGAGAAGACACGAGCGGCCTGTATAGTCACGGCGTACCAGTTCCTCGGCCTTCGCCAGTCCACGCCAATGCTTGAACAAAGTAGGTTTTCTGGACTCGTGGGCATCGGCAGGTAGTCCGAGCTCATCTTCCCGAATACGATTAACCAGCTCGTCCCCTTGTTGAAATCGGTCATCAAGCTCGCTCTTGGCCACAACCGTCCTCCCAGTTGTTCCACCCGTACAGTTTCACGTATACAACCGCTGCTGCATCTCTTGCATCGTTGCTTGCAAGTGCTCCACATCCCCAAAGCGACGGATCACGCCCACCGCCTTGCCCATCTCGCGAAAGGGGCTGAGGCGGAAGATGTTAACCACCGTTTGCCTCGCCCAAGAAGCACACAAAGGGAAGCGTCTCCAGGCGGCGGGCCAACCGCTCGTCGGCTGTGATGAAGGTTGCGTTCAGGGACTCGGCCAGGGCGGCGAAGGCGGCGTCGTAGACGGTCGTCTGGTGGGTGCGGGCGATCTCGACGGCGCGGCGCATCATCGCACTAGACGGCGAAATCCATTCGAGTCCTGTGTCGAACAGGCTCTGCACGGCCTCTTGAACCTGGTCGGTGGCCAGGTCTGTTTTGTAGCGCAGGACGTTGGCCAGTTCGTAGGCGACCAGGGACGGCACCGCGATCACGATCTGTCCATCCAGGTAGGCATCGCGCAATACCAGCGCCTGGCTGGCCAGCACCTCTCCCTGGCGAAACCATTTGATGATGACCGACGTATCGAGTACGACGGAACCGTCCATCAGCGGGTCTCCCGCCAGCGGCGGACGTCGTCCGCGCTGTCCTCACCGGCGCCGGGGGCCAGGTGAGCCAGGGTGTCCTGGGTCGCCACCGCCAACTGCACGCGGGGGTCGTCGCCGGGCCGCCTTTTGCCCCGGCGCATCGCAAGGTAAAGGCGCACCGCCTCGCGCAGTAACTCGCTGCGACTGCGGTGTTCCTCGCGGGCAACGCGATCCACTTCGGTCAGGAACTCTTTGGGAAAGGAAACCATCACTTTGACAGCCATTGGACACCTCCAGGGAATATAGCCTTATTATAGCCAAAGGCTATACTATGTCAAGACTCGGTAGATCTGATTTTGATCGGTCTGGATTGTCAGATCCAGGCCAGAGGCGGGGATTTGGCAATCCCCTTGGAGCAATTCTGAAGGCTTGGGGCAGCGGTGACCTTACCCCCGCTGCAGGATTGTGGCGGCTGCTGCCGCCGCTGAAAAACGTCGGCACGTGGACCCCTACCGCACACGATACGGCACCCCCTCCGCTCGATACGCAGTGTTGGTAGGGGTGCTGGGCCTGTTGGTACTCTTCGGAGTGCTAGTTGGCTTGTTGCTTATGAGGGGATCTCCATGACCGCAGCGGTCGCCGCACACCTGATCGGTCCTTCTCTGAGGTCTTCAGGAGAGCAAAGGATTTCCTAGATCAACCCCAGCCGCCGGGCCAGACGGTAAACCTCGTCATCGTTGCGCGGCCCCACCAGTTCGACCCGCACAATTCGCTCCTCGTCGTCCACGGTGTACAGGATGTGGTGTTCCCCTATGTCTACCCGGTAGCCAATACCCACCTTCTTGCAGTCTGGGGGACGGGGGTTGGCCTGGAGCAGAAGTGTCTTGAGTGTGATCTGCCGGTGGACTTTGGCCGGATACCGTTTGACGTTGCGCAAGACCTTCAGCACTCGCTCTTCGAGGAAAATGCTGTACATCACTGCTCCAGGCTGGGCAGATCCAGGTCTTCGCCGAACAGTTCCTCGTACTGGCGCAGCAACGCCTCAAGAGGCAAATATCCGCTGGCGGTTTCCTGGGCACGCTGAAGTAGAAAGGCATCCCGCGCAGCCTCCAGTGCCTCCTGCCGTTTGACCATCTGGTTGTAGGCTTCGTAGTCCACCAGAACCGCCAGGGGGCGGCCGCGTAACGTCAGGACAACAGGTTGCTCTTTGAGTTGCCGCAGCACTTCTCTACTCATACGTCGCAAATCACTGAAGGGCCGGATCGGTGCAATGGCCTGCATATTGTACTCCTTATGTGTATTTAAAAGCACTGTTCAGATAGCAGTATAATGCACAACAGGCTCCTTGTCAAATGAGTTGGGTGTGTTTCAAATCAGTTGAGGAGCAGGCATCCCCAGATGCCGCCCCGGTCGCATCTGGGGATGCTCCCTCCTCTGTCAACCGAAATGAGCTACCTTCTTGCACACGTTCGTAGATTGCAGTACAATACAAGAACTGACCGGGTGAGTGCATCCTGGGGAATCTGTAGGAGGTTGAATCCATGTCCATCAACGGAAGAGTCGCCCATCTGAAGAAGCAAAGCCTGGAGGCCAGGCCCACTCTCTCGACCGAGAGAGCGGAACTGCTGACCGAGTTCCACCAACAGGACCTGGGGCTGGTGTCCGCGCCTGTTCGCCGCGCCCTGGCCTTTCAGTATTTGATGGAACACAAGGCCATCTGCATCAACGAAGGCGAACTGATTGTCGGCGAAAAAGGCCCTGTCCCCAAAGCCGCGCCGACCTACCCGGAACTGTGCTGCCATAGCCTGGCAGACCTGGACATCCTCAATTCCCGGGAAAAGATATCCTTTGCCGTCAGCGAACAGGCCCGCCAGGTGTACGAGGAAACCATCATCCCCTTCTGGCGGGGAAAGAGCATGCGCGAACTTATCTTTCAGGAGATGACAGAGGAATGGAAGGCCGCATACGAGGCCGGTGTGGCTCTCTGGTAGTTCGCGTGGTATCCCCCACATCTGGGGTATGGTGTAATCGGCGAAAAGTCCTGGAGGTTATGCTATGCTGAACATTGTGGGTCTCAAATCACGCGACATGATTTCAATTCCTTTGGGTATTCC
>CAYLPU010000097.1:0-20014 GCA_964385635.1 uncultured Anaerolineales bacterium
AGGATCACAATAAACACTGCCTCAAGTGGTACAACTTTTTGGGGGAACCCCCCAGGTTCTAACGGGCATATAGGCCAGGTAATGTGCCTCGTGACCTGGGCTGCCTGCTCGCCAGACCACGCGCCCCAAGGAACTATATCTCTTCGACACACACGCGCAGGGCTTAACTCGTAAAAACCCCCGTAAACTAATAATGGGCGCGAGTGCGTAGGGGCCAAAACGGGCTTTTTTTTGCGTTTCTTTTAGAAGAAACGCCAATTTTACGCCCTCTCCGCTCAGGCCCATGTTAAAACCCATGTCAAAACGCCATGTCAAAACGCCATGTTAAAACGCCATGTTAAAACGCTGAAAGGCCAAAGATTATGCCTTTCCCCTGCATAAATCGTAGTAACCACACCACTTCGGGCTGCACCACCAGCCCGTTGGGTTGGGCACGAAGACCCCCGATTGCACCAGCCGGTATATCCTGCGCACTGTATCTAACCACCACTCGATGGCAGCCCGGTCCGATTGCACTGGGAAGGACTGTGTTTTGACCCTACCCTCACCCTCCTCGCCAGGACGCACGACGATGTCGAAGCGAAACGACGGGACCAACCCCGTCGAGAGATACTCCGGCAGGGCGTAGGCCATGGGCTGAATCTCCTGAATGACTCGACCAGGTGACCACTTGCGAGATGATGTTTTGTAATCCACGACGGCCAAATCCCCGGTCTCCCCAACGAGCACCAGGTCGCGGAAACCAGTAAATGGCACGGCCTTCCCCTCATCGTAGTCCGGTATCAGTACATCGAATTTTGCCTCGACCCCCGCAATGTCCCAGGGATGCAAAGGCGCTACCCAGGTCTCCGCTCCGATTGTGGCCATCTTTGTCCCAATATCTTTGATCTGCCCCGGCTTCTCCTCGCCCCAATCTACCTCGCCTTCTGCCTCCGCATCGAAGGCGTCTACGAAGAGATCGGCAGCCTGGTCTTGCTCCATCTCCGCTCCATCGGCTCTCTCCATTGCCAGGTCAGCCATCGCCTTGTGGAAAGCACGACCTAACACCAGCGCCGCACCAGGGGGACGGACGAGACCCTGAATGTAGCGAAACTCATACTGCCTGGGACAACGCATCAGCATCCCGACGCGAGTAGCTGAGAGTATGACGATGTCTTGTGATGTTCCCATTCTAGCCCCCAAATAACTCTGCTATCCTACGACCTTGGTCGATCAACTGTGTCACCACGTCTTCCGGCACGGCAACAGTCGCGCCAAATGGCCCTATGTACCTGTCCGCACCGCCGTCAACCCACTCGAGCATCGTCCAGCCGTTTGCGCACTTCATGACCGCGTACACAGCCAATCCGTCAGCGACGCTGACCATCACGGTCGGCACCAGCGTCTTCACTTCATTGAGCCGCTCACCGACTTCATGCGCCCGCGTATTGATCTGTCGGGCGACGTCCTCGCCAGTATCCAGTGGCGCGTCGTGGATCTCCGCTATTTCGTCCAGCAGCCGGAGGACCGTCTCGCGGTCCTCGTGATCGCCCGGAATGTCACCGAAAGCCCCATATTTGCTCTTGTCCATTTGGCATTCTCCAATTGGTCTCTTCTTCTATCAAATAAACGTAGAGACCAATTGGTTTTCGCCACATTGTCCCTGAACTAATCGTCGAGATGACCGTTCGCGTTCCTCTGCAAAGCCTGTTCCAACAAGCGTTTCTCCCTGCGAATTGCCGCGAGCGCCACGACTGCGCCCCGCAACGCCTCACGCTGATTATCGCTCAGGGGCGGCAACTCCAAAGCCACCAGGCTCTCATCGTATATATCCACGAAAGCCAGGGCAATTTCCTCATCGGTTCGACGTCGTTTGGCCATCACCATCGCTCCCCTTCCTCCTTCAATCCTCCTACCAACCCGCCTTGCGCTTCCTCTGCCCGTTCCTGCATTGGACGAACCAGAAAAACGGCAAGCTCTCGTCGCCCACCTGCCTGCGGGAGCGGAACCGCCAGCTGCGCGCCATGAAGGAGCCCCAGGCCGGAATCGAACCGGCGCCCTGTCGCTTACGAAACGACCGCTCTACCACTTGAGCCACTGGGGCCTGCTCCATCTGATCCCACGCCGGGAATCGAACCCGGGGCCTCGCCCTTACCAAGGGCATGCTCCTCCACCTGAGCTACGCGGGCCGGATGCCGAGACCGGGATTTGAACCCGGATGGGGGCCAGCCCCGCCACGCCCTGAACGTGGTGCGTCTTCCTGTTCCGCCATCTCGGCCTGTGGTAGCCCGGGGTGGATTTGAACCACCGACCTATCGCTTATCAGACGAGTGCCCTGACCGGACTGGGCGACCGGGCTACGCAGGTAGTCGGGAGTGGATTTGAACCACCGACCCTCTCGTTGTAAGCGAGACGCTCTCACCGGACTGAGCTACCCGACTACGAAAGCCAGCGGCGGGAATCGAACCCGCTTTGGCCGCTTACAAGACGGCTGCCTTGCCGATTAGGCTACACTGGCACGCTATGATCTTCTGTACGATTAGGATTCAAAGTGCATACGAGCAGCCTCCTGGCAGTGATAACCCGCTTAGCAGAGTGGCGAAGGGCAACACACCGCGAAAGGCCCCGGAGGGACTCGAACCCTCGATCCGGCTGTTGCAGAGCCATGCCTTACCATCTTGGCCACGGGGCCATTCGTTGGACGCGGGCCGGGCCGTTTGCCTAACGTGGATCGGTGGTAGCCTGGTCGAACGCACGGAAGCCCTCCGTTCAACCTACCCCGTCCCCGGCGATGGCTGTCTCGAACAGCCGCTACCCACGGCAGGTTGCTCTCCCCACGCCGAGCCCTGCCATGTTCCCACCCGTAGGTGGCCGCGTCCAGGCGGAGACGGAGGGGCTCGAACCCTCAGTACCCGAAGGTACGCCCGCTTAGCAGACGGGTGCGGCTACCTGTTTCGCCACGTCTCCGCGCAGTGCCGGTGGTGGGACTCGAACCCACATGGGGGAAACCCCGCCGCGTTTTAAGTGCGGTGCGTCTGCCTGTTCCGCCACGCCGGCGCATTGGTGGGGGCGGCCAGATTTGAACTGGCGACCGACCGTTTATGAGACGGGTGCGCTACCAGGCTGCGCCACGCCCCCACGCTGGCACCCCCAGAGGGACTCGAACCCTCGGCCTCCTGGCTCGGAACCAGGCGCTCTGTCCGCTGAGCTACGGGGGTGAGACAGATAGGGGTGCGCGGAATCGAACTGCGAGTCTTCGGAAGGTCCGCCGTCTTACCATTGGACCACACCCCCTCCTCCAGTGAGCCGGACAGGATTCGAACCTGCAACCTGCGGATTAAAAGTCCGCTACGCTTCCATTGCGTCACCGGCCCGCAGAGTGCCCCCGGAGAGACTCGAACTCTCAACCTCCTGGATCGCAACCAGGTGCTCTAATCCATTGAACCACGGGGGCGCGATTTCCCCGGAGGGACTCGAACCCTCGACCGACCGCATAGGAGGCGGTGGCGCTATCCTGTTGCGCTACGGGGAAGGCGGAGAGGGTGAGATTCGAACTCGCAACGCCCAGAGGGCGCTCCTGTTTTCAAGACAGGTCCCCACGCCAATGGGAGCCTCTCCAACAAATGTCGGGGGCCGGAATCGAACCGGCGGCCTCCGCGTCTTCAGCGCGGCGCTGCTACCAACTGAGCTACCCTGGCCAAACAGGTCGTTTGGGACATGGGCCTGACTGGACTCGAACCAGTAACCTCGCGGTTAAGAGCCACTTGCACTGCCAATTTGTGCTACAGACCCAGAGTGCCGCCGAGAGGAATCGAACCTCCACGCCCCGAGGGGCCCTACGGTTTGAGTGTAGTGCGTCTGCCTGTTCCGCCACGACGGCCAGAAAGCGGGCGATGGGACTCGAACCCATGACATTGGCTCGGCAAGCCAATGCGTTACCATCCTACGCTACACCCGCACGAAAATCAGACTCGAACTCGACGATGACACAGAGCGGGCGATGGGACTCGAACCCACGACACTGGCTTGGAAGGCCAGGACGTTACCATCTACGCCACGCCCGCGTGAAGCTGTGGAACAGTACCGCCACCATGCCTGCCCTGAGCGAAGCCGAAGGGATTTGAACCTGGACGGGCCAAGCCCACCTGGGCCTAAACCAGGCGTGTCTCCCAATTCCACCATGGCGGCATACCTGCCTATCTGCCAACGAGCAGCACGAGTGCGTGGACTCGAACCACGATCTTCGGTTTTGGAGACCGATGTTCTGCCAATTGAACTACACTCGCTCGTGGCCAGGCGGGTGGTCCTCTCCCAAGGCCCGTTACGAGCCGCACCTCGTGAGGTCGCCCGCATCGTACCACCTACGGTTTCCCTGGCGTCTGCCTGGCCTGTGCTACGGACAGGGGGCCGAATTCCCCACACCGCCTCGGCTTTCCTGGGAGCGGGTTTCGATCTTGGGGTCTTCCCCATCCTGGCGGTGGAACCGTCGCTCCGCTCCCCGTACTTATGCCTCTCAGCGCCGCCGCGCTGCCCCTATCCGCAAGCACTCAGCGGAGGCTAACACTGCATTATACCCAGAGCCGTGTCTGCGCTCCTTGCCCTGGTTCAGCGCCAGTTCCCCCCCTCCTGAGCAGCGCATGCCCGGTGATGGCGGGTACTCGTTAGTCCCCGCTGAACACCTGCGGATATTATATGTCGTCAAAGTGTGATTTTGTTCTGAGATCACAACCTCGCAATTTGCAGGGTTGCGACCCTCGCCTACCGCTGTCGAGCTGCGAAGGCCGCTCGCTTCTCATAGCAATCAGGTCGGGGCGCGGGGATTTGAACCCCGGACCTCTTGGCCCCCAGCCAAGCGCGCTAACCGAACTACGCCACGCCCCGTTGTGTGGTGGGTCGGGAGGGATTTGAACCCCCACGTGGAAACCACGCACTGTTTTACAGACAGGCTCGGCAATCCAGATATCCGACTCCGACCCATTCAATCGTGAGGCCGGGGGCAGGGCTCGAACCTGCGATCTCCTGGTTCAGAGCCAGGCGTCTTGCCAACTCGACTACCCCGCAGTATCCTGGCTGTTGGTTGGCTCGTTAGCCGGCTGAGCCACGAGCGCCCCCGGCACGACTCGAACGTGCATCGTCAGTTCCGAAGACTGATGTCTTCTCCATTTAGACCACGAGGGCAAGCACCCCCGACAGTCCACTGCGAGTACTCCACTGCGAGTACTCGTGGCAGGCGTGGCAGGCGTGGCAGGTTTTGAACCTGCAACTTCCAGGCTGAGAACCTGGCGTCTTGCACCAATTCGACCACGGGGGCCAGAGGCTGCGGGAGAAGGGCTCGAACCTTCACAGGCAGATTCAAAGTCTGCTGTCCTACCGTTAGACGATCCCGCAGGCTGCCTCGGCCGGACTCGAACCAGCGACCCTCCGATTAACAGTCGGTTGCTCTACCACTGAGCTACGAGGCAATAGGTCGGGACGGGCGGATTTGAACCGCCGCTCTCGTGGTCCCAGGCCACGCGGGGACTCCTGCCTCCCCTACGTCCCGATACCTGGAGGACTTACCCTGAGCGAAGCCGAAGGGAGGCGCCGGACTCGAACCGGCCTTGCGCGGGTCACAACCGCGTGTTTTACCGCTAAACTAGCCCCCCCCGAACTCAGGCGGTCCCGACGAGATTTGAACTCGCGATCTTCACCTCGACAGGGTGACGGGGACTCCGGGCTCCCCCACGGGACCTCGCGATCTCGCTGGCATTCGACCTGCCCGGCCACCGAGATCTTCCTGGATATCCTGGGCTGCATCCCCAGGGGCAGACAGTAGCGGGGACGGGATTTGAACCCGTACACTCCAGGTTATGGGCCTGGTGAGCTACCTGGTTGCTCTACCCCGCAGGTGGAGGCTCAGGGAATCGAACCCTGCTGCTTTCCTCGGTGCAAACGAGGCGACCACCCCTTTGCAGTCCCAGCCCCCAAGAATACAGGTGGAGGTGCGGGGAATCGAACCCCGGTCCCAGAAGTTGCAGCACCGGTCGTCGAGGGTTTTCGCCTGGGCTTTGTCCCTCTCGCGGCGCCCTTCGGCTTCGCTCAGGGCAGGCTCCTTCGGCTCCTGGTCGAAGCCGGTCACCCCCACGCAGGCCGGTATGGTGCCTTCGGCCTGATCTTCCCACCGCGTCCCGACGACGGCCTCATTTGTAGGTATGCTCCGGCGCCCTGGATTTCTACGGGCGACACCGGCTCCCTGTCCTCTTCGACGATAGTCCCTTGCGACTGCTCTAAGCGATGCTGACGAGCAATGCCGCAAAGGGGTTACGCCACATCGTTCGCAGCGACGTCCTTGCACCAGGGACGCCGCCGAGGAGCCTTGGCCCCGGGGTCCTGATCACCCCGGCCGGCGAGAAGCACAAAACGAGGTGGACCTGGCCGGGCTCGAACCGGCGACCTTCGCGCTAATAGAACACGGATTCTACGGATGGGACGGATACTGACGGATGTCTTCAGAGCAAGATCAGCGGTGATTCGTAGCATCCGCTCAATCTGTGTGTCGTCTGCCAGCGCGGTGCTCTCCCAGACTGAGCTACAGGCCCACATGCAAGTTGTTAAAGTGCGCTTCTATCTTATGAACGGAAAAGGGGCACTTCTTCGCCACTTTCCAACAAAAAAAGCGCGGGGTCTTGGGTAAGACCCCGCGCTTCTCGCCAACTGAGGAAGTCACACGCTCCCACGCACCTCCTCCCCTGGCGGGAACTCGGGCTCGTATCCCAAGACCGACCACAGCGCCGCCGAAAACTCGGCGGGGCTTGCGGTATGCTCTTGATAAAGTGCTGTGAGTTCTGAGGCTGCCTGATTTGCAACGTAGGCCCTGATGATTTCGGCCATCGCACATCCCCTCGCCTGGGCCTGCTGATGGAGCCATTCCATCGTCTCTCCTGGCAACCGCACCGACACCTTTTGCTCGGGCAGGTAGCAGGGTGGGGGACTACCGGCTTTCCGCGCATCGTCCAGAATAGAGCGGACGGTGGTGGAGGGCCTCGGCCCCGATATGCAGTTACCTAGATAATCCAAGTGTACGTTCATCGTAGTTGGGATTATACCACACTCCGTACCCGTGTCAAGGATACAAATAGTTGCTTTGCCACTGCTCTGGAACTCCTGGCGATGATAAGGGGTGGTTTCGACACCGGGCAATCAGTGAACGTGAGCGAATCTGGCTGGCGGGGAAGATGCCGGAGGTGAGGACCAATGAAGCCCAGGCCACAGGCTGTGGCTGCGTACAGGTCGCGACTGCGAACGAAACCGCAGTCAGGGTCTGGCACTCTTCCAGGTCTGGCCGATGTGGGGTATAATCGTGGCCGACCAGGCGGGGTTGGCCAGACGACACAGGGCACGACTGACTCATCGGACGCGCCGACTCACGCGAGACTGGGGCTTTGCAGAGCCTGGGGATGTGGAGGACTGATGAAATTCTGTCGTAACATCGTAGAGATGATCGGCAAAACGCCGCTGCTGCGGCTGGAGCGACTGGCCAAAGACCAGCAAGTCTACGCCAAGTGCGAATGGATGAACCCCGTCAGCTTGAAGGACCGGCCGGTGCTTCAAATCATCGAGGACGCCGAACGAGAGGGCCTTCTCGAACCCGGCAGCACGCTGATCGAAGCCACCAGTGGTAACACTGGCATGGCGGTCGCCTTCATCGCTGCCGTCAAAGGCTACAAGACTATCCTGGTGATGTCGGAAATTCAGAGCCTGGAGCGCAGGCAGATATTGAAGGCTTTTGGCGCGGAACTGATCCTGACGCCTGCCTCGCAGGGCACCAAAGGGGCGCGGCAGAAACTCAAAGAAATCCTGGCCGAACACCCTGACTACTTCTACGTCGGCCAACACGTCAACCCATCCAACCCCAAGGCTCACTATCGAAGCACCGGCCCGGAAATCTGGGAGGACACTGAGGGACAAGTAGACATCCTGGTGGCTGGGCTGGGGACCGGCGGCACGATTTGCGGCGCGGGGCGCTATTTGAAGGAGATGAAACCAGGCGTGCAACTGGTCGCCGTAGAGCCGGAGGAAGCTCCCTACATCTCCCGGGGCGTCTTCCGTCCGCATCGCTTGATGGGCACTGCGCCGGGCTTCGTGCCCGAAACACTGGACCGTGAGGTCATCGACGAAATCTTCCTGGTGAGCGAGGCACAGGCCTTCGAGATGTGTCGCCGGATCGCACGACAGGAAGGACTGCTGGTGGGCATCTCATCAGGGGCGGCGGCTCACGCAGCACTGGAGATCGCCAAGCGGCCCGAGAACGCTGGCAAGGTGATCGTGTGCATCTTTGCGGACACCGGTCAGAGGTATCTGAGTGTGGAGGGGCTGTTCTCATGATTGAATGGTCCAAGATTCTCAGCACATCAGTACACAATGAAGACTTTGAGTGCACTGGCGTACGTGCGGACTACGGGCACTCTGATGGACGTGCCACCCAGGCCTGGAGTTCTGCGTGTTCTTACGATACGGCGAGTCTCGTTTGCGGAGGGTGAACTGGACGTCGGACGTTACTTCTGGCAGCAACTACGCTACTACTTACGCGATTGAGGGATGGGAGAGATTATGGGATGGAAGAGACGATGGCCTGAAAGACGACCACGACCAAAGGTTCGAGTCCTTTCCAGCGGGGAAAGAGAACAGATCCTGGATGTATTCAGAAAAGGGATCGAGTCATCTCCGATCTTGTCATCTCTGAACGTCCGTGGGCGGGCGCTGCGGGGTCGTTTCTACTTCGAGAAAGTATGGCAGTCTCCCGGGGAAGAATCTGAGGTGCAGGTGATAGGTAGAGCAACGCCTCTTGAGAACTCGGAAGAGGACTTGTTGCTTGAGGTGGAGAAGCGTAAGGGTAACTGGTACGAAGTTGTGCGGGGAACAGCGGAGGAGGTCATCAGCAAAATCGTAAGTGACACGAAAGGGACTTTTCACGGCCTGGGCACTTTGGGTGCCAGTCTACGTAAAGCGGGTGGGAGTCTAGACCGTCTCGAAGTAAAGATGTTGGAAAACTTTCGGTTTGTCTATGTGAGTACGGGCGAGGAATGCACATTCCACGAAGCCATGTTCCACTTCTTCGGTATTCCAATAGACATAATTGCCGAGCCACGTCAGTGGTACGTATATCACCGTAAGCCTCAAATCATCGAGGTGAGTGAAGATCGAACACGGGTACTCGCACAGTTCACTGCATACGGTATGTCTGGTCCAATTTCTGGAGTCTGCTTGTATGCGATAGCAGACGATAAATGGGGTGCGTTCACAATCAAACCTAACCAGAGTGGCGATATAGCGACCGCCATAGCATGGCTCAAGAAACGGAAATGGCAGGAGTGGCAATAGCCGTGCTGGTACGAAAAGAAGTAAGAATGGTCAGCACATACCATTCTCGCCACCCCACAGATAGAAGCCCTCGTCTCTTCCTCATTCTGTCAACCGCACACCGGCCACCGTGACCGTGCGGCCGATCACCTCCGGCAACCGATCGGCTACCATCTTCATGGGCTCTTGCAGCGCGCTGATGGGATACCCAAGTATTCGTCTCTCCCAGGCAAGGCGTTGATCTAGTGACTCCGGCAGCACCTCTGGCTGGCCTCAAGGCCCCTCTCCAAACAGGGACATCTACAGCGTGCTCCCGACCCGGTTGATTTCCTCCGCTTCGGCCAGGAGCACCGCCCGACTCTCCCCTGGCTCATCCAACGCCCCGCACTGGATGAGATGCGTCGCTTCCCTGGACGGCACTCTTCCAAATCCGACCGATGTGGGGTATAATCATGGCCACGCTTGACACGGGGGGCCAGTCTATGCGAGAGGCGATGGTAAATGGGCGTTTGGTGCGGGCTGGGCCGGACTCACCAGAGAAGGCTACCTGTCCATCCTGCGGTGGAGTGGTGAAGAAGCGCAAGCGACGGAGGATGGATGGTCAGGTGACTTACTTCTACCGGCACAGGACAGGAGTTGGGGAGGAGTGCCCGCGACGATACCGCCCCTAGCAGAGAGCGATCTAGAGGAGGCTCGGCACGGAAGGCCGGGCCTTTTGTTTTGAGCGGGGCGCGGGCGCGCGGGTCTATTCATTGCATCGGGCGTAAGCTCATGGTATACTATGCAGAACAGAAACCCCTCGATTGGACGAGGGGTGTCTATGGATTGCCAGGACCAGGCAACGAAGCGTGATCTGGCGTTTTCGATTGTGCCGATATCTTATCACAAATGCGCTGCCTGGTCAAGGGCAGCGTTTGTTGTGGGCATGTGGGCATGAAATCAGAACCCAAGTTCTATCCAAGTGTGTCGCACCATCTGAACAAGTTCCCCAACAGTATCATGATCACTGTCTGCCTGTCAGGTGGCAGGACACCTTTCGCCAAACCTCCGGGGAGAAAGTGTGCCCCTTTAGAATGCGTGGTGACTTGGAAGCCGCAACTCGGGCAATGCAAGGCCGTCCGCAAGATGCGATGAAGGTTTGTGGACGCGATGTTCTCGATCCGCTTCTCAATAGAGTTTACCAGGCTGAGGTCGGCGGACGCTGGGACGGTGACCAGTACGCAACCTGCAGATTGTTCGATGATCGGGCCGAGGCCGGAAGTTTTCCAAAGCACCTGGCGGCTCATTTTCACTCCATCCGTATCTATGGTAACCATGGTGGACACCCACACAGATATCTTGAGGCCTGTACACCCGCACGCGCGTTTTTGACTGCCCTGGAAACCATCCATCTGGCAGAAGAAGTCGGGAAGCGGTACGGAACCTAGAACTGGAACGGATTGAAGCGATGCCCATCATCACCAACTATCTACTCTTCAACCACACATACCTGCGGCAACTGCAGGCCGACAGCAGCGTTGATGATGAAGCGTCCATTGCTGCCCAAGGCGTGCGCGAGTGGTACGGCTTTCAGGATTGCACCTCAACCAAGGCGCTCGTCCAGTCCTGGGTCGCGCCGATGCTGCAGATCCTGGAGCTCGAGTTGCAGCCGTACCCCCAACAAGTTGGGGCCTGCCTGTCGGCAGACAGGGACTCCGATGCTGCGACCTACCTGCTCTACACGGCCTGGGACCACGAGAAGGAGACGCCCGTCGGACTGTGCTACGTCACCCCGCCCGGCGCCGACCTGGACACGACCACCAAAGGCCGCCACTGGATGGCCCAGGCCGTACTCGCCGCCCGCAACTCTCCAATCTCCAATCTCCAATCTCCAATCTCCACCCGCTGGGTCATCCTCACCAACGGCGACCAGTGGCGCTTGCTCGACGCCCAGGCGCTGCGCCGATACGAAGCCTACCTGCAAGTGGACCTGGGCGAATTGGCGCAGAACCCAGGCGACCTTTCAGCGTTGCGCATCTTCTACCGCTGCTTCCACCGCAGCGCTTTTGCCCCCTCTCCCTCCCAGGGAGAGGGTTGGGGTGAGGGTCACGAGGTGGCAGGACTGGACCGCCTGCTCACCGCCTCTGACCGCGCCACCAAAAAGGCCGAAAACCACCTGAAGGCCCGCGTCAGTCACAATGAAGGGATCATGGCACGGTTATGCCTGGGCTTCGTGCAGGCCACTGGCCGGACCAGATTCACTGAAGCAGAGCGGGACGCCATCTACCGCGATGCCACCTACCTGCTCTACCGCATGCTCTTCATCCTCTACGCCGAGGCGCGGGGCCTCCTGCCAATGGATAACCCGGCCTACCAAGATGTGAGCATATCGGAGTTAATCAAGATCGCCTATACCCACAAGTTGCACGGTATGCCTGATCCCCAGGCGACAACGTTGTGGGAGCGGCTGAAACGACTCTGCACCGCCATCTACGAGAGCGACGAAACACTGGGTATTCCCGCCTACAACGGCGGTCTCTTCGATGACGCCGACAAGCCCCACCTGCGCAAGGGCAGTATAGCCGATGCCTATCTCACCGAGGCGCTCTTCGATTTGGTTTATCGGCCCGGCAAGGTGCCTGGCACTTTGGAAGTGCCAGGCACCTCCGGCTACCAGCCCATTGACTACCACGACCTCTCCGTGCGCCACCTGGGCAGCCTGTACGAGGGAATGATCGAGTACAGACTCCAGATCGCCGAGGAGACGCTGTGGGCGCGGCGGGACAAGAAGGGCAACGTCCGCTTCCTGCGCACCGGGCAAGAGGGTGCCCCCCGCAGAACCGACGTAGAGATCAAGCCAGGAGACGTCTACTTCTCCCAGAACCCCGGCGAGCGGCGGGCTACCGGTACTTACTACACGCCGGAGTACATCGTGGACTACATCGTGCGCCAGACCGTGGTGCGCGGGCTGGAGGAGCGGCGGGCGCCACTGGAGGAGAAACTGTCCGGCTGGCTGGAAGAGATCGCTGCGGTGCCGTTGGGCGATGGTCTCCGACCGAGCCCAGAGCGGGCGCGGATGCAGCGCACTGCCGACGCGGAACTGCTGCGGTTCGTCGAGGAGCAAGTACTGACTTTCCGTGCCTGCGACCCGGCGATGGGTAGCGGTCATTTCCTGGTCAACGCCGCGCACCAGATGACGGCCTTCATCGTCGAGACGCTGCACCTGACTCCCTGGAAAAACCCCGCCGGTGACGCTGACCCGGCGGCCTGGCGGCGCCGGGTGGTAGAGCGCTGCCTGTACGGGGTAGACCTGAGCCTGATGGCCGTGGAACTGGCCAAACTGAGCCTGTGGCTGGCCAGCGTGGCCGAGGGCAAACCACTATCTTTCTTGGACCACCATCTGCGTCAGGGCAACAGCCTCATCGGTGTCCGACTGGAGGACCTGGCCGAGGTGTTGGCGGGGGCGGTCTCCACCAAACCATCGCGCAAGGAGTGCAAGGCACGGGAAGCAGGGCAACTCTCAATGCTGGACGATCCGGCCTTCAGCCAGCACGTGACGGCAGCGACTGATCTGCTGGCTCAGATCTCGACCCGGGTGGTTGAGAGAGTGGAGGATGTCAAAGCCCAGGAAGCTGACTACGAACAAATGTGCACCGAGCTAGAGCCCTACCGGCGGCTGGCTGGTCTTTGGACGGCCCGTCACTTCGGTGTAGGTGTAGATGAGCGGCAATTGCGCGCTATTTCCAGATACCTGGTCAACGGCACTGTCAGTCCAGTGCCAGAATACGAGCGAATTCTGGCACTAACTCAAGAACTAGCCCGCGAGCGAAACTTCTTTCACTGGGGACTTGAATTTCCCGAAATCTTCCTCAACGAACGTAGCTGGTCTCAGGAGAACAGCCCTGGGTTCGACGCAGTGATTGGCAATCCGCCATATGTGAATATGGATCGTGTAGAAAGCCTGGAATCCAAATTACTAAGTCTCGCTTATCCCGATATCTGGAAAGGGCAAGCAGACTATTTGTACTTCTTTGTTGTGCGTGGTGTGGAAAACTTGAGAAATGGCGGCTTTTTCGGGTACATCGCAGCCCGGTACTTCATCGAAGCATACTTCGCCTCCGGCTTCCGCAAGTTTCTGCAGCATAACACAAGCATCATTTCTGTTGTCGACTTCCGAAACTATACAGTATTCAAAAACGTCGGGACGAAAACCTGTCTGCTATTCCTGCAAAGGGAAAGCGATAGAAATCGGAGATTGGCAAATCAAGTACATACTTGTCTACTAACAGATCGACACGTCTCAGACCATCACGTGACAACGGCTTTAGCACGTCATCCTTTGAAAACGCCATTTGAACAAATTGGATCTTCTCAGACCCAGCTTTCTCCTGCTCGTTGGATATTCGTACCAACTAACGAAGCGAATCTAACAGAGAAAGTCGACAGGCTATCTTGGCAATTGGGAGACATATGTCGTATTGGCATGGGTATGCAGACTGGAGCCAATGACATTTTTGAAGTTACGCCCGAAACAATTCAAAGACTTAATATAGAGCCACAAGTTCTTCGAAAAGTTGTTTCTAATATGGAAATCCAACGGTACACATTTGATTACAATGACCGCTACTGGATTTACACAGAACCATTCGGAGAACAAGTTCCAAAACTTTTCCCAAATATCATAGAGTACCTAGCTAAGCATCGCGAGCGCCTAGAAAACCGTATAGCTTTTCGTCGTGGTGACTGCGAATGGTATCAGTTCTCCTACCCACGCCATGTAGACAAATATGACTCACCCAAAATAGTTACCCCATTTATTGCACCCTTCAACCGTTTCGCCCTGGATCAAATCGGCGACATTTATAGTTCTACCGATAGCCAAGTCATTTTCCCGCTGGAGGGTTTTCCGGTTACCCTCGAATACGCTGTTGCTTTGTTGAATTCCTCCCTACTCAACTGGCGTTACCGTCATCTGGGAAAGCTTAAGGACTATCGATATGAATACTCACGGGAGTCGCTCTCCGTACTTCCAATCTGCCGTATTGACTTCAGCACTCCAGCTGACGAACGCGAGCAACTGGCAGAAGAGGGACAACGCCAGTATGATATCTATGTAACCAGAAGAAGCCAGGATTGCATCGTCAGCTTTGTCGAGCTCCAACTTGATCAGGAACCCAGGCGATCCGACGTCGTTCATGACCTACTGTCCTACCTGGCCCAGCAGATGATTGACCTCAACAAAGAGCGCCGGCGACTGGAGCGCGAGGCCGATCTGTTCCGCTTCGTAGAGCAGGACACTCCCTGCCTGCGGTTGGACAAAGCTTTGGGTGGGCCGCTGGCTGCTGGCGAGATGGTGAGCGATCTCTCCACCATCCGCCACGACATCGAGGGCCTGCGCCTCAGCCAGGAGGAGGATGACCGCTGGCTGCTGGAGGTGCGGGCCAATCTGCGCGACCCCGAAAGCGGCTGGCGGAAGCATCAGCGCGATAGAGACAGCAAATTCATTCGCCAATGGCTGCCGGTGTACCGGATGCCGCTGGACGAAGCGACCGGCCGCTTCTACCACTACGCCTTCGCCCACCTGCGCGGCTTTGATGGGGCCGGTAAGTTCCCCGGCGGCTACACCCGCACCGCGCTGGAGAAACTCAACGCGACGAAGGTGCCCCAGTTCGTGCCGGTGGACCTGGCCCCACTGGCTGCGCTGGAGACCGAACTGGCCGAGGTGCGGCGCAGGATTCGCCTCACCGACGACCTGATTGACCAGATCGTGTACAAGCTGTATGGGTTGACGGAGGAGGAGATCGCGATTGTGGAGGGGCGGGCATAGAATGGACACTGGACGACCGAAAACCTGCACGATAGCTGTGGCTGGAGAGGATTCACCGGAATGACGGAGCAAGAATTGCGCGACCTTATTGCCGGGAAGGAAACCCTCACGGTAGAATTCAAGAGCGACCAGGGACCGCTATCCGACGCCGATCTGCTGGAGACCGTCGTCTGTATGGCTAACGGGCAGGGCGGCACGCTAATGGTGGGTGTTGAGGATGACGGGCATGTGACCGGCCTGCATCCCCGGCACCGAACCCACCCTGGAGCGTTGGCAGCCTTGATCGCCAACCGGACAGTGCCTCCGGTAACGGTTGAAGCAGCCTTTGTGGATCTCCCTGAAGGGACTGTGGCGGTAATTGTGGTGCCCGCCGCTCGCCAGCCGGTGGCGACCAGCGGCGGCAGGTTGCTCACCCGCTATGTAGACACCCGCGGTCGGCCTGGCTGCCGTCCTCTCTATCCGCACGAACTGGCGAGTTGGCGCGCCGACCGGGGAATGGCCGACATCTCGGCGCTCCCGGTGCCGGACGCGACCTGGGATGACCTGGACCCGTTGGAGTTCGTGCGCTTGCATCGGATGGTGCGTGAGTTTCACGGTGATGCAGCATTGCTGGAGTTGGACGACGACCAGTTGGCTCGCGCGTTGGGCCTGGTGCAATCTGAGCAGGGTCGTTTGAGGCCCACGCTGGCCGGGCTGCTGTTGGTGGGAACAGAGGAGGCCCTGCGCCAGCACGTCCCCGCCCACGAGGTCGCCTTCCAGGTGCTGCGGGGCACCGACGTCGCCGTCAACGAGTTTCGCCGCTGGCCGCTGCTGCGTACATTGGAATGGGTGTTGGAATCCTTCCAGATGCGCAACGAGGAACGGGAGTTGAACATCGGCCTGTTCCGAGTCGGTGTGCCTGCCTACGACCGTCGCGGCTTTCGCGAGGCGGTGAACAACGCGCTCATCCACCGGGACTACACCTTGTTGGGAGCCATCCACATTCAGATGCACGACGACCACACTCGAGTCAGCAATCCCGGTGGTTTTGTGCAAGGGGTGCGGCCCGACAACCTGCTGGTGACTGAGCCGCGTCCCCGCAACCCCCGCCTGGCCGATGCCTTCAAACGGATCGGCCTGGTGGAACGCACCGGGCGTGGCGTGGCCATCATCTACAGTGGCCAGTTGCGCAACGGTCGCCTGCCGCCGGACTACAGATTGAGCACCGAGGTCAGCGTCAGCGTCATACTCCCTGGTGGCCCAGCCGACCTGGACTTTGTTCAGTTGGTAGTAACCGAGGAAAACCGCCAGCAGCGGGCCTTCGCGGTAAGTGAGTTGCTGGTGTTGGCCCACCTGTGGCGCGAGCGGACAATAGACACCTCCATGGCAGCACGGCTTATCCAGCGAGATGAAGCCCACGCCCGGTCTATCCTGGAAAGCCTGGCAGAAGCTGGTTTGCTGGAGGGACGTGGGGCCAAGAGAGGTCGCACTTACCTGCTCAGCGCAGGCGTGTACAGTGCCCTGGGCCGGCCAGCCGCTTACGTCCGCGCCCGTGGTTTTGAGCCGGAACAGATGGAGCAGATGGTCTTGCAGTATGTGCGTGCCCACGGCCGTATCACCCGCCGGGAGGTGATGGAGCTATGCTGGGTCAATGCCAACCAGGCAGGGTATCTGCTCAAGAAATTGGTTCACCAAGGCCAGCTTCGGTTGGTGGGTAAAGGGCGCTCTGCCCACTATGAACGGGCGAAAAATGCCCGAAAAACTCGGACAAACTCGGAATAGGCGCATATAAACTCGTAATCCGAGTTTCGAAACATTTTCCAGCGATAAAACATGGGGAATTCCCCATTTCTGGCCCGCTATTTCCAAAGCTGGTTCCCGTGTATGAAGGGCTATGTAGCCTCCTGTATGCATTGGGCAACATATTCTAGCGTTAACATATACGAGGGAGCGCATGTTTCACAAAGACGGCACGTTCAACTTTCACCAGGAGATCATGGACCTGGCCGAGGAATTCTGCCAGGAGTGGGTGCAGCGCCGGGGGCCGTTCAAGAACAGGTTGGAGAGCGCGCTGGTTCTTAATTTCGCCCTTTGCACCATCAAGCATGACCTGGAGCAATTGCTCGATCAACTGGAATGGCAGCCTGTCTTCAAGGGCATCTCGCCCCGCGAGGTCTATGAACGGGGCGGGTACGGCGAAGAACCCCCCAAGGGATTGAGCGACAGGGACGTTATCAAGATCGTGGAGAAATCCTTGCAGCGCGTACGTCGCAACTGATGCAGGAACCGCCTTACGATAACCTGTGAGATGGATACCGATCCTTCGACTATGCTCAGGACAAGCCTACTGAAGCGGCTGCTGGCCCGCGACGAGGGCCAGTTCCTCGAATTCAAGAGCGCCTACGACCGGCACGGCGGCGTCTGCCTCAAGCGTCGCCAGGCGACCGAGGTGGCCTGGGACATCGCCGAGACGTTGAGCGCTATGGCCAACGCCGACGGCGGCACGCTCCTGCTGGGCGTCGAGGATGACAAGACGGTCACCGGTGTGGAGTACCCCGAAGACAAACTGGCCCTGTTCCACCGGGCGACCCAGAACCTGCTCCAACCACCTCTGAAGGCCCGCGTGACCGAGTTGGACCACGAGGGCCAACGTGTGCTGGCCTTCGAGGTTGCTCCCAGCCCGGTGCCCCATCAACTCAGCGATGGCCGTTACCTGCTGCGCGTGCGGGATCAGAGCCTGCCATTTCCGGCCGACCAGATCGCCGCCCTCAAGAGCGCCAGGGCCAGCGGGCAGTACGAACAGCAGTTTGTCCACGAGGCGAGTTTCGAGGATCTGGACCCAGACTTGCTGGCCCAGTTTGCCCAACGTCTGGGTGACTCTCGCCCGGTCGAGGAGATTCTCTACCGCGACTACCGCCTGATAGACTTCCACAACGGGCGGCCGCGCCTGACGCTGGCGGCGCTGCTGCTGTTCGCCAGAGACCCGCTGCGATACCACCCGCGTTGCGGGATTGACTTCGTCAAGTTCGAGGGCACAGAGCGCAGGTACGGCCCCGACCTCAACGTCGTGCGCCGGGCGCGGATCGAGCATCCGCTGTTCAGGTTGATTGATGAAGCGTTTGGACTGATCAGAGAGCACGTGCGCGAGCGCACCGTGCTCCACGACCTGTTTTTTGTCGAGCGGTTCGAGTACCCGGCCTTCGCCTGGCAGGAAGCGATCATCAACGGGGTCGCTCATCGGGACTACAGCCTGACAGGGGCCTCGACAGAGGTCTGGATGTTCGATGACCGGCTGGAGGTGCGCAGTCCGGGGGAACTGCCCGGCCCCGTCACCTTGGAGCGGCTGTTACGCCGCGAACACCTTCACTTCTCCCGCAATCCACTCCTGGTGCGCGTCTTGACCGACCTGGGCTACATGCGAGACTTAGGCGAGGGCATCCCCCGCATGTTCGAGGTGATGGAGAAGAGCTACCTGCGTCCGCCAGAGTTCGCCCAGGATGGATTTATGTTCCAGGTCACGCTGCGCAACGCACCGATCTACGACCTGCAAACCCAGCGCTGGCTGGGACAGTTCGCCGAATATCCGTTGAACCAACGACAGCGGCGCATCCTGGCTTACGCGCGTCAGCACGGCAATGCCTTGACCAACCGCGCCTATCAGAAGGTGAACGAGGTGGATCGCGATTTGGCCTATCGCGAGATTCAGGATATGATCAGGCTGGGCATCGTGGCCCGGCCATCGGGGCGGTATGGTCGAACGTATTTCGTCACGGAGCCAGTAGCTGCAAGACCCATACCTGATGATTTGGTATCCATTCTAGGCATACTCTCTATTCGAGGCTATGTGACCAACAAAGATTTGCGCGAAGCGTGGGGGGTGTCGCGCTTCGTGGCCTGGAAACAGGTGAAAAGGCTGGTGGAAGAGGATTTCCTGCAACAGAGAGGGAAGAAGAGGGGAACCAAGTACTATCCAACGAATCGTACAAAGACGCTATTGACTCGATCTGGTCGAGATATGTAGCCTTCTACCCGCATTAAGCAACATATTTTAGCGTTAACATATAACGATGAATCCGGGAGACGAGTTGATCAATCAACCACAACTCTGGACCACCCATACGAAAAGCGAAACACAGGAAATCACACCCATCCCCCCGGCCGAGGACGGCACGCCACCTGACGAGTGGTCGGGCGGCGTGCATCCCGATGGGAAATTGGAGGTGACCAGCGGCTTTCACCTGCACGCTGACAAGTTCAGCCGTGTGCTGGCCTACCTGGCGCGTGAACGCCAACCCAAGGGAAGCGTGTACAAACAACTGCAGAAGGCCACCGGCATGTCACATACCCAGGTTCAGGCCTTTGCACAGTACGGGGTTAATATGCAACTCCTGATGCCCCGTTCCTTGCGCGTTACCACACTGGGCCGCCTGGTCTTGCAATACGACCCCTTCTTTGACCAACCCGGTACGCTCTGGCTGTTGCATTATCTATTTGCTTCCAATCCCCTGCTGGTGGTCTGGAACTATATGTGCAATGGTGTCTTGCCGGCGGTCGTGGAAATCAGCAAAGCAGAGGCCGCCGACCAATTCCTCCCCTTTGTCGGCCGTTGGTCGGAGAGTTCCATCCGCAAGAATGTGCGCAAGGAACTGCATGCCTTCTTCGCTGACTATGTGGCGGAGATGTTTGCACCGCTGAATTATCTGCGCGAGGTACGGCATAACGTGTATGCCGTCAACCGGGATGTGGCGCCAGTGCCACCGCTCATCCTGCTCGCCACGGTGTTGATCTATCGTGACCGTCACCAACCTGGCAGTTCGGGCGTCGAGATCCCCACGCTAGTCCACGCCGACCACAGCCCGGGCCGTATCATGCGCCAAAGTGAGATGTACCTCCGACAGGCTTTGAACGAGC
>CAYLPU010000098.1:0-19388 GCA_964385635.1 uncultured Anaerolineales bacterium
TGGCTGGGCGACGAGGCCACTGGCCGGACCCTGCTCGACTACGTGAACGACGACAACCCCATGGTCGGCCACGCGGTCATCGCCGCCCTCGGACGGATTGACGAGCGGCACGGGACCCAGTTTCTGGCAACCCTGAATCAGCCAGAGGTGGTGGCACTGCTTTCCAGCGCGCTCACAGTTGCCGACGGAGCCGTGCGGCGGTCGGTGGTGACGGCTCTAGGATGGGTGGGGACCGGGGAAACACTCTCCTTGCTGCTGCCCCGCCTGGACGACGACTCGGAAGAAGTGCGGGAGGCCGCATTGCAGGCCGTCGTCCGCCTCGGCAACCGGGGCCTGCCGGCCCTGCTGCAGGTTTTCAGCGACCCGGCCGCCGATCACCGGCCACGACTGGCCGGGGTGCTGGGAAAGATTGGGGGGGCCGAGGCGTTCTCAGCGCTATTGCGGGGCTTGAGCGATCTGGCCGGGCCGGTGCGAGTGGCCAGTGCCGAGGGCCTGGGGCAGGTGGGCGATCTGCGGGCGGCCGAGCCGCTGTTGGAATGTCTGGGCGACCCGGATCCATCGGTCCGCCGGGCGGCCGCTGGCGCACTCGGCAGGCTGCGGAGCGTCAAAGCCACCCGCACGCTGCTGCGCCTGCTCGAAGACCCGGTGCGTGAGGTGCGCAGTGAGGCCGCTCAGGCTGTGGCGCGCGTGGGCACCCGCGAAGTAGTCGCCAGACTTGCGCCGATGGTGCGCGACGCCCGGCCGGAAGTGCGCGAAGCCGCCATCCAGGCCCTCGGTCTGATTGAAGACAAATCGGCCGAACCCTACATCATTGAGGCGTTGAACAGTCCCGATTCTGCTGTGCGCCGCTTTGCTGCCAGCGTGCTAGGCCGGCGGCACGTGCCACGGGCGCGGTCGGCGCTGCTGAACGCGCTGCTGGATGAAGACTGGCAGGTGCGTAAACTGGCGGCCGAGGCTCTGGGACTGCTGCGGGACGAGCGGGCTGTGCCGGGATTGCTGGGCGCATTGCGCGATAGTAACCTGTGGGTGCGCTACGCCGCCGCCCGCGCGTTGGGCGACATTGGCGACCGGGAGGCGGTGGATAGACTGCTGGAAACACTGGAACAGGATGTCCCTCCGGTTCAACTGGCGGCGGCCAACGGCCTGGGCAAGCTGGGTGACCCCCGTGCGATGCAGTCCCTGGAAGCCATGAGTCGCCATCCCGACCCGGACTTTCGCCGTGCTGCCGCCGAAGCCCTCGGTGATATACCCGGTGTGGCTTCCAGCGCCGCGCTGGTGGCACTGTTGGGAGACGCTCAGGCCAGTGTTCGGCGGGCGGCCGCCCGCTCGCTCGGCAAACGAGGCACACCAGCCGTCCGCGGTCCATTGGCCGCGCTGGAGGACGATCCGGACCCGCGCGTGCGCCAGGCGGCAGCGGCAGCACTACACGCTATTGGTGAATAGAACACGGATGTACGCAGATGAAGACAAAAAATCCGTGAGAACCCGTTTCATCCGTGTGTATCCGTGTGCTATTTGTGCCTGTTTTGGGAAGAGCCTGTAGTCACAAATCAACTATGTTTACTCTCGATTTCGACGATTTCGACGCGCTGCGGCGGTTGATCCGCGAGCACTGCGGCATCTGGTTGGGCGACAGCAAGATCACTTTTCTCCAGGTGCGGCTGGCCGACCGGTTGCGGGCCAGGAACATCTCCTCAGCGCAGGAGTATTATTACTTTCTCAAATACGATGCGCACGGCGGCGAGGAAATGCAGCGGTTGATTGACGTTGTGACAGTCAACGAGACCTGGTTCTTTCGCGAGACCGGACCAGTGGAGACCTGGCGCAAGATTGTGCTGCCGGGCCTGATGGAGCGCGACGGTCGGTTGCGGCTGTGGAGCGCCGGATGCGCCACCGGCGAGGAGCCCTACACGCTGGCGATGCTGCTGCTGGAGGACTACCCGGCGAGCGCCGTGACACGGTTTGAAGTTCTGGCCACCGACATCAGCCAGCGCGCACTGGAGATCGCCCGTGCCGGAGTATATGATCCGTACAGCCTACGCCACACCGAGCCGTGCTGGCTGGCGAAGTACTTCCAGCCGGCATCTGGTGGCCGGCAGGAAGTGTGTGACAACGTGCGGCAGTTGGTGCGCTTCGGCCAGGCCAACCTGATCGACCCGGCCCTGGCCCAGCGTGTGCGGGCAATGGATGTTGTCCTGTGCCGGAACGTGATCATCTACTTTGACGACCAGAGCCGTCAGGCTGTGCTGTCCAATTTTTACGCCGCGCTCAAACCGGGTGGTTATCTTATGCTGGGGCACTCTGAAAGCCTGATCCATACCGTTACCCCCTTTGAAATAGCGCGGGTGGGGGGGACGATTATGTACCGCAAGAGCGCGTGAAACGTGAGACGTGATGCGTGAAACGTGCAGGGGGAAAGATCGAATGACGACCACAATTCTTGCCGTGGATGACTCGACGAGTGTGCTCAAGATGGTCGAATCTGCGCTCAGGTTCAAGGGCTATGCTGTGGTGGCGGCCGCCGACGGCGTGGAGGCCCTGGAGGCGCTGGAGCGCGATCTGTTCGATCTGGTCGTGCTGGACATCAATATGCCGCGTATGGATGGTCTGTCGTTGCTCAAGACCGTCCGGGAACGGCCGGAGTGGGCTAGCCTGCCCATTTTGATGCTGACGACCGAGGGGCAGGAGGCCGACCGTGACCGGGCGCTGGCGATGGGAGCGACCGACTACATGGTCAAGCCCTTCAAGCCCACCCTACTGTTGGAGCGTGTGGCAGCCCTCCTGAGTTGATTGCGGATTGCGGAGACAGTGTCCGCAACCCGAAATCCGGATTCCGAAATGGACTGGGGTTCCTATGAATGAGGCCGATGACCTGGATGCTTTACTGCTCGCGCAGATGCGGGAGGATTTCCTGGCCGAGTCGCAGGAGATTCTCGACCGGTTGGGGCCGCTGCTGGTTCAACTGGAACAGGAACCTGACGCTGGCCTGCTCAATACGATCTTTCGGGAAGTTCATACGCTAAAAGGTACCGCCGGCTTTGCGGGATTCGAGTCGGTGCGGTTGCTGGCCCACAAGTTGGAGGACGTGTTCGGCGCGCTGCGGGATGAACAACTGGCAGTGACGCCCGAACTGATGGACACCGTCTTTGCCGGGGTGCAGTCGCTCACCTCCATGCGGGAAGATGTATTGCGCGGCGGGACAGGAGAGATGGACATAGAACCGCTGGTCGCCCGCCTGGAAGCCGCCCTGCGGGGTGAAGTGCTCGCCCCGGCCCCATCGCCTGCGAGCCAGGCGGAGCAGGGCGCGATCCCACCTCCCGCGAGCCAGGCAGAGCCGGGCGCAGCCCCGGTTCCCTCCGCAGTAGAGTCCACGTTGCGTGTTGGATTGGAGACGCTGGACACCATGATGGAATTGGTGGGCGAACTCATCACCGCTCGTAACGCACTCCTGACCATCGCCGAGCGGCTGCAGGACGAACCGCTCACGAGCACTGCGTCCGCCATCAGCCGCCTCACCCGCGAATTGCAGACCACGGTCACCGGTATTCGCCTGGTGCCGGTCGAGCGCCTCTTCAATCGGTTCCCTGGCGTGGTGCGCAACATGGCCCGCCAGCGCGGAAAACAGGTGCGCCTGGTGATCGAGGGCGGCGACACTCCCCTCGACCGAGCCATCTCCGAGCAGATGTACGATCCGCTCGTCCACCTGCTGCGCAATGCCGTGGATCACGGGCTGGAACCGACGGTGGACCGCAGGCGGGCAGGCAAGCCGGAAGAGAGCACGATTCGCCTGTCGGCCGAGCGGAGGGGCGACGACGTGATCCTGCGCATCGCCGACGACGGTGGCGGCATTGACCCTGAGCGGGTGCGCCGCGTGGCCGTGGAGCGCGGCCTGTACTCGGCCGAGGAGGCGACGGCCCTATCGGACGAGCAAGCCATCCATCTGATCTTTACGTCCGGCTTCAGCACCGCCGCCACGGTGACGGACGTGTCTGGCCGGGGGGTGGGTCTGGACGTGGTGAAGCAGAACGTGCACCGCTTGCGTGGGAGTGTGAGCATCGAAACTGCCATCGGCCAGGGGACGACCTTCGTGATCAAACTGCCACTGACGCTGGCGATTCTGCAAGTGCAGTTGGTGCGTGTGGGCGGGTATACCTACGCTTTGCCGCTGCACGTCGTGCGCGAGACGCTGCAGATCGCGCCCGATGCTATCCAGACCATGCAGCAGGGGGAGGTGCTCTTCGTGCGTGATGTAGCCCTGCCTGTACGCCGACTATCCGATTTCGGAATTCGGAATTCGGGTTTCGGAACGTCTCCGCAATCCGAAATCCGAAATGGGATCGTGGTTCGCCGGGCCGGCAGAGATGAGGTACTGGTGGTGGACGAATTGGTGGGCAAACAGCAGGTGGTCATCAAGCCCCTCAGTCCATACCTGGGCACGGTGCGAGGCGTCGAGGGGTCTGCCGTCCTGCCAGACGGCTCGGTGACACTGATCCTGGATGTGGAGGGGGTATTGACGAACTGACTAAAGTGTGGATTGTAGAATAACAGTCCGAAATCCGCAATCCGAATTCTGAAATCAAAAGCAGGAGGTACAGGAAAATGAACACCATCCGTGACTTATTGGGCAGCGGCCTGACCCGCCGCCTGGTCTTCTGGTTCCTGGTACTGGCGTTGGTGCCGCTTTCCGCTGGAGGGCTGGTCGCCTACCTGAGCGGCCAAAGCGCTCTGAAGGCCGAGAGCACCGCCAGGCTCGTCGCTGCGCGCGATATCAAGGCCGACCAGATCGAACGCTACTTCAGCGAGCGTCTGGGTGACGTCAAAGCCCTGTCCGCGAACCCGTCTACTGTCGCCGCGATGCGCGCGTTTGACGAGGCTGTCATAGCCGACGTCGAGACTCTGGGCACAGACGAGGTTGGGGCTATGAACGCCTATCGTTCCCTGTACCTCGGAAAACCAGACCTGGCGGACGCCAGCGATGGCAGTGCCCACAGCGCAATACACGCCCAGTACCACTCCTTATTCAGGGAATACCTGGTAACCTACGGCTACTACGACATCTTCCTGGTCGAACCACATGCTGGGGTTATCGTCTACAGCGTGTTCAAGGAGGATGACTTTGGCACCAGCCTGAGGAACGGCGCTTACGCCAGCAGCAACATCGGCCAGGCTTTCCAGACGGCGGTAACTGCCACCAGCCGGGACTTCACGTTGCTGGAGGATTTTGCCTATTACGAGCCTTCCAAAGGTGCGGCCTCGTTCGTGGCCTCACCTGTCTTTGACGGCTCTGAACTGGTCGGCGTGCTGATCTTCCAACTGCCGATTGACCAGATCGACATCATTATGCAAGGGCGCTCTGGTATGGGTGAATCGGGCGAAACCTACCTCGTCGGGGAAGACTTGCTCATGCGCTCGGACTCGCGCTTCTCCGAGGAGAGCAGCATCTTTAGGCAAAAGGTGGACACTGAGGCTGTGCGCGCCGCCTTCGCCGGCGCAACCAGCGAGCACGTGATCAAAAACTACCGTGGTGTAGAGGTGCTCTCAGCTTATGCACCACTGAACATCGCAGACGTAGATTGGTGCATCGTGGCCGAGATCGATGCGGATGAGGCCTTTGCCTCGGTGCAGCGCCTCGCATCGCAGATGCTGATCATCGCACTGGTGGCAGCCGTCGGGGTGTCGGCGGCGGCTGTTTGGATTGCCCGCTCAATCACCCGCCCGATTCTGTCTCTGCGTGACGTAGCCACTGGACTGGCCGATGGTGATCTGACCCGGGAGGTCCAGTCCACATCCAGAGATGAGGTGGGTGAGTTGACCGTGGCACTGGGCACGGCGATTGTCACCTGGCGCAAGATCATCGGCAGCCTGCGCGACGACGCCGTCCGGCTCTCGACCACCGCCGCCGAATTGGCCAGTTCCTCGGAGGAACTATCCCGCACCACGGCCACCCAGTCCGACGAGATCAGCCGCACCTCCACCGGTGTGGAGGAGGTGGCGACAACCATCCGGGAGGTGGCGCGCAACGCCGAACTGGCCGCCCAGGCCACGACCGACTCCAGCCAACGCGCCCAGGCCGGAGGAGCACTGGTCGCCGACACAGCCGACGAACTCGAACGGGCCGACGAGATCATGCAGCGTTTGCGTGCTCGTTCGGACGAGATTGACACGATCGTCAATCTCATTCAAGACGTCGCCGCCCAGACGAACATCCTGGCGCTCAACGCAGCCATTGAGGCTGCCGGGGCTGGCGCGGCCGGAGCGCGCTTCGACGTGGTAGCCGAGGAGATTCGCCAGTTGGCCGGGCGCACCAGCCAGGCCACCGGCGAGATCGCTGAGTTGATCGGCGCGGTGCAGGCCGACACCCAGGCTGCGGCCGAGGCCATCTCCAAGGGCGCTAGCCTGGCCAAAGAATCTGGCGCATCGCTGGACGAGATCGTGGAGGCATCGGCATCGGTCAATGACGTGGTGCAGTCCATTTCGTCCGCGACCGAGGAACAGTCACGGGCGAGCGAGGAGATCGCCAACTCGATTGACGCTATGGTGGATGGCAGCCAGCAGACGGCCACCGCCACGCGGGAGACGGCTCAAATTGGCGTCGAGTTGTCCAACCTGGCCGAGCGGCTCAAAGAGGCAGCCGGCCGATTCAAGGTGTGAACACCGATGGCTCTACTGGGAAAAGCGACAGACGCGGATTGGGGATTGCGGATTGCGGAGGATAATCCGAAATCCGAAATCAAAAAGTATGCTCAGCCTGACCTGCGGGTAGTGGTCTTCAAAATGGCAGACCACGAATACGTGATAGATGTGGCCATGGTGCAGGAGATCATCCGGCCCACCGATCCTGCGGCTGATCCCAGGACAGGCCTGATGCACGTGGATGGCGCGCCGGAGTGCATTGAGGGGGTGGTCAAACGGCGGGGACGCATCGTGCCAGTTGTGGACCTACGCAAGCACCTGGGCCTGGGCGTGAGCCCGCCGACGGCCGAGACCTGCGTGATCATCGCCAGGCTGCCGGTCGGCCCGGTGGGTTTTTTGGTGGACTCGGCGTCCGAACTGGCTTGGGTGAAGACGCACGACTTTGAAGTGCCTTCGCCGGTCATGGCCGGCGTTGACGGTAAGCTATGCAGCGACTATCTCCAGGGCATGGCCCACCTGGGTGACCGGTTGCTCGTGATGCTCGATCTGGAGCGATTGCTCACACCGGGCGAGCAGCGCGAGTTGGGTGAGTTGGACGCCTATGACCAGGCGGCTGTCTCTCAGCGGGAAACCAGGGGGCACGGTCGGAGACCGGCCCCAGCGCAGGGAACGCTTGAGACTCTATTCTCCGGCGAGGTGGATGCCGAGGCGGCAGAGGCGGAGCAGGAACGGGCACGCGCCGATCCTTCGACAGGCTCAGGACACCGCCTGCGCAGTCTGGTAACGTTTGAACTGAGCGGCGAATTATACGGCGTCCCTGTCACCGATGTGGCCGAGATCCGCGAACCGCCAGCGATCATGCCCTTGCCGAACGTGGAGCCGCACGTCCTCGGGCTGATCAATCTGCGTGGGGTTGTGCTGCCGGTGATTGACCTGCGTCGAAAATTTGGCTTCAACGGGTTCGTAGTGGCGACTTCAGTCGTTTCTTCCGCTTCAACAACGACTGAAGTCGTTACTACAGGCCATCGAGATAATCGGCTGATTGTCCTCAAGGGGCCGGGCTATCCGGTGGCCCTGTGGGTGGACAGCGTGCGCGGCCTGGCGCGGCTGCCCCAGGCCGACTTTCAGCCTGCCCCGCCGGGCGTGGCCCGGATTGACCCGGAATACTACGATCAGGTGGTCATGCTGGACGGACGGATGCTGATCGAATTGGACGTTCAGAGGCTGTTGGCGGACACTGGATGTGAGACGTGAGGCGTGAAACGTGAAACGTCAAACGCGAGGTGCAAAGGAGCCCTGGATTTGAAGAAGATCCGCGTGCTGGTGGTAGACGATTCGCTCTTCCTGCGCCGCAATTTGCCACGTATTCTCGAAAGCGACCCGGAGATTGAGGTAGTGGGTACCGCTGCGGATGGGGCCGAGGGTTTGCAGAAGGTCAAAGAATTGCGGCCGGACGTGGTGACGCTGGACTTGATGATGCCGGTGATGGATGGGCTGACGGCGCTCAAGCACATCATGCGCGAAGCCCCAACCTCGGTCGTGATCGTGAGCGCTACCTCCCGTGAGGGAGCGCGAGTAACACTGGAGGCACTGGCTCTGGGCGCGATTGACTTCGTGACCAAACCTTCCGGCCCAGTCTCGCTCGACATTCACACAGTACGCGGCGAGTTGGTGGAGAAGATCAGGACCGCCTATGCCAGCAAGATCAAAATCGCAGCCGGTGTAGACGTAACTCGCGACAGGTTCCGGGCCATTGTCCAGGACCTGACACAAGACCTGACAGGTTTTCCGAAACCTGTCAGGTCTGTGGTCGGTGGTCGTTTCCAGAGAAGGTTGATCGCCATCGCTGCCTCGACCGGCGGCCCGATGGCGCTCCAGCACTTACTGACGCGCCTGCCGGCCGACCTCAACGCTGGGCTGGTCGTTGTAGTGCACATTGCCGTCGGGTTCACCCACGCGCTGGTCGACCGGCTGGACGAACTGTCGCAGATCACCGTCCGCGAGGCCGAGGATTGTGCGCCGATCACACCCGGCGTGGCGCTGGTCTCACCGGCGGGAGTTCACCTGACAGTGGCCCGATCCCCGGCCGGCTCAGGATGCCGCGCGAGCGTCGGCCTGGTGGCGCGGTTGAGATCCGAGCCGTCCGACACGTTACACCGTCCCTCAGCGAATGTGCTGTTCCACTCGATTGCCAACTGCTGCGCGGCCGAGACCTGCGGAGTGATCCTCACCGGCATGGGCGATGACGGTGCGCTGGGTCTGCGCGCTATCCACGAGGGGGGAGGGTACACGGTGGCGCAGGACGAAGCCACATCAGTAGTCTACGGCATGCCCCGCCGGGCGGTGGAACTGGGCGGGGTGGACATCTCATTGCCTCTCGACCAGATCGCGGCAGAGATCATCCGTGCTACTGCAGATGTGGGGCGGTGAGGGTCGGTCAGGTGACCGGCGACCGGCGACGACGATAGAGCAAGACTCCTACCATCCCCAACGGCAACACCAACGCGGAGAAGGGGCAGAGTCCGCCGGACGGTTCTTCCTCGACAGGAACGGCTGGCGGGGTTTCTCCGGGCGGCGGCTGTGCCTCGCCGGTGACAAGACCGATGTCATCCACCCAGAGAGTCCCTTCGTTGCGGGTCTCACCCGCGCCGAGGCTGAATCCGAAGCCGGTCGCCCGCGCCGGGTCCAACTCGGTTAGCCCGCCCTCATTTGCCCACTCCGCCCGGACGAGGTCCGCCCACGGGAAGACAAACTGGCCCCATCCCTCTGTGCTCTCAAAACGAAATGCCCCACCCGATAGGGTAGGGCAGTAAGGTGGGCCGGGAAGGACTCGAACCTTCGAAGGCTGTGCCAGCGGATTTACAGTCCGCCCCCTTTGCCGCTCGGGACACCGACCCATCTAGCAGTTGGCTGCTAGCGGCCAACCGTCAGCCAACTTCTTCCCCGCTTGCCTGACGACCAGCCGCAAACAGCAAACCATCGCTCAAGCCGGCGATGGGACTCGAACCCATGATCTACTGATTACAAGTCAGTTGCTCTGCCGCTTGAGCTACGCCGGCGCAATCACATTATACCACAATCAATCCGATGGTCAAGATTTTCAACCCCTGCAAAAGGGGCGATTTTTGACGCAGAGGCGCAGAGATTCTTAAGCGGCGCTTCAGTATTTGAAGACATCGGGGTGTTTGACTGAGAGTAAGCGTTCCCCCCTCCCTCCCAGGGAGGGGCAGGGGGAGGGTAAAGTCTGCAAAACTGGCGAAAGAGCTCGTAAATTCAGTCTTTTTCGAGAGAAATCTCCACCCTCACCCCAACCCTCTCCCTGCCAGGGAGAGGGGGCTGAACGCTTACGAGTCAAGTATGCGTCGCGGGACGCCGCCTAACGCCGCCAGCGGTAATCGTGGTCCAGCGCTTTCCTGATGTCCTCGTGTAGCCTCCCCAGGCGCTCAATCGCCCAGGCGTCGCCTGTCCAACGGTAGAGCAACAGGCAGTGGATCTGTTGGGCATGGGGGGTGCTGTTCCAGCGCTGAATCTCCGCGTAGGCTGCTTGCACCCAGCCCCTGTCCTTGTCCACCCAGCCAACCTTACGTTCCTCATTCGAATTGCGTGGCTGGTGCTCCAACGCCACCCAATGGTTTGTCTCGGTGATGTAGATCGGGCGGTCGCGCCATTTCTTCGGGATAGCCTCCGCAAAGGCCCGGTAGGCCTGGAAATCGTAGTGGTGCTCCTTGGGCGTGCCTGGCTGTAGGAACTGGTCCTGGAAGACGGTTGGCTTGGTGATCAAGCCGACGTCGAGCCAATGTGTGTAAGTGTGCAGCGTAATGCCATCCAGATCGTCAATGTAACTGAGCATCTCCTTGAAGTACTCCAGCGGGCGGTTGCGCTGGTTGCCCGACAGCTTCCAGGGGTAGGTGTTATAGGGGTCGACCGCGCCGGGCACGACGATGGCCTCTGGCTGCACCTCCTTGATGCGCTGGCGGGCCAGGTTGAACGCTTCGGCGTACATCTGCGGGGTGATGTGCTCGATCGGGTTCTCGGCCCCGCCGGGATGCTCGCGCACGTTGTTCTGCTCGTTACCGATGATCCAGATGTGGGCCCCCTGGGAATTCTGAACGTAGCGGGCGCAGGCGTGAGCGAAGTCGGCATACCTGGCGCGAACCGGCAGCGTGCCGCTCGGCTCGTAACTGTGGTTGAGGCGCACGATGACGCCGTAACCGCTGTGGGACCACGGGGTGTAGTCGTGACCGCCACCGTGATGGAGGTCAGCGCCTATCGCCTCGGTGAAGAGCACCCAGCCGGTCTTGTGTTTGTTTTGGAAGAGGGAGCGAAAATCGGCTGGGGTGGTGGCGCCGGCGGCGTGGATGCCGAAGATCCAGGCGCACTCCCCCTGAGGCAGGCCGGTGTCGCTCACCGGCTTCCGCTTGTCGGCCAGTTGCTTGGCCCGTACGTACAGCCCGTTCACGTACCCCTCGCGCAGACTGGGGGTGCGGATGTGGATCCACTGGTCCTTCCCTATCTTGCCCTCCACTTTCTTGGGGTTTTCACGCACCTCCAACACAGTCTTGTTCACCACGCGCCAGATAGGGGAGTGCATCCCCGGCCCACGCCGCACGTTCAGCCCGGCAGCGCTGCGGACGACCAGGTGGGGAATCGGGGCACCGATATCTTCCTCCTTGTGGAGGCACAAGTACCAGGCCGCGACGAAGCCCTCAATATTGTCAAGGGTGCGGACGTGGAGCCACTGGTTCTCCTGCCCTACCTTTGCCCGCGTGTTCTTTTCCGATTCCAGAGATTCCATCACGCTCCCATCATCCACCTGCGTGATGGGAGGCCGTTTGGTGGACGGGGTCGGCCGCACGTTCAAGAAACCCACCTCCGGGCTAACCACTTCCACCTGCACGCCAGCCACAACCGGTTCCTCGTGAAGACGCAGGTACCAGGCCGCGACGAAGCCCTCGATATTGTCAGAGGTGCGGACGTGGAGCCATTGGCCTTCCTGCCCCACCTTCGTCCGCACGTTCGCCTCCGGTTCCAGAGCATCCAGCACCGCCCCGTCACCAACCCGCGTGATGGGAGGCTGTTCGGTGGACGGGGTCGGGCGGACGTTCAGGAAGCCCACCTCCGGGCTTACCACCTCCACCTGCACGCCAGAATCGACGGCCTCCTCGTGGAGATGGAGATACCAGGCCGCGACGTAACCCTTGATGTCTTCGGGAGTACGGACGTGGAGCCACTGGCCTTCCTGCCCCACCTTCGCCCGCACGTCTGCCCCCGACTCCAGGGCGTCCAGCACTGTTCCATCGTCTACCAGTGTGATTGGAGGCCGATCGGTGGAAGGGGTGGGGCGGACGTTCAGGAAGCCCGCCTCTGGGCTAATTACCTTCACCTGTATGCTGGTCGGGACACTCCTGGTGACCTGGCCCAGTGGGCAGGCACGGATGAGCGGCAGGAGGTCGTCGTTGATCGCGGCAGCGGTGAAGATGCTGAAAAACGTCGGGCGGTGCGCCGCCAGCCGGTCGAGCCAGACCTGGAACTCCCCGGGACTCATGCGCACGTGACCGTACTCGTCGTGGTAAGGGCCCAATACCGGATACAGCGGCGGGCGGTAGCCCCAACGACGGCACCAGTACTCGTAGTGGCCGTAGGTCCACTCGTCAATCACGCGCTGTGCCTGCTGGTCGGGGGGAACACTGCTTTCGGGCGTGAAGAAGGTGCCGTAGGACATCGGCATCAAACCGCCCTTGCAAAACCCGTTCATCTGGTCGTAGGGCAGGCCACGATGCAGAGAGATGTTGGGGAAGGAGCAGTTGTACAGTTTGTTCAGGTCGAGTCCGGCGACGCGGAGGTATTGGCCCAGTTGGGTGGCCTGTTCAAAGCGATTGCGGCACCGGTCTGCCTCGGTGTCGAATACAAAGCCCTGGAAGCCATCCTGGAAGGCCCCCACGACGACCTGGGCCTCCGCCTGGGGATCATCCAGCAGCAGATACACCCATGCGAAAGGGATCACACCCGCTGCCGCGATGCTCTGGGCGGCCTGGGCCGTTCCAGGGTAGTAGGTCGCGCCCTGCCCGACCTTGTATATGATGTGAGTCGCGCCCATTTTGGGAGCGATCCTGATCGCCCGGGCCAGTTCCTTCTTGCCACGGGTCCATAACCCTTTGCCGTTTAACATCGCTGTTCTCCTTTTCCTATTGTGATCTCCCATCAACGCGAGATGTACCGGTTGTCCCAGACGTAGAACCGCCACGGGACGGTCAGCGCCACCTCATCCCCTCGCACACCGATCCGCGGTCCGGTGGCGATGGCCTCGTCAGGCACGGCGGCATCCTGCTCAATGAACAGGAGCGCACCGGGCGCGCACAGGTCGGCCCCGTCGAACCGCCGGTCAATCCCGAACGCCTGGCACAGGCGGGCCGGGCCGCTGGTGAGCCACACGTCCGGCCTGCCACCGCGTCGTCCTGCGGCGGACTCAGGACTGCGCAGCGCACGCATCGCTTCGAGCCCCTCCAGCGGTTCCAGTGCACGGATGAGTACCGCTGCCGGATAGCCCTCCCGCTCGGTGACGGTGTTGAGACAGTGGTGCATCCCATAGACAAAGTAGATGTAGGCATGACCGGGCGGGCCGTACATCGGCGCGTTGCGGCGGGTAATGCCGCAACGGGCGTGCGAGGCCCGGTCGTTCTCCCCGACGTAGGCTTCGACCTCGACGATGCGCCCGGAAAGACGTTCTCCATCCAACACCCGCACCAGTCGCTGCCCCAGCAGTTCGCGGGCGACGGTGAGCGTGTCGCGGGCGAAGAAGTCGTGGCTCAAGTGGTCCATCGCTTTACCGTTGGAAGCGAGGGTCGCGTTCCAGCGTCAGGCGCAGCCCTTGCATCAGGTTCACGCGCGGCTTGTAGTTCAACAGCCGGCGCGCGATGGCGATGTCGGCGCGGAGGTGGGATACACCGCCGCTCTCGGCCGGGCTGTGAAGCACCTCTGCCTCTCGCCCCACTACCTCCGCCACCAGCGCGGCCAGTTCGTTGATGCTGGTCTCGCAGCCACTGCCCACGTTGATGATGCGGCGATCCACATCGGAGGCGGATGCGGCCGCCACCAATGCCTCCACTACGTCGTCTACGTAGACGAAGTCGCGGGTCTGCCCGCCGCCGCCGAAGATGACCAATGACCCGTTCTGCAGCGCCTGGTGCAGGAAGCGCGGCACCGCCGGCGGGTGGGAGGGGGGCATGTTCTGGCCCGGCCCGTAGGCGTTGAAGATACGCAAGATCACCGTCTCAATGCCCCACAGAGCGCCGATGGTGCGGACGTAGTACTCGGCGGCCAGTTTGCTCACCGCGTAGGGAGATTGAGGGTTGGGGGTCTGATCCTCCCGCACCGGCTGGTGGGCCTGCTCGCCGTAGACGGCACCGGAGGAGGTAAGGACCACTCGGTGTACCCCTGCGTCCCGCATCGCCTCCATCACGCTGACGGTGCCACCGACGTTGACTTCGTTGTACTCGCGTGGGTAGAGGATGGATTCGGAGACCTGGACCCGGGCTGCCAGGTGGTAGACGCAGTCCACGTCCTGCAAGAGCGTCCATAATTTGGGCCGGTTGGCCACGTCGCCCCGGGTGAAAAGCACCCGCTTGTCCAATCGGGCAGGGTCACCCGCGCTGAGGTCGTCAATGACCCGCACCTGGTGCGCGTCGTGGGCCAGTCGGTTGGCGAGGGCCACGCCGAGAAATCCGGCCCCGCCGGTGACGAGGAAACGCATGGTGAACTCCTTTGCTGTAACAAGACCTGACAGGTTTAGGAAGTCATGGCTATTGCCGCCAATTTGCCTCTAATGTGCCCCATGATCTCACGCGCTCTTGCTAAAACCTGTCAGGTCTAGCCTGACGTCTCGCTTATTATAGCACAATTCATCGCAAATGGGCGAATGGATGGTTTGACGAGTTGTGTGATGGGATATATAATTCCGCAATAGCGCAAAACCCGCCCTGTCACCCTGAGCGAAGCGAAGGGTCTCCACCACCGTGATAGGGAGATTCTTCGCTACGCTCAGAATGACGGTCAACCGTCAGGGCGACTTTTGCGGCACTGCATGATTCCTGTCCTCTGTGTGTATCCGTGTGCTATTTGTGCCTGTTTACTGCCAGGTATGACAAGACCTGCCCGGTGAAACAAGAGGCCGTATGACCATTGACTACTGATCATTGCCCGACCGAAGACGACATCCGAGCACCGTTGTCCATGCGCCGTATTGTGCAGACCTGGTGGCCGCTGGCCGGTAGTTGGATGCTGATGGCTGTAGAATCCCCCGCGCTGAGCGCCGTTGTGGCCCGGCTGGTCGAACCGGAGATCAACCTGGCGGCTGTTGGCGTCGTCTATTCCCTGTCGCTGCTCATCGAAGCGCCGATCATTATGCTTCTGTCTGCCTCGACCGCGCTCAGCAAGGACTGGGACTCGTATCTCAGGTTGCGCCGCTTTATGATGCGCGCGGGGGCGCTCCTGACCGCGTTGCACGTGCTGGTCGCTTTCACGCCGCTTTACTACGTCATCGTCGTCAGGTTGATCGGTGCACCGGCGGAGATTGTCGAACCGGCCCGGGTAGGCCTGATGATTATGGTCCCCTGGACGTGGGCGATCGCCTATCGCCGCTTCAACCAGGGCGTGCTGATCCGATTCGGTCACTCGCGGGCGGTGGGGTTGGGTACCCTGGTCCGGCTGACCGCCGGTGGACTGGTGCTGGCGATAGGCTACCTGAGCGGCACCATCCCCGGCATCGTCGTTGCGGCCAGTACCCTCGTCGCTGGTGTCGTCAGTGAGGCGATCTATGCCGGGCTGCGCGTGCGGCCCGTGTTGCGCGACCAACTCAGGCAGGCAGCGCCCATCAAGCAGTCCTTGACCTTCCGCGCCTTCCTTGAATTCTACGTCCCGCTGGCGATGACCTCACTCCTGTATCTGATGGTGCAGCCGATAGGCAGCGCCGCCCTCAGCCGTATGCCCGGTGCGCTGGAGTCGTTGGCGGTGTGGTCGGTTGTATCCGGGCTCGTTTTCATCCTGCGGAGCGTGGGGATGGCGTACAACGAGGTCGTCATCGCGCTGTTGGACGAGCCGTTTGCTGCGCGCAACTTGCGCCGCTTCACGGCTTTGCTGACCACGCTGACGACCAGCCTGCTGCTGATCATAGCGGCCACGCCTCTGGCGACGTTCTGGTTCGGGCGTGTGTCGGCGCTGAACCCACGATTGGTTACGCTGGCTTGCATGGGCCTGTGGATTGCACTGCCGCTGCCTGGCTTGAACGTCCTGCAAAGTTGGTACCAGGGCGCGATCGTCCATAGCCGCCGCACCCGGGGCATCACCGAGGCAGTCGTGATATACCTGTTCGTCAGTGGCACGATTCTGTGGGCTGGCGCGGCCTGGGGGCGGATGACGGGATTGTACGTCGGTCTGACGGCTCTGGGAACCGCCCGACTGGCGCAGACGGCCTGGCTGTGGCAGCGCAGCCGCCCGTTGATGCGGAAGACTTGTCTACCAGCGGGACAGCAAGGCAGCCATGAGGGCCGTTCGCTCCGATAGGCTGGCGACCAGCACATACTCGTCGGGGCTGTGGGCCCCGTCCCCCACCGCCCCCAGGCCGTCCAGCGTGGGAACCCCCAGGGCGGCGGTGAAGTTGCCGTCGGAAGCGCCGCCGGAACCACTGGCCGTCAGCGTGAGCCCCAGGTCGGCTCCGATCTCCTGCGCCCGCCGGAAAGGCTCCAGCGTCAGCGGTGATTCCTCCATCGGCGGGCGGCTCAGCCCTCCCTCGATGGTGATGCGCGCCCTGGGCAGGATCGGCTCCAATCCCTCAATGGCCGCGACCATTCGCTTCCCTTCCGTCGCGGTTCGCACCCGGACGTCGACCAGCGCCTCGGCGCGGTCCGGCACGACGTTGGTGCGCGTGCCGCCCTGCACCCGGCCGACGCTGACGGTAGTGCCGGCTTCGTAGTCGGTCATCCCCTGAAGCCGCAGCACCTGGTGGGCCAGTTCCTCAATAGCGTTGATCCCTTTCTCGTGATCGGCCCCGGCGTGGGTCGCCCGCCCCAGCGCGGTGATCGTGTAGAGACCGGTCCCCTTCCGCCATACCTTGAACGAGCCATCTCGCAGGGCCGGTTCCACGCAGAAAACCACCCCTGCCTGGGCCGCCTCCGATTCGATGAGCGAGCGGGAGGAGCCGCTCCCCACCTCCTCGTCGGAGTTGAAGAGAACCGTCACCGGGCGGCTGGGGGGCATTTCCAGGTCTCGCAACCCCTTCAACGCCATCAGGATGATGGCCGCGCTGGCTTTGTCGTCGTAGCAGCCGGGGCCGAAGGCTCGTTCCCCCTCCACCCGCCAGGGACGGTCGGCCAGTGTCCCCAACGGCCAGACGGTGTCCAGGTGGCATAACAGCAGGAAGCCTCCCTCGCCTTCCCCCCAGCGGGCCAGCAGGTGGTCGCCCCGCTGTTCCTGGGGGACGGTGGTCACGTCGGCGCCAGCATCGCGGGCGACCTGGGCGACGAACCGGCCGATGTGGTCGGTGGCTGCTTTGTCGGTGCTGGGGGACTCGATCTCTACCAACTGGCGCAGCAACTCGAGGATTTCCTCGGTGCGTTGGGAGAAGTACGCTTGCAGTTTGGGCATATCGTTTACCTCCGTGTCGCGCTGCCCTGAAGAGGCGGCGCTGGGGTGGGTTCCCATCCCCGGCTCTTCGGGCCGGGGTGCCCAGCAATTGTAACATAGAACCGTCTCTGTTCCAAGCGGGGGCAAGACAGAGCGGGATTAGCAGAATTAGAGCAGGATTAACAGAATTAACGCAGTGCCGCAAAAGTCGCCCTGACGGTTGACCGTCATTCTGAGCGTAGCGAAGAATCTCCCTATCACGGTGGTGGAGACCCTTCGCTTTCCTTCGTTTCACTCAGGACAAGCTGCTCAGGGTGACAGGGCAGGTTTTGCGCTATTGCCAGAAAACCATTGGGTAATAACGCTTGACAATAATAGCGTGGTGCGTTATCATTAGTTCATGATTAAGAGCTTCCGCAACAAAGAAACGGAACGGATCTTTTCACGCCAATTCTCGCGGCGATTTCCCCCAAGCCTACATCGCGTAGCTTGGCGAAAACTTGCGATACTCGACGCTGCGGAACAGTTAGACGATCTTCGTATCCCTCCTGGCAATCGTCTTGAAAAGCTATCTGGAGACCGTGAAGGCCAATACAGCATCCGTATCAATGATCAGTGGCGGATATGTTTTCGGTGGAGCGAGAGGGACGTCTACGACGTTGAGATTGTGGACTACCACTAGGAGGCAGAGATATGACCAAGATGAAGTTTGAACCCGTTCACCCTGGTGAGATTCTACTGGAAGAGTTTCTCAAGCCAATGGGAATCAGTCAGTATCGGCTAGCCAAAGATATCAGCGTACATCCACGTCGCATCAATGAGATTGTTCACGGCAATCGTTCAATCACTGTCAACACAGCACTTAGGTTGTCGCGGTATTTTGGTCTATCGGAGCGTTTCTGGCTGAACCTGCAGGCGCGTTATGACCTTGAAGTAGAGAAGGATCGTCTTGAAGGACAGCTTGAGAGGGAAGTAAAGGTTTTGGCAGTGAGTCCAGTAGCCTGAGCGCGCGGCTAAGTCATGGTCGCCGGGGCGGTCGCCCGCCCCAGCGCCGCTCCCGACGAACGTGACAGATTTCCCGTCATTCGGCTCTTCAGAACTACGGGCCATTGTCATTGGCACCGAGCACCGTGAACAACATCGTGGCAGCGGCCGTGCGGTAGGGCAAGGTTGTCGAATAGACCAATATCTGTATTCAAGTAACTCTCCCTGCAATGGCGCAAAACTCACCCTGTCACCCTGAGCAGCTTGTCCTGAGTGAAACGAAGGAAAGCGAAGGGTCTCGACCACAGTACTAAGGAGATTCTTCGCTACGCTCAGAATGACGGTCAACCGTCAGGGCGACTTTTGCGGTACTGCGAATTAGCGGATAAATGCGCTATCGAGACAGAGCAGGACTAACAGAATTAACGGGATCCGAAAATTCTGCCAATCCTGCTCTCGTTATGGGTGTTGTGGGAGTGCTTTCTCCTCAAGCCGCGTCTGGGGATGCTTTCTCCTCAAGCCGCACCTCAGATTGGGAACCGGCAGACGTCCTACGGCACGAGCGGGACCTCGACCGTCACGGGCCTGCCAGAGGCGTCGGGCAGATAGAACGGATCGCTCGTGGCGAGCAGGTCGCCCCCTTCCCCGTCGTAGACCAGCCAGCGGTACGTCCCCCGGCCCAGGTCTTCTTTGGCGACCCACCAGGCCTTCTGGCCTGTGATCTCGCCGTCTGTACCGACTGCGACGCCATCCAGTCCGCCCTGCCACCCCGCGACGTCGCACCAGTCCCCTCCTATGCTTTTCTGACGTTGGACGACGGTCCACAGGTCTTGCCAGGAAACGGTGGCCCAGGGCCACGCCTGGCTGAACTGGACGTGCAACTCGAGCGTCGCTCCAGTGATGTTGGCTGGGGCTGGCAAAGGCGGAGGTGGTGGTGGCGGCGGAAGTTCCGCGGCTAACGCCACCAGTGGCAGCAGCGCGAGGGCGAGCAGGATACAGACGGATGTGGTGGCGAGTTTGGTGCGGGCATACTTTGTTATTTGGGTCATGTTCGAGTCTCCTTTGTCAAATCGGCAAATCGGCAAATCGGCGGATGTATGCTCTGGGCAGGCCTACCTTCCCGGAGGCCCTGAAGCCTCCGGGAAGGTGGGTTG
>CAYLPU010000099.1:0-18955 GCA_964385635.1 uncultured Anaerolineales bacterium
CGTTTCCCTCTTGAGCCGCCTTTTGCACCGCCGGGCCGCCGGGATAACCCAGGCCCAGCAAGCGGGCTATTTTGTCAAACGCTTCGCCGGCGGCATCGTCGATGGTGCGACCCAAAATCTGATATTGACCGTGATCGCGCATCAGCGCCAGTTCGGTGTGGCCGCCGGAGACGTTGAGCGCCAGCAGCGGGAACTCCAGCCCCCCCCCAGTCCCACCCGCTTGCGGGGGGGGAATTGCTGCACCCTCGCTTTCCACCTCCAACCAGTGGGCGTAGATGTGCGCCTCCAGGTGGTTGACCCCTACCAGCGGCAGGTTGCGCCCCAGCGCGAGCCCCTTGGCCGCGTTGACCCCCACGAGGAGCGAGCCCGCCAGCCCCGGCCCATAGGTCACGGCCACACTGTCCAGGTCATCGAAGCCCAGGTGCGCCTCCCGCATCGCCTGCTCGATCACAGGCACGATGGCCTCAATGTGGGCGCGAGAGGCAATCTCGGGAAAGACACCGCCGTAGCGGGCGTGCAGTTCGACCTGCGAGGCGACGACGTTGGAGAGAATGTGCCGCCCGTCCTCAACCACAGCAGCGGCGGTCTCGTCGCAAGAGGTTTCGATAGCGAGGATGCGGGTCACAGCCATTATTCACTCCATTATGCCCAGATACAATCCTAGAGCCGTTTCAACGTCGGAAATTCGTTCGATTCGGAGAACCGACAGCCTCCGCAGCAGGCGTTCTTTGGCCACCGTTCGTATCTGACCACCCAGCAGGAGCGAGTCGCGCTTCAAACCAGTGTCCTCTCGCGTCAGCAAGACATTGGTGGGAAATCTACGGCCTGCCAGATTGCTGGTGAGCGGCACCACACAGACAGTCGGCGCATGCTCGTTCGTGACATCGTTGCTGACCACCAGACAGGGACAAACACCACGCTGTTCGCTGCCGCGCACCGGGTTCAGGTCCACGAGCCAGATGTCACCCCGCGTCACTCCCACCACGGCCATTCAGTCTCCTCTGGAAATGCTTCAGCCAGGTCGGGTTGCGCCCGCAGTCCCTCCTCGGCCAGGGCAACCTCAGCCTGGCGCTCCTGCTCAGACATCGCCAGGTATGCTGCTTCGAGCTCACGCAGGAGATGCCCTGTCTCAGCGTGTTTAGCAGACATAGGCGCAATGCGGACGAGCAGCCGCTGTCCCCAATTCTCCGGGAGGGAGCGCGCAAGCATCAAGTGGGTGCTATCTAAAACTGTTGCCTCCATCACTATTTCTTCCATCTCTTCATCTCCACCACCAACTCCTTCGGAAAGTCGGTCAAGTTGTGCACTACGCCCTCAGGGTCAATCCAGATCACATCCTCGATGCGAATGCCGAAGCCCCGCTCGGGGTAATACAGCCCCGGCTCGCAGGTGAAGACGTGACCAGTCTTCAGCACGTCGGTGTTGGCGGGCACGTCGCCGAAGCGCGGCTCCTCGTGTATCGCCAGCCCCAACCCGTGGCCCACGGTGTGCACGTAGCCGGCCTCGGTCTTGGTATCACTGGCGATGGTGGGATGACCGCGGCTCTCGAAGAACTCGCAGGTCATCTGCTGGTAGCGTCGTGTTTCCGTCCCTACCTCGTAGGCCTCGACGAGACTCTCCACACATTCGTGCACCTCCCGATAGGCTTTCTCGACCTCCGGCGGCGCGTAGCCCAGGCAGAAGGTGCGGGTCATGTCGAAGAAGTAGCCGCCGCCAGCCTCGCAGGGGAAGATGTCGAAGACAATCGCCTTGCCCAAGGCGACTACGTCGTCGGGCCGGCCCTTGCTGTGGGGGACACCCGCGTCGCGCCCGATGGCGAAGATGAAGCCCTCGGGGTCCTCCAGTCGCTCCTCGGCGATGAACCGGCTGATCTCCTCGTGCACCCGCCCGATGGTCAGCGGGGCGCCATCGGCCTGTACCAGCATCTCGTCCTGCACCCTGTGTGACTTCAGGAACTCGACCGTTCGGGACACAATCTCACAGGTGCGCCGGCCCACCTCCCGGATGCGCCCGGCCTCGGCGGGGTCCTTGGTGGCGCGGGCGGCGTCAATCAACGTCACGTCGAAGTCGCCGTAGACCTCAATGTCCTCCAGTTGCGCATCCAGCGCATTGAGCATCACCCAGGCACTGCCCCGGTCCATCAGCCCATAGAAGCCAACCCGACCACTCACCCCCAGGTCGGCAAACATCCGGCGATACAGTGCTACGATTGCAGCCAGCCGGTTATCCGCTTCGCGCAGGATGCTCACAAAGTCGTACTTGTTCATGTTCACGACGGTGAGACCGCTGGCGGCGGCCTCCTCTCGCTCAATCGGTGAACACAGAAGCACAGGTTCCTCGCCCCGCTTCTTGAGCACGCGCCCACCTATAAGTCCTGCGCCATTGGTCATGTAGTACATGGCCGGGTTGCCGTGCACTTTCCCCGCGACGAGGATTGTGTCCAGCCCGCGCTCCTCCATCAGACGATCCAGGTCTTGTTTCATAGAGTCCCCCTTGTGTCACCCGTGCTCGAATGCGCCAGCAGGCCCCGGCAACTCCAGTTCCGCATCCGCCTTCACTCGCGCCCGTCCGTGGACAACCCCGGACACACCACCCAATGATCGAACCACAGACAATCTGCAATCCGCCTCAACTCCCGCTGCGTACCTCCGCCCTCAGCGCCCTTAGCCGCTCCATTATCGTCAGTGATCTCGTAATGAGCCTTCTCCATCGCCTTCTGGATGTATTGGATGATCACCTCGCCACCTCCTTGACCACCCTCAACAATTCCCGCTCCTTCTCTACCGGCACCGTGCGCGGATCCAACACCAGCCGGCCCTCCTCGATACGGGCGATGACCGGCGGGTCGGCGGCCCGCAACGCGGCCGCCAGCCGGTCGGGGTGCGCCACCGGCAGGGCGACCAGTTTCGTCGGCAGTGTCTCGCCGGGTAGGCTGCCCCCGCCAACAGTAGATGCGCCGTCCACAACCTCGGCCGCTACGCCAGCCCGCCGCAGTGCCCGCCGCCAACGGCGAGCCCGTCGCTCGATTCCCGCCAGGGGCGTGGCGATCATTCGCCAGACCGGGACGTGCTCGGTGGCCTCGTCCTTCAAGTAGTGCAGCAGCGTCGCCTGCAATCCAGCCAGGCAGAGTTTATCGGCTCGCAGCGCGCGGGCCAGCGGGTGCCGTTTGAGCGGCTCCACGTACCTGGCCTGCCCGACGATGATCCCGGCCTGTGGGCCGCCCAGCAGTTTGTCGCCGCTAAAACAGACTGCCGCCGCCCCTGCTGCGACGCTCTCCTGCACCATCGGCTCGTGCATCAGCCCAAATTGAGCCGTGTCGAGCAACGCCCCACTCCCCAGGTCGTCCATCACCGGCAGGTGGTCGTACTCTGCGCCCAACGCGACCAGTTCGGGCAAGGATGGCTCGGTGGTGAAGCCCACGACGCGGAAGTTGGAGTGATGCGCCCGCAGGATCAACCCCGCGTCCTCGTGCTGTTCCAGCGCTGTCGTGTAGTCGTGCAGATGCGTGCGGTTGGTCGTGCCGACCTCAATCAGCCGCGCCCCGCTCTGCGCCATCACATCGGGCACGCGGAAGCCGCCACCAATCTCCACCAGTTGCCCCCGTGAGATGATCACGCCCTGGCCCTGCGCCAGCCCAGTCAGCGCCAGAAGCACCGCCCCCGCGTTGTTGTTGACCACCAACGCGGCCTCCGCCCCGGTCAGTTCGCACAGCAGTCGCTCGGCGTGCACCGTGCGGTGACCGCGCCGCCCCGCCTGCAGGTCGTATTCCAACGTGGAGTAACCACGGCTGACTGTCTCCAGCGCCGCCCGTGCAGCGGCCGAAAGGGGAGCGCGCCCCAGGTTGGTGTGAATGATGACACCGGTACCGTTGATGACAGAACACAACGTAGGGGCCAACCGTTCCTGCAGGAGAGTGCCTGCTCGCGCCACCAATACCACAACGCCTGGCACATCCGCCCCGGCCTGCACCTCATCACGTACCGCGTCGAGCATCTCGCGCAGTGCGCCTACAGTCTGGCGGTGTCCGTAGGTGGCGACCAGTCCCTGCACAGCATCCCCGCCAAGCAGCCGATCCACACTGGGGAGACGACGCAATTTCTCGTTGATCATTCGTCCTCCATTGCTCCCATCCACGACGCTTCCTGTACCATATTATACTCCGAAATGGGGCGGACGGGCAAGGAAAAACACAGCACCCTCGCACATGCCTGGCGAGGGTGCCGCCGACAGCACATTGTCGCTCTATCTACTCGCTGGCCAGTTTCTGTGCCAATTCTGCAGGGGTTGCGGCCGTGATGCGCTTGTACTCGACGCCAGGATAGTGTTCCCGAAAGAACTCCCCCAGACTCTGGGATCCAGCCCACTCACGCGGATTGACCGCAATCACACGCCGCACATCCAGGTCGCCAACGCCCGCGTCGTCGGCACTGCCGCCAATGGTATACCGATGCTGATCCCACGAGCCCTCCACCACAGCCCGTGCCCAGGCGGCATCTGCGTTGGGGGGTAGCAGCACATAAGTGCGCTCGTACTGGACGCGAGGACACCCACGGGGCTCCGGGCCTCCGCCACCATTACCACCACCGCCCCCGGAGTACCGAAAGGGCCTGGCGGGGTCCGCCTGGGTATACGTGATCAGTTTCTTGGCCACAGCCGTCCCAGCCACGTCGAAATCCGCCCAAGTCCCGCCAAAACTACCCCAGGTGAAGATAGTCGCGCCGACGACGTAATCGTCCTTTTGCAGTTCTTTGTCATACCAGACCAACTGCCGGAAGTAATAGTCAGCCTTGTCTGGTTCGTTGTCGTGCCTGGCCCAAAACTTGCCCAACTTCTTCCATGTCCCGCCCTCCGCGTCTGGCGGTTGGGGGGCCACCAGCGGATCAATACCACATTCGGTGATCACCACCGGCACATCGCCCAGCCCATTGGGGATTAAGTGCCGACGGTAAACCTTGCGGTAACGCAGCGTCGTCCACCCCTCATCCCCCTCATCCGAACTGGGGTTCAGTTGATGCTTCCCTGTCATCCACCACATCCAGGGACAACTGTACTCGTGGAGGCCGAGGATGGCCTCATACTGCCTGGCGGCCTGGAGCGCCGGAAAGAAAGCGGGCCAGAGAGCCAGAGGCGGCGTGCCAGTGGCGAAGTTTCCGATCACGCACTTCAATCCCCGATCAGCCATCAGCCGCATCCGCTCCACCTCGAATTGAGCATACCAGCCCATGCCCTCCTCGTCATTCCAGACCGGTTCGTTGTGTCCCTCCCAGTACTTGATGCGTGGGTTGAACTGATACATTTCCAGTTGGTCCTTGATAAACCACTGTGCGGCCTTGAGAGGCGTCTTCCCCTGAGCCTTCTGGTGCTGGGCGTCGTAGTCTCCCTGGAACACACGGCCGATCACCAGAGTGGGCTCCGAGATATCCTTGGCCATTCCCCACTCGCCCACTAACTTGGCTACCGCCGCGCCGGCCTGGATATACTCACTTATGTCTGGTGCGGTTCGCAGGACGTGAAGACCCAGTTTGGTAGGCATCGCAATTCTCCTTTTCTGGCTATTGGCGACTGGCTTTGAGTTACCTGCCAATCGCTAACTGCTAACCACTGCTCTATGAGTGTACTACAAAATGACTTCGATGGCAAGATTGGCACACCGCAGGCTCATGGTATAATTGCGTGGCAACCCGCATTAGCCAAATCACGCATCATGTTTCTGGTGCGTTTCTGATGAATGTATGTCTATCCTGACCGCGAGCAACCTGGCAAAATCATACGGAGCCCAGGACGTCTTCGAGGACGTATCCTTTGAGATTCCCCACACGGCCAAGATCGCCCTGGTCGGGTCTAACGGCTCTGGCAAGACGACGCTGCTGCACATCATCGCCGGGCTGGAAGAACCAACAGCCGGCACCACCCATCGAGCCAAGAATCTGCGCGTCGCCTATCTCCCTCAGCAAGCCGATTTCTCTAGCTCCAGCACGCTGTGGGAAACGATGCTGGAAGTCTTTGCCAGCCTGCAGACACAGGCCGCCGAACTACGTCGCCTGGAAGCGGCGATGGCTGATCCGACTACCTGCGACGAGGCAATGGGCCGCTACAGTTCGGCTCTGGAAACGTTTGAACTGGCCGGTGGCTACACCTACGAGCCACGCATTAAGCAGGTGCTCTCCGGTCTGGGTTTCGACGAGGATAATTTCCAGTGTCCCGTGTCCCAACTCAGCGGAGGCCAAAAGACGCGCGCCCTGCTGGCCCACCTCCTGCTGGAGGAGCCTGACCTGCTGCTGCTGGACGAGCCGACCAACTATCTCGACCTGGCAGGCATCGAGTGGCTGGAGAATTACCTCAAAGCGTGGAAGTCCGCTGTGATCGTCGTAGCCCACGACCGGGCCTTCCTCGACGCCACTGTCGAGCGGGTGTGGGAACTGGAATGGGGCCGGCTGGAGCGGTATCGCGGCAATTACAGCACCTACGTCATCCAGAGGAGCGAGCGACTGGCCCTCCGGCAGGTTAAATACGAACGGCAGCAGCAATTCATCGCCCGTACCGAGGAATTCATCCGTCGCAACATCGCCGGCCAGCACAGCCGTGAGGCGAAAGGGCGGCGGAAACGGTTGGCACGGATCGAGCGGACCGAGCGACCGAGTAGGGGCGCGGTAACCGCGCCCCTACTCGACCTGGGCGACGTGGCCCGCAGCGGCGACCTGGTATTGGGTCTCTACGACCTCACCGTGGGCTACGACCCGGCTGCCTCTCTCTTCACAGCCCAGGAGTTCGAACTGCGACGTGGGCAACATATGGCGTTGCTGGGACCGAACGGCTCTGGCAAGACCACGCTCGTGCGCACCATACTGGGTGAGGTCCCACCACTCGCCGGGCACGTGCGTATCGGGGCGAGTGTACACCTGGGCTACTTCGCCCAGGGACACGCGGGGCTCGACCCTAAGAAAACCGTGATTGAGACCATCCTGGATGCGGGCGAAATGACGATCAGCCAGGCACGGAACCTGCTGGGTCGTTATCGCTTCTCCGGCGACGATGTCTTCAAGCGCGTGGACGACCTCTCCGGCGGAGAGCAGGCCCGCGTCGCGCTGGCCGTCCTGGCTCTCCAGGGTGCAAACGTCCTGCTCCTCGACGAGCCGACCAACCACCTCGACATCCCCTCCCAGGAGGTACTGCAGGAAGTGCTCTCCGGCTTCGGCGGAACACTGCTGCTCGTGACTCACGATCGTTATCTGATCCGCAGGTTAACTACCCGAGTCTGGGCGATTGAGGACAGACAGTTGTGGGAGTTCAAGGAAGGATACGAAGAGTACCACGAGTGGGAGACACAGCGGCGACGGCAAAGGCAGGCGCTCCGCGAGGCTGGGAGTGAAACGAAGAGCAAGCGGACGCATAAGACCCGCAGGGTCACGGAACGGGTAGCAGCGCGCCAAGCCCGTCGCCAGGCGGAACTGGAGGAGGCCATCCACCAGTTGGAGATGCGCCGGGCGCAACTGGAGACTCAACTGGCCGTCGCCAGCGAGCAAAAGGCAGTCGAGAAGGTACGACAGTTGGGCAGTGAGTACGCCTGGGTCGAAGCGGAACTGGACACACTGCTCGCTGCCTGGACGGATGTGGTATGACAGACTGGCTACCACCGATGGAGTATCCGCCACAAGCGGGAGAGGGGTCACAGTCGGGCCAATGAACGGTCGGACCAGGCCACTGCTCATCGGTCTCACTGGCAACATCGGCACGGGCAAATCCACCGTCGCCAGGATGCTGGCCGAACTGGGCGCTGAAGCGATCGACGCAGACCTGGTCGCCCACGAGACGATGCGGATTGGCACTCCTGTCCACGCACAGATCATCGAAACTTTCGGCCAGGGGCTGCTGACCCCCAGCGGCGAGATTGACCGCGCACGACTGGGAGCCATTGTTTTCGCCGACCCTGTAGCGCTGACACGGCTGGAGGCCATCGTCCACCCCGCCACACTCGAGGCGATCCGTCATCGCACTACCGCTTCCCAGGCCGCCGTCGTGGTAATCGAGGCTATCAAACTCATTGAGACAGAAATGGCCGATGTCTGCGACAGCGTATGGGTGACAGCCTGCAGGCCGGAACAGCAAATCCACCGCATCGTGAATGGACGAGGCTTAAGCCAGACCGAAGCCGAGCAGCGCGTGCGGGCGCAGCCGCCCCAGGAGAAAAAAAACGCCCTCGCCGATGTGGTGATTGACACCTCGGGGAAACTCTCACAGACGCGGGGCCAGGTGCGGGCGGCGTGGCAGAGACTGGTAGGGCAGTAGCCCTCTTTCGCATTTTGAGGTATACTTGGGGCTGATGAATGTGGGGTAGGCTTTCAAGTTCCCCTGGGAAGGCCGCCCTATGTGGTCTGTGGACACCTCTCAATCCTGAGAATCGGGTCTGAGAATCGGGAAGGAGGGATATGGCGCAACGGCCGGAGATCGTAGTACGACGAGCCAGAGTGGGCGACGTAAGCAGAGTCGTTGCACTCGTCAATCACGCCCGACAGGAACAACCGGATATTGACGAGCGGGCGGTAATCGCCCGCCTGGGCAGCGCAGGATTCCTGCTCGCTGAGCAGGATGGGAACTTGATCGGGATACTGGGATGGCAGATAGAGAATCTCATCGTCCGTGTGAGTGACTTCCTGGTCTGGCCAGCTCGGGAGCGCATTGCTGTCGGCCGGCTATTGCTCTCTGAGATGGAGCGGTCTGCGGCTGAGCTACAGTGCGAGGTAGCGTTGCTGCTCCTGCCGAGCCAGAGCCCCGCTGACCTGGTCGAGTTCTGCAAAGTGTTCGGGTATGCACCCAAAGTCGTCGCCGGTTTGCCCAAAGCGTGGCGGGAGGCCTCTCACGAGGCTGGGCTAGGGAATGACGAGGCAGTATCGATTAAGCAATTGCGCTTCGACCGCGTGCTCCGCCCGCTATGACCAAGTATACCAGGCACACCTGGTATGAACAGGACACAAGTTTCGCAGGAGGCGAGTATGTCTTCCCTGAAACAATTTGCCAGCCAGCACCCACGTCTGACAGCCTGGCTGGTGCTGGCCATCGGTATGGTGGTCATTCTCATCTGGTCTGCTCGTGACGTGGGTCTGCTGCCAGGGCAATGGGCGGCCTTGATCGTCGCCACCATCGGACTGGCCGGCCTGTGTGTCTGGATCATCGGGTGGGAAGAATAGCCAACAGCGGGTTTCAGGTGGGTTCAAAAAAGCCCGCTCAAGAGCGGGCTCTCTTGTCTCTAATTGACCCTACCACCACGGCAGGAAGAAAGTCTGCGTCGTGGTTGTTACATTGCCATAAGTCACTGTCACGTCAATGACTACCTTCTGACCTGGCGGTGCCGGGAGAATATCGAAGCAACGCCGCGTGAAGCCACTGGCGTCGGTGGGCTCAAACTCGTAGCGCTGATCGCCCGACTGGTAATGAACCGTCATCTTGACGGCTGCCTCCTCAACTGGCTGCTGCTGCTGGTTATTCACATACACAAAGACTGTCTGAACACCCTGTCGCCCGGTGATAACGTACCGCACCGAGGCGCTGGTATACAGGGTTGTGACGGCGGACTCCGGGGTCGCCTCGCCAGGAGCATCCGGCCCGATATGCGGATCGTCGCTGTCCCCAGGAACGCCGAAGCGTTCGATGTAGATTTCTCCCATGTTGGTCAGGCGCATCTGTGGGCCGGAGATGACCTCAGGATGCCACTCCATTCGCGCCCGTTGGAAGTACTGTACGATATACCCATTCTCGTACATGAACTCAGAGCGAGGATAGCCGAAGATGTACACTCCTCCCTTCTCGCGGAAATAATCGAGGAATGCGTAGGAGACTACGTGACCAACCTCGGGAAAGTAGTGGTGAAGGCTACTGTTGAAGGTAGGGATCTGGTTCTCCTGGGCCGGGAGGTAGTTATAGCCCAGTTCGTCAACCAACAGCCCGAGTTGCACCTTGTAGGGGTTTGGATTCTCAGGGTGCCACTCCATCCGGGCACGCTGGAAGTACTGCACTCCCCTCCACCGCTCGGGGTCTTCAAAACGTTCCGTGAGAGGGTAGCCAAATATCTCGACCCCTCCCCACGTATCGTAGAACGTCAAAAACTCGTCACATACGTAGTGACCTGTCTCGACGAAATAGCGACAATTCGGGTCCGAACGTTGTGGATAAGCAGCCGCCACACTGCCGAAAAGCATAGCGGTCATCACTGCTACTATCGTGAGAGATCGCACCCGCCCCATCGTCAATCCTCCACAACAACAATATCTCCCGATAAGCCAACCCTCCATTCATTTTACACCATGTTCGTCTGAAAAGCAATAGGTTATTGGTACTAAGTATAAATACCGATATCGGGAGACGAATCTCCATTCACTCCCTGGTTCGCAATTGTGGGAAGAGAATGACATCACGAATGGTTGGTTTATCCGTGAGAAGCATCACCAGACGATCCACACCCAACCCGAAGCCCCCGTTAGGCGGCATGCCGTATTTCATCGCCCGTAGGTAGTCATCATCCATCGGATGAACCTCTTCGTCGTCGGGCGCATAGAGCCGCCCCATCTCCAAGAATCTCTCCTCTTGGTCAAAGGGATCATTCAGTTCGGTGAAAGCATTGCCCATCTCCAGCCCTCCGATGAAGTACTCAAAACGCTCGACGTGCGTCGGGTCGTCGGGCTTAGTTTTGGCCAGCGGGGAGATGTCGCGAGGGTAATCCATCACGAAGGTCGGCTGGATCAGCGTTGGCTCAACCGTTCCCAGGAGCCCCTTATCAATCAGATAGCCCCAGGTTGCGCCCGGCTTGGTCGGCAGGCCCTTGGCCTGCATCACGACAGCCAATTCCTCGGCGGTAGGGTATTGAAAGTAGTCAATGCCCGTGACCTCCAGGGCGATGTCGCGCAGCGTCACCCGCCGCCAGGGGGGGCGGAGGTCAATCTCGTGGCCCTGGTAGTGGATCACCGGGCTGCCCAGTGCGTCTTCGGCGACGTAAGCGATCATCCGCTCACAGAATGCCATCACGTCGTGGTAGTCCCAGTAGGAAGCATAGAACTCCAGTTGGGTGAACTCCGGATTGTGCTTATGGGAAACACCCTCGTTGCGGAAGTCGTGCCCGATTTCATAGACCCTGTCATACATCCCCACCAGGAGCCTCTTCAGGTACAGTTCAAATGCGATGCGCAGGTACAACTCTTGATGCAGTTGGTGGTGATAGGTGGCAAAGGGGCGGGCCGCTGCCCCCCCATAGACTGGCTGCAGTATAGGTGTTTCAACCTCCAGGAAACCGTGCTCGTCGAAAAAGCGGCGCAGGGCTTTGACCGTGCGGGCGCGCACACGGAAAACCTCGCGTACATCTGGATTGCAGGCCAGGTCAGCGTACCGCTGGCGGTACCGCTCCTCGACATCCGAGAAGGCAGCATAACGCACCCGCTTGCCGTCTACCTCCTTCTCCTTGATCACCGGCAGTGGGCTGATGGCCTTGGCCAGCATACGTACCCGGTTCACAGCGACACTGCTCTCGCCGGTACGAGTGCGCATCAGCGTGCCCTCTGCACCGACGAAATCGCCCAGATCAAAGTCCCGCCTAAACATCTCGTAGGCCTGTTCACCCACGTCCTGGATGCGCAGGAACAGTTGAATAGAGCCGCTCCCGTCCTCAATGTGCGCGAAGGTGACTTTTCCCATCACGCGCATGCTGCGTAACCGCCCGGTCACAGCGACCTGATCACCTGATTGGCCGGCGGCATCGGCCGCTTCAAGAACAGTGAGCGCCTCGGCTATGGTGTGCGTTCGCTTGACGCGGCGTGGATAGGATTCGATCCCTCGGGCGCGCAGCCGCTCCAGTTTCTCGACGCGCTGTCGTTCCAGTTCCGTGAGTTCCATAATGCCTCCTGCGCTCGCTCCTTGTCCACCACAAAGAGCCCGCCACAAAAACACCCACGCTGATCACCTCGCGGGGTTCTGCGCGGGCACCTCAATGTCACCGGATCGTGGATTACTGAATCCCCACGATTTTGAACACCAACGTACCATCAGGGGCATTGACCACGGCCTCTTCCCCCACCCTGCATCCCATCAGCGCCTGCCCCAGGGGGGATGCGTTGGAAATCAAGCCTTTGGCCGGGTCAACCTCGGCTGAGCCCACGATGTGGTAAGTCTCCGGGGGGCCATCTCCCTCTACAACCGAGACACGGCTGCCCAACCCGACCGCCTCACGGGGCCCCTCTTCCTCAATGATGACCGCGTTGCGCAAAATACTCCCCAGCACCAGAATGCGCCCTTCCACAAAGGCTTGCTCATTGCGCGCATCCTCCAATTCCGCATTCTCCAGGACATCGCCCTCAGCCAGCGCCCGATGAAGGCGCTGGGCGACCTCCCGACGCCGGACTGTGCACAGGTGGTCCAGTTCTTGCTTCAATTTTTGATGCCCCTCGCGGGTCAGAAATGCTGGCTGCTCACTCATCCATCGTATCCCTGATCAGCACTTGGGACGCAGATTAACGCCGGTCCACGCTGATTTTTTATTTTACCTGCTAAAATCTGCGTGGATCTGCGTCCCATCATTTGTCAGTTGGAGACGAAGCTCCGCTAGACGCTTGAGTATAAAAAGCAGTTGAAAAGCACACCGATAGGTAGGAAAAATCCCCCTTCTTCACACGGACATGCGACTTAGGTACGCAAAAAGAAACGCCCCACAGCATAGCGGGGTCCCCTGCAGGCAAGCAAAAACTGAGAGGGATTGGCTCTCAGCTCTGAGGATAAGGCGCGTAGATTATAACGCAAAGTGGTTAATTTGTAAAGTCGAGTGCCCTGTGCTATAATTTCTAACCTTCTCCCCGACGAGCAGCTGCGCCAGGCTTTTCGCCAGGCGCTTGGATGGAAAGAGACACAGAAAAGGACAATATGCTTGATATAACGCTCATTCGCGAACGGCCGGAACAAGTCCAAGAAGCGCTGCGAAGCCTCAACGCGAATCCGACCCAGGTAGACGACATTCTGCGACTGGACTCACAGCGGCGCGAACTACTCCAGGAAGTCGAAGCACTCAGAGCCGAACGTAACCGTGTCTCCAAGGATATCGGCCGACTTCGGGACCAGGCCGAGCGGGATCAACTCATCGCCGAGATGCGCCAGGTGGGCGATCGCATCAGCGGGCTTGAGAGCCGGTTGCGCCAGGTCGAATCTCACCTCAAGACAGCAATGCTGGCGCTGCCTAACCTGCCGCACGTGAGTGTGCCCGTTGGCCCTGACGAGACACGCAACACCGTCGTGGGCGAGTGGGGAAAGCCTCGAGAGTTTGACTTCGAACCAGCACCTCACTGGGACCTGGGACCAGAACTGGGGATGCTCGATTTCGAGCGAGGAGTGAAACTCTCCGGCAGCCGCTTCTACATCCTGCGCGGGGCTGGAGCGCGGTTGCAACGAGCACTCATCGCCTGGATGTTGGATATGCACACCAGAGAGCATGGTTATATGGAGATCTATCCGCCCTTTGTCGTCAGGGAAGAATGTATGTGGGGCGCTGGGCAACTCCCTAAGTTCGCCGACAACATCTACCACGATGTCGAAGACAACCTGTGGCTGATCGGCACAGCCGAGATTCCGTTGACCAACTTGCATCGAGACGAGATTCTCGACGGCGACCACCTACCCTTGCGCTATGTAGCCTACAGCGCGTGTTTCCGCCGCGAGAAGATGAGCGCAGGGCGAGATGTGCGCGGCATCAAGCGCGGGCACCAGTTCGACAAGGTGGAGATGTATAAGTTCACCACACCAGAGACCAGTTACGACGAATTGGAGGCGATGGTTGAGGATGCGCAGGATGTCTGCCGCCGCCTGGACATCCCCCATCGGTTGGTACAGATGTGCACGGGCGATCTGGGCTTCACCGCGACCAAGAAGTACGACATCGAGATGTGGGCACCAGGCTGCGGGGAGTGGCTGGAAGTAAGCAGCCTGAGCAACTGCGAGTCGTTCCAGGCACGACGGGCGAACATCCGCTACCGGCCAGAACCGAAGGCCAGGCCCCGCTTCGTCCACACGCTCAACGGATCCGGGTTGGCGTTGCCCCGGGTGATGATCTCGATTATGGAGAATTACCAGCAAGCGGACGGCAGCATCGTGGTCCCCGAGGTACTGCGGCCGTGGATGGGGGGCCTAGAGGTCATCAGCGGACAGGCAAATTGACAGTTGCCCGCTGGCGTGGTAGAATCTGGCACGTCGGGGGGAATCGCCCCGGAGCCGGAGGGATGGCCGAGTGGACTAAGGCGACGGTCTTGAAAACCGTTGTGGCCGCAAGGTCACCGGGGGTTCGAATCCCTCTCCCTCCGCCACAAAAACGGAGCGGGAAAACGACGGCATAACAGGACAACAGAATAGCAGTACCCGGGGAGGTGCCAGAGTGGACGATTGGGGCCGCCTGCTAAGCGGTTGTGGGGCTAATAACTCCACCCAGGGTTCGAATCCCTGCCTCCCCGCCAGCCTTGCCCTCGTGGCTCAGTGGATAGAGCGTCTGGTTGCGGACCAGAAGGTCGCAGGTTCGAATCCTGTCGAGGGTACTAGAGACCGAATACCTGTTGTTGAGCCCTTCACCAACCGCTCGCACCGCCCGACCGCTAACCGTGACAAGGCCATCAGATTTCCAATGTGGTCTTGCCGGACTTTAATTCACCACCCCGCTTTCTTCGCCTGGACCGGCGGCGGTGGGCGAAGGATGCGAAGCGGTGTTCTGAACGAACTTGTCCTGAGTGGACCCGAAGGAGCCGAAGGGCGGGGGACTGTTCGTGATCAAGAAGCGTGGGGTAGTGAACGACCTGGACAGCGGCAGGCGCACGTTGGTGGAAGCGCTGCAGGCGGTGGAGAACGAATGCATAGAGTCCACAAATGTTGACTCAGAGCAGTTTCTTGAACTCCTCGACCGTCATCCCTGCGTCTTTGATAATTCCGCCCATTGTGAACGCATTAATCGGATTCGCGCGGGGAATGATGATAATTCGCTCGCCATCGGTCATTGAGATATGTTTGCCTTCGCGAACTACCCAGAAGCCTACCTTCTCAAACGCCTTTACAGCGCGGCGGTGGGGTACACCTGGAAGTTTTGGCATAATTAAATCGTCGCCTCATACACCGGCACCTCAACCAGGCGAGTGACTTTGTCTTTTACCAGTTCCTCGACCGTTGCCAGGTATGTCTCTATGGCATCTGCTATGTTTTCAAGCGCCTCTTTTTCAGTTGCACCCTGAGACCAGCACCCCGGCAATCCAGGACACCAGACAGCATAGCCTTCATCAGTTTTCTCAAGTTTGACTCTGTACTTCATCGAGAATCCTCCTACGATTACCTCATGACAAGCGGCGAATAGACACGCCAGCCGTTTCAGATACGTAGCCAGTTTTCCATAATGTCGCGCTGTCCGATGGTTAGCACCTCTGCATTGCTGTAGAAGGCAGCAGACACCCTCCCGCCTGCGTCTGGGCTGGCGACGTCGCCCTGCTACTTTCATCTTCCAACTCGACGGCGGGAGAGCACCCCTTGTTTTGCATTCCACGGCGTCTCTGCGCCGCCGTTGCTCTACGGCTAGGTTGCGTGTGGTGCCAAGTCGCGCCCTGAGTCTTTCGGCTATGCTCAAGATGCACATGCCGGAGGGCCACGTTGGGTTTGGGCTGAGGTGAGATAACGACAAAGCTCAGCTGCGTGGCGGGTGCAGGCAAGCACCTTGGCTGAGAGAGTACCTGCAAGCGTGTACGCGCCTTCGATTTACGGACCAGATAGCCACGTCAGCTGCAGCGGAGGTTAGCTCGCGCCCCCTCCACCCACAATCGTAGCCCCCGCACGCCCTGATAGTGGACTGCACCCAAGCCTCACGGCAACATGACCAGCATCCTGCCGCTTGCAAACGCCCGCCGCACGCGAAACCGGCCGCAAGCCAAACACCGAAAAACCAAGCCTAAAGCCACAGAGGCCTTGCCAAGGTGAGCTTTGAGATCGCGCAAGGCGTCTTCGCGGCCGATGACCATGGAGGGCAATGGCGGTGCACTGTCGGGCTCGGGTGCTGGGGGGATAGTAGGTTTTGGTGATTTTGTCTCGCCCGACGACATCGCCGCCAGCAGTGGTCTTGTCTCCCTCGACGATGTCGCCACCAGCGGTGATTTTGTCGCGGCCGGTGACGTCACCACCGATTGAGGTGTTGCCTTGGGTGTTTAGGTTGATGTTGTTTATGGAATATACTCCTTGTTAGCTGGTTGGCACTTCGGATAACAGATTGGGAGGCGTGGGTTATTTCCAGAATTGCCACTTCTTGCTGGGCTGTGGTTCACCCTCATCTCTGGCGGCGTCTTTTTCGACGTTGGGGTAGTTGATTGCGCGTCCGTAGTCCACGGCAACTTGCTTCGCGGCGATGACACGGGCAAGATTCCGACTGGTCATAGCTTCGCCTCGCCGGTCGCCGATCTCACGGAAGATGGCAAGTGCCTTTTCGTAGAACTCAATGGCGCGGCGGGGGTCGCCTAAGTACCCGTAGGCACCGCCCAGGTTGCCCAGGGCGTTGCCTTCGCCTCGGCGGTCTCCTAGCTCGCGGGCGATGGCAAGGTGCTGTTCGCAGTATTCGATGGCGCGTCGCCGGTCGCCCAAGGCGGTGTAGGCCACACTCAGGTTTTCCAGAGCTTGACCTTCACGTTGGCGGTCGCCGATCTCGCGGGCAATGGCAAGGCACTGTTCGGAGAACTGAATGGCGCGGCGGGGGTTGCCTCGGATATAGACATCGCCTAAATTGCCCAGTGCATCGCCTTCGCCTCGGCGGTCTCCTATCTCCCGTGCGATGGCGAGTGACTGTTCGTAATACTCAATGGCGCGCGCCAAATCGCCTTGTTTTTGGTAGGCCAGGCCGAGATTCCGACTGTGGATGGCTTCCAGTTGGCGGACGCCAATCTCACGCAAGATGACAAGCGCCTTTTCGTAGAACTCGATGGCGCGGCGGAGGTTGCCTCGGACAAGGTAGACATTGCCTAAGTTGCCCAATACATTGCCTTCGCCTCTACGGTCACCGATTTCGCGGGCGATGGCAAGGCGCTGTTCGTAACACTCGATGGCGCGGCGGGGGTCGCCCAGGTTGCGGTAGGCGCTGCCCAGGTTGCCCAGGGCGTTGCCTTCACCATGGCGGTCGCCGATTTCGCGGGTGATGGTTAATTGTTGTTCGTAATACTCAATGGCGCGGCGGGGGTCGCCTAGCTCCCTGTAGGCGTTGCCTAGGTTGCCCAGGGCGTTGGCTTCGCCGCGACGGTCGCGCATCTCGCGGGCGATGTCAAGGCGCTGTTCGTAGCACTCCATGGCGCGGCGGGGGTCGCCCAGGGTGGCGTAGGCCAATCCCAGGTTGCCCAGGTGGGCGCCTTCGGCTCTGCGGTCGCCAATCTCGCGTAAGATGACAAGCGCCTGTTGGTAGAACTCAATGGCGCGGCGAGGGTCGCCTAGTTCCCTGTAGGCGTTGCCTAGGTTGCCCAAGGTGTTCCCTTCGCCACGGCGGTCGCCGATCTTGTGAAAGATGACCAGTGCCTGTTCGTGGTACTTGACGGCACGGCGGTAGTCGCCCAAGTCGAAGTAGGCGCTGGCCAGGCTGCCCAGATTTGCCCCTTCGCCTTGGCGGTCGCCGATTTCGCGGATGATGGTAAGCGATTGCTCGTGACACTCGATGGCGCGGCGGGGGTCGCCTAGGGCGGTGTAGGCCGATCCCAGGTCGCCCAGGTGGGTGCCTTCGGCGACACGGTCTTTGAGACGCCGGGCGGCAGCGAGAGCTTCTTCAAGCCAGCGGATTCTCTCGCGTGGGTGCTGGCGCAGTTCGAGAGTCCAGAGGCCGACGCCGGGGTATTCACTGCACAGTTGGGCGGCGATGCTGTCTTGACCGGCATTGGCTGCGGCCCAGGCCCGCCCATGCTGGATCTGTCCCCACTTCTTATCAAACTTCTCCAGTCCACGCTTTAATGACTCACCTCCCTGCAAATAGAGTATGTTAGCTTCACGAAGTACAGCTTCATAGCGTTTGGCATGCAGTAGTTGGGTTTCACGTTGACTGCGCATCGATCATTCCTCCGGCGGGAACAGAGATTTGGCATGCATAACCAGTAGAGCGTGCATTTGAAATAGGTCAGAGCCAATGGGTTCCAGCAAGCCCCGGGCAACCAACTCGCGCACGATAGGTTTGGGGTCTTCTACTTCCCAAACAGCCTGCATATCCTCCAGATCAAAGGTGGCAGGCTTGGGGGCGAAAACGCCCAAGTAGGCAAAGCATTCACGCATCTGCTCGTTCAGGCGTTCGGTGCTCTTTTGCAAAAGGACGGTTACTGTGGGGATGGTCTCATTCGCCAGGTCAACGCGGTCGGCGGGGGCTTTAGCTTCCAGCAGTCTGGCTCCTTCGCGAAGTTCGGCCAGCAGGTCGGTGACTTCAAAGCCGAAGCTGGCTTCGATGTTGAGCATGTGGCCGGCTACTTGTAGGGCCAGCGGCAAGCCTTCCAGTTCGCGGACAAGTTCCAGGGATGGATTGGGGTATTGGGCGACGACGGTGGGGGCCAGGGTTTGGAGCAGTTCAAGGGCTTTGTCGTCGGTCAGGATGGGCAAGCGGTAGATGTCGTTGGGTGTGGGAGCTAAGTCATTGGCTACGCTGTTGAGGCGGGTGGTGACGAGCATAGCACACCCGCGCCCACCCACTTTGAACGGCATGGCATGTTCAGGCTCCCATACGTCGTCCACGATGAGGAGCATGCGCTTATTGCGCAGCAGGGCGGCCAACTGCGCTGAGGCTTCTTCCAGCGTGCGGGCGCGCAAGAGGTCCTCGGTGCCCAGGGCGCGGCCCCAGGTTGCCAGTTCGTTGAACAGGCTGGGGGTCGGGCTAAGTGAGGCCCACAGGACGCCGTCGGGAAAGGCGGCGTCAAGGTCAGGGTCGTGGGCGAGGGCGGCGGCGATAGTTGTTTTG
>CAYLPU010000100.1:0-18681 GCA_964385635.1 uncultured Anaerolineales bacterium
AGGAGGTCAACTTCACACAGTACCTACTGGTGCAACTTTTGGGGTAAATATCCTGGCAACTCGAAGTCACCTTTCAGGAAGTGAGAACTCACCTGGGCGTTGAGACCCAACGGCAGTGGTCGGATTGGGCTATTGCACGCACTACGCCTGCCTTGTTGGGCTTGTTCTCGCTGGTGACCCTGTTGGCTCACTGCTCGACACGACGAGGCAAGTTGCCCATTCGTCAGGCCGCTTGGTATGCCAAGTCCTTGCCGACTTTTTCGGATGCGTTGGCTGTCGTTCGGTACCACTTGTGGCAAGCGATGAGTTTTCATACGTCAGTATCCGAGGCAGACATGCAAAAAGTGCCGCGCGTTTTGCTGAAGCGTTTCACCGATGCCCTGTGTTATGCGTCTCGACGGTGATTTCGACCCGTTTGTACACCAAATTGCCCATTCTGGGCCTGGATTTGACAATCCGGGCGGAGCTAATGTTGTGTCTTGGAATTCCGGACAGATGACCTTTGGACAAAGTCCAGCTTAGGCCCTGCCTCAAGGGTCCTCAGAACTTGCCGGTAGCGCTCTGTCGTTCACATCTGACTGTTTTCGACGATCTGATCAAAGCAAGAGACCCATCCTCCCACGCCAAGCCCCTTCTGCACACATCGCTCCTGCTACGGACGATATCGCCGTGGGCACTTCTCCCCTATCCCTGCCTTGTGTCGGTAGAAGTAGGTTACCTGCCCATCCATCCTCCGCCGCTTGCGCTTCTTGACCGCTCCACCGCAGGATGGACAGACAGCCTCCTCCGGCGAGTCTGGCCCGGCCAACACCAGCCGCCCCTTTACCATCGCTTCTCGCATTGTCTGGAACCCTATGCCAAGTCTGGCCGTCGCCATATCCCGCGGCGGGCAGACCTACAGCCGCCGAGGATTGCGCCGACGGTGGGAAGATCATCCGGTGGTTTCGTCGTTGCCTGCTCTTCCCGCACAGGCTATTGTTCCGGCAGCGTCTCCAGCATCTTCAATAACTGGCTTCTCTGGCGTTCGGTCTTACTCTCCTGGAGTGCCGCGAGCATCCCGCGCAGTACGTCACGCTGCCCAGGTGTCAGCCGGGGCTGCCCCACAGCCTCCAGGCTCTCATCGTACATATCCACGAAAGTCGCGATGACTGTTTCCGTGTCGGGCTTCTGTCGCCTGGGCATTTCGATATCCCTGCCCGGCGCGTCTGGTTGCCAGGCAGCGTCGGAGGTTGCTTGAATTGTCCGGTATTGCCGTCCAGATGGAGTTGGCTGTGCCGCCGGTCTCGTGGGCTCTATTATACTCGTATCGTGGAATCAGAAAAGTGGCGATCGGCTCGCCCGGTCTCACTCGGGTAGCGCAGGGGACCACGTAGTACCTCAGCGCCTGCTTCCCCGGCTATGTTGGCCACTTCTTCGGCGTTGGCGGGATGCAGGAACTCCATCAGTTTATTCTCCCGTGGGGGTCATCGTCAGGTCTACTGATCCTGCTCCAGCGATGCGAAATAGTGCAAGAGCAGCCGATGGATGAAGATGTAGCCGCCACCAATCTTGCGTAGGAAGATGCGGTCGGTGGCGTAGTCGAGGAAGCGGTCGAGGTTCCAAGGGATGTAACCGCCGCAGCAGAGAACAAAGCGTAGAGTGAGGTGCTGAATAACAGCCCAACCTCCAAGCATTAGTGCGCTCAGCCCACATTTCGCACTTTCGAAGGCCAGTTCCGACCGTAGAGGGCAACCACTGTGTCCAAGCCGGCCTGGGCGCGGGTGATCCGCCCATCGCCGGGCTCGTAGGCCGCCAGGTTCTCCCGATCCAAGGCCCCATCTACCAACACCTGCGCCTCCTCATCTCCAAAGCCGGCAGCGGTCAGGTCAGCGATTGCACCAGCCCGGCCTTGGGCAATCTCCTCCAGGGCAGCGGGTCTACGCCCAGCCCGCGCAATTCCCTGTACAGCATTGGGAGGCGCGAGGGAGACAATTCTCTTCCGCGCCCCTGGCCGGTTGTCAGCAACCGCCTGGTCAGCGGATGCGCGCGACCCAGGCGAAACGCAGCCCAGGTCCACAGCACGCCCCGGACGCACGCGGCCTGAACCGGGGACAGGGTCTCGCCCGCCGCGAAGCGGTCCATCGCTTGCGCCAGGGTGGCGAACCGATCCCGGTACAGCCACCACTTGGCCAAGAGACGCCCACTCTCCGAGCGATACCGCACTCCTTCCAAATCGTACTTGCCGATGAGCCAGGGGATTTCCCCTCTGCGATGCAACATCGTCAGCCGAGCACTGACTTGGAACTTAGGCAACGACATCAATCCGCCTATGGCGGGCAGGGAAAGCCCAACCGCTCTGGCCAGGATCATGAAGGCATCGCCTTCTTCCGACCAATCCAGCTCGTGGCCTGACCCCCGCCCCTTGGGAAAGTGGATCCGCTCGGCGTCCGAGCGGCGAATCCACCAATTGCCCCACTTCACGGCCGGCAGCCGCCCGGCGCGGATGAATCGGTTGACGTCTGTGTGCCGGACATCGTGCATCGCGGCTACCTGCCCGGGGGCGAGCCACTCATCGCCCCAGCGCTCGACCGCCAGGGCCACCAGCCGTGCCAGGTGCGGGTCGCGCACTCGCTCAGGCCGAAAGAGAATCCAGTGCTCCGGTTTGACGGCGAATCGCTTCAAGTCCTCGACCCGGATGCGCCACACCATCCTGCCGTTTCGGAACGGCAGCAGGTGCGCCGGCAACCACCTGTGCCTGATCCATTTGCACACGGCGTGAACATCCTTGTCGAGCATCTTCGCTGCCTGGTTCGCCGTTACATAGCCGGGGGTCTTCGTGGGAGCCGGCAACCCCAGGTCACGCTTCCAGCGCAGGCGCACGGCCACCCAGGTGCGCCCAACGTGGCGTGCAATCTCTTCCTCAGAGAGAAAGCCCAGGTTCAGTCGGAGGAAGTCGTCCTCCTGCTCGCTCCACGGCAGCGGCTTGCGCCGGGGAGCAGCCACTGCCCCCGCCAGCGCCCACTGGACGATGCTGGCTACGTCTGCTGTATCTGGCATCGTGGATGTAGACATCATACTCATTGTTCGCCCTCAGTTAGTTCCTTCGACCCACCTGCCGCACGATGCGCTGAAGCAGTGCGATCAGTGCGCAGGCACCGCAGATTGTCTCGACGTCCCGCACACCACAAGTCGCGCAGGTGCCCTCGACAGATTGTGCCACCTCTGCCCACGTCGGCATGGGGATTCCGGCGCGCGAGAGGTTGTCCCCATCCAGTCCTGCTCGTTCTTGGAAGACACCCCATCCTGGTTCCTCCCTACCCTCACACTTCGAGCACTCCCCGCAGGCGAACGCTGCTCCCTGCTGCAGCAATCCCCACGGGATAGGCTGGTGATCCTCTGGTGGCAGCCCTGCCTCCAGCGCACCCTCCAGGGCGGGGACATATTCCCTGCCCTCTCGCGCCGCCTGTTGGACCTTCATCTTCCGTTCCAGCCTTCCCCGGACGCGGGTGCAGATGGATTTGATGAGCGGGATGTCGGCCCGGCGCTCTGCCAGGGCTTTGGCCGTCTCCGCCCGTGTTCTGGAGTCCGGGATGGAGAGCAGCGCCTTAACCGCGGCGCGGCCACGGGGAAGCCGCCCCGCCGCGACCAGGTCTTGGATTTCCGGCTCCAGTTTCAGAAGCAGGAGCCGGTCGTTGATCGTTGCCGAGGCCACGCCGGTTTCCCGTGCCAACCGCGCCCGGGTCATCCCCGGCTCCTGGAGCAGCCTCTGGTAGTGGATGGCTTCCGAGACCGGGTCCGGGGCCGCCCGCACCAGGTTCTCGGCCACCATGTCAAGGAGTTGCTCGGCCTCCTCCTTCTGCCGGATGATCACCGGCAGCAGGGGAGCCTCGTCGACCAGGTGACGGGCCGCGGTCAGCCGCAGGTTACCGACCACGATCTGCACGTGGCCGTTCACCTGGACGCCAATCAGAGGCTCGATCACCCCCCTCGCCTTGATCGAGGTCGCCATCCGCTCCACCTCGTGCTGCGGGTAGATGCGCCGCATGTTGCGCGGGTGTATCCGCAGCTTCGCGTGGGGCAGATATTGGACTGTCTCTTGCTCTTGTTGAGTCATCGTGGGCATACCTCTCTAATGGCAGGGCAGAGCCAGTTGAACTTTTCCTCTCTGCTGTTGTTCATCCTGCTGCGCTGCCTGTGGCGCGTAGGCGGCCAGTCCAGGCTTCTTCCAAAGGCGTTTGACCAAGTCAAACACCTCATTCCAAAACGGAATCTTCGCCCACGTCGGGCCGCCGAAGATGAACGCAGTACATACGACGACTGTGATGGGATCGTTGCCCATCACCAAGGCGCTTCCGACCAGTCCCTCGATGTATAGCGTTTCGCCGGATTGCTCGTAGCGGTAGTCCCATTGCAGAGCCTGGGCCAGGGCCTCGAATTCGCTCAGGGCCTGCACATCGCATGCCGCAACGCGCAGGCAGCGTTCGGCCATCTCCAGTGTCTTGGCGTCGGGTTCCTTTTTCCTGTTCCTGGGCTTCCGTTTCTTGGACATAGCATCTCGCTGTCGAATACGCTGGCGGCGGTGGGGAGGGCGAGGGGCTTGCCCTGCCCCCCCTCCGCCGTCAGGTTCTCGGCCGGCTAGAAGGGAATTTCCTCGGCTTCCGCAGCCTCGCCGTTCGGCTCCTCGACCCCGGCCTCTGCCGCTGGCGCCGCTGGGTCTGGCACGTTCTTCCACCTCTCAGCCCACGCCTGGGCATCGTTCCACAGGGTGGCGGCCCGGTCGAGGGCCTCCTGCCCGACGAAGAGGCTGCGCAGTAGCTCGCGGCGCTGCTCGGTGTTCTTCACGGCCTCTGTGTCCCAGCCAGGAACGGGTGGGGTGATGAAGCTGGCCGCACCCTGCTGTCCCACCTCGACATGATCCCCGGCCTCGACGGGCATCCAGAAGGCATAGAGGGGGAACTTCTTTTTCGCCAGGGCCGACGCCGGGGCGACGACTTGCTGGCGGAAGGCGTTGAGCGTGTTGTTGAAGTAGCGGGTTGCCAGGCCGGAGAAGGTGAGCATCACGGGGGTCAGGGTGTCGAAGTCCTCGACCAGCACCAGCGCCTGCATCTTGCCCCGGGCTCCTGCGCGGTAGTCGTTGTGATACACCGACTGCCCGCCCATCAGGGTCATCCAGCGGAAGCGGGTGGCCAACACCGCGACACTCAACTGATTGGTGAGAAACGCATCGGTCTCCTTGCCGCCCTTGTGGATGATGGGGCCGGAGGCGAAGGAGTCGGGCACGACGCCGTCGGCGCTGGCGGCGGCGAACTGCTCGACGGGCATCCCGAAGCCGCCGCTTGCCAGTACCTCGTGTACCCGCTTCAGGCCAGTGTTTCCGTTGATCCACTGGATGAACGGGAACGTCGGGGTAGCCTGGGCGTGTTCCTCCTGCACGTCCACGTCCTCCCAGGGGTCACGCGCTTGGTCTTGTTTCTTCGTCATTTTGTACCTCCTATCAGTCTCTAGTCTTAGTCTTCGGCTCTACTCTCGTATCATAAACGGAAACCAGTGCCAATTCTCGCCACTTTTCCCGGACTTGTAGAAAACTCGCATGGGAAAAGTGGCGAAATTCGGACCTTCTGTACGTTTATAATACGAAGTCCATAGAGGTTAAAATGTCTCAATTGAAATGTCTCAAGACGAACTTCACAGAATCGCCGCCCGCATCCACAACCACTGCAGAAGGCGGCGATACGGGAGGCGATGAGATGACGATGCGCGTGGCCCAGATTATCCAGGACACGTATGTCGACGGCCCCGGCCAGCGGGTGGCCCTGTTCACTCAAGGCTGTTCCGTCCGCTGTCGAGGCTGCCAGAATGCTCATCTCTGGCCGGCCAATGGTGGCAAGGCCGTCCCCGTGGCGCACCTGGCTGAGCGGTTGCTGTCCACCGGCTTGCCTGTGACTATCACCGGCGGCGAGCCGACCGACCAGGCCGCTGCACTGGCGCAACTCCTGCGGTTGCTCTGTGCTGCTAACCCTGATCTCCACATTATCTTGTACAGCGGACGCACCTTCGAGCAACTCCTGGAACGCGCCGAGCCCGCCATCCTGGAGGCGCTGAACCTGGCCGATGTGTTGGTGGACGGGCCCTACATTGCCGACCTGGACCATCCTGGCCTACAGTACCGCGGCTCGGCCAACCAACGGGTTATCGACCTGCCGGAGACGCTGCGGGCCGGCAACAAGGTGATCACGCTGGATTGGGATACGCCGGAGATCATCGTGACGACGGAGGGAGACCTGCTGGGCGCGGTGGTGGTTGCGGCGCAGTTCCAAGACCTGGGGATCGTCGCCGACACGCGGCGATGTGGTGAAACGAATCTTCGAGAATGCCGTGAAGATGTGGCGAAAAACGGGCGCTCTATACGTTTATGATACGAAGACCACAGAAGGAGACGTGAGATGAAAGCAAACGAGCAGGATGCCTCCTTGGAACTGGAGGAAGAAGATATCGCCGGGCGCAAGGACGAACTGTCCGAGCAAATCGGCGAGGATGTCGATGGCATCAGCACGGTGCAGTTGAACATCCAGCAAATGCGCCGGCGCGGTGTGTTGGTGGACGTCGACATCCATGGCCTCGGCCTCCTCCGCACCCGCGCAAGCTGGGCCGAACTCGGTATCCCCGAGGGGGACGTCCGGCGGAAGCGGCTGCGACGTGGGAGCAAAGACCTCTTCCCCGAACACGCCAGGAAATTCCGCAGCCTCGATGCCCGCTTCCGGCAATCGCTGGAGCGGCACTCGTTTGTCCTGGAGGGATTCAAGCCGTTCAGTTGGGTTCCCTTCACGGCATACGAGGATTGGAAACAGCAGTGGGCACAGCGTCAGCAGCAGTGGACGGCGGTCAAGGCAGACCTGCTAGACCACTACGACGAAATCGTCGACGCCGAGTCCGCTATCGCCGCCGAGATCGCCCGCGAGGCGTGGGATGCGCTGACGGCGCGACACCGCGCCAAGGCCCGGGCCAACGGCGCAAGCCTGGATGATCCCGTGACCGTGATCATCGGTCAAATCGCTTTTGAGGACGTAGACCAGTTTGTGGACTACGTCGTGCGGCGGGCGGTAAGCAGGATTCCATCGAAGAACGCTCTGAACGCAGGGCTTTACGTGGATTATCGCACCGCGATGGTACTGAGCGGTGCAGATGTAGAGTCCGAGGCACTGCGCCAAGAGCATCTGCAGACAGCCAGGGAACAAGAACTGGCAAAGCAGCATGCCGCCCGGTCGGAGGCCCGCACCCGCGAGGACGAAGAGTGGGCCAAACAGCAGCAGTTTCAGTTGGAAGTGGAGGAGCAGGAGCGGCTGACGCAAATCCGGCTGGAGGCCGAGGAAAAGCGGCTCCAGACCATGCACGAAGCAGAGATCGAGCATGCCAGGCAGCAGTTGGAAGCGATGGTCTCCCCCTTCCAAGAGGTATTAGAGCAGTTGCGGGCGCAGATCCATCTGGATGTAGCAGAGATTGCCGCCAGTATCCAGAAGCATGGCCACCTGCGGGGCAAGGTGGCCGAGCGGGCACGCAACCTCATCGAGGCTTTCCAACTGCTCAACGCCCACGGCGACGAGGAGTTAGAGCAGGCGTTGGGAGAACTCCGTGGCCAGCTGGTCAAGCAACCAGCGGCCAGCAAGGGCAAGAGCATCTACGACACACAGGCGGTACTCCAGCAACTCGAGACGATCAAAGACATCACTCACCAGGCTTCGGTCGAGGTGGCACGCCGGGCTGCGACTCCGACCAGGGCGAGGGCGCTGGAGTTCTAAGAATGAGCAACGACCAGTTGGCACTGCCTACCTTGGACAAAGCCACAGCCGTGACCGCCGACCTGCCGTCTTCCCTGCCCGAGGACGGCCCGCCCAACGAACAAATAATCCCCGTAGATCCGGCGAAATTCCTGGAAGCGGTCCTGGACCGGTCCCTGCGGACGGACGAGGCGCAGTACCTGGCCGGGCCGCCGATCCTGTTCCTGGAAGCGGTCCTGGGCCGGCCCCTGCGGGCGAACGAGGCGCGGTACCTGGCTGGGCCGCTGGTTTTGTACTCGCCCAGTTGGGGCGGGACGATTCCACCGTGGCTGTCCGCAGCCATCCCCAATGCTCGCGTAGCCCAAGTCTTGGCCGATGCTGCGACGGGCGATGTGCAGGAGCACGACCCAATGTGTTCCTGGGAAGAGACCGCCGCCTACCTCTACACCGCCAGCCTCAGCATGCCGTTGGCTCAGGAGTGGCGTCACGTCTATTTTTAGGTCTTCGACCAAGTCATGCGGGCTCACGGGAAACTCTCGGATGGACAGACGGTGTGGGACCTGATCAATCCCAATGAGGAATTTGGCCCTGACCATCGGGATCTCTCGGAGTATGAGCAGCGCGAGTGTCTGGACGAACTGCGGCGCGAAATTCGTCACACAGTGGTGAACCACCACCAGAAGATGCGCGAACGGGAAGTCCGCCGAGTTTCCTATCAAACAACGTGAGCAGGTTGGCGAAAAACGCGCCCCTTTTCCGTTATAGATATGAGAGCAATCAAAGGAGTGATGACACATGCAGCCCGAAGAGACTACTCAGCACATCGACCACCTGATCCGTGCCCGCTATCCCATCGTCGCTGTGCAGAGCCACGAGGAGCGGCGCGTGATCGGGGCGCTGGTCCGCATTGCCGACCGGCAGGAAAAGACACTATACACCTGGGCCATTTCCACCGGCGTTGCCCAGGTTTTCCCCACAGACACCAGCGCCTCGTCCGACGAGAGCCTGGCCGACCCGGTCGCGGCGCTGCGCCACGTCCTCGACTTCGGCACGCCCACCGCCGAGCAGCCCGCAGGCCCTCGGGCTATCTTTGTGTTCAAGGATCTGCACCGCTACCTGGAAGACCCGGTAGTTGTGCGGCTGCTGCGCGACATGGCCTGCGAGTTGCCCATGCGCCACCAGACACTGGTATTGCTCAGCCCTACGTTCACTGTGCCACCCGATCTTGAGAAAGATGTGATCTTGGTAGACTTTCCCCTGCCTGGCCCCTCGGAACTCACCGACCTGCTAGAGCAATTCGCTGACGATCTGCTCGACCAAGCCTCAGCAGCCGTCGACCTGAACGGCAACACCGAAACGATTGTCCGTGCTCTCCAGGGATTGACCCTGATCGAGGCAGAGGCAGTGCTGGGCCAGGCCATCATCGCCACCAGGCGGCTGGACGCCGGCGTCATTCCGGTCATCCTGGATGCGAAGGCTCAATTGATCCGCAAGTCCGGGGCGCTGGAGTATTACGCCGAACAAGCCACATACGAAGAGGTCGGAGGGCTGAGCCTGCTCAAGGCGTGGTGCCGCGAGACGGAGGTGGCCTTCTCTGATGCGGCACAGAAGTACGGGCTGGAGTCGCCGCGGGGAGTCCTCATCGTCGGAGTGCCAGGCTGCGGGAAATCGCTGACGGCGAAGGCCATCGCCGGGGGGACCAGGCCCCTTCTCCGCCTGGATGTGGGGGCGCTGTTTGGGAGACTGGTCGGGCAGAGCGAGGCCCAGACACGCAACGCTCTCAAGGTGGCCGAGGCGGTAGCCCCGGCGGTCCTTTGGCTGGACGAGATCGAGAAAGCCCTGGGGGCCGCTGGTGGTGAGTTGGATGGAGGCACGTCCCAGCGAGTGCTGGGCACGATCTTGACCTGGATGGAGGAGACCCGGTCTTCCGTGTTCGTCGCCGCTACCGCCAATGATATCGGCAGCCTGCGCCCGGAGTTGGTCCGCCGCTTCGACGAGGTGTTTTTCGTGGACCTGCCGGAGCCGGACGGACGCCGCGAGATCGTGGTCATCCACCTGCGCAAGCGAGGCCGCTCTCCTGAGAACTTCGACTTGGATGCCATCGTCCAATCCACGCAGGACTTCACCGGCAGTGAGATCGAGAAGGTCATCCGGGGCGCACTTCGCCGTGCGTTCGCCGATGGGGAGCGCGAGGTTACGACCGAGGACTTGCTGGCGGTTGCTGGGGAGACGGTGCCGCTGGTCACCACGATGGCCGACGGGGTGGCGCGGATGCGTGAGTGGGCCAAGCGTGCTCGTCCAGCCAGCAGTCGGCAGGATAGTGGGCACCAGGTATCCACCACCCGCCGGGCGCTGGAGATCAGCTAGTGAAGCGCGCAAAAGGGAGACACCGCGATGAGTAAATATCTACGAGTTGCCACACAGATCAAGGATGAACAACTGTTCATCCAGGCATTGCAGGAGGTTTGCCAGGAACTCGGCATCGAGTACGAGTCTGGCGAGGGACTGGCGCTATATGGCTGGCAGGGCCGCCGCCGCCCCGAGACCGCCGAGTACGTCATCCGGCGACATCACGTCGGCAGATCAGCCAACGACATGGGCTTTCACCGGCTCCCCGATGGCAGCATCGAGGCCATCATCAGCGAGTACGACCAGGGTAGCCGTGGAAAGCAGGTCCTCAACCAGGTCATGCAGCGGTACGCCCTCAATGCCGTCACGAAGGCGGCCCGCGCCAAGGGCCTCACCGTTACGTCACAGAAGTCGCAGAGCGGCGAGATCCGGCTGCAACTGCAGGCATACCGATAGAGGGAGAGGCAAAGCGATGCCACAAACTATCGAAATCACGATCACCGAGGACGGGGAAATTCAGAGCGAGGTCGAGGGCGTCCTTGGCCCCGACTGCGAAGGATTCCTCGACTTCCTGGAGGAGTTGGGGGACGTCGTAGAACACAGGCGAACCTCGGACTACTACCGCCGCCAGACGACGGGGACGGGGAGACGGCTTACGGTCGGCGAGCATGGATAGAGGAGAAAGAGGATGAATCATAGGGCAGCATCGCGCCAGAACGCGGTTGACGTTGTTCGTCGACTGCAGCGCTTCCGGCAACAAATGGAGCGTGATATGGAGCCGGAGCCGTGGACGGCATTAGAGACGCCGGTAGTGCTTCTGTTGTCCGACGTGTGCGAAGCTCTGGCTCTGACCGAGGAGGAACGGAGTACCGTCCTGGGAACGGCGGGGGTGACGGCGCTGATCGACGAACTGGAGGTCCGCATCCGCCCCATCTCTCGCCCCCGGCCTTCGATGAACGAACGGAACGGCAGGTAGGCTGAGGCGCTGGCCTATGTCAGAGAGCACCGGGATGAAGACCTTGCCTATTGAGATCAGGAACGTGCCCCCGGGTCCTGGCTTTACCCGGCTGGACGGCAAAACGAACGACGGCTTGCCCGAGGGTGTTCACACCGGCGGCGTTTGGGTCAGTCCGGATGGAGCCGAATACTGGAAGCCGCTGGATGGCCGCCCCTGGGCCAATGCGGACTACCACGTGCCCACCCGGGAAGCCGAGTGCCTGGAGATGATGGCCGGGGAGCCTGCGTTCCCCCGCAACTGGCGGGTGGAGGAATCTGGCACGATCACCGGGGACGGCGCGACTCATAGTACCCGCCGCTGGTTGGTGCGGGGCAAGGCGTGGGTGGTGCCCGACGACTGGCCTGCCTGTCGGCAGACAGGGCCTGCCGACGCTCTGCGGTTAGAGCACGTCCTGGAGGTCGAGCGGGGCTTGCGCCGGCTCAACGCCCATGGCTGGACCATCGGGGACAGACTGAGGGTTGCCTTCGACTGCACAGGCAAGCCGTTCATCCTCGACTTGTCGTGCGCCTGCCGCGCCTGCCACGAGTACTCGCAGTGGAGTACTCGCAGCGGGCTGCCGCGCCTGCCACGCCTGCCACGCCTGCCACGAGTACTCGCAGTGGAGTACTCGCAGCGGGCTGTCCGGATAGCCAGGCGGACGACGAGTGGTGGTTCCTGGAGTGGGCCGAGGCGATGGGCCTCGAGCGGTTGGTCAGGCTGCGGCGAGATGGCCGGCACCTGGTCAGCACGCTGGAGTTCTCCAGCGAGCACGGCCACGCCTGCCACGCCTGCCACGAGTACCACCGCGAGTACTCGTGGCGGGGCTCGCAGTGGAGTACTCGCAGTGGACTACTGGCACGGCCACGTCTACGCCAGCCGGGACCGGCCCATCTCTGGCCTATGGGCCAGCGTCCCCGGCGCGGTGTACGTGGATGCCGACTATGCCAAGACCGGCGTCTGGACGTGGGTGGTGACGACTGTACCGCTGGACGATGAAACCGTCCGGCGCTATGAACTGACCTGGGCCTGGGGCCCTATCTACGTCAGAGGAGAGAAAACCGATGAAGAAAAACGAGATATTCCAAGACGGCCTTGAGAACACCAGACAGCGTTTAGGCGACGAGGCCAGGGAGTACGATTTGGTACTCGGCGGCCTGGCCCATGTGTTGCAGCAGAACAGCACCCTCGTCCCCATCCCTTCCTGCCGCGATTTTGCGCACGAACTGTCCAGGCAGTTCCACGATCCGCTGTGCATGTCCGGGATGTCCAAGTTGCCGCTCGATCAGATCGTAGCGGCAATGATTGCTACGACTCGCCGTAGTCGCGGCGACTACCACATCGACCAGGTTCTGGCGAATCGGTTGCCCTATGCCTTCTCGGCGGCATGGAGCAACGATGAGTACGGGTTGCGCAGCGCCATCCAAGAGATGGAGCGCGACCTGTCGCCCGATGGGGCGGTGTATACCACCCTCGACCGGGCGCGGGGGTGGGAGGAGATGCTGTGCCGCCGGATCCAGATTATAGAAGCGCTCGATGGCAGCGAGGTTCCAGACCTGGTCGAGTTGAGGGAACAGGCAACGCGGGTCCAGGATGCCGCCGCCGCGGTAGAGCGGCGGGCCAAAGACTCGCTGGCGAAGGCGAGGACGCGGCTGGAGGAACTCCCGAAGCAGAGGGCCAGGGAAATCGAGCCGCTCTCTGCGCTGCGAACCAATGTCCGGAAGGCTTGGAACGGCACCGTTTCGGAGCCGGGTATTGACTTCATCAGCGACAGTACCATCATACTCCGAGCAGATGCTGTCTCGTCTAAGCGAGCGCAGGATTTGTACGCGAGAGTCGACGAGACCCGCGAATCCCCCTTGGTCGGGGAGGAAAGAATGCGGGGTTTTTGGGACCGACTGGTTGAGTCACTCTCCTGCCAGGTTCATATCCTGGGATGGCGCGAGGTGAGAGACGGCTACAAGTGTGCGTATGTAGTACCCGCGCTAGAAGTCGACAGTGACGAGATTAGATACCTGGATGCCGACCGCGCAGCGTGTATCATCGAGTGGACCAAGGCGACGGAGGTGATGACAGACGACAAATTCAGCGTCTTCGCGTTCTACCGGGACGGTTGCCCTGTGGCAATCCTGTCACCAATAAAGATCGTCGAAGTTGCTATAGACATTGCCGAGGCCCGCCGGATATGGAAAGAACGGACGACCAAGCAGGAGGAGACGAGTGCTAGAGATGCAAGACTTGACACTCGAGGGAATTAGGCAGTTCACAGAGCGTTTCCCGAGCAATCTCATAGCGATAAACTGGTCTGGTATGCTACGAGAAGAACCTTGGGAGAACGAAGAAGATCTCGATCCCTTTGCACGCGAGGCAGATTGCCTTTTCTGCGGTGGAGACTTGGAGATGCAGGACATAGGCGAATACTGGGCGTTCAGGGTAGGACTCCTGGAACCGGAGTACAGGGGTGATAAGCGGGAACGTCTACGCTACCTGCGAGGAATCCTCGTGGAGGGCGACTACATTACCCTGCGAGATTTCCTGATTGAGCACCGCGACACTGCAATCGAGGACTTGGGCGATGCGATCAACCTCGTTCGCAGCACTACTCGAAACAGGAACGACGTCGCCGCGACCATCGTCGACGCCATCATGTGCCCAGATGTCGAAGAGTCTGCGTGCCCTCGCGGCCGCGGGGCGATCACCTTCTGCGATGGGATCACTACGCTCAGGGCGCAACTCACAGAGGATCAAGATTGGGAGGAGGTATAAAGTGACAAACGTACAGAAAATGGGCACAGACCCAGAGGATGATATAGAGAGTAAATGCCAGGACGCATATTGCGACGGATTTGAGGATGCGAGTAGTGGGAACAGCAACTATAATCCATACGATCCCAACGATCAACGGAGAATGTACGATGCTTATGAGAAGGGATATTTTGAGGGAGGCGAGATACAACCTGATGATGACCCATGATAGGCACTGCATCTGTCCAAATTGGACAGATACACCAACCCAATCCCAATGACCGGGAGGTATAGTGTGATAAGCGTACAGAGAATAGCCGGAGACAGCGATCCGAAACATCTTTACAGGGTACAGAGTGGTATGGGCCAGATCCACGACCACGAGGGGAAGGCGCAATCCACATTCTACGTGATCGCGTCGTCCCCGACGGCATGCTTTGAGTTCATCACCCAGAAAGGGGAGGAGGGAGACTTCCCGTCTCACGTCAATGTCGAGTTAGTAGCGGGCAGCGTATTCGATGTAGATGTAGTAGAGGAACAGGTGGTGGGGACATTGCGATGAATCTACGCCCCCTCACTCATCTACCAGTAGAAGATCGTGTGACGATCTATCGGGAAGTCGCGGTGGCGGTGCGCGCTGCCTGGCCGGGCGCGCAAGTGGCACTGTGCAAGGAGACTCACTGTGTACGTCGTGAGTCGGGGCTGACCGGCGCTGCGTGCAACTGCCTGGCGTAGGCTGATTTTGGGCTTTGAAACGCAGTTCTCTACAGCGAGGCATACGTCGAAGTAGGCCGCATTTACTGCCTGGTCCTGCCCGACAAGGCCGACCTGCAAACCATCCTTGGCTGCCCGGTTCACTACGGGACCGGCGCCATTGCCATTGGACGGCGGGCTGGCGCGCTTGAAGTGTGGCTGAGACAGTAGGTAGGATAGGACGGAGGGAATAGTCGGTGGACACAGAAACGGAAACCATCCTATGGATGTACTGCGATCTGGGGCATCCTGCGCCCCTTCAGGACCTGAAGATGCTGCGCCACCCGGAGGGAGCGCATCCGTCCACCCGCGAGTCTCTGCGCCTCAACGGCCTGGCGGAGTCGGGAGAAGACGATACCTGGCGGCTGACCCAGGCCGGCCGGGAACTGCTCCAGCGGGCGGAGACCATCCTCGCCGGGGGGTGGATCCCGCCGCCTGCGGTGCTCTTCTTCCCTCAAGATCACCGTTTCCGCCGTGGGGCGGGCAAGCCCTGGGCTTTGCGCGCTGCTCATCTCAAGGCACTGCGCACGTTGGCGCAGATGCCCGGTCGCTCCTGGCGCTCGTTGCAGAGCGAGTTCGGCAGACATGCGCTGTTGGATTTGCTGAAACGAGGGCTGGCCGTCGGAGAGCCACGTCGGGGATTACCCTGGTACGTCGCGGACAGGGGACTGGAGGTCTTGCATGCACTACAGAGTCGTTAGAGCGGATTTCCTGAACTGGGTGCGCCTGGCTGTCGTCGCCGTGGAGCGAGGGCTGATGCAGCCCTTCCACGCCGTCCTCTGCGACCCGCCCTACGGCATTGGAATGATGGATGCCCACTGGGACACATTCCGGCCGGGGCAGTGGCGAAAAGGCAGCATTCATCGCGCTGGTGGGCTGGGCGGCTACAGGGCGGCGCCGACGTGGAGCGAGATGACGCCTGACCAAATGAGAGCCTACCAGGAGTGGGTGACCACCTGGGCTACTCCACTGGCGCGAGTGGTGCATCCTGGTGCACTGGGCTTTTTCTTTGGAGGCACGCGCACTGTCCACCGCCTGGCGGCCGGCTTGGAGAACGGGGGGTGGACCGTCCGGGGGCAGATCGCCTGGCTCTACGGGAGCGGCATGGTCAAGGGCCTGGACGTCGCTAAGGACCTGGACCAAGCTGCGTTCACGGCCTGGCTGGACGCCGTCTCCCATGGCCTGAGCGTGAAGCAGCGGCGGGCGGTGATCAGGGCGGCGGTTCGCGGGATATCATCGGACTACGTAGGAGAGGGACGTCCCGCAGAGCCTCCCGACGACGAACGTCTGCGCCTGCTCCTGGAACTCATCGAGCGATTCTGCGATTCAGGTGAACTGCCGCCTGGGATGCGGCTCGTCACTGGTCGCTACCACCCTCCTGACGGACAGCCCTGGAACCTGCGCCAGGCCGACGCCCCATCGGTCACGGCGGCGCCGGGCGCCTTCACCGCGTCTGGACGTCGCACGCTGACCAGGACAGGGCCGGCGACGGAAGCAGCGCAGCGGTGGCATGGTTGGCACACGGCATTGGCCCCGTCCCACGAGGTCATCGTCGTCGCCCAAGCGCCCTACCCGGCTGGGGTGAGGCGCCGGGAACTGGCGCAGGAGCATGGGACGGGGGTCTACTGGGTCGACAGAGCACGTCTTCCTGGCCCGCCGCCCCACCACGACGAGGCGGGGAGACCGGCAGGTAATCGCTCTTGGATAGGTGGGGATACGGTTTGGACTTCCCATCTGGGCGGGCGCTGGCCGCCGGACGTGGCAATCTCCGAGGGGATCGCCGAGGCCCTGGGGGAACGTGCTGCCTACTTCTACTGCGCCAAAGCCCCCACCTGGGAGCGGGAGGCGGGGTTGGACGATCTCTCGCCCGTTGGAGCCGGTGGCCTGTCCGGTAGCCGCGATGGGTCGCTGGTGACCAACCGGCGTTGTGCCAGGTGCGGATGCTGGCAGTGGAGTTGGCCCGGCGGCACGCCCTGCACCTGCGCCGATCCGGTCTGGGAGGAACGGGACAGCCGCCCGGCCCCTCGACGTAACGACCACCAGACGGTCAAGCCGGTGCGCTTGGCGGAGTGGCTGTCGCGGTTACTGTTGCCACCGCCACACCTGGCTCCCCGGCGACTGCTGATCCCCTTCGGGGGCACGGGCTCAGAGGGGATCGGTGCGCTTCTGGCGGGGTGGGGCGAGGTGCGGCTGGTGGAGCGGGAAGAGCGTTTTGTGGAGATGGCGCGGCGCAGGTTGGCCTGGTGGAGCCGATTCCGTTCCTACGAGGAGGCAGAGCGGGCTTACGGCGCCATTCGTCACGCCGAGAAGGAACGTCAAAGGGAGCGCGAGGCGGGACAGTTAGATCTCTTTGTGTTGGCAGGGGAATCTACAGAGGGTTGAAAGGGGGGGGGATGGTCAAACGACGTCGAACCGACGAGGAAATTGCCCAGGCTTTCGTGGATATGTACGATGAGAGCCTGGTGGCTTTGGATCTACCTCCGCTGACGGATGGTCAGCGCGAGGCGTTGCGGGGCGCAGTCGTGGCGCTCGCGGCAATTCGCAGAGAGAAACGCTTGTTGGAACAGGTTTTGCAGGGGAAGGCGAACGGTCAGCTCGACGATTAGCTCAGGGATTTGGTATCCTGGTCAGTATATCGTCAGGTCAATCCCTCCACCGCCTCCACCAGGTCTGCCTCGCCGGGCTGCGTGTAGATCGCCGTCGTCGCCACGCTGCTGTGCCCCAGGAGCGCCGCCACCGTCACCAGGTCCGCATCTGCCTCTCGCAGCAACCGCGTGGCGAAAGTATGCCTCAGCACGTGCGGTGTCACCTCCACACCGGCCGCCTCTCCCAACGCGGCCAGCCGCATCTGGATGCCCCGCGTCCCCAGCGATCCCCGCTGGCCCAGGAAGAGGCTTTCACTCTGCTCCTGTGGCCGCACCTCCAGGTACGCCCTCAGCGCCTGCCGTGCCTCCCGGTGCAGCGGGACCTCCCGATACTTCCGCCCCTTCCCCGAACGGACGATCACCTTCCCGCTGCGTTCGTTCAGTACCAGGTCCTCCACCCGTAGCGCTGATGCCTCCGCCACCCGCAGACCTGTGTACAACAGCAGGTTCAGGAGCGCCTCGTCCCGCCGGGCCGTCACCACCGTCGAGGTGACGTTGCCACTCCCCGCCTTCGCCTCCGCCAGTTGCCGCCGCGCGGCAGCGGTTCGCTGCAATTTGTACACGTCCTGCTGGCTCAGCGCCTTGGGCACCTGCCGGGCCTGGCGCATCCCCTTCACCTCGGCCGCCGGATTTGACGCCACTCGTTCGGTGCTCGCTGCCCAGGTGAAGAAGGCCCGCAGCCCGGCCAGCCGCCGGTTGACGCCGGCGGGCTTCCGGCCCAGGGCCACCAGGTGATCGCGGTACTTCTGGACGTCGAAGGGCGTCACCTCTACCGGCGGAACCTCCCGGCCGATCTGCTCCGCGAGCCAGGTGAAGAAGGCAAGGACATCCCGGCGGTAGGCAGTGACGGTGTGGGGACTGCGATCCTGCGCCTGCAGGTACGTGGCGAACTCCTCCAGGAGTTTTGTCATCGAGCATCTCCGCTCCGGGCCTTATGCGAAGGGTTTTCGAGGGGATAGCGGCCCGTTGCAGCCGGATTCTAGCCCAAAAGTGGGGGAATGTCAACGCATAATGTAAATTACGTGTTGAGCATACCCGTGTTTGGCCGCCATGTCTGCTCAGTCGCCCCTTGTGACCACGGGGAGATAGGTGTACGGTGACAAAGATAGTGAGACTGTGGACAAAGATAATGAGACTCGTGCCAAAGTTATTGAGACTGGCGTGACAAAGTTAATGAGACTAGAGTATTGGAGCTCGGCAAACTTCACGGCTGGGGTTCTTAAAGGGCCATTAAAGGCATTGAGGCAATAATGACACGGTACTCCTCACGTTCAGGGCTGTCGCCCCACTTTTGCGTGAAAACGAGCCACAATTAGGGAGACAATGCCCCAAAACAAGGTAAAATGTGGGTTTTCTCCCCACTGGTCCAGACGGTCGTGCGATTTTTGGTATCTTCTCAAAAAGTAGGGGGAAATCTAAGTCTCCCACGATGTGTCCAGCC
>CAYLPU010000101.1:0-18458 GCA_964385635.1 uncultured Anaerolineales bacterium
AAGGGCTTTTCGGTGTCCCAAAGTCTGCCCGACATTATAAATGCGATTGCCCTGGATGTTCCCTTGTCCATTGTGCGCCACTTGTGACAGGATTCCAAACAGAGGTCAGACTTAGTCAGAAAGTACCACAACAAAGAGCGCCATTGCATAATACAACGGTGCTCTTGTGATTGGATCACAGCCACTCCGGTCGCAACACGGTCACTCAGGCGGCACGTTCGACCTGATTAAGTTGCCTCATCAGGCGTGACTTGCGCCGGGCGGCGTTATTCTTATGGATGATACCCTTCTTGGCAGCCTTATCCAGCGCAGCGACTGCCACACGCACGGCCTCGTGGGCCTCTTCAAGATGGCCCTTGTCCATTAAGAGCCGAGCCTTCTTGATGGCAGTACGAGCCTGTCCACGGTACACTCGGTTACGCAGATGCCTGCGCTCCGTGCTACGGAGGCGTTTAATCGCCGACTTTGTATTGGCCAAACCCTAATCCCTCCAATTGCCAGGTTACTGGAGGCTATTTTACAACAACTCGGCCGATTTGTAAAGCCTGGCATCTGGCCTATAATAACCAGGTGCACGTGAAAACCAGGAGAAAGCATCACCGCCGCACCTTGGCTGACTGCCTGACGCGGCGTGAGAGAGGAGGGGATAGATGAGCGATGCAGAAGGAGCGCCCGCAAGCAGCGGCCACGAGACACAAGTCGGCGACGTCTCTGGCCCGGTGCACACCGGGAGCGGCGACATTATTCACATTGAAAAAGTCGAGTGGATGGCCGAAAGGGTAGGCCAGACTCTTCAACACTCGCTGCCGGCCGACGAGAAGACGCAGGCTGAACTGCGGGAGGTGATCACGGAACTCACCGCACTCCAGGCCCAGATGGCCGAGTGGAAGGAGCTGCACCACTTGCTGCACGAGGTGCTGGTTGCCTTCGCTCCCTTCCACGCCCGGCTCACCCCGCCCGGTGACGACGGCCTCGGTGCGACCGTGCGACAGGCACTGCTGCAGAACTGGCGAGTGTGCCAGGATGAGTTGGATATACTGATGGATTTCGCCGAGGACATCGAGCACATCGGCCGCCCATTTCGGCGGGAGGGGCGTGAGTTGCGTGGGGAGCGCTGGGTGGTGGAAATCGTCGCGCTGCAACTGTTATTGGAGGACGCACTGAAGGAAGATCGTCCCAGCCCCGAGAGCCTGCTCGAACTGACCGGGGAGTTCAATAGCGCCTGTCACCGCCATCTGGCCCTGGTCGATCGTAAATTACGGGTGGTCGTGGACAAACTGCAACGATTGTCCACGCGCCTGCTGGGAGGAATACTATGAGCGACTTCTTGGACACCCTTCAACAACAGCATCAGGAGAAACTAGACCAACTGAGGCGCGGCGAGGTGGACGAAGCCTTCCTGGACGGGGTCCAGTCGCTGCTCACCGACCTGCGTCAGGCTGGCGTTGTCATCTCCGACCCGTCCGAACGCGGCCAACTGCGGGCGCTGATGCGCTTCTGGGGCAACGTCATCTACGACCACACGGACGTCTATCCCGATACTATGCTCCAGCCGCTCGACCCCACGAGAGCCCCTCCGGCAGAGGAGCCGGCCCGCCGCCCGTCGCCCCCTCTCACCTGGGTGCTCGTCGGTGGCGCGGCGGTGATCATCATCGCGGTTGGCCTGGCCGCCATCGGGTGGCTACCCCGAATGATCGAGGGACCTGAGGAGACACCCACGCCCACGCTGACGCCAGCCCCCTTCGTGGTGGGTTCTGCGGCGGTAGGGGCAGAGTTAAGCAGGGAGGGTACGTTGGAAATGACCGCCGACACCTTCTGCCTGGGTCTCCCTGAGATCGTTGCCGAGTTCGCGCTGGAGGGGATCGAGCCTGAGATGGTGTGGTACTGGGAAGTGCGGCGCGAGGGCGAGCGCGAGCCTGTGGCCGCCCAAACGGCGACGCCGTGGGGACAGGAGGAGCAGCCCGTCACCGTCCGCGTCCTGACCGGCGGCCCGGAGGGTGTGGAACCGGGCCAGTACGAACTACTGGTCTATGTGGACAGGCAGGTGGTGGGGACGCACTCGTTTCGGGTGCTGGACGTGGCCCCGCGCGTTTTCAGCCCGCGGGTGTCGGACGTGCCCGAGCTGGCCGAAGAAGCGTCAGACAAGCGAGGTGGAAACGAGTTCGAAGCCGGCGTGCGGGTCATCTACCTGAGTTACGAGTACGAGGGGATGTGCCCTGGGCTGGACGTTTCGCATGCGCTCTACCACGAGGAGGGATCGATCCAGGAGAGCGTGGAGACGTGGGGCGATGCTTCTCAGGGGCAAGCGCAAGTCAGTTTCCAGGCCCCGGGCGATCTGCCGTTCTCCCCTGGTGACTACGAGGTGGCGGTGGCCGTAGCGGGCGAGGGACCCGCTCTCGTGGGGCTCACGATCCGAGAGGCAACATTGGAAGGCGTGCCTCCTGCCTTCGGGGAGATCACCATCGCCCTGGGCGTGCAGCCGGACGGTACGCCGATCCTCACCGCGCCAGACAACCGCTTCGATTGGAACACCAAAATGGTCTATGCCATCTTCGACTACGTGGGGATGAGCGATGGACTGGCCTGGACGGCGGTGTGGACGGGCAACGGCGAGGAGGTGGCGCGGCAAGAGGAGTTCTGGAACGTGGAGGACGCCGGGACGGCGGGCACGCGCTGGGTAGCCTACTACAATGAACGGGGGCGTGTGCTGCCCAACGGGAGTTACAGTGTGACGCTTTACATTGAGAACGTCGCACAGCGCACGGCCGATTTCAACATCCTCTACTACGTGTCGCCGGAGTAAGTAAGGAAATACATCTTTCCTGGCCCCTTGACAGCCACTGGTAGTATGTTATCATAGAATTGGCGCCCAAGCCGGCCAGGCGGTCGCGCCCCGTGCGCGGGGTGAGGAAAGTCCGGGCTCCACAGGGCACGGTGCTGGGTAACACCCAGGCGGGGACACCCGGCGGAAAAGGGCCACAGAAAAGCAGACCGCCCGGTTGGTCCGCCAGCCGGGTAAGGGTGAAAAGGTGGTGTAAGAGACCACCGGCGCTCGTGGCGACACGGGCGGCCAGGCAACCCCCACCGGGAGCAAGGCCAAGCAGAGGCGAGCCCGCTTCGGCGGGCACGGGGCGGCCCGTCCCGTCCGAGCCCCGGGTAGGCCGCTTGAGGCGGCGGGTAACCGCCGTCCCAGATAGATGACCGCCCACGACAGAACCCGGCTTATCGGCCGGCTTGGGTGCCACCAGGGGCGCGGTCATCGCGCCCCTGCCTGCGTTGGACTACTCTACTAGACTCCTCCAGACACTTGTTTTTGTCCCTCGTGTGGGTCTGTGCTATAATCTGAGGCGATTGAAGCCTCTATATTGGCTATCTATAATGACCGCTATGCGAAAACAGCACTACCACGGCCACCGTGAGCGCGTCCGTAAGCGTTTTCTCCAGCAAGGACTGGAGGGATTCCAGGACTACGAGGCTCTGGAATTGCTCTTACTGTTCGTTGCCCGCCAGAAGGATATGAAACCGGTGGCCAAAGCCCTCATCGAGCGCTTCGGCTCCTTCAAAAACGTCCTTGACGCCTCCCCTGAGGAACTGGAGGATGTTGAGGGAGTCGGCCTGGCAGCGGCTACGCTGATTCACTTTGTCAAGCAGGCGGCTGCGCGTTACCTGCAGCAGACGAGCCAGACTCGCTTTTCGCTAGACAGCCCTGATGCCTTGATCGAACACTGCATCCTCAGCATGGGCGCTGAGCCGAATGAGAAGTTCCGCGTAATCTGCCTGGATAGCAACTTCGCCATCGTGGATGAAAGGGACGTTGCTGAAGGCACAGTGAACCAGGCGGCCGTGTACCCCCGCAAGGTCATGGAGATCGCCCTGGAGGCGCATGCTACGACGTTGGTATTTGTGCACAACCATCCCGACGGCAACGTGAGACCTTCGGAGTTCGACAAAACACTCACACGCGGTTTGGTACTGGCGGCAAAGACCGTGAATATCTCCGTCTACGATCACATCATCGTGTCGCGCGACACTTATTTTAGCTTCCGAGAGGATGGTTTGCTGTGAGCGAGAGTTCTGCACAGAAACACTACAACGGATTGGGAAAGAAACGGACGAACTGTTTCACGCCGCGAAATCCTGGGAACAGGACTGAATACGGGCAACGGACGAGTTCTAATTGCTCAGGTGGAGCGTAAATCCGTTTTATTCTAAATCCGTTGTTGTGTTTCTGGCAAAGAACTTTTATGTAGAACTCTCGTGGGTTCGAACTTCCGAAGCCTCAAAGACTTCGGAGGTCTTGGAGATACTACAAGTTTGGAACTACACCCTGCTATCAAGCAACACTACCCTTTTCTCAACAAGGCCCAGCGGGAGGCTGCGGCTTGCACTGATGGCCCGCTACTGATCATCGCCGGGCCTGGGTCTGGCAAGACACTCGTGCTGGTGGTGCGTACGCTGAACATCCTGCTCCAGGGCAAGGCTGAGCCCAAGGAGATCGTGCTCTGCACGTTCACTGAGAAGGCCGCCTTCGAGTTGCGGGATCGAGTCGCCCAGGCAGCCCGTACCCTCGGCTACACGGGCGACCTCTCACGGCTCCAGGTCGGCACCATTCACGGAATCTGCAACAATCACCTCACCCGCTTTCGTCACCACACCTGGCTGGGTGCTGGATACGAGGTGCTGGATGAGTTGACACAGGCTCTGTTCCTGTTCGAGAATTTCGAAGAGATCGTCGTCGAACTGGACATGGGAGATAAATACCTGGGGAAGTGGTCCACCCGCTGGACAACTATCAGGGGGTTGACGGAGTTCTTCAACAAGACAACCGAGGAGTTGGTAGACCCTGAGGCTCTAATAACCAGCAGTGACGGGTTCCTACAGCAACTTGGCGCAGCCTATCAGCGGTACGAAGAAACCCTGCGCGAGCGGGACCGAATGGACTTTGCCCACCAACAAAAGTTGTTCTACGATCTGCTGCACGATCCTGAAATCGGCGAACAGGTGCAGGCAGAGATCCGCTACGTGATGGTGGACGAGTACCAGGACACAAACTACATCCAGGAGCAACTGCTTCTGAGACTGGCTCACCCGCAGGACAACCTCTGCGTAGTGGGCGACGACGACCAAAGCCTGTACCGCTTCCGGGGAGCGACGGTGCGCAACATTCTCGAGTTCAGCAAGCACTTCAACTCCTGCCCCCAGGTTCGCCTGACTGTAAACTACCGCTCCCACGAGCGGATCATCGCGGGCTACAACCGCTTTATGGCCGGCTGCGACTGGTCAAATCCCAACTCACCCCTTGATTTCCGCTACGCCAAGACCATCGAACCTAACAAGAATGAGGGGGATGACGACCATCCTGACTACCCGGCTGTGTTCGCTATCTGGGGCGCGAACCGGACCGATGAGGCCAACCGGATGGCAGACCTGGTGAGATTCCTCAAAGAGAGCGCAGTCATCGAGGACTATAACCAGGTGGCGCTGTTGCTGCACAGTGTACGCAGCCAGCACTCCGATCCGTTCGTCCAGGCGTTGGAACATCACGGTATCCCGGCCTTTGCACCACGCGCCCGGACATACTTCGATAATGACGAAGTACACCTGATGGTGGGCTGCTTCGCCGTGTTGCTGGGCTGGTATGAGAACAACCGGGGCAGCCTGAGCGGTTACGCCCTGCAAGACTTGGCCGACTACGTGGATGGCTGTCTGACCGGACTGGCCCGTGCTGGCGTCGTGGCTGATCACCCTCTGGCCCGGGTGCTACAGCGACGGGTTGTTGAGATAAAGGAATTGCAGGAGGGCGAAACCCTCAACCGCCACCTGGCCGACTACCTGTACGAGTTCATCGCCCACGAGCCGTATGCAAGTATGATGGGCAACGAGAATCGTGCTCGTAACCTGGCAATCTTCAGCCAACTGCTGGCGATCTTCCAGCACTATTACCACTACACTGTGATCACCCACGCCAACCGGGGCTTTGTCCGCCTGCACTTCTTCAACAGTTTCCTGCGCTTCCTGTACATGGGCGGTATCAACGAGTACGAGGACCCCGACCGCCCCTTCCCCTCCGGCCACGTCCAGGTGATGACCATCCACCAGAGCAAGGGGTTGGAGTTTCCGGTGGTGATTGTGGGCTCCCTGGCGGCCAACATACGTTCGTCGAAGCAGGTGGACCGGCTGCTGGGGCCGTTTTACCACCGCGAACCTTTTGAGCCGGAGAAGCGCATCACCGAGTTCGACCGCATGCGGTTACACTACGTGGCCTTTTCCCGCGCCGAGAAATTGCTGGTGCTGACGACCACCGACACACCAAAACCGCACTTCAACCCCATTTGGCAGGGGTTGCCCCAGTGGCCTTACGTCCAGCAAGACTTGCTCGCCGCACAGCACTTTGAACTCAAGGAACAGGTGCCTCTGAAAAAGACGTTCTCCTTCACCAACCACCTCAAGGTCTACGAGACCTGTCCGCGCCAGTACCAGTTCTTCCGCGAGTACGAGTTTGCCCCCTCGCGCTCGGCAGAGATCTTCTTCGGGTCTTTGGTCCACCAGACTATAGAAGACATCCATCGCTGGGTGCTGGAGGGCCAGTCGCTGCGCCTGATCGAAAAGGCGATCCCAGGTTTGTTCGATGCCAACTTCCGCAGCCTGGTCAATGCCGGCTACCGGCCCATCAGCGATGCTCAACGGCAGGTGGCCCTTGAGCAGGTGCAGAACTACTTTGGGCAGAACCAGGACCGGATGGGGCAGGTCATCGAGACTGAAGTGGACGTCTCCCTGGAGAAGGAGCACTACATTCTAACCGGCCGCGTGGATCTGCTGTTGGGCGAGGATGACAAGTTAGAGTTATTGGACTTTAAGTCGCAGCCCCGGCCCCATGGTGACGACCGGCGGCTGTCGCACTACTACCAGCAGTTGCTCATCTACGCTCACATCCTGGAGCAGCGTTACGGGAAGCGTCCGGAACGGCTGGCTTTGTACTGGACCGGCGAGGCCCGCCGTGAGGACGCGCTGATGTTCTTCCCCTACGAACCGGATAAAGTAGCCGAGGCCGGGGCTTACTTCGATAGCGTCGTGGCCCGGATTCTGGCCCGCGACTTCGCCGTGAAGCAGCCGCCGGAGCGCAAGGTCTGCTCCGAATGTGACTTTCGGACTTATTGTCAGGGGCAGGGGACGATCAAGATCAGTTGAGTGAGGTTCTGACGATGCAATCTCCTTACAGGCCACCCCAAGAGCATATTGACTGGATACGCAGCCGGAAATTCGGCCTCGCGCCAGATGGGACTATCGACAAGCAGAACCCGCTGTCGGATGATCTTCAGCGTGCCATCTCGCATTTATCAGAGGGACTGTACTCCAAGGAGACGCACTTTATCCTGGAACTGATTCAGAATGCCGAAGACAACCACTATGACGAGAATGCGAAGCCCGACCTAACATTCGCTCTGTTATCCAGAGATCCAACTGGAACCCCAGAAGCCGAGGGCGCTCTACTTGTCATAAACAACGAAGTGGGATTTCGCCCCGAGGACGTTCAGGCATTGTGCGCTGTTGGGGCAACGACCAAGGAGAAGCGGGAAGGATACGTTGGCGAGAAAGGCATCGGCTTCAAGTCCGTGTTCGTGGTAAGCAGTCAGCCCCACATTTTCTCCGGTGGCTATCAGTTCCGGTTTCAGGAAGAACCGGATCCCCAAGCTGAACTTGGCTATATCGTACCTTATTGGGTATCTGAGATACCGCCTGAGATGAAGGAGCACAGCAACAGAACACGCATCGTACTTCCTCTGAAACCTGGTAAGCGAGAAGGGGTCACCAAGGAACTTGAAACAATTGCTCCCGAAACCATCTTGTTTCTCTCCAAGTTGGAGGGATTAGCCATCCACATTGAGAACCAGAAGCCTATTGAGGTAATACGAGATGATACGAACAGGCCGCTGGTCCAGTTTATGACAGGTGACCAGTATGTGGAGTTCTGGCTAGTCGAGCAGGAGATCCCCATGCCACCTGACCTCCACGAGGAGAAGCGAGAAGGCATTACTACTCGGAAAGTTAGCGTCGCACTACCCCTGACAACAGAAGTCAGTTCCGAAGGACAAGTGTTCGCTTTTCTGCCCACAAAAGAGAAAAGCGGTTTCCCTTTCATAATCAATGCGGACTTCATTCTTTTAACATCACGTGAGGGCATTAAGTACGACTGCCCATGGAATCTCTGGTTGCGCGATTGTATGGCTCCAGCGTTCATACAAGCTTTTACAAGCCTTCTTGACAAGCCAAAGTACAGGGCCAGGGCGTATGCCTTCATTCCGTTGGCCAGTGATAACCAGGAAGAGTTTTTCCAGCCTACTGTCGAGGCCATTCACAACGAACTGAGCAGTCGGGCCGTGATTTGGACGCTTGACGGTGAGACGCTGGTGAAGCCATCAGAAGCCCGCTTAGCCTCTGACGAGTTTCGCAGACTGCTGAACATTGCCTATATGCCAACTCAGTTGCAGAAGACGCCTCTTGTTCACCCGCAGATTCAGACCTACCGGAAACAACTCGAGGCTATTGGCGTCGAAGACCTGAGTTCGAGCGAGATCATCGAATGTCTAAGAGACGAAACTTGGCTTGAGTCTCAAGACCTGGAGTGGTTCGTCGCACTTTATGAATACCTGAGCCAGCTACGACGGGCGACAGAGAAGCGTCTCCAGGGCTTGAATTTGCTCCCTCTTGAAGAGGGTAGGAGGTCAAATGCAACCGAACAACCTATCTACTTCCCAGCAGAAGATGTGCAGGAGATCAGGCAACTACAGACCCAGGTTTCTTCTGTACTCACCATCGCCTTTCTGAATCCGAGACTCTACGCGTTACTCGACGACAACCAAGGACTTACCCGATGGCTCGTTGACATGCTGGGAGTGCGGGAGTTGACACCGGATAATTACTGTCTTGATCTAGCCCGGGGACTCAACGAACATCGGGCCGAAGTCAGTGTGTCTGAACTGGTACATCTAACCGCATACATTCGAGACCAATTCGATGCTCTTGATGATGAGACTCAACAAGCGATCATAGATGTACTGCCTCTTGCCCTGGCTGACGGGGAAATCGTAGAACCGCAAGAGTGGAATGATGACCACCCACTGGCCATGCCAGAGGCAATGAATCCCAAAACTGGCTGGCAATTGGTGTTTCCGGACTCAGAGGATCGCGCTCACTTGCATGTGCTGGCCGATGATTACCTGGCTGACTGCGCTGGACGGAGTGATGTGAAGCACTGGCTAGATTTCTTCAGGGCGATAGGGGCAACAGAAGCCCCCTCGTCTAGGCGTGATAAGTGGCATTGGTGGTCGCACACGCTACCCGATGAGGTTCCTGAACACGCCAGGGAGTTGCTGGAGGCCAATAGGGAATACTCTACACGTGGCCACGCTTTCCGAGACTGGCGCGCCCCCCGGTGGCTGATGGATTTGGAAAGCTCAGGAAAACCCAAACGAGGGTTGAAGAGCCGTTCTCGGGCATTGATACGGTGGCTGCAAACCCGTCTATCTGAATCACGATTCGCAACGGTATCGCTTGAGAAGGCTCGCTACGAATGGCATTACTACTACTGGTATCATAAGGTGTTGGATTCGGAGTTCAAGCACTGCCTCTTGGAGGCCCCATGGTTCCCGAGCACCCAAGGGCCTATGAGGCCTGGTGAAGTCTTCCTGGACAAACCCGAGTTGCGTGAACTCTTTGGGGATGCAGTACCCTATGCTCCCAAGAACGTTGACGAGAACGCAGCCAATTGGCTCGGACTACGCAAAACAGCCACCGTAGACGAGTTATTACAGTATCTGCAAGAACTCAGTTCTCGACCTGCCGACCAGGTTGATCAGAAGGTGGTCAGCAGGATATATGCATTTCTGGCGGAGAGGTGGCGTTCTGATGTCAAAGACCTCTTTGAAGAACACCCCCTAATCCTAGTCTCCAAACCTCATCCGAGGTGGATCACCTCAAAGCAGGCCGTTTGGCCCGATCTATCGGCTGTCTTCGGTGAAGCATACGTGTACCTGGAGAAGCGGTATCATCGCTTCAGAGAGTTCTTCGTTGAAAAGGTGGGTGTGGCAGAACGGCTTAGTCAGGAATTGTTCGCTCAAGCCTGGACTCAGTTGGCCAAAGCGGAGAATATCCAGGCTGACGCGGTGGAAGCTGCTCTGGAGCATATCTATCCGGAACTGCTGAAAGTTGCCAAAGGAGACGGCCAGCCGGAATGGTGGCAGGGATTCCGTGCTGAGGCCAAGATATGGACACAAAGCGACCGGTTCGAGCATGCCGACCAGGTATATGTCCCCGACGACGGCGAGCTAAAGAGTCTCTTCGTTGAAGAGGGCGTTGAGTTTGCCTGGCGCCCTGAGAAAGCCGGTTTCGCTGAGTATCAACCGTTGTATCGCGATCTGGGTGTTTGCTCACTGGTGGAGACGGTCGAGGCAACTGCTGAGGTGCAGCAAGTGGCTGAAACTGACGACTTTCACCCTCTCCTGACATTGGCTGCAAAAAGGGCGATCTGCGTTTATCTCTGGAACGTGAACAGCGATCAGTATGAACGCACAAAGCAGACTGGTGTCCTCGAAGCGTTGCTTAGGACCCAGGAACAGATGGTCAAGAGCTTGACAGTGTTCTACGAATTGGATTGGACCGCTGTCGAGGTCTGCGATAGTAGCGCCTACTGGCAACAGGACAAGCGTTTGCTCTATCGATCAGACGCGCACTCGCAAGATCAGCTTGAGATTGAAACACCGGCTATTCTCGCCAGACGACTCACTGGCGGTCGCACGTCCAACGCGCTGGAGAACTTCATCGGCAGGGTTCTTGGTGCATCTGAGGTCAAGGTTGACGGAATCATTCACAAGAACAACTGGTCCCTGCCCGCTGAGGAGAGAGAATGGATATACAAGGTACTTGCTTCGTCACCCAGGCAGGCTGAACCCGAACCCAAGCCAGAGTCGGAACCGAAAACCGAACCGGAGACTGAAGCAGCTAGCCCCAGGTCAAAGCATGAACTCAGAGGCGGACATGAACCCAAGTATGCACTGAAGCCTGCACCGCAACCTAGACCAAGGCCAGAGCCGGAACCCGAGCCTGGACCCAAGCCTAGACCGAAGCCTGAACCACACCACCGCTGTCCCAGGTTGCGCTCCTATGTAGAGCCAGGTGGTAGCGGTCGAGGCGGAGGTTCACCCGATGAAAGCGAATTGTCCGAGGAGCGGAAAGCCATTGAGAGAGCGGGAATCGAGGTCGCGCTGGCTTATGAACAGCGGCGCGGGCGTATTCCCAAAGAGTTGCCACCCAACCATGAAGGCTGGGACATAGACTCCTACGCGGAAGACCCGGTTGCCGCCATCTTAGACAAAGGCGAAAAGCATAAACTGGCGCGACGCATCGAGGTCAAGGCCACCAAGTACGGCTGGGATGGCTGGGGCATTGGCCTCACCGCGCCGGAATATCGGGCGGCGCAGTGCCACGGCGAAGAATACTATCTCTATGTCGTTGAGTATGCCCTTGATGATGACCTGCGCAGATTGCACGTGTTCCAAAATCCCGTTGACAAGGTCAATGACTATCGGCTTGACGACCGCTGGAAAGCCGTCGCTGACGAAGGATACTAACCGGAGATCCTCAAAATCTGGATTTGAAACCTGATTGGGAAGCAGGAGGCACTTTGTACCCAAAATCGAAATCACCCGCACCGAACTCGTCTGGCCCGGCAAGTACGACGACGACGGCAACCTGGCCCCGCCGCGTTAGCCTGCCCTTCCAGGTCATCGAGCGGGTCAACGAGACCCGCGCCACCCGCGAGCAGTGGAAGCAGAATAGCCAGTTTGACATCTGATCCACTCCGGCGCATAATAACTCTGGTAAAGCATGTCTGCGGGCTTTGCTCAACGCTATTCCTTGCACCCAGCCAGTTGTTCGCACCGATTGAATTGAGGAAGGAGTTCAGACTGATGACAGAGCATCGTGTGTTGATACCAGACCAAATGTTTACTGAACTGACGCCAATAGCGGAACAGGAAAACAAAGAAATCAGCGATCTGGTCAATGAGGCATTGCGACAGTATCTATGGGAGGCCAAAGAACGCAAAATAGACCGGGAAATGGAAGCGTACCGCACTATGCACATCGAATTGAAACAGCGTTTCCTGGGCAAGTACGTGGCCATTCACAACGGGGAATTGGTGGATCACGACGCCGACCGCCGTGCCCTGTCTCGGCGGGTACGCCAGAAATACGGGGGCGTAGCGGTGCTCATCACTCCTGTTGAAGAAAAGCCAGAACGCGAGTTCTTGATGCTGAGTCCCCGATTTGAGCGAGGCGCATGATGCCATACCCATACAACTCCCGTTACTATCCCTCCATGCCAGCCGTTGAGCTCGCTTTGGGCGCACCAGGGGCCGGTTTTTCGTTAGGTCCTCTTCCCACGATCATAGATACTGGCGCAGACATCACTACGGTGCCCAGGGAGTATCTGGTGCATCTGGGAGCACCGGTTGTCGCCAGTGGGTACTTGCGTAACCTATGGGGAGAGAGACACAGGGTCAAGATATACGAAGTCAACGTGCGTGTCGGAGGACACGACTTCCACGAGATCGAGGTCGCTAGCGAACCGGGTGGACGTGAGGTCTTGTTGGGGCGGGATGTGCTCAATCGGCTGAATCTGCAACTGGACGGACCGAATGAGATTGTGGTCGTCCTGGACGAAGGAGAGTCGCGTGGCTAAGATCGAAATCACCCGCACCGAACTGGTCTGGCCCGGCAAGTACGACGAAGACGGCAACCTGGTCCCACCTCGCCGTGTGAGCCTGCCCTTCCAGGTCATCGAGCGGGTCAACGAGACCCGCGCCACCCGCGAGCAGCGCGAGGAAGAACGTGCTGGACATGTGGCCACCCTCTTCGAGTACTGGCGGGCCGACGAGGAGCAGAAGGCCGACCCCGGCGACGGCTGGCGCAACAAACTCATCTGGGGCGACAACCTCTACGTGATGGGTTCGCTGCTGGAGCACTTTGCTGGCAAGGTTGATCTGATCTACATTGACCCGCCGTTTGCAACGGGAGCAGATTTTTCGTTTAGGGCGGAAGTTGGTGATGAATTTGTTGACAAGAATCAATCTTTGCTTGAAGAGAAAGCATACCGAGACACGTGGGGTGAGGGCATTTCTTCATACATTCGAATGCTGTATGACTGTTTGCGCCTGATGTCGGAGTTAATGAGCCCTTCTGGCTCAATTTACATTCACCTAGGGTGGGACATCTCGCAGTATGTCAAAGTTGTGGCAGATGAAATCTTTGGCACAGGCTCTTTCATCAACGAAATCACCTGGAAGCGCCAATCCGCACATAGCGACGTCGCCCAGGGCGCTACTCATTATGGGCGTGTCCATGATGTAATACTCTTCTACGCAAGAGGAACCGACTTCACTTGGAATCACCAGTTTGAAGAATATGACCAAGAATATGTACAGGCCCACTATCGACACGTCGAGCCCGAAACAGGCAGGTGCTTTACTCACAGCGACATGACCGCTGCAAAGCCAGGGGGCGACACTGAGTACGAATGGCGAATCAAACGCAAGATTGGGAAATCAACTTGGCAAGCCGACCTAACCAACGAATACCAGCAACCAGTGGAAGGTTTTGAGTACAAGGGCGTTCGTCCGTATAGGGGAAGATATTGGGGGTACTCAAAAGCCAACATGGTTGAATGGGAGAAACAAGCACGCATCTACTACACGCGGACTGGAACGCCACGCTTGAAGCACTACTTGGAAGATATGCCGGGACGTCCTATCCAGGATATTTGGGACAAGATGTCTACACAGACAATAGGCTCCGAGCGCACGGGATACGCGACACAGAAACCGAAGTTGTTGCTTGAGAGAATCATCTTGACTTCATCCAACGAAGGAAACCTCGTTGCCGACTTTTTCTGCGGCTCCGGCACTACTTTGGCCGTAGCCGAGAAGCTGGGTCGCTGCTGGATCGGCTGCGACATGAGCCGCTACGCCATCCACGTCACCCGTAAGCGGTTGATGGACATTCCCAAGTGTTGCCCCTTCGAGATCCTCAACCTGGGCCAGTATGAGCGCCAGGTCTGGCAGGGGATCACCTTCGGCGGTGAAAGACGCCCCCGGCAGATGCTCATCTTTGAGTACCTCAAGTTCATCCTGGAACTCTACGGCGCGCAGCCGCTGGCCGGTACCCAGCACCTGCACGGCAAGAAGGGCAGCGCCGTGGTCCACATCGGCGCGGTGGACGCTCCGGTCACCATTGACGAGATCAACGGTTGCCTGGAAGAGTGCAAAGCGATGAAGCAGAAAGAACTCCACGTCCTGGGCTGGGAGTGGGAGATGGGGCTGGCTAACCTGATGGTGGACCAGGCCAAAGCGCAGGGCATCAGGCTTCTGCTCCTCGCCATCCCTCGCGAGGTGATGGAGCAGCAGGCGGTTGACAAGGGCGACATACACTTCTACGAACTGGCCTACCTGGAGGTGGAGATCAAGCCCTCGCGCAAGAAGCACTCCTTCCGGGTAACACTGACCGACTTCGTCATCCCCAACGACGAACTCATCCCACCCGAGGTGCGCGAGAAGATCAGGAAATGGTCCGACTACGTGGACTACTGGGCGGTGGACTGGGATTTCCAGAACGACACCTTCGTCAACGGCTGGACGTCCTACCGCACCCGCCGCGACCGCACGCTGCGACTCAAGACCGATCCACACGTCTACGAGACGCCGGGAACGCATCGCATCCTGGTCAAGGTCATTGACATCTTTGGCAACGACACGTCGCAGGTATTCGCGCTGGAGGTGCCATGGTAGGCTTCCGACGCGTGCGGTGCTTTCTCTTTTGCGACTCATTATGCTATAATCCAAGTATCTGTTGTAAGCCAAGTGGAGGTAAAGATTGATGGGCAACCCAGTCAAAACAAGCCAACACATTGAGGGGGATATGGCTACCGACATGGTGTCCATTCCGATCTCCTTGCTTCAGAAGATGTCAGAGGCGGCCGGGGCTTTTGAAGCCTTTGGGGACGAAATGGAAGACTATCTGCTATCTCAGGACACCGCTTTTCTAGCACGGATGCGCCAGGCTCGAGCGCACCATCTGAAGGGAGAAACGCGCTCGCTGGATGTGGTGAAACAAGAACTGTGTATCGAATGGGGCTGCACAAATATCGAGTGGGAGACTACCGGGTGCTGCTGTGGGTAGATCGCGAAGCCGGGGTGTTGACTCTGTATGGTATTCAGCACCGGCGTGAAGTGTACGATATCTTGCGTTAACGGTGGAATTCGTATGATTCGTGGCGAGAATGCTCACAGAGGAAACCAGTGGCAACAGTAATACATTACGACCGTGCCCTGCCGGAAGTGCCTGGGCGCACCCCCCACACCAAACCGGACGCCTACCTGGAGAAACTAGGCGAGGGTGACTATGCCGTGCGTCAGGGCCGCCGCCCCAGCACGATGTTCCTGGTGGATAGACTCCGCCAGGCCGTGGATCAGTGGCGCAGTGATGGGTACCCCGGCATCTCCGATGTCACCCGCCGCCTCTTCCAGTTCTGGTTCGACGAGGATCACCTGTTGGCCGATGGAACCGTCTGGCGGTACTGGTGGTGCCAGCGCGAGGCCATCGAGACGCTGGTTTACCTGGTGGAGGTGCGGGGTTCCACTGACTTCGTCCCCGTCGCTCAAGAGTTTGGCGAGCAGCCCAAGTACGGTATGCTGGAGATGGACTTCAGCGTTGAGACAACAATGGACGGACAGCGGCTCCTGCGGCGCTGGGTGCCGGAGGTAGAGAAAGACGCGATCCAGGAGTTACCCGAGGAGAATCTGCAACGCTACGCTTTCAAGATGGCCACCGGCGCTGGCAAGACGGTAGTTATGGCGATGGCTATCGCCTGGTCGTACTACCATCACCGTTTGCTCCCCTCTCCCGCACGCGGGAGAGGGGCCGGGGGTGAGGGCTTTGCCGACAACTTTCTCATCGTCGCTCCCAACGTCATCGTCTTCGAACGATTGGAACGCGATTTTGCCAGCAACAGGATCTTCCACAACCTGCCCCTCATTCCTCCAGAGTGGCGCGGCCAATGGGGGATGAAGATCATTCTGCGCGGCGACAGCGCCGTTCCCGACCCGGCCGGCAACCTCTTCGTCGTCAACATCCAGCAAATCTACGAATCGCGCGAGGAGGAATGGACGCCAGCCAATGCAGTGGAGGCTGTTCTGGGCCGTCCGCCCAAACAAGACCTCGCGGCCTACCAACCCTCGATGCTGGAGCGGATCAAGGGCCTGGACAACCTGATGGTGCTCAATGACGAGGCACACCACGTCCACGATGAAGACCTGGCCTGGAATAAGACGTTGCAGGCCCTGCACGAGAACCTCAAGCATAAAGGCAGACAAGGTCTCACCGCCTGGCTCGACTTCTCCGCCACGCCCAAGACTCAAGCGGGCACCTACTATCCCTGGATTGTCGTGGACTATCCTCTGGCCCAGGCCATCGAGGACCAGATTGTCAAGGCTCCCCTCATTGTGCATCGCGTGGACAAGCGGGACCCCAAGAGAGTCACCCGGCACAACGTCGTGCAGGCCTATCATGACTGGATCGTCGTTGCCCTGGAGCGCTGGAAGGAGCACACGCGGGTCTACCGGACCGTCGGACAGAAGCCGGTGCTGTTCATCATGTGCGAGCGCACCGCCTACGCCGATGCCATCGCCGAGCACATTCGCAAAGCCGGCCGCCTCAAGAAGAAAGAAGTGCTGGTCATCCACACCGACAGCAAGGGCAGAATCACCAAAAAAGACCTCGACCAGGCACGCAATGCCGCGCGCGACATAGACAAGCCAGATAACGACGTCAAAATCATCGTCAGCGTGCTTATGCTGCGCGAGGGGTGGGATGTTCACAACGTGACCGTCACCCTGGGGCTGCGGCCGTTCACGTCCAAAGCCGCCATCCTGCCCGAACAGGCCGTGGGACGCGGGCTGCGTGTGATGCACGGCATCAGCCCCGACCGCCGCCAGACGCTTGAGGTCATCGGCACCGAGGCATTTGAGGCCTTCGTGCGCGAACTCGAGCAGGAGGGCGTCGGCATTGATACCGTCGGCACGCCACCGCCCTTGCCGATCAAAGTCTATCCGATACAAGAGAGGGCCGAATTCGACATCGCGATCCCCCTGACCAAACCCAAATACACTCACGCGTACCGCAACCTCAAGCACCTGGATCCATCGGGTTTGCCGCCGATTTACCATGCCGATGTGTTGGCGGAGGAATTGGCCATTGAGATTGAGATGGCCTTCGCCATCACGGGCACCACGGTCCACCAGGCCGTCGTCATCCCCGAACGCCCGTTGCTCAGCCAGGACTTCCTGCGCGACATCACCCATGCCACCGAGGGGAACCTGAAACTCAACGGCCACTTCGCCGGGTTGTACCGGATCGTCAAGAGCTACGTGCAGCATTGCTGCTTCGTCATTGAGGTAAACCTGGACAGTGATAACATCAAGCGCCGCCTGCGGGATCCGATGTTGCAGGAAGGCATCGCCAGGTTCTTGAGCCGGAAGATCGCTGACCTTGCGACCCAGGAGCGGGCCATCGAATTCGAGGACGCGGCGTTCCATCTCTCGCAAACGCAACCTTTCACCTGGTCTCGCTTGCACCTTGCCTGCGACAAGACCATCTTCAACGAGTGCGCTGTGTTCAACGACCTGGAAGCCCGCTTCGCCCAATTCCTGGACGCGGCGACCGACATTCTGCGGTTCGCCGCCCTGGCTGAATCGTACACTCGTTTCCGTGTGGACTATCTGAGCACCAGCGGGGCTATCAAGTTCTACTACCCCGACTTCGTCGCCGTGCAACAGACACCAGAGGGTCAGGTCAACTGGATCGTCGAGACCAAGGGGCGCGAGTACGAGGAGGTGGTGCACAAAGACGATAGCATCTGTGACTGGTGTGGGAAGGTCTCTGCCCAAACCGGCCAGACCTGGCGCTATTTGAAGGTGCCGCAAAGGCGTTTTGACGCCAGCAGTGCTCAGATCTTCGGAGAACTGGTTGAAGAGTTGGACGGCCATCAGCCAGAGTTATTCGATTGAGCCCTTCGCGCACCGCGAAGAACCATTCAAACTGTTCGGTGGCCTATTCGGTCGTCAGGAGACCTCCGCCGTCCGTGCCCAGCCCTACGCCGTAGTTGCGTAGGGCTGGGCCTGGCCCATCCCGACCGGCCCACTATGGGTCGAACTGAGACTCAGGCTGGGCTATCGGTTGACTATACGCAAGGGCCAGCCACGGGTCGAACTGAGACTCAAGCCAGGCCATCGGTTGACTATACGCAAAGGCCAGCCCTTGCCCAGGCCAGCCTTGAGATGACCAACGTGGTGGGTGGGAAGTTCCCCCAAAAAGCTGTACCACTTGAGGCTGTGTTTATTGTGATTCTC
>CAYLPU010000102.1:0-18246 GCA_964385635.1 uncultured Anaerolineales bacterium
GGCCATAGTGCCGACGCCCTACCCCAGCCCAACCCCAACCTCCCGTCCACCCACGCGCGCGCCGGCCCGCACGCCCACGTCCAGACCGCCTCCGCCCACGGACACACCCATACCGTCCACACCTACGGGCACGCACATACCACCTACGCCTACAGGCACATCCGTACCGCCTACGTCCATACCGCCTATGCCCACACCCACGTCCGTACCACCTCCACCTACGGACACGCCCATACCACCTCCACCTACGGACACGCCCATACCACCTCCACCTACGGACACGCCCATACCGCCTACACCTACGGACACGCCCATACCGCCTACACCTACGGACACACCTGTACCGCCTACACCTACTCCTACACCTACTCCTACGGACACTTCCACACCTACCAATACCCCGACGCCCACTGACATTCCCTCACCAACGCCTACCCTGGACGATCCGCCAGTCCCCCCGACCAATCTGCGTGCCGCTGCTGGTGACAGCCAAATCATCCTGGGCTGGGACCCCAATTCAGAACCTGACCTGGCCGGATACCGGGTGTACTCCAGCACAGTGGATATTGCACCCTATGCTCTCGTCACCGCCACCACGGACACGCACTACCTGGACCTGTCGGTGACGAACGCGACAACCTATTACTACTATGTCACAGCCTTCGACGCCGCGAGCAACGTGTCGGGTCCCAGTAACATCGCCTGGGAGCGGCCGGATGACATCACTCCCTACACGTATACCACGGACGTGGATTGCCTCAGCACAATACCCACCACCGATTGTCTCGACGCTGCGGGACCACCGGATGGTGAGTCACTCGACATCACCGGCACACAAGTAATCACCCTCAACTTTGGCGTAGGCACAGGCATCATTAACGGCCCTGGCTACGATATGGTCTTCTACGAGTGGCCGAACCCAGCCATTCCAGCTCCACCAGGAGGTATCTATCTCGACTACGTCACCATCGAACTCTCGTGGGATGGCACGAACTGGTACACAGTGTTTGAGTGGAATGGTGACGGCCCGGACACAACGGATGTAGCCGGGACAAACGTTGATGACTATGCCACCGATGCCGATGGCGAATCAGAAAACGAGCATATCCCTGCCGATCGCCTATACCCATACCCTGGCACCGGTATCGTCATAGACATAGGTGTTTGGACGCCTGCTGGCTATTCGTTCCACCTGGTGCGCATTTCCTATCCGGCGGGCGGTACCGACGCTGGTCACATTGATGCCGTCCAGCGGTTGCATTAACGAGGGCGTAGATTCAACGTACTAGCGGAGATTGGCCGCGACGCACGGGTTGTAGTCGTAGCCGAGTATCACCCGGAAGTCCACTGCTCTGCCTTCAGTCGGCTGGGAGATAACATCGCTGGCGTCGCGCTCGTAGAGGCTCATCAACCGAGAGATAGGCGAGCCTTTGGTGGTAGTGGTGAAGTCCACGATCTGTGTGCGCGGATAAGCACCATCAGTTCGCTCGACGCTCACGACCTCAAAGCCTTCCCAGCGTAACCTCTCGGCGGCCACGTGGCCCAGTCCCTCGTATGGGGTAGCGTTCCATACCTCGACCCGGAAGGCGCTCTGCAGCGCCCGTGCGCTGGCTGGCGGCGCCAATGCTTCGCTGACCAGCGGGCCGATGGCCTCGTAGTTGGGAACCAACACGTATGCCCCATTCGGAGCGGTCCACGACCGCACGACGTCCCTTCCCACGAAACGGCTCTTCACGTTCAGCATATCCAGCCGCGAACCGATAGTCCCCAGGTAGAGTAACTCGTCCAACCCCAGGTCGGTGGAGACGTTCTCATTCAGCACCCCCCATAGCTCGGGAATCCTGGGAACGATGTCGAGTGTCATAATTTGATTATACAGGCCCCGAAGCACCTGCTGCTGGCGACGGTTGCGGTCAAAGTCGTGGGTGCTCCAGCGGGAGCGGGCGTACCAGAGCGCGTGTTTGCCGTCGAGGTGATGGATACCCGGCAGCCAGTCCACATCGGTCTGGCCAGTGGACGAATCTGGATCAGGGAAGGTGTCGGACAAGGGGCATTCCACGGCCACGTCAACGCCCCCCAGCGCGTCCGTAATCCTGATGAAGCCGGTAAACCCTACCCGCACGTAGTAATGAATGCGTATTCCAAAGTTGTACTCAATGGTGGCCTTGATCAGGCCAGGGCCGCCGCCGGGATAGCCATTGCGTTCTCCACGGCTGTAGGCTGTATTGATCTTGTCGAAGCCGTGGCCAGGCATCCAGGCATAGAAATCGCGGGGGATGGAGAGAAGCGCGACTGAGGGCAGGTCAGGATTGATGCTGGCAACGACGATGGTATCGGTACATCCCGCGCTCTCGTTAGAAACCCGATCAGAGCCCAGCAAGAGAATATTGACCACGTTGCCGGGCTGCTCTACCAACGGCATCCGCTCCGGGATGGGCAATGGCTGGGCCATCGCATCAGGATTGGAGTTGGGCAGAATGACAGGTGGGGCAGGCAGTACGATGGGTGAGTAAGGCGTGGGGGTGGAGGTGGGTGTAGGGGTAGGTACAGGCGTAGGGGTGAAGGTAGGAGTGGGAGTGTGGGTGGGGGTAGGAGTGGGAGTGTGGGTGGGGGTAGCCGTCGGCGTAAGTGTTTCCGTGGGTGGGATAGTAAGGGTCTCTGTGGCAAGTGCTTGAACGACTCCCGGGGCGGTAGTGATGATCCAACGGCTGACCACGGTTACCAGTGCCAGGATGATGACCAAGGTCAGCCCTTCCAACAAATGGCCCAGGGAACGTTGTGTGTCGCCCGTGTTCCTTCCCTCCAGTCTGTCCAATCAGAATTAGCACATTATACCATAAAAGCAAATTGCGGGAAGGAAACGCCTGAGGCAGGCGACGAAATATCTAGCCAGAGGTAGTTGAGGTGGGGGTCGGCGTGCACGTGGACGTGGGAGGCTCTGTTGGGGTGGAAGTCGGCGTGTACGTGGACGTAGGTGACTCCGCCGGAGTGGGAGTCGGCGTGTACGTGGACGTAGGTGACTCCGCCGGAGTGGGAATCGGCGTGAGGGTGGGCGTCAGAGTGAGACCAGGGGACTCAGTGGGCGTGGGTGTATAAGTAGGGGTAGCCGTGAGGGTAGGCGGCGAAGTAGGAGTAGGAATTGGAGTAAAAGTGGGATATTCCGTCACAGCGGGTGTCGGCGAGAACGGCGTCGGTGACATCGTCGGGATGGGGGACGGGAAAGGCGATGGTGTCGGGGGAACAGTTGGCCAGAGGGTAGGTGTGGGCGGTAGCGGAGGCAGTGAGGGAAGGTACAACGGCTGCCCAATGTAGATCGTGTAATCGGGCAAGCAATTAGCCCGTCGAATGGACTCAATGCCCGTGCCGGAGCGACGCGAGAGAGAGTATAGAGTGTCGCCCGGGCGCACAAAGTACTTGACCCAGTCAAGGGGTGGGCCGCAAGGGATGATGGAGGGAGTAGGGCTGGCATAGAAGGTGGGAGGCAGGTAGACCTGCTGTCCAGGATGAACGGCCGACGTGTCCAAGCAGTTGGCATGCATCAATGCATAGGTGGTGGTGCCAGCCCGCCAGGCCAGGCCAACGAGCGTGTCGCCCTGCTGTACAGTGTAGACAATCCAGCCCAGAGGCTGCGGGCAACTGGGCATCAGGGGTGTAGGTAGGGTGGGAAGCGCGGAAGGGGTGGGCGTCAACGGGATGACCGTTCCTGTTATAGGCGGTAGAGGAGAAGGAGAGGCCGTGGGAGAAGATGAGGGAATGACCGTGGGCAGGAACAGCGTGGGTGATAGCAGGGGCGCGGCAATCGCCTGGGTAGGAGACGGGCGCACACCTGACATGTCGAGCTGGCTCAACAGGAAACCGCCCAACAGCATGCCCACGCTGACGAGCGTGACGACGAAACCCCCAAGCAGTTGACCTATATCAGTGGCCCGGACCGCCCTGGAGCCTGGTTGCTCGCTCACCGTTCTCCCTCCGATCCTGCCGCCCTCTCTTCTCCCTCCTCCTGTGGATGAGAGCCAGGGAAAGGCCGGGAAGGACCGGGAGGGGGATACTCGGGCGGCCAGTCACCGTCATCGGAGGATGCCAGCGGCAGGATCAAACTGAACGTGCTACCCACCCCCATTTCGCTTTCCACCCAGATGCGCCCTCCATGCGCCTCGACTAGCGTTCTGACAATAGACAGACCGACCCCGGTCTCACCCAAACCAGCGATGAGAGGATTGTCGGCGCGGTAGAGACGCTGGAAGACCCGACGTTGGTCCTCCGGGGCTATGCCACCGCCCGCATCGGTCACAGACACAAGCAGATAGGCAGGCAGGCCCCCAATTTGGCCATTACGCTCTTCGAGCCGGGCTCGAATCAGGATTTTGGCGCCCGGTTCTGAACACTGACTAGCATTGGATAGAAGGTTCAGAGCAATCTGATAGAGGCTGTCTCGATCAGCGCGCACAGGTGGCAGTTCAGGTGGCATGTCGAGTTGCACCGCCAGTTTGCGCTCACTGAACTGGGCAGCCAGTGACATAATCACATCCTCAATGACACCAACGATACTGACCGGTTCCGGTGAAAGGGAGATCTGCCCGGTGTCTATGGCGGTGACGTTGATCAAGTCATTGAGTAACCTCCCCATACGTTCGATGTTGGCATTGACCCGCTGCAGGAACTGGCGCTGCGTCTCGCCGAGAATGCCCACAGCCTCACCCAACAGCAGGTCCGTATAGCCGGTGATGGAGGTCATTGGTGTGCGAAGTTCATGAATCAACGAGACCACCATCTCGCTTTGGGGCGTCGCTCCTTCCTCTGGATAGAGCATAACGATCAACGTTCCCGAACAATCCGCAATATCCGGCAAGCGCGTCAATTCTGCCCACACCATCCGCCCGTCCAGGTTGAGGGTCACCGTGGCTATATCTCCAGCCTGAGCATCCTCGCGCGAGACCCTGCTGACTGCCTGGGCCCACAATGGCTCAGCAAACAAGGACTGGAGAGGCGTGCCCACCAGTGCAGAGAGAGGTCGGCCGATAAGATGCCGGGCCCCTTGGCTGACCAGGGTGACGTTACCCTGCTCATCACTCACCAGGACGCCACCCAGGCCACCATCGGTTGGCCGTGTAGCCGAGGCCGATGCCACTGCCTGGCTCTGCGCTTCCTGAAGCGCGGCCTGCACCCGTGACAGTTGGTTTTTCAAATCGGCCTGCGAGCGGACGAGTCGCACTGCCTTCTCTTTCCAGGCAGCCAACTTGGCTTCCAGCGCGGCGCGAGCCTCAGCCAACTCGCGTATCTCCCCCTGCCAGATGGTGGCCTCGGCTGCCGCCTGGCCCTGGCTCTGAGTTGTGGCATCGTGCTCCTGCAGGCGCAGTTTAGTGGTCAGTTCCTCGACTCGTTGGCGCTGACGCTCCAGTTCGGCCTCCAATTCAGCCGCTCGCTGGACCAGGCGGTGTGCTTCGCCGAGAGTCTTCTGCAATTCGGCGCTACGTCCGGGAGTTTCCCGGCGATGCGCTCTGGCTAGCGACGCCGTGATCGCCGTGCCCATCGCCTGGACAACCTGCTCGTCGCGCACGGTCCAACGCTGTAGGGAGACTGGGTTCCCGACCAGCATAACGCCCAGCAAGGTTTGTCCGTCAATCAGAGGCTGCAACAGCAGGGGGCCTGGACGCTCGAAGCCCAGACGGCGGTACAGAGCAGTGACGGTATGGCCCTTACGTGGAGTATGCGCACGCTGCTGGCTGCCGGTCTGCAGAGCAGTTGCCAACAGGGGATGGCCGGATACAAGCAGCATCGGTTCCTGAGGTGCGAGCATCACGCCGGTCGGAGGATGAAGAGCGACGATACGTATTCCCTTGCGCGGTTCAGAAACCGGAAGGCCAATGGCGACCATGTCGGCCTCCAGCGCGCGAACGACAGATGAAGCAGTCAGTCCCAGGGCCGCCTCGATATCGCGAGCCGTCTCAATATGTCGGACAGCACCGAGGAGGCTGACCAATTCCAGCGCAGTATCTCCGGTAGCGGCCGAGGACACGCCCAGCGCACGGCGGTACACGAGGCCAGCCAGCAGGGGCAACGCGGCCAGGTTGGCCAGCCGTACCCACCCGGCGGTGTTGGAACCAGTGACTGGAACTATGAACTGCAGGATGTGACCGGTGAGCCAAAGAGCAAACAGGCAAGTGATCAAACCCCAATCATCCTTGCGCCACGCCACACCGGCGCTGAGCGCCAGTGCGAGCACTGCTATGGTGGAGCACTCCCACACTGTCTCCTGCCAATAGCCGTTGTAGGTGATGCCTTGGGCCTCGGCCTGCGGCCAGAAAGTAGCGAAGGCGGCATAGACGCCCACGGCTATCAAGAGCATAAGGAGCAACAGCATCACGCCCAGACGTGAATGTCGCTCCAAGACCGGCAGGAACGCCCAGGCAACCAGCAGCAATGCGACGAAGTCGAGGAAACGCTCAAGCGGAGGCAAAACGACGTTGGGCGATAGCACTCCCACGCGATCAAGCACAGCGATGAGCATCAGCACCACGCGTGCGAGAACAAAGCCTATGCCGGTCACGAGCAACCGTACTGCAGCCCGCTCACGACGGTGGCGATTCCAGTGCCCGAACGCTACTCCCAGGACAAGCTGTATCGCGAACAGCGTCACCAGGTGGTAGACCAGGTCACCGGGCGGGACAGTGATTAATTTAACAGTATCTCGCAGGAAGGACATAATAGTATAGTACCACCCCACGGCATTATGTCACAAGAATTATACCACACATCGGTCTTGGAGGGGAACAAGAGGTGACACACGTAAGGCAGCAGATCCAACGCTCAGCGAGTTGATGATGAACACGTAATCAAAGCGATGGGGGAAAAAAACCTTCCCCAGCCCGGCACGTTAGCGAAGGGCTACATCGTCATGACGACGCGATACGTATTGAGGCGCAGGGCCGATTGTAGGCCCTCCTCCAGTCTGTCAAAGGGCAACACCAGCGAGATGAACGGTTTGAGGTCAACCAGCCCCCTGGAGATCATCCGCACAGCCTGGAGCACGTCCTCTTTACTCTGGCTCATCGTGCCAGTTAGCACAATCTCCTTGGCGTGAAACAGGTTGGGGTCAATGGAGATCTTCGTGCCGCGTGGGTGGATGCTGGCGTAGACGTGGACACGTCCACCCTTGGCGACCGCCTCCAGCGATTGCTCCACAGCTGAGGCAGCGCTCACCGTACAGAAGATCACATCCGCGCCGCGCCCTCCGGTCAGCGCCTGCACTTGATCAGTGAAGGAACCCTGGGTTGGGTCAATGACGACGTCGGCCCCTACCTCTTCAGCAAAGGCAGCCCGTTCTTCGTTGAGCTCACTGACAATCACCCGGGTGCCCATCTGCTTGGCCAGCACGAGGTGAAGCATGCCCATGATGCCTGTCCCGACGACAACAACGTTGTCAGCTCGTTCGACGCGAGCCTTTCGCACGCTATGGACCACGCACGCCAGCGGTTCGGTCAGGCAGATTTCCTCGAACGACACCGCGTTGTCCGCCTTGTAGAGTTGGTAATCGTCAAGCAGCACATACTCTGCCAGGCCAGCAGGGCCGGGCACGTCCGCTTCGCGAAAAGGCTTGCGCATGTTGTCGCAGATGTTGTCCAGGCCACGCCGGCACGACTCGCAGTAGCCACAGCGAGTCAACAGCGCGGCCACCATCCGGTCACCAATCCGCGCATCGGTGTGGACCCGGCTGCCAAGTTTAACCAATTCGCCCGAGACCTCGTGCCCACCGGCTAAGGGATAATGAGACTCCTCGCCGGTATACATCCGTTGCTCCCAGGTGCAGAGCGCACACGTCCTCACTCTGACCAGCGCCTGGCAGGGACCAGGCTCAGGGATGGGCACATCGTCAAAACGGATCTGCCCGGGTCGAATGAAGACCGCTCGCTTGTATGTTCTCGCCACTGACGGCTCCTCCTACAGCGCGTAATCTGCCATTTACAGTTTGCGACCCGCAATCTACCTCAGATACTCCAGCGCAACATCCACCGTCGCGTCCTCGTGGATGATAGCAGCGATGGCTGCTGCTATCTTGTCCGGTTCGGGATACTGGTAGATATTCCGGCCGACCGCGACGCCGACCGCACCAGCCTGCATCGCACCATAGATACCGTCCAATAGATCGCGGGGGTTTTCGGACTTGCCACCACCCAAGACGACGACGGGCACATACACCCGCTCGACAATGCTGCGGAAACTCTCCACGTCGCCGGTATAGGCGGTTTTGATGAAATCCACCCCCAACTCCGCACCGATGCGACATGCGTGACCGATGTTCTCCGGTGTCCACCACTCATCCGGGTTTTCGAACCCCGCTGGCAGCATCTCGGCCATCACGGGCACGTTCCACTCTGCGCACTCAGCCACCAACTCGGATAGATACGGCAACATCTCCGCCTCAAACCGGGAACCCGGCATGCCCATCGCCCCGACAGCATCTGCTCCAATGCGCAGAGCATCGTAGACATCGTATACCAGTTGCATAGGACCGCGCTCCCTGGCCAGCAGCGTGCGGCCGCCGTCCACACGCAGGATTAGACCCAGTGCCCCGATGTCCTCGGCAAACCTCGCGCAAACGCCATAGGTGGTTAGGATAGCGTCCGCACCACCGGCGCGCACCTTACGGATGACTTCGCCCGGCTTCTCCAGCCCTTCCACTATGCCAAACACGCTGGCATGGTCCATCGCGAAAATAAATGTCCTACTATCCTCGCGAAAGATGTGGCTCCAACGATGCGTTTTAAGTCCGGTCATCGTCTCTCTCCTTCTGTGTCCCGTTCCAACTTGCGGGGCGTAAAACGTGACGTGAAACGTGGCCATCACGTTTCACGTTTCACGTGACCCAGTCGTCACCCAAAGAGCCCAACCTTGATGCCTTCCCCCGTCTCCACATCAATGCCCGGCCATAAGGGGTAGGAACCCAACACACCGACCAGGATCACTATGACCATGATCATCGTGGGCGATACGTTCTTTCTCGCCAGCAGCCACCAGAAGAACAGAACCAGCAACAGAGGCAGCAGGTTGGGCATGAAACTGTCCAGGATTGCCTGAACTTCCAACTTGGTGCCGCCAATCATAAAGGCCACCGGGGTCGAGATGCTGACGAACTGCACGACCAGCGCACCCATAATGAAGTTGCCCAGTACACCCGCGCCGACGATGGCACGGTTCAGCGTGCCGCTCCTCAGGACATTGGTCACAACAGCCCGCCCTCGCTGATATCCCTGCCACCAGACCAGCCAACCGACACCCCAGACAAAGGCGGCCACCGCGACGAAGACGAACAGGGGACCAAGAATGTTACCACGAGTCGCAGTGCCAATGGCCCCGCCCGTCGCGATACTCATGCCGATGGCCAGCACAGTAGGGATCACGATGCCTTGCTGGATCGTGTCGCCGATGCCTGCCATTGGGCCCATCAGGCCAGTCTTGATGGCATTGATAGCATCATCGCTGATGTTAGCCCCAACCGCGCGCTCCTCCTCCATCGCGATGACCGCTCCGTGGATCACGCCACCGATGTCCGGCTGGGTATTGAAAAAGACCAGGTGGCGCTTCAGGGCTGCGCTGATGTCCTCCCTACTCTTGTACAACTTCTCAATGATGGGCGTCATGCTGTGCGCAAAGCCTATTCCCTGCATGCGCTCCCAGTTCCAGGTCGAGTGTGAGAAAAAGAGCCAGCGGAGCCACGCCTTGAAGACGTCCTGGCGCGTGAGCAGCCCAGGGGATCTGCGTTCTGTCACAGCCCCGATGGACTGCGCACTGGTGTCCCCCTCGGTGAACAGCACGTGTATGAACGCCACGCAAGCACCGATAATTGCCAGCATCAGCAGGTTGACGTCACCTCCTATCAGCAGGGCGACGATGAAGCCAATGAAAAAGTAAGGCCAGACGTTGCCCCGCAAGAGGAACTTGAGGTTGAGAGCGAGGCCCAAGGCGGACAGCATACCGCTGGCCGCGAACAGCCCCGACATCACCCAGACGGCATGCAATGCGATCCAGTTAAGCGCCCCTGCTACTGCCGCTGAACCCAGCCACGCTGCCAGCGCGACCGGTACAGCGTAGATGACAAATAGGAACGGCTGGGAGTAGATATAGTTGCTTCGCGCCACTGCCTTGATGTTCCCCTCCTCGGCAAACCTATCTGCCCAGTGCGGGATGATCGAACACAGGGACATGCGCAACGAGAAAGTCAGCCCGCCCAACAAGCCCAGTGGCGCGGCCAGCGCCAGCGCGGCCTCCACGTCCAACCCACCACCTAGCACCAGTGCCGTACCCAGGTAGCCGGCCAGTCCGGGGTCGCCGGGCAACGAGCCTCCCGCTCCGATCCACCCCAGATACAACACGTTGATGTTGGCGCCGATGGCGATGCCCTCGCCGAGCCGCCCCATCACCAGGCCGACCAGCGTGCCAGCGATGAGCGGCCGGTACAGCACAGTGAAACCAAGGTTGGCAAGCCAGGGCGAGAGGGCCAGATAGTACAGAAGGCCGACAACGGCAGCCATCAGGAAATTCATGCGCACAGGCTCTTCCTGCACCACCGGTGCGGCCTCGACTATGGCAAAACTAGCCAACATCAGCATCAGGCTGACACCCATGGCGATGCTAATATGCTTCTTATGCACCTTCATTGTCGTTTTTCCTTCGTCAACTTAATGGCCTTTGCCCACCAGATCCGAGAACGCTTTCGACCTCTCGCCCGGCACAGTCAGGAGAGTGATCTTCACCCCCTTGTCCATCAGGTACCTGAGAATCGCGATCTCTTCTCCCGAGGCAGAGATATTCTTGAACACGTTCTTGCGCCCAGGCCCGCTGCCGATCCCGCCGACGTTGAGCGCACTGTATTTCAGCCCACCATCGTAGAGCCGCTTCGCCGCCAGAGGCGACTTCAGCAGCACCATCATCGTCCCCCGGTCCGGCGTGTCCTGGCTCAGCGCCTTGATGCTCTCCTCGATTGAGAACACGTCCACCTGGAGATCCGGAGGCGCAGCCAGTTTCAACACCTCCTGCATGAACGGGTCCGCCGCCACACCGTCGTCCACGATGACAATCCGGGTGAACCGGTGGTGCTTGCACCACACTGCGATCACCTGTCCGTGAATCAGACGGTCGTCAACCCGCACCAGCCCCAATTCCTCGATGTCGTTCACTCCCTTTCCTTCAGTCCGGTGAGGCCGTCGCACAGCCTGCCTGAAGTAAGACGCCGCCATCATGATCTGCACACTCGCGCACTTGCATACTTACTGCTCGTTCAACATCGCCCCCAGATTCTCGATCGCCTCCCGCCCCACCTGGGCGATGACCCCGGCCAGCTCTGGCAGCGAAACGTTGTCACGTGACGTGACCAGTTCCAACAGCATCGGGAGGTTCACCCCGGTCACGCACTCGACGTTACCTTTGAGCACGTAGCGAGCCGCGACGTTATACGGTGTCCCGCCCAACAAATCAATCAACACCAGCATCTCCTGTCCCTCAATCTCTCGCAACGTTGTGGCCAGTTTTTTCTCAAAGCCCTCAGGGCTCTCATCGGGCAAGAGTGGAACGGAGAAAAGATGCTCTATCGGACCCGTGATCATCTCGGTCGCCTGGATCAGCGCGTCTCCGAGGTCACCGTGAGAGACCAGGACGATGTTGATCATACTCAGCAACACCTCTCGTGGTATTGGAGGCAATCGCTTCACCACCTTATCACCGGTTACAGGCACATCGCGTCGATCGGACGAAGCGCCGGTAAGATGCTCAGGCGGGTGTCGTACAAAGCACTGCGGGGATCATTCCCCGGCAGCACGTGAGTATATCACAAAATGGTCGCGCCTGTCAAGTTCAAATCGCCTGGTCGGCAGAAACGCTTGACAGCATGGTAAAATACCATCATCACGGGCGGGTAGCTTGTCCCGCCCGGTCGATTGTGATACAATGTGAGAGAAGCCTCGGCGCTTTGCGCGAGCCCGAGGCGACAGCCAGGGTAGCGAGAGCTACCTGTCGTCAAGGTTGGGGCGGGTGTTTTGTTGCCGGACAAGACCGGATCTCATAACCACTCGATAAAAAAGGGGAGGGATATGTCCGAAGAGAAGAGTTTCCACATGACCCCAGAAGAGTTCCGCCAGTATGGCCGAGCCGTAGTAGATTGGATCGCTGATTACTATCAGAGGATCGAGTCGTTTCCGGTTCTATCCCAGGTTCAGCCGGGGCAAATTCGTGCTTCACTTCCTTCCGAACCACCTCTACACGGCGAACCCTTTGAAACCATTCTCAGGGATGTGGATAGGCTGATTATCCCTGGGATCACCCATTGGCAGTCGCCCAATTTCTTTGCCTTCTTTCCAGCAAACAGTTCAGGGCCTGCCATACTGGGGGAATTGCTCTCGGCTGGCCTTGGGATTCAAGGGATGTTGTGGGCGACGAGCCCGGCTTGCACAGAGCTGGAGACGCATGTGTTGGACTGGCTAGTGGATATGCTTGGCCTGCCTGCAAAGTTCAAGTCTGAGGAGACCGGCGGTGGGGTTATCCAGGACTCCGCTTCCAGCGCATCCCTGTGTGCCCTTCTGGCGAGCCGCGAGCGCATCACCGACTACAAGAGCAACCAACGCGGTTGCGATGGGCGTCTCATCGCCTATGCCTCCACCCAGACACACTCCTCCATAGAGAAAGCGGTCAAGATCGCCGGACTTGGCCGCCAGAACCTCCGGCTGATCGAGGTAGATGATCGCTTTGCTCTCCGCCCGGACGCGCTGGCCAGGCAGATCAAGCAGGACCGCCAGGCTGGCCTGGTTCCCTGTTTCGTGTGTGCAACCGTGGGGACTACTTCTTCAAACGGTATAGACCCATTGCCGGAGATCGGCCGGATCTGCCGTGAGGAGGGGATCTGGCTTCACGTTGACGCAGCAATGTGCGGCACTGCAGCCCTCTGCCCCGAGTACCGCCATATTCATGCCGGGGTGGAGTTGGCTGACAGTTACTGCTTCAACCCCCATAAATGGATGTTCACCAATTTCGATTGCGATTGCTTCTACGTAGCCGACCGGGCGGCCTTGATCAAGACTCTGAGTGTGCTGCCGGAATACCTGCGCAACAAGGCCACCGAGTCCGGGGCTGTGATTGACTACCGGGACTGGCAAATCTCTCTTGGTAGGCGCTTTCGCTCGCTGAAGCTCTGGTTTGTCATTCGCCATTACGGTATAGAAGGCCTACGTTACCACATCAGACGCCATGTTGAACTAGCCCAAGAATTCGCCAGGTGGATTGATGAGAATGATCGATTCGAACTTGCTGTTCCCCCACCATTGAACCTGGTCTGTTTCCGGCACGTGGGCGGAGATGCAATCAACCAGCGGTTATTAGAGCGTCTTAATCGAAGCGGCAATTTGTACTTAACCCATACGAAGCTAAACAGGCAATATACGCTTCGGCTATGTGTCGGTCAGACCCATACCGAGGCGCGCCACGTGCGTCAGGCCTGGCAGCAGATTCAGGAGACAGCCGCAGAGGTCGAGAAAGAGTAAGGAGATAGGTACAGAAGGCAGCCTCACGTTTTCCCCTCCACCCAGACCGTTCGCTCGTTTCGATAGGTGACTTGTCCAGGGTGACCACCGCGCACGCGCCGCATAAAGCGCCGTTCCGTCACATCCACGCCCACCGGAGTCGGCCAAGCCGTCACGCACCTCGTCTATCCGCAGGCCGTCAAGACGGTCCCGTAGACAGGCCAGGGTCAGGTAGTCAACGTACAATTCTGCGGCCCTCGTGTGGAGTTGGTCAAACAACCGGCGTGGGACAGCGACACCCGGAGCGCTTCTACCAGCGCGTCCACGTCGGCCCGCGTGTTATATCCCTGGACGGAGATGCGCACAAACTCCCGCCCGTTCCAGGTGATGATGGGGACCTCGATGCCGAAATCATCGTACAGCCGCCGCCGCAGGGGTTCTGCGTCACACGGGGGCAGGGGGAAAGCCGCCATCTGCGCAAACCACCTAGGTGCGTCCGGCGTGATGGGCGGGAGCCCTGTTAACTCCGTGATAGCCTGCCGCGCATAGCGGACCAGTTCGTGGCACGCACATCGCACCTGCGACCAATGGTGCTCTTCCATAAATCGAATCGCCGCAGGCACAGCCAGAAACGGGGCCATGTCCCGCGTCCCCTGCCACTCGTGGTGGTCCACAAAGCGGGACAGGCCGGGCCTGCCCTGAGCCTGCCGAACGGGCCTGCCCTGAGCCTGTCGAACGGGCCTTTCGTTTTCCCAACCCCAGCTCACCACCAGCGGTTCCAGCAGTGGTTGCATCTCGCGGCGGGCGTAGAGGAAGGCGGACCCCTTGGGGGCCATCATCCACTTATGGCAGTTGCCAGTATAAAAATCAGCGCCCAGCGTCTCCAGGTCCAGTGGAACCTGCCCCGGCGCGTGAGCGCCATCTACAACAGTGATGATCCCCGCCCGCCGCGCCCGGTGGACCAGATCGGCGACGGGGAGGATGATAGCGGTGGGTGACGTGATGTGGCTCATGAAGAACACCCGGGTGCGCGGCGTCACGCCCGCCCATACCGCCTCTACGACCTGCTCTGCGGAGGTCACCGGCAAGGTCACCGGCTGGCGAATATAGCGCGCGCCGCGCTTCTGGCACATGAAGCGCCAGGTGCGGTCTAACGCGCCATATTCATGGTCGGTGGACAGCACCTCATCGTCGGGGGCCAACGGCAGGGAACGTGCCACGATGTTCAACCCGGTGGTGGCGTTGGGGACATAGACCAGGTCGTCCGTCTCTGCGCCGACAAAGACCCCCAGCGATGCGCGGGCCTCACGCATCAGGTGCTCGAAGCACCTACCCAGGAACTCAACTGGCTGGCGCTCGAGTTCCAGTTGCCAGGCCTGGTAGGCCTCAAAGACGGGGCGGGGACACGCGCCGAACGATCCGTGATTGAGAAAAACCACACCGGGGCGCAGAAGAAAGAGATCACGCAATCCAACGTGAGTGCTCATCAAGAGAGAAATCCCTCCGCGCGGAGAATCCCCTGGAACGCCTGGCGTGCGTCCGCAAGTGCCTTCGCACGCCATCGCTCCTCTCGAGGGGCGAACAACTCCTGGAAGTCGCGCTCGATGCGCTTCCGCGCTTTCCGGTTTCTTGCGCCGAACCAGTACATTTGGTTCTCGAGGATCATGGTACGCAGGCTGCGGAGGGTGGCGAACAAGGAGTCCCCCATGGTGCCAAACTCGAAACTGGTGGCGTAGAGACGCTTGTCGGGAAATTCGTTGTGCACGAGCGTGTAGACGTAGTCGATCATGTCCCCCCGGATGCTATAGAACTCCGACTGGTTGGTCTTCACCACCAGAGGGTATGAGAACTGCCGCTCGAGTTCTTTGGATTCCCTCGGCTCCATCCACGAGTTGACCATGCTCATCTGGTAGCGCGGTCCGTACCCGGTGTGCATGTCCAAATGCACGATTTGCTCGTAATCCCGGATGTGATTCCGGTACAGGTCCATGAGCACCCGCGTCTCTTCCTGGAGGGATTCCCCGCCGTAGTAGGTTCCCCTGGGAAAACGAACCTGTCCCAGGAGCATGGTGTGGCGAAACCTCTGCGGCCCCAGGGAAACCGCGAGCCGAAGCAGCCTGAGAAGGAAAGAAATGTTGCCCCAGAATAGACTGTCGACCGGCACAGCCGGGTTCAGAAAAGAATCCAGCCTCCCGTAATCAGGGTTGAAGGATTCCCCCAAAGAGTGCGTGGGCCAGACGAAGTTGCGGTTTAAGTCCACGTTCCCCTCGTTCGTCCGCCGTCTGTGCTTCATGCCCCAGGGGTTGATGGCATGGACGAGGAGCAGCCCGGTGCCGGTTCTCACTGGCTCCAGCCGGGGGAGGAACTCATCGAGGAAGAGTTGGAGCATGGCCGATCCCACGTACCCCTCCACGCCGTGCTCCCCTGTGGTGAAGAGCAGGAGCCTTTCCTTGCTCTGCAAGCCCTCCGCCTGGATCCAGTCGATGGTGAGCGGTTCGTCCCCTGTGCGAACGAGGCAGTGGGACCCCAGTCGGGCGTCGGGCCAGAACCTCTGGACCAGATCAATGTCCTGGCGGAACCTGGCCCTCGATTCCTCATAGGTCTGGGGAAACAAGGTGGAAACTTCTGCCATGAAAACCCCCCTCAGAACGGCCCGAAACGGATCGCCACCCCAAGCCCCAGGAAAGCGACAGTGACGAGGAACACCCACAGCCACAACTTCAACGACCACTTGAGCCACTTGGGATAACTCACCACGGTGAGCCCCAGGCAAATCAGGAGCACCGGGTTTGTTGGATACACCATGTTCGAAAACCCGTCGCCGAAGCAGTAGGCCGTCACCGCGACCTGGCGGGTCACGCCGACCAGGTCGGCCAGAGGCAGGAGGATGGGCATCATGAGAAACGCCTTGGCGGAGCCGGAGCCGATGAAGAACTCAATGAACAGGGCCAGCCCGTACACTATCAGCGCGGCGAGGAAAGGACCGGCCTGGGAGAAGGAGATGGAAGCGCTATGCAGGATGGTGTCCATGATGCCTCCCTGGGCAGCGATGTGCTTGATGCTCGCGGCCATGAGAATCAGCGGAATCCCAGGGGCGATGCCGGACACGCCCTCCCATATGGATTTACGCACTGCCCTCCCTCCGGTTCCAGAAACCAGACCCGCTCCCACTCCCCCCAACAGGAACAAGAGGCCCACGAGAGGGAGGGCAAGCTGGGAGATCGCCGGGAGAAACGCCCCTCCCACGAGCACGAGGAGGATCAGGAGGAAGAAAACAAGAAACCAACCGATAGCCTTCCCCAGCCGAGGGCTTCCCTCTGAGAGGGAATCCAGCTGGAGCGCCTGGTACCTGGCGCGCTCGGCGCGATCCTCCTCAAACACGGGAGAGGCCTGTGGGTTTCGCTCCACGCTCCGCGCATAGCGAACGAGGAAAACAGCGAAGACGGCGTAGGTGACGAGAAAGATCGGGACACGCAGCCAGGCGCCGGAGAAAAGGGGAAGGCCCGCAATCTTCTGCGCCACGCCGATGGTGAAGGGGTTCGTGATGGCAGCGGAGAACCCCATGTTCGTGGCCAAAATGCTCATACCCAGGCCGACGAGAGAATCCCAGCCCAGGAAATAGGAGAGGGCAATCATCACGGGGACGAGGGGCACGACTTCCTCAAAGATGCCGAAGAAGGCCCCCATTGACATAAAGAGGAGAGAGATGACGAGAAGAAGGGGGTACTTCCGTCCCCCGAAGGCCCTCACGACGCGGGCGATGGCCGCCTGGAGGATGCCGCTTTTGTCCAGCACAGCGAAGGAGACCCCCACCATCAGGAGGAAGAAGATGATCGTGATAACGGTGATCCCGTCGGGTCCCCAGAGAACCTCCACCGGGGCTGTGAACCAGCGCCAGACGGGGTAGTTCGGCCGCTCTACATACTGGAACGATTGAGCATCGATGATCTCCCGCCCCTCCTGGACCGTCCTCGCGTAGCGTCCCGCCTGGATGACCCGGGTGAGGATCCCCGCCGCCGTCATCAAGACCAGCAAAATGAGTAAGGATTGGACGAACGCTTTCTTGCTGATTTGTGCTCCTGCTCTCTGTTCCCTGGTAGACATCTTTCTCCCCTATTCATGAGCAGTGCAGCATCAAGCGGTAGCCATCTCTGGCTTCAGCACCCACGTCTCATCCAACTCCAGTATCTCAATACTCTTTTTGCGCACGCCCAACTCGTGCTCGATGAGTAGGTCAACCAGCTTGCCGCCGTCAATCAATGTGTCGTAGAGTTGGTGGAGTTCGTCAGGCGGCGACTGTATCCACGTCTGGTCAACGCCCCTGTGTTAAGCTAAAAGGTGTCGCCTTTTGGAGTACTATTTGAGAAGTGTGGTAGACTAGGGATGGCAGCCGTAGTAGTAGGCGCTGTGGGAAGTGTGGGCAACGCGGAGCGTTGTCCAAGCTTGTGGGCAGCCGTAGGCTGTCCACGAGGCGGCACTTTCGACAGCGCAGCCCCCGACCACACTGGCTTCAAATGGTACCCGAAAGGAAATCTAACCATGTCGAAAACTGAACGTCGTCCACGTTTGACCGCTGCCCGCAAGCTCGAGTTGTATTTGGCGACACGCTCAGCCGATGCACCGCTGGGCGAGATCTTGCGCCAATACGGGGTGCACCTGGATGATCTGCGAGCCATCGAGCGCGTGGTGGAGAGTTCCGCCTTGGCCGGACTGAAAGCCCAATCCCGCCACGGACGCCAGC
>CAYLPU010000103.1:0-18157 GCA_964385635.1 uncultured Anaerolineales bacterium
GGCTGGACACATCGTGGGAGACTTAGATTTCCCCCTACTTTTTGAGAAGATACCCTTTTTCTCTCAGGAGAGTCGTTTCACGCTTCACGTCTCCGCGTAGCACGCGGAAGTGGTCGAAGTCACGAGCGACGGCCGTCTTGGGGAAAATGGCCCGTGCCTCATCGAGGATCTCCCTCTCGCGATAGCGTCGCGAGATGTGGGTCAGCACCAGCCGGTGGACCCCCGCATCCCGAGCCAGTCGGGCCGCCTGCGCTGCCGTGAGATGAGCGAAACGGCGCGCCAGGTCAGCCTCACGCCGCAAATACGTGGCCTCGATGACCAGCATATCAGCCCCACGCACGGCTGCCTCCAGGTCCTCGGTCCGCCCGGCGTCACCCACGTGGGCCAGACACGCGCCGGGCCGCGCCGGGCCTAGCACATCGTCAGGGTGAACCACGCGACCATCGGGCAACGTCACCGATTCGCCGGCGACCAGCAGCCTTCGCTCTGGCCCTCGTGGCACCCCCAATGCCTCTGCTCGCTCGTCGAGGAATGGGCGGCGTGGTTTCTCGTGGAATAGATAGCCCAGGCTGGGCCCACGGTGAACGACAGGAAAGGCCACGACCTCGAAAGAGTCATTTTCCAGGACGACCCCAGGGTGCACCTCAATGAGATCAATCTTAAGCGCAGGCTTGGCGCCCCGCAGCACCACGCCGTAGATCAGATCATACACCCGCTCCAGCGCCCAAGCGCCACCGTAGATCTCGAGGTGGTCAATCGCTTCCCAGCGTGCGAAGGTGGATATCAACCCACCCAGGCCAAGCATGTGATCGAGGTGACCGTGGGTAAGGAGGATCCTGTTGAGCCGTTTGAAGCCCAGGCCGCTACGCAGGATTTGCCGCTGCGTCCCCTCACCACAGTCCACCAGAAAGCGGTAATCTCTATACAGGACAATCTGCGCCGAAAGCCCACGATGGATCGAGGGAGCCGACGCTGAGGTACCCAGAAAGACGATCTCAATCACGCACCTCTCCTTTTGCGATCAACGTACCCGGCGCTCCTGGTTCTCCTTCGGCGCGCAACTCTCGCGCCAGGAATTGCCGCACGACCCAGACATTGGTCAGCAGGTGTTGGGACACCCGCGAGGTGACTACCTGTGATTCACCCTCCGCCAGGGCCATCGGCAGTACCAACTGATCGGCCAGATGTGGGTCGGCCGGGGCACCGGAGCGATGGTGGGCCAGCAGATTCTCGCAGGCCGCCTCGGCCACACGCTCGGCCGGCAATCCCTCACGTCCGTAGGCAGTGAAACCAGTGGTAACGTACGCGTACTCAGCGAATAGGAAGATGCCAGCCCCTGGCCCGGCCCCGCGCAGGCGGCGCGGTTCCACCTGTGCCTGGAGACCTGCCTCCGCCAGCACGTTGCGGGCGCGGGTGGCCATGCGCTGCGGGATGTGGGCTGGCAGGTTCATCACCGCCGCTGTGCCCCACACACGGTGCAGTTTCCCGCGCTCAGTCAACATGATAGGGGACAGCGGTCCTGCTCGTCCTGTAATCCGCACCTGTATCTCCCCACCGCCCGCCGGATAGAAACCCCAGCGCACCAGTTCCACCTGTGCGTGCACGCCCATCCGCGCCAGGGCGGGCAGGAAAACGTGCTCCAGATAGGACACCGGCGGGGACCAGGGCACGTGTGTCCCGCCCCGCAGCGTCAGGTGCGATTCTCCCTCCGTCAATGCTAATGGCATGAGCAATGTCTGCAGCACCAGGCCCACTGATCCGGCGCTACCGCCCTGGGCCACCTCGGCCACGTCGAAGGTGTACCCACCGCAGCGCGGCGGGCCACTGGGAACAAAAGTGAGCGTCTGAGAACCTAACCCATCCCCTTCCAGACGTGCCCCACACACTGCGGCGGCCGCTCGTACAGCGGTGAGGTGTTGGGGCCGGAGGCCCGGCTTCCTACGCCTGGCGCGGATGTGCTCGATGCGCGCCGGCTGTCCGGTGAGGGCGGCCAATGACAGCGCGGTACGTAGCACCTGCCCTCCACCTTCGCCATAGGAGCCGTCAATCACCACCATTGTTTGGGCTTTGGGATTGGGGTCTGACACTCACTTCTCCATCTCGCGCAGCGCCTCGTAGGCCGGACGCACGCGAGTCTCGGGCCAGGCCGGCTCGGTGATGGCCCACCAGTACTGCTCGTCCGCCTCAGTCCAGCGATGGTCGGCGATGGAGATCACTGTCATCAGCCCGATCCAGGGAGTCCAGTGCTCCCTGGCATAGTGGAAGGCGCGCACCAGGTAGTCAGCCTGCTGTTCTTCGGTAACGGCGTGCCAGTTATACGGTGAATCCGGACGCGGGTCGGTTGTCCAACCCACCTCCAGCACCGCTACCTGTTTGTCGCTATCGCCATAGCGCCGCATGATTTCGCGCGCATCTTCGGCGTGGCGGAAGCAGAAGAAACGCTGTCCGCCGTACTCAGGCCTGGTAGCAGCCTCGTCGGGGGAGACCTCAGGCGGGGCCTTGAAGCCGGGTGCGTTTACCCCCAGCAAGTCGAAGTACGGCGCTGCTCCAGCCTCGTATATACCGACCAGGTAGTCTACGTCAGGGATAGCATCGGGCGGCCCGGTGCCGGTCGGTGCCAACCCGGCCGAGATGATCAGCGCGTCTGGGTCGGCGGTCTTGACGCCGATATAACATACGCGCAGCAGATCGACGTACTCGGCTGGGTCAGGCAGATGTCCCCCCCACTCGCGGGCCAGATTGGGTTCGTTCCACACCTGGTAGGCTCCCACTCGTCCCCGGTACCGGTCGGCGAGGGTGTGGCAGAAGTCGCCGAAGTCTTGTGGGTCCTCCGGAGGGCCATTGTCAGAATGTGTCCCCTCGGGCGGCACTGTCCACACCGGCTCACGGTCGAGGCGCAAGAGTACGTTCAGGCCATATCGCTCTGCGTCAGCGACGATGCGGTCGGTGAAATACCAGTCATAGTGGCCTTTGGCCGCTCCCTCAACGTCCCTCCAGCCTACGTGTTGCTTAATCCAGGTAAAATCGGCTTCGTGGATCAACTGCAGGTCGCGTCTTGCTGCCTCCTCATTCCACCACAGAAAAGCCTGCATACCGTACTCAGGGGACGCCAGTCGCACGCGAGGCCACGAAGTGGGAGTGGGAGGAGCAGTGGGCGTGACCTCAGACCCCGAATCCCAAACCCAAAATCCCAAGGCGAATAGCAAGAGACCAAGCACCAGAAACACGGAGCCCAGAGGTGCGGGACTGGCGACCTGGCGCCTCTGGTTGGAATCGTCCCGACCATCTGTCATTTGACATTTGTCATTTGACATTTGATATTCTATCAGGCTATCAGGGCTTCTCCATCGCCCCGACAGCACCGAAGGCCGGTCGGCCGATGCCCTGGAAGTCCAGCAGGCTGTAAGGGGCATTGGGGTCGGTCGGACCGAGGCCATCCTTCTGCCCGAAGTCGAGGTTCCAAAGGAAGGCCAACCGCACGAAGCCCCACTGGCGCATCAACTGGAACGCCTCCACGTCCCAGTCCGCCTGCTCCTTCAGCGTGTTGTCGAGCGCGAACTCAAAGCCTGGCGGATGACCGCCCAACCCCTCGGCTGAGGCCCAGCCGAACTCCGTTATGCAGAGCGGCTTATCGCTCCCGGCAGCCACGATACGGTCGTGGTAGCCCTGCAGGGTGGACTTAAAGGACCAACTGTGGTCGGGATTGTCGAAGGGGCCACGGAAGAACGTCGCGCTTGGGTCGTCGTACCCCTCATCCCACGCCACGTTGGGCGGCATGTTGATCCCATTGTGATGCGCGCCCACGCAATCGCAATAGTTCAAGAAACCGGCAGCGACCATGCGGTCGAAGTAGTCGAAGTCGTCCATAAAGATGATACGGGCTGGATTGTCGGAGTCGGTGTCGGTATAGCCTACCGGGGAGAGCGCACCGCTGATGACAATGATGTTGGGGTCACGGCTCTTGATGGCCTGATAGGACAGCCGCAGCATCTCGACGTATCGCTCGGGGCTGACACCCTCGGCGGTGTCCCACTCACGGTCCAGATTTTGCTCATTCCACACCTCGATGGCGTGGATGCGGCCCTGGTAGCGATCAACCATGCGGCCCAGAAAATCGGCGAAAGTGGTCAGGTTATCCGGAGGTGCGCTTTCCACTCTTTCGTCGAAGTAGGTGCGCGACCAGTGAGGCGCGTCCACGACACTGAGCATAACCTTGAGGTCCCGCCGGTTGGCTGCCTCCACCACCCAGTCGAAGCCGCTCCAATCCATCTGCCCTGGATTGCCCTCGAAATGAGCCCAGCGCACTTGTTGCTTGACCCAGCCCAGACCGAGGTCCTCTACCTGGCCCATGGTGTAGTCGGTGTCACCCACCACGCCATGAACGGCAATACCGTAACCAAATACCTCTTCCGCTGGCGGGACGGTGGGAAGCGCCACCCCACTCGTGGAAGTGGGCTGGACGGCAACCGCCTCCACAGTGGGCGTAGGGGCTTCAGTGGTGAGCGTGACTTCCTCTTCCTCCACCTGCTGGCTGCTCTCACTGCCAGGACCGAGCCAGCCGTACCAGGTGCAGAACCCGCCGACGAGGACGAGAACGAGCCAGATGGCAATCACGATGTAAAGCCGCTTGCCATTCGGGCCCCGATTATCTTGCGAGAAACCAGACATTGTGACCTCCTTACAGGCAAGAGGGCCCGGCTGCAGCCGAACCCCCCGTCTTATTCTCCTTATCACTCAGAAGAAGCACACGCTAGGGCAGGCCGAAGAAGACGCGCACGATGACCACCAGGATGCCGACTACGATAGGCATCAACAGGCCGGCGGTCCAGCGGAATTGAGTATCCATCTTGCTCTCGATCCGGCGACGTTCCTGCCGCGCTTCCTCGAAACCACGCAGTAGATCCCCCCGCAGTTCCTCAATCCGCTGGGTGTTAATCCCGACGAGTGCCCGCAGTTCGCGCAACTCGGCCGCGATGCGCCGATCTCGTTCTTCGATGAAACGGTCATAGTAGGGCGGTAACTCGGTCGCACAAGCATCTTGTGGCTCCCGGACCTCTTTCTCTTCAGTCAGCGCTCGCCTCCGTTGCCATCAGTATAGCATGACCCATTGTCCTGGTCAACACGCCTCAACGCGAATCCAGCACGGCGTGGAGCGCGTCGCAGGCCGTACAACTACTGCCAGGACCGTCAAGCGGCAGCGTAAAGGCGCTGGCCGCGTGTCGTATCAGGCGGTAGATGTCAGTTTGCGACTGTAGGCCCTATGTGCCTCAGCATAGATCCGTAGGGCTGCGTTTATGCGCTGCTCATATTCCTCGCCTTGTGCTCTGAACCATGTCAACACCTCGGGATCTATATGCACAGTGACGGACACGAGTTCCTTTGGCATCCGCAGTGTGGCACAAGCGAAAAAGGACTCTGTCAATGGTGAGATGTCCGAGGTGTCAATGGTCTCATCGGTCAGCGCATCAACCTGCGCCCAGTTGGTCTCGGAGAATCTGTTCATATTTGACTCGTTCATGGCTCAACGCTTTCCGCAACGAAATGACACGGATAGTGTCTTCCCTGCGTTCAGTGAATACGATAACGACGACACGCTCTCTGAGCATACCGATCCCGATCCAGCGGTCTTCGTCATAGTCTGCACGTATCTTCTCAATATTTAGGGGGGGATGACGACTGTAGGGCGGTTTTGCTAACCGCCGTCCGGTCGGATAGCAAATCCGACCTACACCCGCCCCAATTTTTTGAGAAGTTGTCATGAGTGCTTACACACCACCAAGGACGAAAATGTAGGTCGGAATGGCATTCCGACTTACCCGGCGTTCTATTTTCGAAGCAGATACGTCTGCACGGTCGTCCAGTGCTGTGAGCATAGGAGCAGTGAAAATCTCCCACGCATCAGCAAAATCCAAGCCATGCTTGTGGATGTTTGTCTTGTTTTTCTGTTCGTCCCATTCGAGGCGCATGGTCGCAAGTATACAGTCGCTGGTCGAGAGGTGTAAGGCTACCCGACGTCAGTATAACACAGCCTACGGCCCAGGTCAAAATGCCTCAGCGCGAACCCAGCACGGCATGGAGCGTGTCGCAGGCCGGGCAACCCTCGCTGGGGCGGATGATTCTGTGCCGTCTCAATGCTCCGGTTGTGCAGCAAACTCGGCCAGTCTTTTCCACCTGGCATTAAGGTGAAGGTATGTAAGCCAGTGGATCTATCCGGGTAACAGAACCCAGGTGATCGAAATCCTTGTCAGCACTGACCAGCCGAGAAATGCCGTTATTCTGCATAGTGGCGGCATGGATACTATCCCGGGGCCCAAATCCCGCCACGCGATGTGTATCAAACAAATCAACAGCCAAACGAATGTCGGCCTCTGTTATAGGCAAGATTGTGAGGGGATACTTAAGAATGTGACGGCAAAGTTGTACGCCCTTGTCTGCCAGTTTGATGTGGCTGTAGCGATAGAGTAATTCTTGCAAGATTTCAGTATTGATGGCAGCTGCTAAAGCGCCGGTTTCCACATCGGACAAAATGCGCACACACGGGTCTTTGTAAGGATGTGGTGCCCCGGCTGCATACATGAAAATGTTGACATCTAGAAAAGTGATCTCCGCTGCCACTATCCCAATCGCCCTGCTTCGATCTCTTGTTCCATCTGACCCCAGTCGGCTACTGGCAAGTCCATGGCGGCAATACGTGCGGTGATCGGAGTGACAGGATGTTTGGACTTTATCACAACCCCTATCTTTGTCAATTCGATGACAACCTCTGCCTCACGTGAAGCGGACACCCCCAAGGCATTGAGAATCTGCTTAGGCAGGGTAATACGTCCAGACTGATCAATTGTGATCCTTTGTGCAAACATCTCTATCTCCAATCGTACTGTTCTTGCTCTTCTCAACTCTGTGAAGATCGCAGAACCTTGTAGGGATGGCCCCTCAACGCGAACCCAGCACGGCATTGAGCGCGTCGCAGGCCGGGCAACTCCCGCCAGGCCGGATGATGTTGTAGCCATCCTGCGGGTCATAGCCAGCGTAGCGACTCCTGCCAATGTTCCAGACGATGATACAGCGCACCATCCCGGTGTTGACGCTCAGTTGTGCCGCTTCGGCCAGCCAGGCCGCTTGTTGGGCATTGGTTATACCCCGTGCCCAGGCAAAGGCATCCGAGAACGTTGGCACGCCCTCCTGCGAGGCGTAACCCATCTCGGTGTAGAACACCTTGCGCGCCCCGCCGAACGTATTGTAGTACAATTCGGTCTGTGGCAGGAAATACCAAGAATGATGGGTGCCGGCCGGGTGGCCGCTGCGGGCCGAGGGGGACGTGGCACCTGCATTGTGGTGTGCGCCGATGTAGTCCATACAGTTGGCCGCGCCCGCGTCGCGCAGTCCCGCCATCCATGGCGCGTCGTCACAACCGTTGGGGCTGCAGCCGCCAAACCAACCGGTCGGGGCCGGCGCGCCGCTGATGACCAATGTACCAGGATTTGCGGCCTTGATGGCGCTGTAGGCAGCACACAGCAAGTTCGTGTATGCCTGCGGGCTAATGTGACCGATCTGCCACTCGCGCTCAATATTGGGCTCGTTCCATATCTCGATGGCATCAGCCCCAGCCGCCGCGATCCCGGCCACCCAGTTGGCAAAGTCCTGCTCGAAGCCACTCTTAGTGACCATGCCAGCCGAACCCAGGGCGCTCACCTGGATCTTGAATCCGTTGGCGTGCGCGTCTGCGATGAGGCTCGAAGCGTTTCCTCCATAACCTACCTGCTCCTTCGCCCACGTCATACCGGCGTAGTGCATCTTGTCAGCGTGAGAGAAACCACCGGTAATGTGTGCTCCCAACTCGAATGAACCGCCGCTGACCGGCGCGGGTGCTGGGGGCACGGTCCCAGGCTCGGGCGTGGGCTCGGGGGTTGGAACCACCTCTGCCACATCCCCAGCCTGGACCACCACAGAGAGGTTGGTGCCGAAGAACCCCTCTGGCATCTTCAGTCGCCAGGTGCCTTGGTAGACACCCGGATCGGCAGGGGCTTTCATCCTCACACTGACATCCACCTCTTCGCCAGGCTCCGCCGCACCCACCTCGACGCTCTCCGGTGCCCCCATCTGCGCGCCGCTGGCGAAGGCCAGGAGAGCATCTTCAGGCCAGGCGCACGTCCCGCTGTTGCGCACACGCCAGATCTTCTCGAACTCCTCTTCATTCTCCACTTGTGTGTTGTCGGGGATGGTCACGTCGGCTATGTACGAAGCGTTGAGACAGGCGGAGATCACCTCTCTTGTAGCCACCGTCGCTGTCGTCTCCGCCGTCGTCGTCACCTCCGGCGTCACCACAAGTGCCGCCACCGGCGTGGCCGCCGGTGCTGATTCGGCCACGGTGACTGCCACGGAGCCGTGATCGAAGCCCGCGATCGTCGCGCCGACGGTGTAAGTGCCGCTCGTTGCCATCACCATCCAGGTGTAGCCCGGTTCAGTGAAGGGCGAAGTCTGTTGATCTACGATTGTCGCTGCGCTGGCAGCAGTCCACACAACCTCCATCTCCTGACCCACAGGAGGGGTAGCGGCCGTCCGATAACTTGCCACCGCATCCACGATGCCTACATCGTTGCCGGGATCGAGCATATCGGCCACCGCGATGCCGCCCAGGTGGTATCTCAGTGCCCAATGTAACTTGGTGGCGAGATTGGCCGCTGTGCCGAGCCAGACGGTGTGACTCCCTCCATCTTCAGCCTCATATTGAAGGCGGTAGGTGCCGGTGGTCTCCTGGGGCGTGATGCTCAGCAGCCGGCCCGACAAGCCGAACTCCACCTGGTTGCCCGGCTCAACCTGGCTCACGTCGTCAATCGCTACCACTTCTCCAAAGGGGGCCAGCGCTTGCTCCAGCGAGACGGTCCTGATCTCATCACTGCTTCGCTCAACGCTGAGGGAGGAGACCAACATACGCAATTTGTAGCGCTCCACCCGGGCCGTGGCCCAGTCGAGCAACCGTTGCGTCTCGCCCCCCTCGACGTAAGCAGTGGGGTCCTCAGGAAAGGGGACTTTGATCGCAGCAGCAGCAGCGCCAAGTCTGACCCAGTCGTAGCCTCCCGTATCCCACCCGCCATCGGTAGGCGTCGGAGCCCCGACGACGAGGGTCAGCCGCAGCCCTTCCGCGTGAAGAGCGTCGCCCAGCGCGCTGATGAAATCGCTGTAAGCGTCCCGATCTTCAGGCGCGACCCCCTGGTAGTCCACGTCCACGCCGGCGAAACCTCTCTCGGTGCACAATTGCACGATATTGGCGATGTGAGCCTCCTGAACTTCGGACATCGTCAGCACGTCGGAAAGCAGACCCCGGTTGACGGTCGCGCCCGGGGCCCAGTTGCGCAGTGTGGGCAACACGGCGTAGGCCGCCCCTTCGTCTGGCTGCAGCAGGTTGTCGGGATCGCCGGTGAAACCACCCATGTTGCCCAACAGGAGGCCCGTAGGATTGACCTCGTCAGGCACGCCAGCAGCAGTGGTCACCGGGTTGTCGTCCGGCTCCAGGGAGATGGCGACGGTCGGCGTGATCTGCTTGGCCTGGACGACCACGACGGAGGCCGGGACATCGGTCACCTGAGCACGGATGAACTCGTGCTCGACGACCTCAGCGTGGAGTTCGCTACCCACCCATTCCCACGCCTCGCCGGTCCAGGTGTAAAGGTCGAGTGTCTCCCACGGCACCGCGTTGTTGGGCATCACCACGTCAATCACCACCGGTTGAGAGGATTTGCCGCGCACACGAATCTGGTAGAGGGGACTCTTGACGACGAGGTGATCAGGGAGAGCCTCGACCGCCCGGCGCAGCGCGGTCCCGGCCGAGCCTTCCAGGAACTCCAGGCGCGTCACCGATCCCAGCCGCACGCGCAAGCGATCGGTAAAAGCCTCTTGGTCCACGCTCAACGTCAGTCCATCGGGGTGGGAAATGGAGGGGTTCGCGGCGTCTAGGATGGTGTAACCGACGATGCCCAGCCGCTCCAGGAGTGAGACAGGGGGCAAGAGCAAAGCAGCGATAACCAGCGCACCGACTGCAATGTAGAGCCAGGCCCCAATGCTAAAACGTTCACGAGCCTGGGCAAGGGTGGCCCTGAATCGCTCGCCAAGCGGGAGAGGCTCGCCCAGCGCCACTGCCTCTGGCACGGCTGCCCCTGCAATAGCGGCAGCCTCTTGCGGCGCTTCCTCCTCCGGTGCAGCCTCCTCCACGACCTCAGGTGGCACCATTGGTTCCGGCACGGCTTCCGCTGCAACGACGCCAGCCTCTCTCGGTGCTTCCTCCTCTGGCGCGGCTCTCTCCTCCACAGCCTCCACGGCCTTGGGCGGCGGAGCCACCTCACCCGGCAGCAGGAAGCCGCGCTCCCGCAGCCGCTCCTTGAGGTCGATCAGCGACTTAGGCCCGAAGCCCCTCAGGTTGGTCAGAGCCTGATCCCCCTCATCAAGTGCGGCCAGAACGTCACTGATGGTGTTGACGCCTGCGCCAAGCAGCACATTTCTGGCGCGGGCGCGGAGCCCGAGTTCCGTGACAGAAAGATCGGATGAGGCCATCTGGCCCTCCAGTGACGTAGGCTGCTCTACAAACTGATCCTCAGGCTGGATGTCGGACTCTGTGTCTCTCATAGTATCTCCTCACGCAAGATGCTCATTACTACATGCTGGGGGAAGATGTCGATAGCAGGACAGGCGTGAAAACAACGACCTTACCACCCGCACGGAAAGGCGGCGGATATTCTAGCACAGGCGGGGTCTTTTGGCAAACAGGCGCGTCCCCCGCCCCCAGGATGGGTATTGGATATTGATTACTGGTTGCCATAAGGTAGCGGGCTTGACACTGTTGCCGCCTGTGTTATCATACATATCGTGAAACGAACCTGGTGGATCCGCTTCGCTCTCGCCGCTACACTCCTGGCGGTCGTCGTTCTCAGCCTACGGACGCCCACAGTCACCGCCACTGGCGTTCCCGACTACCGCTTCGGGGTCGTCGAGGCTTACGCTGCCCCGGCTGCCGCCACCGCGCTGGGCGCTGGCTGGACCCGCGTTACCTTCGAGTGGAGCAGGATCCAGCCCAACAGCCTTGACGAGTGGAATGTCGTCCCCATCTCCGACCAGGTCCTGGCCAGCGAACTGGCCCAGGGTCGCCAGGTCACAGGTCTGCTGATCACCACGCCCGGCTGGGCCACCGACCTGGAAATAGGACCCGGCGTCCCCCAGGGATTGTATCTCCCTGCCGACGATCCCAACAACACCTGGGCCACCTTTGTGCGCACCATCGTCGCCCGCTACGCTGGCCGCATTAACCACTGGACTGTATGGAACGAGCCGGAAATCCCGCCGGGGTCGCCAGACATGACCTGGGGTGGTTCCATTGAGGACTTCATCCAGTTGCTGCGCGTTGCCTACACTGTCGCTAAAGAGACCAATCCCAACGCCGTCATTCACATGGCGGCTGTAACTCACTGGCATGACGAACACTGGTTCGGTAAGTTCATCGACGCGCTCGTCGCTGATCCCAACGGTGCGGCCAACAACTACTACTTCGACGTCGCTACTCTCCACCTCTACCACGAGCCCGAGAAGATTTACGACATAACGGCCCACTATTACCGTCTGATTCACGACCGGGGCATCTACAAGCCCTTTTGGATCGCAGAGACTAACGCCTACCTCTCCCGTGTCTCGCCCGAGGAGCAGGCTTTTTTCATCGTGCAGGCCTTCAGCCTGGAGATTGCCGCTGGCGCACAGCGCATCGCCGTCTACAAGATGGCCGACACCGAGACCGACATCGCCGCCGACCCCGAACCATTCGGGTTGGTACAGATGGACGGCAGCCGTCGCCCCGCCTTCACCGCCTATCAGGTCGCGACGACCTACCTTTCGGGCTTCCGGGGTGGCAGTTGGGAACGCCGGGACGAGATATCGGTCGTAGCGATAGACCGGGGGGCGCGGACGACGACCGTCGTCTGGGCACGCACGCCCGAACCCCAGACCGCCATGATCGCAGCACGCACGACCCGGGCGCTGCTGGTGGATGTGTGGGGCGCGGCCTACTACGTTTATCCTGAGCGCGGCTACTACTATCTCGACCTTCCCGGCGCTAACTGCGCCCAGGGTTGCCAGATGGGCGGTGCGCCGTTCATGCTGGTAGAAGATGCCTCGCTGAACGCCGACACCGCCCCTCCACCTTCCTCGCCAACCGTGCCGCCTGTGGAGAACACTACCTCTGACGTCACGCCCGGTCCAGACGCATCACCTACCCCCACGCCCGACCCAAACGCGTTTCCTACCCCCACGCCTACCTTCACCCCTACCCCCACGCCGACTCCCACCAACACTCCCACTCCCACACCGACCAACACGCCGACACCGACCGACGCGCCGACGCCAACTAGCACGCCGACCAACACGCCGACCAACACACCGACCAGCACGCCGACCAACACACCAACCAGCACACCCACCCCTGTCCCTCTCCCCAGATCCGACGTCCCCCTCAGCCGGCCGTGGCTAATCGTCGGCGTTCTTGTGGCCGCGATGGGCACCACCGCCCTCGTCACGAACCACAGAGGGCACACGCGTGCTACTCGCGATTGACCTTCAGCCTGCCGGCCGCACCGCGCACCTACACCATCATCGTCACCGCCGAAGGGTATGAGACGACGACGCTGGAGGGCATCGAGGTAATCGCTGACCAGGAGACAGAGGTCGAAATCGAACTGTAGAGGAGGACATCCCGGTCGATCGGGCTCTTCCCAAAACAGGCACAAATAGCACACGGATGCACACGGATGAAACAGGTTCTCACAGATTTTTCATCTTTATCTGCGTACATCTGTGTGATCCGTGTTGATTCGTGTCCCATTTATGACTGGTTGAGCAGTTACGAGCGTTGCTTCTACATCCTTAGCCTGGAATGCCAACGTGGTCTGTTTGATCCAATTCGCAGCCAGATCCACATCAGCGTAAGTTAGGCTATAAGCAGTTGTCTGTCGGACGAGGCGTTTGATCGCAGCAAATCCCCAATTGGGCAGATTCTTGGCGTTAATTAAGTGTTGCATTAAACGGAACGCAGATTCGGCAGTAGACAACAGACTTGTCGCTAGAGGCTCACCGGTAGCATAGCGAGGAAAAAAAACTAGACGTGGGTACGCTGACGTGCACACACAGTCAGGACGCAGCGCTTCTGGATCTAGCCAGACTGTCCCATCAGGAAAGTGGGTTATGCTTTGGAAAGCGGTTTCATCCAGCCAATGCTGCCAGACAAAGGTAGAACCTGTCTTCAAAACGATCGGACGCGCCAAACCGCTCATTGCAGTCTGATCGGGGTTAACTGCAACCAGTTCATCTGTCAAGTAGTCAAAGCCGATTGCGATCAACCAGGCAGCCAGCGTCGATTTACCACTGCCAGATCCACCACAAAGGATGAGACCGCTGTCTCCATCTGCCAGACCAGCGGCGTGAAAGAGTAACTGATCTGGACAATGCTTGATCAACATCAGGGTCACATCCTGCATCAGGCGCTCGACGATGCGGGCTGAAGAAAGACCGCGATATAATAACAGGCCATCACGCAGCAATTGCCAGGCGTGATTCGCTTCCGCCTCGTTGATCTGGTATATCACCGTCGCCGAGGCACCTTCCCCCTGACAATGTCGGAAATGTTGGCCCAGTGACTGGCGTAACGCACAGTCGTCGCACCAGACGAGGACAGTGTTATTGCCGAACTGGATGCGCAAGGGATTGGGTGGCACCAGCATCATAACCAGGTAATCGCACCATGTTCAGCGAAGGTCAACAGAGTCTCGCGCACATCGGCCCGGATTTGCTTGGCAGATTCGGGATAGGCTGCGCTCAGAAGTTGAGTGATCTCGGCCACAGTGCGCTGCCCATCACACAATTGCCAGATCAATGCGCCTATGCGATTGCTGTGCATCACTTTGCCGGCCGGATGAAAAAGGATGATTTCATCATCCAGCAGTTCCATTTGATAATCTGGTGTATGGCAAGGGCTTTTTGTATCAATCATATCGTTTTCCAACAAACAATGAGGTTGCCTCGCGTTCATTGCCCCATCGCTTTTTGCACCTAAACTCTTCCAGCCGTTCGTGTAAAAGTTGCTTGATCCAGCCCAGGATGTCGAGAGGATGTCGTATCCAACGATACCAAAGTAAGGGTTGGGCACTGCCCAATCCATAGTGCGAACGCAACCACCATGCGGACGGGAGGAAGGTGTCACGCAAAATACGCCAGTAACCTTTCTCCCGCTGAGACACCAGCGATGAACGGGGCCACCCTTGGAAATCTGCGCCTATCCCTTTGGGTGCGTGCCCAACTGAGAGATGAGCCTGGTTTAGCAATTTTCCGGACAATGGTGTCATAAAATGCAATAATGATAAGACATTGAAAACCAGAGGATACTGCTTTTTGACCTTTTTCCAGTCAATCTCGGTTACAAAATACTCCGCAAAAGTCACGATATCGGCTATCCAGATAAGACGCGTTGATGCAAAGACAGAGACATCCTGGATCATATGTTGGCAAAGATGCCATAGCATATCTTCGTAGCCTAGTGTGTAGGCTGTCAGTCCTTCACCATCCAACAGAAACGACAGGGGAGTAACGGTCAGGCTCTCCATCCCCGTCGGACCGGGATAGTTCCTTCTAAAGAGCCTGTGGTGAACTTCTACGCTGATGCAGAAACCCTCGGTGTGCAGGGTAGCAATGTCCAGATGATGCCCAGAAGTAAATGTCTCATTGTTTGGTAAAGGCGCGTGAAAACCCAGGTCGGCTAGTAGACATTGTGCTTGTACCGCTTCCGATTCTCTCACGAGGATATCCAGGTCGCGCATTGGGCGCAGACCAGGCTGCGGGTAGATCAGGTGCGCCAGGGCTGCGCCCTTGAGAACAAGCGATTCAATACCAGCAGCGTTGTAGGCCGTTAATATCTTGCGTAGTACAGACGTTCGTACCTGGTTGGCCCAGCGGTGGCGAAGATAAAGCCCCTGTAGTTGCTGTTTAACGGCCAGGGGAAGTTGCACCCCGGCTGCCCGCGAATGGACGTAGAGAAGCGGAGCTAGCCCATGCGCTTCCGCCTGGATTGGGACGTCTGTCCACTCTGTCAGTTCAGCCGCTTTCTGTGCCAGTTGGTTGTAGTGAGTCGGGTCACATTCGGCACGTGCGCAATAGGCAAACAGTTGATATCTCAGTAATGCTTCATCTGGGGAACTGTGATTGAGAGAGAAGCGTGACATAGCATCAAGAGCAAGTATCTAAAAGCCCGGTTCTTGGAAAAACCGGGCTTTTAGATCTCAAACAAGGTCTCTTAGTGGAATCATGTGCGCTTTGTGCGACTACTGTCGGCGCCGCTTCACGGCTCGAGAATCGTCACACGTTGTTGACCGCCTTGCGTAGCACTTCCACTAGGGTTGGCAATACCAGCCGTCAGCTCATTACTTGCTGTCCAGCTACCATTTATCACGGATACGGTCAGGTTAACGCTTGTGTCACTGCCAAACGCGACACATATTGGTACGACAATATCTCCCTGGGTAAACCCGCTTTCGTTGCCTGTGATGTTGATTGGGCCAAGCACGACTTCGCTAGAATCCGTAAACCTTGAGGGCAAGAATTCAAATGTGGCCCGTAATCTTGCCTGGTCAGGTATCAAGCCACAGGTGTCGGTGTACGACAGACCCACTGAGAACAGGTCGCCAGGTTCTCCTCCACCTGGATCACAGCCTCCCTGGCGATCGGAGACGGACAGGTTAGAAATGGTTGAGGGCTCAGAGCACGTTGGTGTCGCCTGGGCAAAAACAGGTAGAGCGCCAACCTGGACCAGTGGCTTCTCCCATTTGTTAGGCAACATCAAGAGCGTTGCCGCTCCTCCCAAGGCGGTTAGTGCTTTTAAGGCTTCCCGACGGGATAACAGTTGCTTTTCTACTCCGGCGTTCTCTTTTTTTAAGTGGTTCATCTTCTCTTCTCCTCCTGTTCGAGATAGAACTCGGACAACCGTTCGAGCTCTTCGATGTCCGGCATCTCTTCTAAATCACCCATCACCTGAATAAACGGCTACGATGTGATTCATAGGTTAAGTAGGAGAGGCGGACCCTGGTTAGGTCGGATGCCAAAGTCCGCCTCAATTGGGTAGCAGAACTGGCTACGGCTTCATAATGAGCGGCAGGTAGCAGTTGTGGATATACTCTGGGTAGGTGGACGCGAAGCTGCTGGAACTCAAGCCGACGTTCACGTTTTGCTGAACCAGGCGAGCAAACGTGTCGCCGTTATTCGCCGTGCCGGTGGCAAATACCTGGAAGTTGTAGACGCCTTCATTGGTCGTGTTGATGCCGTCCAGAGTGTTGGCATACACACCATCATTGACCAGACCATCACCGTGCAGGCCATCATCGTAAAGCACCAAGATTGGGTTGGGGGCATCAGCAGATGCTTGGAGTTGTGGGGATGGCCCGACGGTGATAAGAGGACCGACAATCGCCACCACTTCAGCATCCGAGATGGGTTGGTCATCGGATAGAGTGATGCTGAGCTTGATCGGCTCGTTAGTTTGATAACCGAGCTTGTCGAAGTAAGCCCGCACAGTCACCCCAGCGCCAGTAGGCCGCCCTGTGACGAGCGCCGTGTAGCTCTCTTCATTGGCTGAAGCCATGACTTGCATACCAGATGAAGAGATGGAACCGCCGGTGATCATCATCTTCCAGACACCGGTGATCAAGGTTGGCGCCTGGATACGGTAATAAGCATAGGTCGGCCCGGAGACGTAGGCAATGTCTGGATTCGAGGCTGCTACCGTGGGGTCAATGGCGTTACCATTGGGGTCTTCCAGTGTCAGGTCAATGGTACTGGCGCTGTTAGACCAACTGATGGAGAAGGTGGCTTCGACAATAGTAGAGTCAATGACCACGCTTTTCTGATCCGTCTCCCCCGATTGAACAATACCTGCCAAGGAGAGGAGTGTCTGCTGGCCGGTTATGGTTGCGGCGATGGTATTGTAAACGCTCTGCAACTGATCAGTAGTAGGCGCCACATTGTACGTTCCCCCTGTTTGAGCAGCGATATCTGACATGATCGTTTGATCAGAGCTCGGACCTAAAGCAATGGTGTGTACATTCGTTTTCGTTGCCTGAATGGCTGGTAAAACATCGGCCACCATCGGTGCTGTGTTTTCATAACCATCGCTAAGCAGCACCATCGCCCAGGGGTGTGTAGCTAAACCATTGCTTGTTAACTGATTCTGCCCCTCCTCCAGTCCACCACCGATGGAAGTCATCCCACGAGCATAGAGGCTATCTATCGCCTGCTGTGCAGCATCCTTAGAGACAGAGTTGACTATTGCTAACGGATGCAGTACGTCAATAATGTGGTCAAAGCTAACTACACCGAGTTGATCGTTGTCGCTCACAAAGTCCACGAACTGGATGGCAGATTTCTTGGCTGCCTCCATATAAGAGTCGCTTTCGCCTGGTTCAATGAAAGCCATGCTGCCGGAACGGTCAATGACCAGCACCACGTCAACGTTGTTGCTGTCGTCGTATAAAACAGCATTCGACTCGGAATCTGAAACCGTTGTAGATCCGGCAGTCGCAGAGACGCTCAGGTCATACAGCCCGTTCGCACTTTGAGCAGGCGGCAAGACCTCTAGCACATATTCGTCAGAGCCTTCATACAATGTTATGACATTAGCCGCAACGCCATCGACCATCACGGCAAAATTACTTCCAACAAGATTGTTTGCTGGCTTTGTCGTACGAACGATTATCTTATTAGGGTTGTTATAGGGACCAGCGAAAGCTGGCCTCACGTCAGTTGGATCCACGATTGTAAACAACGTCAACTCCGTACCGTGTAGTACTAGAGTCCACGAATCAAAGGTGCCAGTGTTCGACGCAGAACGATCAACTACGCGTAGGGTCCAAGTACCAACTGAGGACTCCCACCAATTGCGAACCGTCATAGATGTCCAGTGAGAATAATCATCATTATCGTCATCATGCTGCTCGGCAAGAACGCTTTCAGTCCCTGATGGTGATATCAAGATCACTTCCAAATCACCGCGGGAAGAATGAGTAGCAGTGAAAGCAACCTCTACATGCTCTAGCAGTCTGTCGGAGAGACAGCTTCCCTCCGAACCCGGTTTGCGGTACAA
>CAYLPU010000104.1:0-18080 GCA_964385635.1 uncultured Anaerolineales bacterium
ACGATGTCTCGTCTCTCTCCCCCGACGATATCCAGATGTTCTTGTTGGGGATCAAGCAGGGCGCCGACCGGCTAAACCGGCTGGTGGATGATCTCCTGCTCCTGGTGCGGCTGGACACCGGCCAGATGGCAAGGGATTTCCGCCTGGTGGCCCAGGTGCACCGTGATCTGGGCGAGATTCTGGAGCGCACGGCCTGGCAATATGAGCAGCAGGCGGCAGATTGCGGTGTGACGCTGGAGACTAAGGTGGAGCCCGACCTGCCGCCGGTGTTGCTGTGCGATCCCCTTTTCACGGACGCCCTGGGGCAGCTGGTGGACAACGGGATCAGGTTCTGCCAGGGAGAGGGGAAGCGGGTGACAGTGAGTGCCCGAGCTGACGACGGCTGGGTGGAGGTAGCCGTGTCCGACAATGGGATGGGAATTCCAGCCGAGGAGGTACCGCACCTCTTTGAGCGGTTTCGGCAGGTCGGTCGGGAGCAGATGGAACAACAGGGGGCTGGTCTGGGGCTCGCTATCGCCCAGGAACTGATCCACCTGCACGGCGGCGAGATCATCGTGGAGAGCACGCCTGGGGAGGGGAGCACGTTCACCATCCGGCTGCCAGTGGCTGAAAGAGATGTGAAAACGGAGTGTGCAGAAGAGCAATGATACGCAAGACTCGGTCAGCCGTTATCGGGGGAGTGGGGCTACTGTTAGTGCTGAGCAGCCTGGCCTGCTCCATCAGCGGCGAAGTCAACGTGGACGGCCCTGCTCTCACCATCCAGGCCGGCGGAGGGGAGGCCAGCCCCGAGGTAGAGACTTCCACCGCTCCTCCACCAGCCGAGGCGACGCCCCCGCCGGAGGCAGAAACGTCTGATCCCGCAGAGGCGACGTCTCCACCGGCGCTGGAGACCCCCCAGCCCACGGAACCACCGGCCGCCGCCGGCACGCCCGCGCCGACTGCCCCGCCACCAACGGCACCGCCGGTCGAGGTGCCCACCAATCAGAATCCACTGGAGGTGGCTGAGATTCCGGAACTGGAGGTCCCCACCCTTGACCCACACGAGGACGGGCTGGGCCACCTGGGCACCTTCCGACAGCGGATGACGATCACGTTCACTGGCGAGGAGAGCGGCTACACCGGCGTCTACCATTACGATGCAGAGGTCAACACCGCTGAGCAGGCAGTGCACATCACCGTCAGCGCTGAGGGTCCCGCGGTGCAGGAACTTCCTGCCAACCAGGCCCAGGCCATCTGGATCGGCCCCAGGTTATGGCTCAAGATCGGTAACCAGCCCTGGGTGCCGGTTCCAGAGAACGTGGCGGAGGCCCGCTTCGAGGAGCAGATGTACACGGTGGGCGATTTCCTGCCCTACGTGCTATACTTCCAGCGAGTCGAACCAGACGAGGTGGTCAACGGTACTCCCTCGGCTCACTACACCTACGATGCCCAGGACCTGCCGACCCAGTACGGTACCGTGAACGGCAGTGGGGAGGTCTATGTGGCTCTAGACGGGGGCTATGTGGTGCGGTATACACTGGGGGGGAGCGGTACGTTCGAGGATTACTTCCAGGGGAGTGGCACGATAAACTTGGTGTACGACACCTACGACGTCGGCGCAGGCATTGACATCCAGCCCCCGCGTCGCTAGTCGGAAAAGCGAATTGCACCCGCCGAAAGTCCCGCTCCAATTCAGCCCGCCACCCGGGTGTTGCTCCAACGCCAGCAGGCACAACCGCTCGAAGAGTTCCATCCCTAGCGCCGGTTGACCAGCCAGACGCCGCCAACGAGGATGGCCGCACCGACGACCAGGGCCGGAGTGATGGGCTCATCCAGCAGCCAACGGCTGAAGGTGACGGCGAACATAGGTACGAAGTAGATGAAGCCTGCCACACGCCCAGCCGGCATCCGCTCCAATGCACTAAACCAGACGGCGAAGGCAAAGACGGTGCAGGGCCACGCCAGGAATAGCACCGACCACCAGAAAGGAGGCGGGCAAGACTGGCAGTTGAACCAGGAGTGAGGGACGCACGAAGACCAGGGAGAACAAACCGGCAAAGGTCGTCGAGATGCCGGTTACCAATAGCGGAGGGTGACGTTCCACCAGCGCTTTGCCCGACACAGTGTAGATGGCCCAACAGACTGGCGTCAGCATGGTGATGAAGGCGTACCCCACATCGTCCAGCGTCATAGCGCGCCCACTGCCCCAGCGGATGATGACGGACAGCCCCCCGAAGGCGACGGCCAGCCCCAGCGCCCGGTGCCAGGCAAACCGCTTGCCCAGGAAGATCAGCGAGAGGGCATGAGTGAAGACGGGGTTCAGCGCGATGATCAGGCTGGCGGTCCCGGCGGCGACGCGGGTCTCGCCCCAGCCCAGGAAGATGTTGCAGAGCACCGGGCCGATCAGCCCCAGCAGCGGTAACCGCCAGCCTTCGGTGCGGATCATCTGCCAGACCTGACGGGAGCGCGTGGGCAGCAGCAGCACGGCGAAGGTGAGCGCCGCGGGTATGAAGCGCACGGCGACCAGTTCCAGCGGCGTCACGTACTCGACGACGTGCTTGATGGCGATGAAAGAGTTGCCCCAGATGAGGGTGACGAGGATGAGCAGGGTCGTCCAGAGGGCGGCCCCGCCGGACAAGCGGTGGCTGTCACGGGTGCGCAGGCTGCTGGAATGAGATGAGCGATCCACCGTTCAACCTCCTACTATTGCTTTTCCTATCGCTTCCCTTTCCTCCTGCACCCGGCTAAGCGGTTTGTGTTCGGCGAGCCAGTACCGTAGCAACTCGACGCGGAAGCGGTAGCCGCCGTCGGCAGGTTCGATCAGGTCTCAATCCTGCAACAGTTGGGGGGCGTTCTGCAACTCCCGAATGACGACATAGATGGTACTCATCACTCCTCCCTTTCCAGCAATCGCTACACAGAGTTACACGGAGAAGACACAGAGAACCACAGAGATAGGGAGGTAGCCCGTATGCAAACGCTGTATTCTTTGCTGAAACATGGTATTGCGGGCAAACCTGTTTTTTTTCTCTCCGTGAAACTCTGCGCATCCTCTGCGCCGCTCTGTGTTCCTGGTTATGCCTGGGTAGTAACCTTCAGGATAAAGAAAACGGCAAGGTGCCGCTCGGCGTCAGTTTGCCCCAATGCCACGTGTGGCGTGCTCTCTACTTTCACTATTGTACTCATCCAGCGCCTTTTGTCCAGCGGTGCAGGACGACTCGACGTGCCCGTCAGAACAGGCGAGACCCAAGTCTGCCAGGTTGTCAGGAAGAATGAGAGGTGATATAATTACATACTAGAAGTATGATCAAATGGTGCATACGAAGGAGGCGTCAAGATGACCCACACGGCGCGAGTCACCCTGGTACTGCCTGGGGACCTGTGGGAAGAAGTCAAAAGGATAGTTCCCTCAGGCCAGCGCTCCCGTCTGGTGGCCGAGGCGCTGGAGACCGAAGTGCGCCGCCGGAAGAGGTGGGAAGCCTTTGAGCGAGTCCGCCAGTTGGGAGACGAACTCTTTGAGAAGTACGGCGAACTCCCCAGCAGCGTGGAGGAAATCAACCAGATGCGGGAGGAGCGGGATGCGGAAATCACCGGTCTGCGCTGACGCCAACCTCGTGGTCATAATCGTAGTGCCGGAAGCACAGCGCCCTCAGGCGCTCTCTCTGTGGCGCTCGTGGCTGAAGCAGGATCGAGAGATTGTGGCCCCCCGCCTTCTTGCTTACGAGGTGACGTCGGCCCTCTGGCGCAAAGTAGTGCGTGGCTTCCTCACCCTGGAAGAAGCACGGCGCGCTGTGCGTGCCGCGTTGGAGATGGGCGTCACACTCCTGGACCCCCCTGGTCTCTCAGAGCGGGCTTTTGAACTGGCGGCCCGTTTTCAGCGTCCGGCCGTCTACGATGCCCATTACCTGGCCCTGGCCGACCACCTGAACTGTCCCTTCTGGACGGCCGACGAACGTCTTTACAACACTGTCCACGCCGATTTCCCCCACATCCGCTGGCTGGGGAACTATCGGCCAGAGTCTTGATGGTCGTATGGCGGAAATCTGAAGGAGGACTTCAGTCTACTGCGCATTACTTTCAGCAGTTGGTGCCTTCCCCATCTCCACCTGGCCCAGATAGATGAGAGATTCCAGGTCCTCCGCCTCGTCGGGGGCGTAGCGGGCCACAGCCGCCCGCACGCGTGCCAACTCTTCCTCCGAGGCCAGGCCGAGCATTGTGCCCAGGTCGCCGAAATCGCGGGTACGGGAGGCGGCCATCTTCATCAGCACCAGATAGGGGAGGTTCAGAACGGGGTAACCTGCCGGGTCCTGCCGGGAGTGGGCCAGGGCCTCGTCCAGCCAGGGGTAGTCGCCCAAGATCACGTCTACGTCCACACCCTCCGGCGACCGGGCCAGGAAACCAGGCATGGCCAGGGGAGAGACGTGGCAGTACCCCGCTGCCTCCAGCCGCTCCCGAACCCTGTTGCCGTCCTGATAACGTACCAGAATATCCAGGTCTTTCGTGGCTCGCTCCGGCATGTAGGCGCGGGTGGCGACGCCGCCGACGATGACCCAGGGGATGCCCTGAAGAATGGGCCGCAGATTGGGCCAGGGGTTCATAGCCGTCCTCCTTCGCAGAAACTCGGAACCGCTGCCGGTGCCCGGCCGGATGCGCCGCAGGCAGAGATCTATCATAAAGCGCCGCTTCTGCGCCGGGGTGAGATGTCCATCCGGGGCAATAGTGGCAATCGCGGGTGGAACGCCCATTTGTGCTCCTCCACGTCTGATTGTATTATATGATGGGGAGATGTCAAATGGCTGAGACGTGAAACGTGAAACGTGAGGCGCAACTAAGCGCGCATTACGCTTTACGCAATACGTAGCGCATTACGTTCTACGTGTCTGGAGGTAATAAATGGGTATGATCATCCAAGTACAGAACCTGGTGAAGCGGTACGGGGACGTGGTGGCGGTGGACAATCTCTCCTTCGAGGTGGAGCAGGGGGGAATCTTCGGCCTCCTGGGGCCCAACGGTGCCGGGAAGACCACCACTATCCGTGTCATCATGGACATCCTCAATCCCGATGCAGGAAGCGTGACGGTTCTGGGTCAGTCCCCGGGCCAGGCGAAGGGACGGGTAGGGTATCTTCCGGAGGAGCGCGGGCTCTACCGCAACCTGAAGGTGTTGGACACGCTGGTCTACCTGGCCGAACTGAAGGGAGTCTCCCGGCCAGCGGCACGGGAGCGGGCGATGGGCCTGCTGGAGCGGATACAACTGGAGGAGTGGGCCGCCCGCAAGATCCGGGACCTGAGCCAGGGCATGCAGCAGCGGCTCCAGTTCGTCGCCAGCCTGGCCCACGACCCGGAGGTACTCTTCCTGGACGAGCCGTTCCAGGGGCTGGACCCGGTCAACGCGGAGCGCGTCAAGGACTTCGTGGCTGAACTGCACCGAGAGGGAAAGACCATCGTTCTCAGTTCGCACCAGATGAACCTGGTGGAGGCGCTGTGCGATCGGATTCTCCTCATCGACCGGGGGCGGGCGCTGCTCTACGGTCCCCTGGCGGAAATCAAGCGGCAGTACACTCCCAACGCTATCCGAGTTCGCGCTTCCCACATCCCCGCAGACCTGCCTGGCGTGGTGGAGGTAGAGCCGGACGATGGGGCCTTCAACCTGGGTCTGGTGGAAGGGGCCAGTCCCCAGAAGGTACTGCGCGCGCTCCTCGACCGTGACGTGGAAATCCAGACGTTCGAGGTGGCACCGGTGCCGCTGGAGGACATCTTCGTGGCCGTGGTGAGCGGCGAGGAGGAAGACGATGGACTGGCGTAAGGTCTGGGTGGTCACTCGCCACGAGTATCTGGTCAATGTGCGGCGGGCCGGGTTCATCATCATGACGGCGAGCGTGCCTGTGCTGGGCATCGTCGTCCTGCTGTTCGGTGCCTTCTTCGCCGGCCAGGCCCGTCAACTGGGGGCTTTCTTCGAGGAGCAGTTCGACGTCGGCAGCAAGCGCATCGGTGTGGTGGATGGGTCGGGTACTTTCTCGCCGATTCTGCCAGAGTACCAGGAGGACTTTGTCCCATACACGAGCGAGGCGGAAGCGGAGGCAGGGCTGACGGCCGAGGAGGTCTCGGCGGTGCTGCTGATCGGAGAGGATTACCTGGATACAGGCCGGGTGGTGGTGATGACCACGGGGAGCGGCTTCGGCGCGGCGATGGTCAGCGATTCGACGACGGTACGGGCCTTCTTCGTGGACCATCTACTGGCTGACTGGGTGGACCCTGCGCTGCGAGAGCGGGCCGCCGACCCGATGGACGCAGAGCCCCGGGTGATCTCGTCCGGCGGGGAGACGCAGGGCGAGGGGTCTTGGGGGTTCGTCTTCACCTTCATTATCCCCTATTTTCTGTCTATCTTCCTGGTGACGACCATTTTCACCTCGTCAGGCTATCTCCTGCAGAGCGTGGCTGAGGAGAAGGAGAGCCGGGTCATTGAGATCGTCGTCTCCTCGGTCCGGCCGGTGGAGTTGATGGCAGGGAAGGTGGCTGGCCTGGGAGCGCTGGGGCTGACGCAGGTGCTCGTCTGGCTGCTCAGCACGGTGGGGTTCAGCGGTGGTGCAGTGGCACTCCTGGCTGTCGCTGGGGCGGCCTTCATCCCGGTGCGCGTCCTGGTGCTGGGGGTGGTGTATTACTTGCTCGGCTATACGCTGTATGCCATCCTGATGGCCGGGGTAGGTGCGCTGGGCACGACGATGCGGGAGAGCCAGCAGTTGGCGGGCATTTTCTCCTTCTTCGCCGCTGTACCATACATGCTCAGCGGCTTCCTCTTCGCCAATCCAAACATGCTCATAGCGCGGGTGTTGAGTTTTTTTCCCCTCACCGCACCCACGATGATGATGCTGCGGCTGCCGCTGGCGGAGGTGCCGTGGGTGGATGTGGTGGGCAGTATTGTTGTGCTGCTACTCTCCGTCCCGGCGGCACTGTGGGTGGGGGCGAAGTTGTTCCGGGTGGGGCTGCTCATCTATGGCAAGCGGCCCACGGTGAAGGAAATCTGGCTGATTCTGCGAGGCGAAGTATAGCAAAATATAAATGAAATGCAAAAAACCCTTGAAATCGGCCTGCTTTTGTGTTATTATATACACTGGTAGATTGGTAGGTTGGGACGCCAGCGACGTGGGTAGTCCCGACTTACCATGTCCCGACCGAAATCTCAATAAGGATTGCGCGGAACAATGTACCCTGACAGCGAGATACTTTTTCCCCCCCGTTGTATTCTGCAACTGCGCGACCTGCGCGGACCCGAGTGGGCCGAGTTGATTGACCATCTCGTCGCGCTCCCCGATGGTCACGAGGATGTGTTGGGCTTCTCGTTGATGATGATCAGATTGGGCAGTTGCCTCACTTGCGATCTGGACAGTTATCGCGCCTCACTGGGATGCTGCACGTGCGCCCGGCGCACTGTCGGCGGCTACAAGGGCTCCGACAGGGAGATCATTCATCTGTTCGAGGAAGCCCGCGGGGAGGTACGGGCCTATCTGGCGTCCGACAAACTCCCCAAGCCTATAGCCGCGCTGGTCAACCAGCCGGCCTGACGCGGGCCGCCTGCTGCTGAGCCCCGCTGTCGCGCCCTGGGCTTGTCGAAGGGTGACATTGGGTCTCCCAGCCGATTTGCGTCTGGGAGAAAGCGGGGTACAATCACGGCGCGATGCGCAAACTGACCCTCACCCTGGCCGTTTTGTTGTTGCTGACTCTATCCTCCTGCCGCTTCTCTCTCACTGACCTCATGTTCGATTGCACGGGGGAGGAGGATCTGTTGCCCCAGGTGCGCGGGATGGGTCAACTGGCGGCGGATGTCCTTCGCCACCAGCCGCGCACGGTTCCCGATGTGCCGGTGGCCTACGCAGGCGTCAACCCCTTCGGCATCAACGTCTTCTTGGAGCAGGAGGTAGAGGGATGGAAGCGGGAGCGGTCGTTGCAGATGATCGCCGATGCCGGCTTCCGCTGGATCCGCCAGGAGTTCCCCTGGGAGGACATTGAGATCCATGGCAAGGGGGACTTCGAGGATCGGCGGCACGAACCCCACCGCTCTGCCTGGGAGAAGTACGACCACATCGTGGACCTGGCTGGACAATACGGCCTGGAAGTCGTCCCCCGTCTGAGCAATCCACCTGCCTGGACCCGTGCGCTGACTGACACCATTGGTACCTATGCCCCCCCCGACGACCTGGCCGACTGGACCGATTACGTCCACGCTGTCGTCTCGCGCTACCGGGGGCAAGTGCGCTACTACCAATTGTGGAACGAGCCCAACATCTATCCCGAGTGGGGCGAGCAGCCGGTAGATCCGGAAGGCTACACGCGGCTCCTGTGCGAGGGGTACCGCCGCGCAAAGGAAGCCGACCCGGACGCGGTCATCGTCGGTGGCGCGCTGGCTCCCACTGTCTCGCTCCATCCTGGGCCGGGGCCGGCGCTGGGCCTGAACGACTTCGTCTTCCTCCAGCGCATGTACGATGCCGGTGCTGCCGACTGCTTCGACATCATGGCCATCAACGACTACATGCTATGGTCCGGTCCCACCGACCGCCGCATGCGACCGCTCAACATCAACTTCTCCCGCCCAGTCTACATCCGCGACATCATGGTCGCCAATGGTGACGCGGCCAAGCCTATCTGGATCAGCGAGATGAACAGTAACGCTGTGCCGGAGGACCAGAGCATCCAGGGCTGGGGAGCCTATGGCCGGGTGACGCTGGAGCAGCAAGCGCGCTATGCCCCCCTGGCCTACCAGCGGGCGATGGAGGACTGGCCCTGGGTGGGCGTGGTCAACTTCTGGTTCTTCAAGCGTGCCTCTGACATTGAGCGGAACCAGGCCATGTACTACTTCCGTTTGGTCGAGCCAGACTTCACCCCCATGCCGGTCTACGAAGCGCTGCGGGAGTACACGACTGGCCTCACGCCGACGCTCTACCCTGGCACTCACCAGGAGGATCACTGGGCGCTGGATTATGATGTGGATTGGGAGACGGTACGCGACACGGCGGCCACGTTGGGGGCTTACCGGCAGGCGACCGCGCCAGGCGCCGCGCTGCGCTTCACGTTCGAAGGTGCTTCTCTGACGCTGGTGCCCGGCCCGGGTGCGGGCGAGATCGAGGTAGGTGTGGATGGGGGCGCACCTCGGCGCGTCTCGCTTGGCGGACGACCGGTGCGACTGGTACGCCGTTGGCGACACGAATGCCATGAAGTCATCCTGACCGCCGTCGCAGGGGGCGTAGGCGTGGATGGGCTCATCGTTCAGCGCCCCTGGCGTCCTTCCCCCCGGCTCGTCCTGGTCACGGCTGGTTTGAGCCTTATCGCGGTCTGGAGCCTGGCCCGCACCCTACGCCGGTCATGAAGCCAATGAAACGACACGCTTCCGGCTTCCTACTTCCTACTTCCTACTTCCTACTCCCTGCCATCCTGCTTCTTGCCTTCTTTCTCCGCTTCTACCGCCTCGACGCGCAGTCTTTCTGGAACGACGAGGGCAACTCAGCCCGCATCGCCGAGCGGACGCTCGGTCTGATCTTGAAGGGGGCCGCGGGTGACATCCACCCGCCTGGCTACTACCTGCTGCTCCACTATTGGCGGGCGCTGTTCGGCCAGAGCGAGTTCGCGCTGCGCTCCCTTTCCGTCGTGGCGGGGCTGGCGCTCGTCGTCTTCACCTATCTGCTGGGGCGTTATCTTTTCGGCGAGACCACTGGCCTGATGGCGGCCTTTCTGGGAGCGATTTCCTCCTTTGCTATCTACTACTCCCAGGAGACGCGCATGTACGCCCTCCTGGCTGCTCTCTCCGCCGCCTCCACGTTCCTCGTCATCCGCAATCTACAATCTGCCAATCTCCATTCTCCATCCCCCACTCTCAATTTTTTCGTCGCCTACATCATCACCAGCGCCGCCGGCCTCTACACCCACTACGCTTTCCCCTTCATCTTGCTCGTCCACAACACCATCTTCGGCCTGTGGTGGCTGGTCACTGCACGCCGGTCATCGCACCGCTGGCGATGGTTGGTGCTGTGGGGCGGGGCACAGGCGGCAATCGTCGTTCTCTACCTGCCGTGGCTGCCCATTGCGCTTGGGGGTGTCACTGGCTGGTCAGCCGCCGGGCGAGAGTACGAACTGGGGCGCGTACTTTTGGACGTGCTGCGTGTGCTCAGCGCCGGCATTACGCTGCCAGTTGAGAGGGCCACGCTATCGCTCGTCGGTACAGGGCTGCTGCTGCTCGCGGGTCTGTGGCCTGTCCTGGGCCATGCCGAAGGACCTCGGCAGGCGAACCGCACGGGCTGGCTCGGCGTCGCCAGCGTCGCGCCCCATCTGCTGCTTCCCATTGTTCTCATCTTCGCCTTCGATCTCTATAAACCGGCCTGGATCAAGTTTCTCGTCGTCGTTCTCCCGTCTTTTCACATTCTCGTTGCCCACGGAGTCAACAACCTGGCCCAGTTCGCAATTCGCGGTTCGCGTTTCGGGATTCTTCGTCCTCCACTCTCCATTCTCTGTTCTCCATTCTCCATTCGTCTCCTCTCCCTTGCCTTCCTCACCATCACTACCTTCCCCTCCCTCCGCAATCTCTACTTCGACCCCGCCTGCGCCCGCGACAACTACCGCCAGATCGCTGCCGACATCGCCGCTACCCTGCGCCCTGGCGACGGTATCATCCTCAATGCCCCCAACCAGTGGGAGGTCTTCACTTACTATTATCCCGATCGAGACGTCTATCCGGCCCCTTACCGGCCTGCACCGGCCGAGGTCGAAGCGTTCCTGACCCCGCTCACCGAACGATATCGGCGATTCTTCGTGCTCTATTGGGGCGACGCCGAATCGGATCCCGGGCGGCTGATCGAGACGTGGCTGGCGACCCACGCCTACAAGGCCAGCGACGACTGGTATGGCCGTGTACGTCTGGCGACCTACGGCGTGGCCCTGCGGCCGGAGAAGCCTACCGTCTCGTTGGATGCCCGCTTCGGTGCTGGTCTCCGCCTCAGGGGCTACACGCTAGAGGAAAAGATGTTCACCCCTGGCGAGATTCTGCCTGTGACGCTGTTCTGGGAGGCCCAGGCTCCCATCGCCGAACAGTACAAAATCACTGTTCAGTTGCTCGACGACGCGGGGCGGCTCGTCGCCCAGGTTGACGCCGAACCTGGTGGCGGCCTGGTGCCGACCACCATCTGGGAGCCAGGCCAGGTTTTGACCGACCGGTATGGCATCCTCCTCGCCACCGACCTACCGCCGGGTCGCTACACTCTCGTCGTCGCCCTGTACCACATCGTCAGCGGCGAGCGATTGCCCGTGATCCTCAACGGCGAGCCAGTGGGCGACCATCTTTCCCTGGGCAACGTCGAAGTCGCGCCTGCGCGATGATCGTCTGCATTTGCCCTGCTTCCCCGCTTGTGTTACAATCAAACACTGGGAGTCCAAGCACAACATATTGAATGGAGGAGCAGCGCGGTGGAACAGACTTACAACGTCACGATAATCGGCGCGGGGCCGGGAGGCTACGTGGCTGCCGTCCGTGCTGCCCAACTGGGGCTGAAGGTTGCCCTGGTCGAGAAGGAGCACCTGGGGGGGGTGTGCCTCAACTGGGGGTGCATCCCGACCAAGGCGCTCTTGCGCAACGCCGAAGTCGTCTCCCTGTTGGGAAGGGGCAAGGAGTTCGGCTTCACTGTCACAGGGCTTGAAGTGGACTTCGGCGCGGCGGTGGATCGTAGCCGTAGGGTGTCCAGGCGGCTGGTCAAGGGCGTCGGCGTGCTGATGCGCAGGAATGGTGTGGAAGTCATTGAGGGGAGGGGAATGTTGAAGTCGCCCGGCGAGGTCGAGGTGGCGCTGAAGACGGGCGGCACGCGCACATTGGAGACGCACAACGTCATCATCGCCACGGGAGGACAGGCGCGGACCATTCCCGGCATCACTCCCGACGGCGAGCGGGTGCTGACCTACCGGGAGGCTATCGTGCTGCGCGAGATGCCTGCTTCGGTCGTCATCGTTGGGGCCGGGCCGATTGGAATGGAGTTTGCCCACTTATGGCGCACTTATGGCGCTGATGTCACCGTCGTCGAGATGCTCCCTCACGCGCTGCCGCTGGAGGATGAGGAGGTCAGCGCGGAGGTGGAGCGCGCCTTCAAGCGACGCAAGGTGCGACTGCTGACCTCCACGCGCGTGCAGGGGGTGGAGACGACTGACGACGGCGTGCGGGTGAGCGTGGCAGGCGAGCAGGGCGAGCAGACGCTGGAGGCCGAGCGGGTGCTCGTCGCCATCGGCGCGCGGCCTGACAGCGAAAATCTGGGCCTGGAGGAGATCGGCGTGCAGGTGGAGCGTGGGGCTGTTGTCGTGGACGACCAGATGCGCACCAACGTGTCTGGCGTCTACGCTATTGGTGACGTGACCGGGAAGTTGGCGCTGGCCCACGTCGCCTCAGCCCAGTCCATCGTCGCGGTGGAGACCATCGCTGGGGCGGAGACCGTCATGCTGGACTACGAGGCGATACCGCGCTGCACCTACTGCCGGCCACAGGTGGCCAGTTTCGGCCTCACTAAACCGCAGGCAGTCGAGCGCGGGCACGAGGTCAGGGTAGGAAAGTTCCCCTTCCGCCCCAACGGCAAGGCGCTGGGGCTGGGGGACTACGACGGCTTCGTCAAAATCGTGGCTGATGCGACCACCGGCGAGATACTGGGCGCTCACCTGGTCGGCCCGGAGGTGACAGAGTTGTTGCCTGAGTTGGTGCTGGCCCGCAACTGGGAACTGACGCCAGAGCAGATTGCGCGCACGGTCCACGCCCATCCTACGCTGAGCGAGGTGCTGATGGAGGCCGCGCACGGGGTGTTTGGCAAGGCGATCCATATTTGACCCATCCACCCGACTACCACATTCACACCCGCTTCTCGTGCGACAGCGAGACCAAAATGACGGAGGCGTGTGAGGCGGCTATCGCCCGCGGTCTGGGTGAGATTGCTTTCGCCGAGCACGCCGACTTCGAGCCGCTTGACGTCTGCCGCGGGTATCTGCAGCCGGCCGCCTACCTGGACGAAATTGAGCGCTGCCGGCGCAGGTACGGCGACACTCTGACCATCCGGGCCGGGGTCGAGATCGGCGAGGCACACGTCTACCGGGACGAGGCGGCGGCACTTTTAGAAGCCCACGAGTTCGACTTCGTGCTAGGGTCTCTTCACTGGGTGGATGGCCGGCTCCATTGTGTCGGGCGCTACTTCGCCGGTCGCACCCTCGACGAGGGGCTGCATGCCTACTTCGAGGAACTGGCGCGGCTGGCCGCAGAGGCAGACTACGACGTCCTGGCTCACTTCGACACCATACGCCGGGCAGCCTACCGTGCTTTCGGACTGAAGGTATTGGATTACATACCTTATGAGGAGACGATCCGCCGCACCTTGCGCACCCTCGTCGAACGAGGCAAGGGATTGGAGGTCAACACCGTCACCTATCGGCGTGGGATGGGTGATCCCAGCCCACCGTTGCAGGTACTGCGCTGGTATCGCGAACTGGGTGGCGAGATTCTCACCTTCGGCTCCGACGCCCATACTCCCGATGCCATCGGGTCGTCCTTCGACGTAGCGCTGGAGATGGCACAGACAGCCGGTTTCACGCGGCTGGCGACGTTCGAGAAGCGTAGGTTGGTATGGATAGCCATTTGATTGCTATGAGAGGTGCACTTTGGCTACGGACCGTACTGGGGAGATTCTAGTATCCCCGTCCCGTCTCCAACGCCGCCCGCCCTGGCTGCGGGTGCGCGCCCCCACGGGCGAGACGTACCATTGGCTCAAGCGGCTGATGCGAGCCAAGGAATTACATACTGTCTGCGAAGAGGCCCACTGTCCCAACATCGACGAGTGCTGGGGCCACCGCACCGCCACCTTCCTCATCCTCGGCGACACGTGCACCCGCAACTGCCGCTTCTGTAATGTCAAGACAGGCCGTCCGGCCCCGCTCGATCCGCATTCGAACGAACCGGAACATGTGGCCCAGGCAGTGCAGGCAATGAATCTGAAGCATGCCGTCATCACTTCGGTGGATCGGGACGATCTGCCCGATGGGGGAGCCTCTGTCTTTGCCTCCGTCATCTGCCGCATCCGCGCCCTTCGACAGGCTCAGGGCAGGCTCCTCCAGCCCGGCTGCACGGTCGAGGTGCTGATCCCCGACTTTCGCGGGCGCGTCGAACCGCTGAAGGTGGTGATGGACGAGCGGCCGGACATCCTCAACCACAACATCGAGACGGTGCCACGTCTCTTCCGCGCGGTGCAGCCCCAGTGCCGCTACGAGTGGTCGTTGGCCGTGTTGCGCAACGCCAAGGTATTGTGGCCGGAGGCGATAACCAAGAGCGGCCTTATGGTTGGGTTGGGGGAGACAGTGGGCGAGGTGTTGGACGTGATGCGAGACCTGCGCGAACTGGACGTGGACATCCTCACCATCGGACAATACCTCCAGCCTACCAGGCAGCACATCCCTATCGCCCGCTACTACACGCCGGAGGAGTTCGAGATGTTTCGGGAGCGAGGCTACGAGATGGGGTTCCGCTGGGTCGAAAGCGGCCCGCTGGTGCGGAGTTCTTATAATGCCGAGGCGCAGGCGCGGGCACTGTCTACGCCGTCTCGGGCCTGAGGTGCAATATCCGGCATATCCCACTGGTAGCACAGGCGGGTTCCAGCGGGGTCGGGACCGCCTGTCGTGGGTAGTCATCCGCCCGCGCATCTCGCTGCCTGCTCAGGCCACAGGACGTCAATAGGGCAAAACGAAGCCCTTGCCAAGCGGCGACTTCTCCCCCATCTGGCGTGGTGGGGGCTTCTCCTGGCTGGCGAATCTGCTGCGAAGCAGGGATCTGCGGCAGTTGGCCCTGTTGCTGGCCGACCTCTCACGCGTCTACCTGCTCTTCCCCGTATCAACTATCGCGCGTCGTTTTAGGAAATCTGTAACTTCTCTGTTACCGGAAGTTAGCAGCCCCTATGATATAATTCTTCAAGTGCAGACCAAGTCGTCAAGTCGTAAGTAACTACTTGCCTGCGGTGGCAAAGAATTACCCGTGACTCGTGAGGGACTATCATGAACAACGTCAATGTTTCCATTCGCTCGGCTACGCGTTGCTTACTCTCGTGGCTGGCGGTCGCCGCGCTGCTTATGACGACCTTGACTGTGGTGGCCCAGGGCCCGGATGACCAGCCGAAGTGGACCTTCCTGGTCTACCTTGACGGCGACAACAACCTGGAGGGCGCTGGCATTGACGACTTTCTGGAGATGTCGAGCGTTGGTTCTACCAACGATGTGAATATCGTGGTCCAGTTTGATCGTATCTCTGGCTACACCAGCAGTTATGGCGACTGGACGACGACCAAGCGTTTTTTCGTCACTCCGGGGATGACGCCCACCTCTGGTAACGCCGTCGTGGACATCGGCGAGGCCAACATGGGGCATCCGCAGACGCTGATAGATTTCGTCCAGTGGGGCATGACCAACTACCCGGCCGATCACTACGCCGTCGTTCTCTGGGACCACGGCAGTGGCTGGCGATTGAGATCCTACCAGGCGCCGCCCTTCAAGGACATTGCCCATGATGATACTAACGGGGGGGATGCTCTTAACATGCCTGAGTTGCGCAGCGCTATGGACACCCTGAGCAACGGTGGCTCGGAGCCTCTTGACCTCGTCGGCTTCGACGCCTGCCTGATGGGGATGATCGAAGTTGACAATCAGCTCGTCCCCTACGTCGACGTGCGGGTTGGCTCTGAGGAGACAGAGCCCTGGGACGGCTGGCCCTACGACGGTATTCTTGCATCGTTGACGGCTGATCCGGCTATGTCGGCCAGCCAACTGGGCACGGTGATTGTGGACGAGTATTATGCCTCGTACGGCAACAGCGAAACTCAATCAGCCGTTGACCTGCATACTCCCTACGCCAGCCTCAACGCCGCCGTCAACGACTTTGCTGTGGCACTGATCGACGGCGTGGACGGTCATCACGCGGAGATTGTCACTGCCCGCGACAACACCCAGGCGTTCTACTATCCGACTTACGTTGACCTCTACGATTTTGCCTACCAGGTCAACCAGTACGTGAGTGACGGTACGATCGACGCTGCTGCCACCGCTGTGATGAACGCAGTCGGCAATGCCGTCATCCGCGAGCAGCACGGGTCGAGTTGGCCCGGTGTTCATGGCATCAGCATCTACTTCCCAGGGTCAGAGGGCAGCTACGATAGCCGCTACGACGGTAGCCAGGGCTGGCTTGAGTTCACCGCGGACACCCAGTGGGACGAGTGGCTTCACGCCTTCTATGATTTCGATGGTGCCGGTCTAGACTGTGGTAGTGCTGTGACAGCCTATTGCGACGCTTCATACGCCGGTGACACCACCGGCAGCCCCTCGAATGTCGACTACTACGGCTGTGTGGGGTGGTACGAGAGCGGCCCTGAAGACATCTACGTGCTGACTACCTCTTCCACCGGTGACATCATCGCCAGTCTCAGTGATCTGGGCGTGGATCTGGACGTGTTCATCCTATCAGACTGCGACGAGAACGCGTGCAAGGCCTATGGCGATTCCGTAGCCACATATAACGATGCTCCAGCAGGTACCTACTACATTGTCGTGGACGGTTACTTTGGATCCGAGGGCAGTTATGCACTGGACATCACCTGTGGTGGTGGCACCTGCAATGACCTGAACGAGCCCAACGACACCCCAGGGCAGGCGACATCTATCACCTACGATACCACGCTGAGCGCCGACATCTGCCCAGCGAGAGACGAGGACTACTACGCCTTCACTGGCAACGCTGGCGACACCATCGTCGCGGATATAGATGCCCAGTCCATCGGTTCCTCTCTCGACTCCTATCTCTACCTCTACGACACCGACGGGGTCACCGAGCTGGCTTACAGCGACGGCTATGACGGTCTTGACTCCCGCATCATCTATACCTTGCCGGCTGACGGTACCTACTACCTGAAGGTGCGGGATTACTGGGATGATGGTGGGCCTGGCTACTTCTACACCATCTCGCTGGTGGAAGTAGAGGTCTTTGACGTAGACGCTAACTGGATGTGGAGTGCTCCGACCATTGACGGTGAGATCGCGCCTGGGGAGTGGGATAATGCCGCTACCTACGACATCGCTAATCCCAGAACCTGGCGGAAACAAAAGCAGGATGACTCGGCGATCTTGCCAGAGGCTTTCCTGGGGGATAAGGGATTGCGTCAGATCCTACTCGAGCCAAGGGATCGACTGGCTCCGGTGACCCTGTACGCGATGAACGACGGTACACATCTCTATCTGGCCATAGACAACCCCAACGATATGACGATGGACACGTATGACCAGATGGGCGTGTATTTCGACGACAACCCGCTGCCCTCGGACGGGCAGTGGACGAACACAGGCTGTGGGCACTCGGACGGGGAAGGGAACTTCTGGGTGTTGACGAGCACGGTTAAATACCGTGAGTGGATTGCTGGCCCGGAGTCTTGTGACGTCGTCGTGCCCGCGCCGGGGTCTTCAGGTTCCGTGGGGTATGGCAGCGGGGGGCATACACAGATCGAAATCGCCATTGACCTGACTTCCTCAGCGCTGCGAGCGACACCCGGCGACGTGATCAACATGTACCTGTGGATCTACGACGCGAACGCAGGTGCGTTTGACGGTCGGTGGCCCGTCGTGGCCGATTATCAGGACCCCTCCACCTATCGCCCTTTGACTCTGGCGACCTGCCCTGTGCCTGCATCGCCCAGCCTGTCCTCACCCTCGAACGGGACCTCAGTCAGTGGTAATCCCCCGACCTTCAGGTGGGGCAGCATGAGCGGGGCGACGTCGTACCGCATCCAGGTGGCTGACAACTCGGGTTTCTCCTCACCCGAGATAGACCAGATTATCTCCAGCACGTCATACACGCCGGGCAGCGCGTTGCTGCTCAACGGCGCTACCTACTACTGGCGTGTGCGGGCGTCCAACAGCGGGTCGTGGTCGGCGGTATGGCAGTTCACAACACCCGCAGAGGCCCCGCAGCCCACTATCTACCTGCCCCTGGTCGCAGTGGGCTATCCGTGATGGTGGGATATTTACCCCAAAAGTTGCACCAGTAGGTACTGTGTGAAGTTGACCTCC
>CAYLPU010000105.1:0-17353 GCA_964385635.1 uncultured Anaerolineales bacterium
TGCCGTTTGTCGATCATGAGCTACCAAAGCTTCCTCTCCGACAAACTGCTAGGCACCTGAGCCGGCCTCCTGTGCCAGTTCCCGCGCCTGCTCGATCAGTCGTCCGGTTGAGGCAGCGCGACCGCTTGGCGGGGCCTCTCGCTCTCCCGTAGCCTCGCCAGGTGCTGAACCCGGTACCGGGCAGAAATCGCCTCGTAATAGCGCCGTTTTGCTTCATCCAGGGCAGCCCTGGTCTCGTATGTCTTCCCTTGCCACTGCCAGGCCATCTTTCTGACCATCCTCTTGTCAGTTGCACAACTCATGCGGAGTAGTAGAGGCCGTCCTCCTTCCGGCAGATGCGGCGCGCCTGCACCAGGCCCTCCAAGGTTTGCTCCGTCTCGCCGGGCGAGAGGCCGAAGATAACCTGGACGTCCGGTGGCCGCACGCCGGGGAAGTTGGTGATGTGGGTCGCGATCCGGTCGGCCACAGAGACCGGCCGCAGGGGAGCGGCGGGGCGGGAAGGCGCAGGCCGGACAGCGGGAGGCGGCGATGGCGGCGACGATCGCGCCGCTTGAGCGGGCCGCGTGGCTGGGGCGGCCGGCCGGGACACGGGCTGCCGCGATCGGTCCAGCATCCCCCGTCCGCCGCAGAGGGTGCACGCCAGATCATATTCAGTGCCCGGCTGGCGGCCCGTCCCCTGGCATCGGGGGCAGGTCACCGTGGGCCCTCTGACCGTCATCACCCCTCGGCCCCTACAGGTGCTGCAGTTCAGCCGCCGGCCGCGCGCCTTGCCCGTGCCCCCGCAGGCCACGCAAGGCACGTAAGGGGCCACCACGCGGTTGTAACCCTTACCGCCACAGACGGAGCAGTTGGACTCAGGCCCAGGTATCCCGAAGGGGTCCTTTCCCGTCCCGTAGCAGTAGGCACATTTGACATCCACCATCTCCCCGGGATCGCCCAGGGGAAACCAATCACGATTGTGCGCCATCCTTTCACCTCCGTCAGACGGCTTGTGGGTACCTCCTCACACAAACCATCTGCCATACGCTATAGGCCATCCGCCCCCCGCTATCTCAAGGGGTTTCGGCCCGCGGCCGGTCTCGTAAAGCATACTCCGTCACGTGGCGCGGCTCTTCCAGCGGGAACAGACCCACTGCCTCGGCATACTTGAGGTAGGTGTCGGTGGTAACAATCGCCGCTCTCTCCTCCAGGACCAGTCCCTCAACGTAAAACAGGGCCAGCAGTACTTCCCGACGCTCAATGACGATGCCCCGTTCCAGAACACGATCCAGGACCTCCACCAGGCTGTGTGAGGCGCGTGTCTTTTCCACGGTCACGGCCTCTCTCCCCACTTCTCGGCTTCCCCCCCTCTGTCCCCCCCCATTGGGGGGGATGAAGGGGGGGAGGCCGCGATCTTGGCCGCGAAGGTGTAGGGCGGCCAGGGGCCGGTGAAGCGAACGTCCACGCCTTCTTCCTCCCTGATCTCTCCCAGCACTTTCCCCAGCACCTCCACCTGCCCCCTTTTCACCAGCAGGGACAGGTTCAGGATCATCTGCTTATCGGGATGCTTTTTGATCTTATTCACCCAGGCTTCCTCAGCGTATCCCCGCAGCCGCTCGTAGTAGCGCCGGTAATCATGGTCGGCCTTGGCCTCCATCTCCTTCTTCACCGCCTCGGCGATCTTGTGCTGATAGAAATAGGCCATGCCCCTGGATTTGGTGGCCATCTCGGCGACCAGTGCCTTGATTCCTTCGTTCTCCTCGGTAATCCGCCGCGTGATGGCCTCTGGGTCCCAGAGTACCTGCACGCCCAACTCGACCTTGTCTCTGAACTCGTCCAGTTTGAGCCCGAACTTCTCATGTCCTCCCGCCAGCCACCGCCGCACGTTGTCATCGGCGCTCCTCTCCTCATCGGGCTTGATAATCACGTCGAAACTCATGGGCAGCACAGAGCCAGCCGCCTCCCAGATGGCATCGACCACATCGCCGTGAGTCGCGACCCAGCCCTTCACCGTTTCCTCATCGCCTTGATATGGCTCAGGAGGACAATCGTGTACCACGGCGCATAAGTCCTGATAGGATATGGTGTAGACCCTGTTGCCCCCGACACCGATGGGGCCGAAGTCCTCTTTGTCAATGCGTGGAACCACCCCGTAGATGTAGCGGGCCGGTGTTCTCCCCTCGTCCGCGTTCCCCATCCGCTCACTCCTTCCAGGTGTTACGTGTTGCCTGGTACGTTACTGGCTACATCTCACGTTTCACGCATCACACATCACGTTTCACGTTTCACGTTTCACGTGACTTCTTCTCCAGCCGAATCTGCAGCACATTGTTGTGATAACGGGTCGTGATCCGCTCCCCGTCCACTGTGGCCGGCAGACCGATCTCCCAGGCCGGCCGGTCGCCGGCGGTCACGATGAGCCGCTCCCCCTCCGCCTGCACCTGAATTTCCTCTTCCTCGACCTCGGCCAGTTCCATGACGACCACCACCTGTTCACCCTCGTCGAAGACGTCGGCCGGCGGCGCGATCTTGGGCCGTCGTTCCGCCTCTCGGCACAGCCACCAACTGAAAGGCACCACCTCCCCCGTCCAGGGGTCGGCTCGCCGGGACTCGAAAATCAGCAGTGGCTGGCCCAGTATGCGGCGGGCCACAGGATTGATGGTCTCTCGGATGCGGGTCAAGACGTGCATGTGGGATGGCGCGCCCACCGCCTGCCGCAGTTCCTCGATCTTGGCATGGCCGTGCTCCCACAGATACCAGATCAGTTCAGCGCTGGCCGGGTCCAGGGCCGCCGCTACCTGCTCCAGGTTCTCCAACTCTATCCGCCGGTCGGAATGGGTCCGTTTCTTGGTGAGCGTCTTTGGGGTGGCATCGTCATCGGCCAGGCCCTCCGGTCCCTCAAAGTCCACCCCCAGGCTGGTTAGCACCTCGGCCAGCCGTTGGGTCCAGGCCGCCAGGTTGGCGGTGATGACGGTTGCTTCCCGTGAGCGTCCCCGCGCGCCATTATGATACGACAGGCACAAACAGGTCTTGGTAGCCAGAATGAAGGGCCTCTCCTGGAAGCCCAGCCTGGTGACGTCGCTGAGGGGCAGGTCGAGGGCCAACCTTCCGGCCTGGGAGAACAGCAATCGTCTGTCCGTCAGGTAGAGGTGCCCCAGTTTCCAGGAGCGCCCCGACAGATAGGACCCTTGTTGGCGCATGACTATCTGCTCATCCCCGGCCAGAGGGGGATCCCATCTCTGCCTCACTTTACCGTATCGTTCGACTGAGCTCACGGCGAAGTCTCCTGTTTCTCGTACCCTTCCGCCCACCGTTCGGGGTTCAGCATCTTGTCCAATACCTCATCAACGACGTCATCCAGGCCGTCCCTTACCTGCTGAACGGCGTCGGCTATACCGTGTTCTTGCTTGATCTGATCCAGGGCCGTGTCCAGGTCCATCAGGGCTTCCCCCAGCCTCTCGATCTCATCCTCGGTCAGACTTTCCCCATCCATGCGTTTGAAGGCCTGCAGCCGCAGGGCGTCTCTGATGATCTCCACCAGGGCGATGACCAGCCCCAGGATGCCGTGCTTGAAGTTGTTCTCGTCCAGGTCAATGACGCCGGCCATGGATTAGTCCTCAGTCCTCGGTCCGTAGTCCTCAGCCTATAGTCAGAGACCAAGGATTAAGGACTAGGGACTGCTTGTAGTTCCCTCCGCCGGGGGCTCACCCAATCACAGGACGGGCACCCTTCCTCGAGCAACTGTCTGACCGGGGCGGGGCGGCCGCACTGAGGGCAGGTCTCCATCTCCTCGACGAGGCGGTCCAGAGCCGCCTGCCATTCGGCCAGGTTGTCGCCAGCGAAGAGAGCGATGCCCTGAGCCTGCCTGCCCTGAGCGTAGTCGAAGGGTCGAAGGGCAGTTCGCTCGCCGTGCGAGTTTCGATACGAGAGGCAGAGAACCAGCCGCTCCTTAATCAGCCCCCCCAGGTCCATGGTCTCTATCCTGGCCTCTGTTATCTCCGTGAGTGGGACGTCGAACAGAGCCTTGCGCTCCTCAGTGCACCACCAGAAGACCCGCTCGCCGGTCAGGTACAGCCAGCCCGGCCTCCAGGTTTCCCCCAGGATGCCGGAGGAGGGCACCCGGTGCCACATCTTCCCGTCGGCGGCGATCTCCTCCTGGCCCAGGAGGGCGTCTACCTCTGGATCGAGGGGAGGGATGAGGGGGGCCCTGTCCAGGGGGAGCCCCAGCGCCTGCATCCTCTCCTCGATGGCCGCCACCAGTCTCCCCGGTCTCTCGGTGTAGAGATAGGCCAGCCGGTCTGGGTTGCGCACCAGGTAGATCATGTCCCTCTCCACGCCGGTGAAGCGGGTCTCTCTCTTGACCGTCAGCCCCTTTATCTGCTCGAAGCGGGTTTCGAACAGCATCTCGCCCGGCTCGGGGCGGAAGAGGAAGAGCCGCTTGTCCGTCAGGTAAAGAGGCCCGGGCCGCCAGGCGCGGTAGATGCCCTTGCTGTACCAGTGGGCCCCGTACATGCGCAGCAGGATCTCCTCCTCGGGCAGCAGGGCTGGCTCCCGCTTTCGGGCGTGTTCCCGCTCCCATTGGCGGGTGCGTGCGTCCCACTCCTGCATCAGGCCGTATTTGAGCATGGTCTCCATGCCGGCCAGGGCCGCCCGCAGGTTGACCCCGATCAGGGGGATGCCGGCCACGGAGATGATGATGTCGGCCTGGATCACCAGCCCCTTTTCCAGCACCCGGTCGAGCAGGTCCACCAGGGTGGCCTTCTTTTCTCTTGTCGGCAGCAGAACGCTTTGTGCTTGCACCCCAATCCTCTACCTTCGTCAAACCTTCTCTGGCGGGATTTCGGCAAACCTCTATCAAGCATTATCACGCCGGATAATAGAGCCCGTCATCCTCCAGGCGGATCTTGCGCGCTTGTACCAACTGTTGCAGCGCCTTCTTGGCCTTCCCTTTCGATAGGCCAAAGAGAGCCTCCACGTGGGCGGCCTTGACGCCGGGGAAGTGGGTGATGTGGGTCGCTATCTGATCCGCCGCGGAGGCCGGTTGTTCCGAGCGGGGCAGCGAGACCGGGGCTACCCGCCCCCGCTGCATGGTGCCCGAGGCAGTCACGCCGGCTGTGCCCACCGCAGCCCTGGCCCGTCGCCTTGCCCCTGTCCCTGGCCTGACCGGCACCACCCCTTTGCCTTTGCAGGTGGTGCAGGTCATGCGGCGGCCCAGCAGCTTGCCCGTCCCGCCGCAGGCGGTGCAGGTGGCGTAGGGGACAACGACGTAGTTGTATCCCCTGCCCCTGCAGACGGCGCATTTCGAACTAGGGCCTGGACAGCCGAAGGGGTCTGTGCCGCGCCCGTAGCAATAGGCGCACTTCAGGTTCACCATATTTCCTGCCGACGGCCTGACCGAGCGTTCGGCTGAGCGCTCACGCCGAGCGCTCGCTGCAGTCCTGGTGGGTGCGGCTGTGGGCCGGGGTGGTTCCTGGCGAGAGATATCCGGCCAGTCGCAGGAAGCCTGTGTCTCTCCGATCTCCTGAGTCGCCTCGGCTTCCTCATCTGCCGGCTCCGGGTCTGCCAGCGTAATGCTCCCCCGGTTCACCAGTTCCTCTATGCCCTTGGTCGTGATCTTGCACAGCCCCCGCATAGTCATGTCAATGTAGTCGGCCTCCCCCAGGCCCTGGCAGATAGTCTTGGCGTACTCGGAGCCCACGTGCATCGCCTGGGCCACCGTGCTGTAGCCGGTCTGCCCCCCGTAGCGCTGGATGATCTCCAGGGCCTGCAATTCCCGGTTGCCTACTGGCATCTTTTACTCCCTTCTCAAGACTTTTCCTTATCGTTTCTCCCTCAACCACCTTCCCGCTGCGCTGGTTCCCGCACGGGTACCACCCCCTTGCCACGGCAGCGCCGGCAGGTCATCCACTTCCCGGCGATGCGCCCCGTCCCCCGGCAGACCGGACACCAGGCGTAGGGCGCTCTCATGTAAACCCAGCCCCGGCCGTTGCACACGCCGCAGTTGGCCACCGAACGCGGGTGGCCGAAGGGGTAGATGCCTCGTCCGCTGCAGAAGCCACAGCGCACTGCCGCCACTTCCCCCGGCTGGAAACCACGGCTCAGGTTCCCAGCGTTTTCGCTCGCCACCCCGGTCTCCTGGTCTCACTTCCAGCCACAGAGATAGCAACCCCTTTTGATCAGTTCGCTCTTCAGCACCAGGCGGCCGCACTGGGGGCATTTCACCTTCAGGACCCTCGGCTCCGGCTGAGTTTTCTCTCCGGGTGTCCAGCCGCAGAGGTAGCAATGCCCCTTCTTTCTGACCTCGCCTTTCAGCACGAAGCCACCGCAGTTGAGGCAGCGCACATATCGGGGATCCTGCCTCATCTGAGTTTCTTCTTCCGCCGCCTTCGCGACCTTGTCCATCAAGATCCAGAAAGGTTCCATGAACAACAGCATGTTCGTCACTCCATTGCGGATTTCAGATTTCGGATTGAAAAACTCGCAATCCACAATCCGTAATCGTCGGCTGACGGTGGTCTCTAGACGGCCTCTGCGGCCAGGGCCTCGGCGCGGGCGCTCACCCAGCCGCACCAGGGGCAACTCACGTTGAGCAGTTCCTCGGCCGGCACCCGCTTGCCGCACTGGGGGCAGGTCACCTTCGTGATCTGGGCTTCCTTCCAGGCCGCCGTTTCGATGTTCGTCCCGGAGGGGAACTCCAGGCCGTATCTGGCCGCCGTCTCGAAGGAGGCCAGGGCAGCCCGTATCTTGATGCCCAGCAGTTCCACGCCGACGACGGAGACAGTGATGTCAGCGTTGATCACCAATCCCTTGTCCAGGACGGCGTCTACCACGTCCACCAGGGTCCCGCTGCGTTCCCGGGTCGGTTCCATGTATTGCGCCAATTCCGGTTCGCCTCCTTCCGCCGATAGCAGATGGCTGATGGCGCATAGCTGATAGTGCTATACGCTATACGCTATACGCTATACGCCATACGCTACTCGGCTGCCTCCAGCCTGGCCCGGCGCTCCTCCTCGGCTCGCTCCCCGGCGTGGATCTTGTCCAGTATCTCCTGCACCCGCCCCTGCCGCGCCTCCCTCACGTCCGCATACCTCTGCGGCGTGTAAAGCATTTCCAGGAGCCCGTAGAGGTGCTTCGCCCGGTAGGCTTCCCCCTTGCTCTCGAAGAGATAGGCCAGGTCCAGCATCTTCTCCCTGGCCTCCTCCTCCTCCGGGGTACCATGATACTGGTCAATGATCTGCCGGTAGCCGTCAATGGCTTCGCTGTAGTGTGCCTTATCTTCTGCCTCTTGGCAGATTCTCAGCAGCCCTCTTCGGCGGGCGGCTTCGATCTGCTCCAGGGCCGTTTCCGTCGTCTTTTCCTCTTGAGCCATTTTGATGTCCTCCTTAGTTTGCTGATGGTTTCGTGAAACGTGAAACGTAATCCGTGAAACGTGAAACGTGATCATCACGCATCACGTTTCGCGCGTCACGCATACAGCATCTCCCCGAATTCGACTAGATCCTCGATGCCTCTGACATGGTGCGGGAGTTGGGGTGTCTGGGCCAGGCGCAGGTCAGGGTGGTCGGCCATCAACTGCCGGATGATCCCCTGCTCCTGCCGGCATCTGGCTGCGCAGAAGGGACAAGCGCTGTTACTTCGACAGGGCTCAGTACGAACCTGAGTGACCTTGTTGACCAATATCTGCCGGCAGGTGACATTAAGTCCGTCCAGGCAACGCAGCAGCCGCTCGCTCTCGGCCACGGCCATCGCTTCCGGGATGGTGACAGCGACGAACTCGGTCTGGGCGCTGTCCACCAGTTGCTGACGAAGTATGCGCACCTGCCGCGAGCATTTGACCACTAGTTCGGCCAGCCTTCCCAGCCGCACCGTGTTCTTGTACTTGAGCAACATCCTGGCTGCGGCTTTGAGCCAGTTCTGGGCCAGTTCAGGCGTCTCCAGGAAACGGATCAGGTGGCCGGTGGGCGCGGTGTCCAGGATGAAGACGTCGAACTGCCCCTCCTCCGCCAGTTCCATGATCTCCAGCAGGGCCATCAGTTCGTCCAGGCCCGGCGGAATGAGATCAAGCATCTGGCTGGACACCTCCTCCCGAAAGTCCCTCGCCTGCTGCCCCTGCCCTCCGCCCGAATGGTACTCCCGCCTGAAATCCTCCAGCAACTGGACGGCGTCTATCTCGTAGGCCTGCAGGTTGTCGTAGGGCTCGATGGGGGTGACCTGCGCCCCTACCGGCTGATCGAAGGCATCGCCCATCGAGTGGGCCGGATCGGTGGAGAAGACCAGGACTCTCTGGTCAGGACGCTGTCGGGCCAGATAGAGGGCCGTGGCCGCAGCGGTGGTGGTCTTGCCCACTCCCCCCTTGCCACCGACCATGATGAAGCGAGCCGAAGGGGGAGATAGGGAGAGGGGGAGAGGGGGAGAGGGGGAGAGGTCTCCTTGTCCCCTTGTCCTCTCGTCCTCTTGTCTCCTGCGCGCCCACAGAGAGCCCAACCACACATGCAGAGAACTCCACCACCCCCGGACCCTGGTTAGCACAGCCGAACCAAAACCCCCGAAAGAGAGAGGGGGAGACGTGGAAAGGGGGAGACAGGGAGAGGGGGAGAGGTCTCCTTGTCTCCTTGTCTCCTTGTCTCCTTGTCTCCTTGTCTCCCTGTCTCCCTGTCTCCTTGTCTCCCTGTCTCCCTGTCTCCTTGTCTCCTTGTCTTCTTCCGCCGTCCCGTCCTCCGCCAGCATCTGGCCGAACTCGGTCAATGCCTTCATCCCCCGCACCTCGTGAGAGAGTTGCGGCACAGTGAGGAGACGGAGGCCGGCGAACCCTTCCCCGATCTGGGCCAGCGCCCCGGCCTGATCCTCCCCCCTCCGCCGGCAGGTCGGGCAGCGACCGTCGTGTCCTGAGCCTGGCCCTGCCACCGCGAGTACTCGTGGCGGTGAGCTCGTCGAAGGGTCTGTCGAAGGGTCGTGGTTGACGACCTGGTTGATGACCAGATTCCTGACCGCCAGGGGGTGCTCCCTCAGCGCGGAGACCAACCGCCTGGTCTCGTAGATGGCCATCTCCTCGGGGATGGTCACCGGTATGAACTCGGTTACCCCGGCATCCTGCAGCGACGATGCCACGTGCCTGATCTCCCGGTCCATCTTCACCAGCCAGTGGTCCGCCTCATCGGGGCTGTAGCGGCCCACCAGGCTGCGCACGATGAAGCGGTGCTTTTCCATCAGTCTGTCCATGACCTGGATCCACAGTTTCATCTGGGCCGGCAGGGCCAGTAACCGCAGTGTGTGGCCAGTGGGAGCGGTGTCCACCACTACCCGGTCGTACTGCTGCTCCTCGGTCAGGCCCATGATCTGCATGATGGCCATCGCCTCGTCCATGCCGGGCAGGGTCAACAGGAGGAAATTGTTGATGTCCTCCACGTCGAAATAGGTGCCCCGGTCAGCGATTCTGGCGATCATGGGGTCGTACTCTTGTTTCCATTCGGCCAGCAACCTCTCCGAGTCCAGTTCCAGGGCGAATAGGTTGTCCACCCCCTTGATGGGCACGGCCTGGCCGCCGATAGGCTGGCCGAGGCTGTCCCCCAGAGAATGGGCCGGGTCGGTGGAGACGACGAGTATCCTCTCCTCCGGCCTCTGGCGGGCCAGGTAGAGTGCCGTTGCCACCGCCGCCGTCGTCTTGCCCACACCCCCCTTCCCTCCGAAGAAGATGAAGCGCAGGCCGTCGTTTTGCAGGAAGCTGGGGGCGGTCGTTGGAGGTTGGATATTGGATATTGGATATTGGGTATTGGGTATTGGGTATTGGATATTGGTCATTGGTACAGGATCTTCCCGAATTCGACCAGGTCGTCAACCCCGCGCAGGTCGTGGTGTAGCCGTGGTGCCTGGGCCACGCAGTGATCGGGGTGGTCGGCGATTACCTGCTGGATGTAGCGTTGCTCCTCCTCCCGCTTGGGCTTGCAGAAAGGGCAATCGCTGGGCGGGATGACGAAATTGATCAGGATCTGGCGACAGGAGATTTCCAGCCGGCCCAGCCCCTGGATCAGCCGCTCGCTCTCGGCGATGCCCATCGCCTCGGGGATGGTGACCGCGATGAACTCAGTCCCGGCACCGTCGGTGAGCTGCTGGAGCACCCTCCTGGTCTGCCGGGAGTACTTGATCGTCAGCCCGGCCGTGGCCCCCAGCTTGACCACGCCCCTGTACTTGAGCAGCAACCTGGCCGAGGTGGCGAACCACTCCCGGGCCAGGTGGGGCAGCTCCAGGAAGCGGATCAGGTGGCCGGTGGCGGCGCTGTCCAGGACGAAAACGTCGAACGCCTCGTCGTCCACCAGTTTCATGATCTCCATCAGCGACATCAGTTCGTCCAGCCCCGGCGGGGTGGTGCTCAGCATCTGATCCATGATCTCCTGCTCGAAGGCCACCCGCACGTTGCCTCCGCCTCCGCCGACAAAGCCCTCGAACACCTCGTCAATGGCCTCCTGCTGCTCCTCGATGAACTGATCCAGCAGCCTTGGGGCGTCTATCTCCTGGGCGTAGAGATTGTCGAAGCCCTCGATGGGGGCGATCTCGGCCCCCACCTTCTGGTCCAGGCTGTCGGACACAGAGTGGGCGGGATCGGTCGAGAAGAGCAGCACCTTCTTGTCGGGAAACTGCGCAGCCAGACGGATGGCCGTGGCCGCGGCCGCGCTGGTCTTGCCCACGCCCCCCTTGCCGCCGATCAGGATGAAACTGGCTGAGGGCAAGGTGAGGGGGAGAGGAGGAGAGGGGGTGAGGGGGTGAGGGGGTGAGGGGGTGAGGTCTCCTTGTCTTCTTGTCTCTCTGTCCTCTTCTGTGACCCCGGCCAAAAGTTGAGCGAAGTCAGTCAACTGGTCTACGCCCCGCACCTCGTGAGGCAGGAGTGACACCGGCCAGAGGTGCAGGTTAGCAGCGAATCGCTCTCTGATCTCCGCCAGGGCCTCTGCCTGCTCCGCCTTCTTGTGCTGGCAGGGAATGCAGAGGCCATCGCCGCCGATGACGTGATTGACGATGAGGTTGCGTACCGGGATACGCTCTTTCTTCAGGGTAGTGAAGAGGCGCTCGCTCTCGTAGATGGCCATCTCCTCAGGGATGGTCACCAGCACAAACTCGGTGGTCTCGGTGTCCTTCAGCGTCCGCTCCACCATGGCCACGTCCCGCTTCTGCTCCTCCAGGAATCGGTCGCACTCGTCGGGAACGTAGCGGCCGGCGAAGGTACGCACCATGTAGCGGTGTTTGTCCATCATCATATCCAGAGTCTTGATCCAGTTCCTCATCTGCGACGGCAGTTGCAGCATGCGCACCGTGTGGCCGGTCGGGGCGGTGTCCACCACCACCAGGTCGTACTCCCCGGACTTGATCAGCCCTATGATCTCCCGGATCGCCATCACCTCGTCCATCCCCGGCAGGGTCAGTTGCATGAAAGCGGCGATGTCCTCTTCGTCGAACAGAGTCCCCCGGTTGGCGATCTCGGCCAGTATGTGATTGTTAAGGCGCCGGTATTCTGTCAATACCTTCTCGGCGTCCAGTTCACGCGCCCGGAGGTTGTCCACGCCCTTGACAGAAACAGTCTCGTCACCGACAGCCTGGGCGAGGCTGTCTCCTATAGAGTGGGCCGGGTCGGTGGAGACGATCAACAGCTTCCCGCCCGGCCTCTGGCGGGCCAGGTAGAGAGCGGTGGCCGTGGCCGAGGTGGTTTTGCCCACGCCCCCCTTGCCCCCAAAGAAGATGAATTGCAGGTCCTGGTTGTGTAAGAAACTGGGCAGGCCTGCACTGAGCGCAGCCGAAGTGTCAGACACGTTCTCACCTCTCCTGTTCTTCGTCTCCTTCGCGTTCCTGGAAGGCTTCGGGGAAGGTGCGGCGCCACCAGGCCTCGTCCGGCTCGTACTGCGCATCTCTCATCCATTCTCTAATGGCGGCCAGGTCCTCCATCAGGATCTTCTCCTGCTCCAGATACTGCTCCTCCTCAATCTCGCCGATCTCATAGCGCAGTTGCAGCTCCATCAAGCGGCTCTTGACGCGCTCTTCGTCGGTCTCCTCCCCCTCGACCTCCTCGTGGATTTTCTCGAACATCCACTTCGCAGACTGGTAGGGGCCGGTCACCGGCAAGGCCACCACCTTGCCCACCGTCTTGAGCAGTTGATGCTCGATCCAGGAGAGGAAAAACATGCTCCCAGTCTCCTCTAGGCTAACGTAGTCTCTTCTGCGGCGGGGACTACCCCCGCGCCATGGCAGCGCAGGCAATGGAGGTGCAATCCATCAACGCCTGTGCCCCCGCAGACAGGGCAGGTTTTCACCGGCTCTTCGATGGTCTGCACCCCTCTACCCCCACAGCCCAGGCAGGCCAGCCTGGCGAAGGGTTGGACCCCCGTGCCGCCGCAGGCGCGGCAGGGTACGTAGGGCCCTTTCACCCGCACCTTTCCGGCACCACGACAAGCGCCGCAGGTGGAGAGGACCGACAGCAACCCGAAGGGGTCCCGTCCCTTGCCCTGGCAGAAGGCACACGTCAGCTCGACCCAGTCTTCCGCTCCCGTTGCTCCCTGTGCCATGCTTCTTCCTCCTTGCTCCGCACGTGGAAACAGCGCAACTCAGTTGTAGGGCAATTTGGCAAATTGCCCCTGGGACAAGTTGCCAACTTGTCCTACAGCGTTCCCACCACTAAAGCGCACGGATTCCGCCCCAACCCCCGCCCTAACGGGGTTTCTCGACGGGGACCACGCCCTTGCCACCGCAGGTGCCACAACTCAGCCGGCTGCGGTGGTAGACCCCCGTGCCCCCACAGGCAGTGCAGGTTTCGTAGGGCTCCTTGACGCGCACAGTCCCCTGGCCGCCGCAGACCCCACAGTTGGAGAGGGGCGACAGGACCTTGAAGGGGTCTTTGCCCGTGCCGCCGCAGAAGGCGCACTTGATCTCGACCCCCTTTCCCTCTTTCACGACCGCTTTTCCTGCCATCTTTGCACCTCCTCGCGCAGGACTGGTGTTACGCGGACACCACGCCCGCGCCGCCGCAGGTGGTGCAAAAGAGCCGCAGGTCGCCCGTGGGGTCAACGCCCAGCCCGCTACAGGTGGGGCAGGTCACTGTTGGCTCCTCGACATGGATCACGCCCTTGCCTTTGCAGGCAGTGCAGGTCAGGCGGCTGCGGGGGTGGATGCCCGTCCCCCCGCAGAAAGCACAGGGTACGTAGGGCGCTTCGATTTCCACCTGCCCCTTGCCGCCGCACACCCCGCAGGCCGACAGGGGTGACAGCAGCCTGAAGGGGTCCTTGCCGCTGCCCTGGCAATAGGCGCATTGCACCAGCGTCTTCTCTCCTGTTTCGGTGGTCTTCTTCCTGGCCATTTTCAGCCTCCTTGTGCGTGAAACATTATGCGTGATGCGTGAAACGTGATGCGTGAAACGTGAAACGTGAAACGTGGTGCGTGAATCGCCGATCACGTTTCACTAGAGCATTGCATAAGTGCTTTGCGAAACCCCTCCCCCCGCCCACATCGCTCCAGAGTCCGCAACTTGTTGCGGAATGACCCAGACAAGCCAACCTTCAGCCAACCGGAGCACCCCGAACAGGTTCGGGACTCCACCTGTGCGACACCCTGGTTTTACGTTTACTGAGCCGCTACCACTCCCTTGCCCGAACAGGTGGTGCAGGGCAGATCGTATTCGATCTTCGCCCGCCCCGTCCCTCCACAGGCCGGGCAGGTTTGCCGTCGCTCCGGCACTGTCACCACTCCTTTGCCCTTGCAGGCGGTGCAGGTCAGCCGGCGCATGGCCTGTTTGCCGGTTCCCCGGCACAAGGCACACGGCACATACGGCTCCTGCACCCGCACCGTCCCCCGCCCGCCGCAAACAGCGCAATTGGACTTGGGGTGCGGGATTCCGAAGGGGTCTTTGCCCCGACCCCCGCAATAGGCGCATTGCACCGCCACCCACTTGCCCCCTCTGACGGTCGTCTTTGCTGCCATGTTTCTCATCTCCTCAGGTTCAGTCTTCATCTTCCCAATGTACAACGATCTCCACAAAGTTGAAAGGGGGTGTTTCCCCCACGTATTTGAACATCATCCGGTTACCGTATTTGGCGTCCAGTTCGTTGACCTGGTGGTCGAACTCATCCACCCGCGAACGGTGCACCAGGAAGGCGGCATTGAGAACCATCATGTCAATCAGGATCTTGTTGGCCTCGTACCTCTCGGCCAGCGGACTCAGAGCACGAGCCAGCATTTGAGCATCCACGTCCCTTTTGGCCTCAATACTATTGGACACCAGGCTGCCGAGCTCTATTCTGTCGTGGTGGGAATGAGGGCTGGCAGCCAGGCGATTCCGCAGCCTGCGGATGTCGGGATTCCCGGCCACGATGTCCTGGAACAACCGCTCCTTTCTCCAGAAGACCTTCAGTCCCAATTCAACCTTGTCTTCCATCTCCTGCAACAACGACTCGAACTCGCCGTACCTTCGCCGCAGCAGCCTCATGATCTTCTCCTCAGCGCTGCTCCCACCCGAGGTGGATTTGGCCACGGTGCTGAAGCGCACGGGAAGGACGGTGAAGCCCTCGTTCAGCACCTCCTCGCAGACCAACTGGTGGCTCATAGTGTGCGCCCGGCTGGTCTCGTATTCGTCCTGGGGTGAGTCGCTGACCGCAAGCGCGAGGTCAAGAAAGGAGATGCTGTGGACCTCGTCGCCGCGCCTGCCGATCCCCTTGATGGAGAGATCGAAGGGATTCTCGTCGTGGCTCCTGGTCAGGCAGTACAGGTATATCATTCTCTCGTTGTCGGTACTACCGCTCATCAAGCCTTCTCCCCCACTCCCCTTCCGCAACCTTCGCAAGGTTTCCCCCACTGCGAGGCAATCCCTTCACGTTTCACGTTTCACGCTCCACGCTTCACGCCAGCCTCTCCCCTCCCATGCGCCTGACGGTGATCAGAACGCTCTCCCTGGTGGCCGCCGGAGTGAAGTCACAACGATACCCCTCGGCCTTCTTCTTGGCCGTGACCCCCTGCGCCGCCGCCTGCCCCAGGCAGCAACTGCTCAGCAACTGGTAGGCGGCGGCGATCTGGGCAAAGCGCTCTTCGGCGGCTTTGTCACCCGGCTGAGCATCGGGGTGATGCTCCTGAGCCAGTCCATAATAGGCCTGCTTCACCTCATTCAGGCTGGCCTCCTGGCCCAGACCCAACAGTTCCCGCGCCCGCTTGACCTCCTGGCGACTCATGGGCCGCACCTCGACGGTGCTGAAACTGTAGGGAGGCAGGGGGCCGATGCGCCGGAAGTTTAACCGGCCGCCGAGTCTCTCATCAATCTCGCCGAGCCGCCGGTCGAATTCCTCCTGCTGTCCCTTATTCAGCAGTAAGGCGACGTTCATCACCATTTTGTCGTCCATGAGGCTGTTCTTCTGCAGGTCCAGAGCGCAACCGGCCAGCGCGTTCAGGATCTCCCGCTGGTAGTTCTCCCGCCGGCGGTTGAGAGACTCGTAGACCATCTTGCCCACTTTGATCCTGGCAGGCGTGCTCCGCAAGCGGGAGAGCCCCTCGATCCTGGCCTTCAGTTTGGCGATCGACTCCTCGGTGGAGATCTCCTGGAAGACGGAAGGGAGGTCCCAGGTGGCCACCACCTCGACCTCGACCTTGTCCTGGATGGCCGCATGGGCCTCTTTGAGGGCGAAATACCCCTGGCGCAAGATGGCCTCTACCTCGTCCTGGCCCTTCACCACGGTGCCGAACTTCATGGGCAAGACAGTGAAGCGCTTCATCATCTCTTCGATCACCGCCTGATGGGCGGCCAGGTCGCGGACTATTCTTTCCTTGTCCTTGATGGCCTTGTAGTCAACTGGGGGACAATTGCTGACCACGGCGGCCAGGTCACGGTAGGGCACGGTGCGCACCTCGTCGTCCCGCCCGCCGATCCCTATGGGGCCAAAACCAATCGCCTCCCCGCTGCCGATCACTCCGTAGATATATATGATGTCCTTGGTCACGGTACGCTCCTCCTCGACACAATGCCTAGTGGCACGTTTCACGCCTCACGCTCCACGCTCCACGCCTCACGTTTCACGCCTCACGTTTCACGCTTCATCACGCTTCACGCTAAACTCCCTCGCGATCATCCGCGTGGTCTCGTCCAACTCCTGCATGGCCCGCTCGACCGCTTCGATCTCGCCTGCCCGCAGCGCCTGGCGCAGAGCGGCTACCTCGCTCCTCACCTTGCTCCGGAGCGCCGGTGTCAGTCTGTCGCCGTATCGCTCCAGTGTCTTCTCGGCCTGGTAGGCCATGCTGTCGGCGCGGTTGCGGGTCTTGATCGCCTGACGGCGCTGCCGGTTCCGCTCGTCGTGTTCTTTGGCCTCGGCCACCATGTGCTCGATCTCCTCCTCCGAAAGGCCGCTGGAGGCGGTGATGGTGATCTGCTGCTCCCTGCCGGTGGCCTGATCCTGGGCTGTGACCTGCAGGGTGCCGTTGGCGTCAATCTTGAAGGTGACCTCGATCCTCGGCTCGCCCCGGGGCGCGGGCGGGATGCCATCCAGGGTAAAGCGCCCCAGGACCGTGTTCTCCACAGCCATGACCCGCTCGCCCTGCACCACCACGATCTCCACGCTGGCCTGGTCGTCTTTGGCCGTGGTGAAAACCTGACTCTTGCGCGCCGGGATGGTTGTGTTGCGCCGGATGAGGGGGTTGGCGATGCCACCCTTGGTCTCGATACTCAGCGTCAGCGGGGTGACGTCAATCAGCAGCAGGTTCTTGACCTCGCCGACGAGAGCGCCGGCCTGAATCCCGGCTCCCAGGCCGACCGCCTCCTCCGGATTGAGCTCCGTGACGAGCAGTTTGCCGAAGATGGTTTTAATCTTCTCCCGCACCGCCGGCATTCTGGTCTGCCCCCCTACCAGGATGACCTCGTCAATGTCCGTCGGTTTAAGTCCAGCGTCGGCCATGGCCTGACGGCAGGGCTCGACGGTCCTTTCGATCAGGTTCTCCGTCAATTGCTCCAACTGCACCCGGGTGAGGGTCGTGTTGAGGTGCGCCGGCCCTCGGGGTCCCTGGGCGATGAAGGGCAGGGTGATCTCGGTCTGCAAGCGGGTCGAGAGTGCGATCTTGGCCTGCTCGGCCGCCTCTCTCACCCGTTGCAGCGCCATCTTGTCCCCTCGCAGGTCCACGCCGCGCTCCCGCTCGAACTCGTCGCAGAGCCAGTCCACGATGCGGCGGTCGAGGTCGTCGCCGCCCAGGTGGGTGTCGCCGTTGGTGGAGAGCACCTCGAAGACGCCAGCGCCGAGGTCCAGGATGGAGACGTCGAAGGTGCCACCGCCCAGGTCGTAGACGGCGACGGTCTCCCGCCTCTCGGGGGGGAAATCGTAGGCCAGGGCCGAGGCGGTCGGCTCGTTGAAGATGCGCAGCACCTCCAGCC
>CAYLPU010000106.1:0-17309 GCA_964385635.1 uncultured Anaerolineales bacterium
TGTTGGAGGGCGACAGCAGCACCATGCCGGCGTCGGAAGCGATCCTCGAGGCCGGCTCGCCCGCGCTGGAGCAGTTGGTGCCGATGATCCCGATCAGGCTGGGATCAGAGACTAACTTGGTGAGGGCTGTCTGGCCGCCCTCGGCGCTGCACATGGCGTCCTCGCCCACCAGTTCGAGCGGGTGCCCGAGGAGTTCCCACCCTTTGTCGTCAAGGGCGATCTCGATGCCATTCCGGGAGTCCACGCCCAGCGACTCGTTCGGGCCGGCGATCACCAGGGCGTAGCCGATGCGGATCGGGTTGCCCGGCGGGATATCTACGTACTGGAACAAGATTGCCGCCGGCCGGCGGACGACCAGGTTGTCAAAATGTATCTCCGTCGGCTCGTCATCGCCTGTCCCTGCTCTCAGAGCAATGTCTCCACTGCGGTAAGTGTCATCTTGAGCCTCGGCCAGCAACTCCCCGTTGACGAACAGCGCCAGATGGTCTCCGTCGCAGACGGCCTGGATGTGATTAGTGACATTCCCCTGGCGAATGGCAGTAGACCGCGTCCAATCTACCAGCAATTCACTCTCCTCTTTTGCCTCCTTGAAGATAGAATAGTAACCGTCTCCGCTGATGAGAAAGTAGTAGCCACCATTGAGCTGGATACGACACCCCACGCCATAACTGTTGTTATTGGCTGGGGCCAGTATCTGAGTGGCATCCACTTCGATAACCAAGTCAGCGAAGGAGCGGTTTACACAACCCTGGTAATACCAATCTTTATCCTCACTCCGCATAAAGTAGGTGCCATCCCTGTAGCCTACACTCCCACCATCCCAGTCTCCCACGTCCCAGCCGCTGCCGGGATCGCTAAAGTCATCCTGGAACAAGACACCTTCACCGACGGGAGCTGCACCCTCAGGGGTGCCGGTGGGGCGAGGCGTGGGCGTGGGGACAGGGCGTTGGGTAGGAGTAGGGCTTGGGGTGGCTGTGGCCGAGGGCTGCACGGCAACAGGCACGGGTGTAGGCGTTGCGCGTCCCGTAATGTACGCGATAGCCCCTCCCCCTGCTGCCAGCATCAGGCAGAGGACGCCAGCAACGGCAAGGCCAATCCACAGGCCGCTTCTCTTTTTCGGCGCGGGACGCGCCTCAGTGTCAGGCATCAGTAGCGTGCCATCCCGCGTTCGACGAGGCGTGACGGGAGAGGGTCGCGCCGCGCCTCCCAGCGCCTCTGCCATTGCCCCTGCGCTCTGGTAGCGCCGATTCATTGCCATCTCCATCGCCTTGAGCACGACCACCTCTGTCTGTGGACTTACGTGCGGGGTCAGTGTGCGCGGCGATGCAAACTGCTCTGGCATCGCCATCCGGTCGGTGGCGGATATCGGGGCTTGGCCAGTGAGGGCGTGGTAGAGCGTCGCGCCCAGGCTGTACAAGTCGGAGCGGGGGTCTGTGTGGCCTGCGAATGCACTATATTGCTCCGGTGGTGCGTACTCTGGTGTCCCCATTGCCCTTATCACCGTCTGTGTGCGTGGGTCTCGCGGGTCCCATAGCTTCACCAGCCCAAAGTCCACCAGCACCGGCTTGCCCTCTGGGGTGATGATCACGTTCTGTGGCTTCACATCTCGGTGGATCACCCCCCGAGCGTGGCAATAGGTCAGCGCGTCAAGCAACTGCCGTGCCCATTCTATCACCTGTGCTTCCGGCTGCGCCCTTTCGCGCTGGATGCGCTCCGCCAGGCTCTCCCCCTCGACGAAATTCATCACCAGGCACTCGGCGCCATCCCAGGAGAAGTAATCGGTGACGCGCACCAGGTTGGGATGATTGAGGCCGGCCACGACCTGGGCCTCGTGCTTGAACTGCTGGCGTAGTTGGGCTAACGTGTGGAGGTCGCCGTTGGGGTCAGATGTCATCTCCTTGAGTGCTACAGGGATGTTTAGATTGGTGTCCCAGGCACGATAGACGGCACCCATGCCGCCTTGTCCCAGTAGGACAACAATGCGGTAGCGATTGTGAATGACTTGGCCGGTCGTGAAAGGCATAATCCTGCTCCGCCGTATTTACTGTCCCATCCGTTGGTCGAAAGCGATTAGATGTGCGTTTACGTCGTTGAACCGCTCTTCCAACAATGCGATGCGAGCGGCGTCGAGTTCCGGGTACGCTGCCATCTGCGCTGGCGTGCCGGTGAAACCGGTGAACAACTCATCATAGGCTGTCCCCACGGAATCTACGGCCTCTATCAGATTATCGGGGTTGAAAGGAACCGTGGGACCGTTCGCCTCCAGGTCGACGAGCCAGTCAGCCTCCAGTGCCGCCAGCGATTGACCATAGACGCCGGCGTAGTCACCGGTGGGGTACAGTTGTCCGAAGTTCTCTGAACCGTAGGTTTCAATCAGGTATTGCACGAAGCAGCCAGCCGCGTAGTAGTTCTCCAGGTCATGGATGTGGCCTTGAAATCCGAGGCTGGTTGAGACGCGGGGCAGCCGTCCGGCCTGGTGGTACGCTGTACAGAACGTCTTGATGGGCATATGGTCGGAGTCAGCGATCAGTTCCATCCCAGTGTAGACTGCTGCTCCCTCGCTCAACATCGCTGAGACCGGGCGTCCGAAGACATTCCAGGTGAAGAGATGAGTAAGTTCGTGGGTGGCGATGTATTGCTGATCGGCCGGATTGCCGGTGCCGTCGTGGAGGAAGAAGTAGCGCCGGGCTGCCGAGAAACTACGCCCGCGCAGGGCCTGGTCCGGCGGTTCGAAAAGACCGCCGGCAACGTAGACGTCGAAACGTCCCTCCAAATGTGCGTTCATGACTGTCTCAATGTGGCCCAGCCCTCGCGTCACCATGGCGGCCACGGCCTGCGGGTCTTGAGCCGGATAGGTGTCAGGGGTGAAATGCAATATAAAGCGCTCCGTGTTCCAGGTAGAGGGATAGGCGGAAGCCAGGTCTCCCTCTAGAAGCGAGGGGTGCCAGGTCTGAGCGCCAGATTCTGGCGTTGACGATTCGATAGGTATCTCACCCTCTGGGGAAGGGGTCAGCTCTTGAGTGGCTTGGGTGACAGTGTGGAGAGGGATGGTGAGCACATCGCCGGGGTAGATGAGATCGGCAGGGGAGATCAATCTGCTGGCCTCCACAATCGCTTCAACGGTGGTATCGTGATCAATGGCGATTTGAAGGAGTTCATCGCCTGCCTGGACCGTGTAGGTGATCACTTCAGGCGGCTCAACGGTAGAGGTGGGGGATGATGAGGGCTCCGGCGTGGCCAGTGGAACGCTCGTGGCAACAACCGACGGCGTGGCGGTGATTGCTGGAGGGGGATGCTGGGCCGCTGGCATGACCAACTGCCACGGGCGGGCCAACAACAGGATACCCGCCAGGGCAAGCAAACCTATCCCCAGACCGATGCTCAGCCCAAGGAGGACGTCTCTTTTGCGAAGAGGTTGCTTTTTCATCACTCTACTCCGACCATACCGGTGCCCAGTTCTGATCGCTGCGGACCAGTGTTTGCCGTCCGCTTCCATTCTCACGGACTGTCTCTATGCCCTGGTCCGAATTGAAGGCGATCAGACCGCGAACCGACCAGGTGGGACGACCGGCTTGGTTACCACTCACCAGTCGGACAGGACTCCCACCTGAGGCCGGGACGTACCAGATGGTGTCAGCCGTGACGCTGCCTGGACCAGTCGTCGAGTGGTAAATCACGTACCGACCATCCGGTGACCAGGCAGGCCAGCGGCAGTTAGCGCTGCAATCGGTCAGCCGGTCCGTGGTTCCGCTCTGGAGGTTGTAAACGTAGATTTCCCACCCTCCACTCCGTTCCGACATAAAGGTGATCCATCGCCCGTCGGGCGACCAGACTGGCGAGCGACCCTGTGTGCCCAGGCTATATACGCCGCCGCCGTCAGCGTCCATCACTCGCAGATCTCCGTCGGTGTTGCGGTCTTTGCCCGCTGAACTGGCGCGGAATGCAATTTGCGAGCCATCGGGGGACCAATCGGGCTCACGCTCGTCCGTGGCGGACGTACGGGTCAATTGGATAGGGTTGCCTCCGCTGCTGCTTATGATCCATATATCGTAGGATCCGCCGCAGTCAGCCTGGTAGACGATGTGGCGTCCGTCAGGCGACCAGGCGGGCTCGGCCTCGTCGCAGGCGTGGCAGGCCACGCAGTCGCGCCCGCTGCCATCGGCGTTGGCTACGTATATGTCGGAATCCCCAACAGAGCCGTACACGTAGACGATACGCAACGGGATAGGGATGGGTGTTGTTGGCGCGGGTGGTGATGTGGCTACAGGTGGTACAGGTGTAACTGGCGATGTGGCTGTCGGCGTGGCGGCCGTTGGTGTCATGGATGGCGAGACAGGAGTGCTTATGGGGGTTGGTGGTCTGGTTGGACTGGGTGTCGTTGGCTGTACGCCGAACACGTTGGTCAACTTGGGCCACGCAACGGCCCCAATTGCTACAACAACGCACAGTCCCAGGAGCAATCCTCCTGCGATCCCCGCCCCGATCGAGAGCCCGGTGCGCTTACGTGCAGGGGCAGGCGGCGGGTAGGGGGTGGCTGGTGGTGGTGGGTATGGAGTGGGATAGACGCCAGGGGCGGGGACAGTAGGCTGAGCGCCAACCGATGTGACAGGCTGACTTTGGGACAACAGGCTGGTCTCCTCCAGCGGCCGCAACTGGCGTGACGGCGTGTCCATATCGCGCTGGAACTCTGCCACACTCTGGTAGCGCGCCCCGGGATCCGTAGGCGTGGCGCGGAGGATCAGGTATTCGATCTTGGGCGAGATTGCGGGCATCACTGATCGTGGCTGTGGTAGCGGAAACGGCTTGGGGACCGGGTCGTAACCGGTGGCCAGGCGCAGCAGTAGCACGCCCAGCCCGTAGATGTCGGAGCGGGCGTCGGTCTGTCCGCCGGTTCCCCACTGCTCCGGCGCGGCGTACCCTGGTGTGCCCAGTGTCACTGTGTCCTGCGACTGCGCTGGCTTGAAGAAACGTGCGATGCCAAAGTCAATCAGTTTGACCTGACCCTCAGGTGTCAGTATCACGTTGGAAGGCTTGAGGTCGCGAAAGATGACCGGTGGATTCTGTCTGTGCAAGTACTCGAGCACGTCGCACAACTGGCGCACAATGTTAAGTGTCTGTCCCTGGGACAGATACCCGCCCGGCTCGTTCTCCAGTATTTCCTCCAATGTCCGTCCGGGTACGTAGTCCATCACCAGGTACCAGTTGCCCTCTTCGGAGAAGAAGTCGGTGACGGAGGTGAGGCCGGGATGGTTCAGGTTGGCCAACATCTGAGCCTCCTGCCGGAAGGCGTTGGTGGCCCAGTTGCGGTCCTCGGGAGGCAGTTGGGCAGGGGACATCTCCTTGACGGCGCACTTGCGTCCTGCCAGGCGAGTGTCCTCCGCCAGATAGACGACCCCCATCCCCCCTCCGCCGATTCGGCGGAGGATGCGGTGGCGGTTCTGAAGCATACTGCCAGACTGTAGCATCTCAGCGCTCCTAGTGGGTATAGAGCATGGGTGACCAGACAGGCCACGTATCACTGGCGCTATTGTAGGTCACTTGCACGACATTGCCTCTATCTATGTCCATACTGTGTCGTCGAACCGCCCTTTTACCAGGCAATCTCCTGCGCCATCTCGTTAAACAACTCGTCGCCAGTCAAGATCGTGGCCTGCCGCACTGTGGCTCCCAGCGGAAAGGGCGTGCGCCATCGCCCCTCCGGCGAGGTGCCGTCGCTCAGTTGCAGGGCCTTCATGCGCGATTCTCCCTCGTAACTGTAGGCCACCCGCACCCAGGCCACCCCTGCCGGGTCGCGAACCACGACCTGGAGTTCGCCACTCTCTGCATCCCATTGCCATTCCAGTACCTCCGGCGGGTCGAAGTCGTTCGCCTCCAGGTGACCCTGCCAGGAGAAGACGTGCAGTTCAGGTGTGAGCGCGTGACGGTAAAGGGTGCTCACCCCTTCTCCACCCGCTACAACTACTTTGACCCGCGAGGGATGGGCCGGGCCCAGGGAAAAGTCCGCCCGCGCTGCCGCTTTGGCCACCGATTTCAGAAGGCGCGGGTCGAAGCCCATACAACGGGCCACAACTGCGTCCACGGTGACCGGGTCAGTGCCGATCACGACCGTGTTCAACGGGTACGGATGCGGGTGGTACTGGCTTTCCTCCGCCGCCACGATGCCGTCCACAATCGCCAGATAGCGCCTTTGTCGTTCAGGGTGCAGTATGCCCTGTGTGTCGGCGTAGAGCAGGATGCGGTTCAGATCGGCTATCGAACGCCAGATGGTGTCGTTGTCCAGGTACATCCCCTGCTCGCCGGCCGCCCGGTCTACGTCGCTAGTGTGCGCGCAGTCTTTGAGCACTGCCTGTTCGTGGGGGCCGTCCCAGGCGGGGATGATGCCGAGCATGTTCTTCATTGCCAGCGTCACGCCACCTGAACAATGTACTTTGGCCTTCGGCACGCAGATGACCACGTCGGCCTCCAACACCGACGGCGCCATGCGATAGCGGCCCAAGCCGGGGTCGCCCCCTTCTTGCATCACTTCGCCATGTGCGTCGTACCACACCCGCTCCACCGCGCGCAGTTCCGAAACCGCTCCCAGGTCCACCAGAGGTGTCGCCTCCCGGCTGGCCTTGTTCAGGTCCTTGAGCACCACCGGAACTCCGTGCGCGGCTGCCAGGTGTTCGATCATGGACTGGATGCCCGTAGTGGCCACCAGGCGGTCGAAGACGCCCGCGGCCCACGGGCCATCGGCCAACAGGATACGCCCACCAGGCCCGCAGGCCTTGTAGACGTAGTCAATGATGGGCCGCAGAAAGGCCGGATGAGTGGTTTGGCCGTTGGCCCACTCGGAGTCGTCTACCAGGTTGGGCTTGATCAGGACACAGTCGCCGGGCTGGATGATGGTGCTCAGCGGATTCCACTCCGCCGATCCGTAGCCCTCTGGATTCATCAGGCGCAGGGCCTCCCGCACCAGCCTGTAGGCGCCGTTGTCGGGTGCCAGGTCATCCGGCGCGTAGGGACACTCCGGGTAGTGGCTGTCCGGATCGAAGGGCGGCGAGGAGGGGTAGCCTTGCAGCGCCGGGTCGTGGGCTACGAAGATATGGGCCAGTCCCTTCTCTTCGAAGAGAGGAACGTCGGGAATCGATGTGCACGTTGGTTCGGGCGGCACAGTCGGCGATGGCTGTGGCGTGGGGGTGGATGTCGGCTTCTCTGTCGCAGAGGGAGAGGGAGACAGGGGTGGGGGGTGGGTGGTGCAACCCGTCAGCCATTGCAGCACCCCTGCCGTCCCCAAAGCGGTCGCTCTATGGAGGAATTGTCGCCGTGAGAAGACGTTCCCCTTTGCCTCTACAGACGTTTTGCCCGCATCTGCCACGTCTCTCATCTCCAATCTACCAGGATCAAAGTGCCCCAGGTCGTCGGGTCATTTCACTTGTTCCTTGCTTCTGGATTAGAAGAATGTTATAATGAAACCATCAGATGCACAAACAGGAGCATGGACTATGAATACCGTTCAACTTGAACTTCCGGATGAATTAGCCGAGATGTTGGCTCCGTATCACGATAAACTATCGGCCTTGCTGGAACTTGGCCTCCGGGAGTGGTTGAAGCGCGAGCAGCGAGAACCCCCGGCCCCACGGGAGCGTATGCTCCAGGTTCTGGCCGCGTCGGGCAGGATCGAGATGCCCAGGCCATACGTCAGCGAGAAGCCGTATGTTCGCCACGCGCCGGTTCCCATCACCGGGAGACCTGTCAGCGAACTCGTGGTTGAACAACGGGGCTCTCTATGACGAGTCCACCGCGCGACACGGTTTTCTATTTCGACACCAGCGTGTTGGTCAAACGGTATGTCGCTGAAACTGGTAGCACCTGGGTTGTTGCCTTGTGCAATCCCCCCACGGGCAACACAATTGCAACGGTACGGATCACCAAGGCTGAGGCGGCGGCAGCCTTCGCTGGCAAGTGCAGGGGCGGTGGTATGTCTCAGGCGCACTATACGGGAACACTTCGCGACCTTGCCCACGATTTTGCGCACCAATATCTGCTTGTGGAGGTTGACCAGGCACTTGTAGACCTGGCGGTTGATCTCACCAGGCGCCAGAAACTGCGCGGCTACGACGCTGTACAACTGGCTGCTGCTCTCACCCTGGATGGCATACTGACTCAGGCACAGTTCTCTCTCCTCACGTTCGTTGCAGCGGACGATGATCTCCTTGATGCTGCCCGGGCCGAGGGTCTGGTCACCGACAATCCCAACCGGCATCCTTGAAGCATGGACCATTACCCCACCGCCGATCTGGCGGAGGGTGCGGTAGCGGTTCTGAAGAAGCGTGCTGGGCGTCAGCATCTCGCACTCCACATTATGGTGGGCAGGGGGGCATCCGTAACACCTGGCCCTCTTGCAGCCACGGGTCCCACAACCCCCATCTCAACCCGTTCATCCGCGCGACCTCGTGAGCGTACTCGTCCAGAGTGGGCGGCACGTCGTCATCGGGCCACCTCCCGGGGCAATGGCGGCGACAGACCTGGTATATTCCCTCCCCGCTCCGCACGACCTCTATCTCCGGCGTTGGGGTACCAACAGGCGTAGGCACTAGCGTGGACGTTGGCCGGAGCGTACTGGCCGGATTGGCAACTGTGGGCTGGATAGATGTGGCTGTCAGCAGTAGGGGAGTAGGAGCCCTGACTGTCGGCTCCACCGTCGCCGTGGGCGGCGGCGAGGCCCAGCGGTCGAACAAACTGTGCGCCACCCATCCTATCCCCCATGCCACGGCTCCCAACAGCAGGAGTGCCCCGGCCAGCAGAGCGATTTGGGATTTGAGATTTGGGATTTGAGATTTTAGATTTGGCACTACTCCATCTCCACCACAACCACCGCGATGTTGTCCTCCCCTCCGGCGCGGTTGGCCGCCTCCACCAGCGCATCGCAGGCCTTCTGCGGGCTGCGTGTGCCTTCGATGATGCGTTGGATTTCTGCATCTAGTACCATCTCCCACAGCCCATCCGAGCATAACACGAGTATGTCACCGGCCCGCAGTTGTCGCGTGAAGGTGTCTACCTCTACGTCCGCCTTATGTCCCAGACAGCGGTAAATCTGGTTGCGCTGGGGATGGGTGCGTACCTCCTCCGGCCCGATGACACCGGCATCTACCAGACGGGCCACCAATGAGTGATCGTGGGTGATCTGCTCCAGTCGTCCCTTTCGCAGTAAATAGGTGCGGCTGTCGCCGACGTTGGCGATGGTCGCCACGCCCCCGATGACCAGCGCCGCCGTCACAGTGGATCCCAGATCGCTGCTGTTTGCCTGTCCGTGGCGCAGAAGAGCCTCGTTTGTCTGCTGGATGGCCTGAGTCAACAACTCACCGGGTACGTTCTCAGCCGTCAACTTGCGCGTCGTTTTTTGCAGGTCGGGCAACACTTTGGTCTTGATGATCCAGTCGGTCACGGTCCGGTTGACGGTGCGGCTGGCGAGGTCGCCGGCATCGTGCCCCCCCATCCCGTCAGCCACCAGGTAAAAACCAACGGGCACGGAGCGCCCTTCCTGTTCCTTGTCGAACGTGAAGGTGACCACTGCATCCTCGTTGTGGGCGTGTTTCTGCCCCGGATGGGTCGCCTGCCCGTGGGACGGCTTGAGGGACCGGGCCGGGGCCGGGGCGGATGGCAGGAGCGAGAAGTCGGTCAGCATGTCCCGCACGGAGGCGTACTGTCTCTGCATCGCCCGCTCGACCAGGGTGCGCAGCGCCGGTGGCGCAAATTCGATGCTTGTGCGCGATAATTCCTTGCCGGTGGCCAGGTAAAAGAGCAACTGGGCCAGAAAAGCGGTGTCGCTGCTAACCCGTGCCCGCAAGTCGTGCGCGTCGTCGGGCTGCAGACGGGCACAATTGCTCAGGTCGGCCAATTTGAGACTTCCCTCACCGACGACGATGATGAGGCTTTCGATGCTCGCGCCGCCGGCCTCAGAGTGGGCGAAGCCATGATCGTATAGATAGATCAAAGCCTGGCCGACCTGGGCGGCGCCGGCAAGCGCCTCGTCGGGCGATCGTTGTCGTCGCCCACGCACCAGCACTCCCCAACGGCCAGGGTGCTCCACCACCGTGTAGATGCTCTCCTGGTATTGAATGATGGCCTGATGAGGTAGGATGTTGGGATGACCAGCGCTGAGACGGATCAGTTGTTCGATATCGGCGTCGGCAAGATGCCCATTCTGACGCGGACGCTGTTCGTGGATCAGGATAGGCTGCAGGGTGGCCTGGCACTGCGAACACAGGCCGTTGGGAGGGACATTCGGCTGCGGCGACCGGCAGGCTGGGCAGGTGAGGTCGAGCGCGTCATAGTAGATGGAGCGGGGTAGTTCGTGTGCCGTCGTAATGCTGTACCGCCGTCGAGGGTCCTGGGGATGGAAGAGGATACTGCCCCGCTGAAGTGGCGTCAGCCGGGTGACGGTCTGAGGTGCCGCTGGTGACGCGGGTCGCGGCTGGGCAACGGGTTGGGGCGTTGCTGGTGTCTCAATGGCCAGGGGACGGGTGGAGGCTGGCGACGGTGCTGGCCGACGTGGCGCAGGCGGTGTCTCTGTGCCCATTACCCAGCGCTTTACCTTCTGCAACAGGCCCGCTGGCTCGTCTCTGCCGGGCGCGGCCGGTGGCATGGCGCGTGTTGGCGAGAGGTCGGCTCCGCAGTGCTGGCAGAACTTCGCCGTGGGTCGGTTCTGTGTGCCGCATTTGGGACAGGTAATCATGGCAGTATCTCCTCGATCATAACGTCTAGGCAGGGGTTGAATTCCCGTACATCAGGGAGCGTACACTACCAGGTCATCAAAGTGGATCTCCGCGGGTTCATCCTCGAAGGTGGTTGCCTCCAGAGAGACATCGCCCGAGGAATAGGTGGTGTCCTTCACCTCCGCCAGCAATTCCCCATTGACGATCAGTGTCAGGCTGGAACCATCGCAGACGGCGCGGATGTGATTGGTGGCGTTGCCCTGATTGATGGCCTTGGAAGGGCTCCACTCTACCAGAATGTCCCAATCCCCCTCCGTGACCTTCTGGATGCTGTAGTATCCATCGCCGGAGATGACCATCGCGTAGCCGTCTCCCCATTCGTTGGACTGCACCATGCAGGCCACCCCAAAGCCGGCATTGTCATTGGCGGGGCCAGAGATCAGTGTGGCATCTACCTCGACAATAACAGCGTCTGCAAAGTGTTGGTTGGAACGGCCCCACATCCATCCCCCGCTTTTGGCGAGTATGCGATAGCGCCCCTTGGCATACTCTGTGAGGGCACCATCGGATGCCTCCCAGACGTCCCATCCGCTGCTGGAGTCGCTAAAGTCGTCCTGAAATAAAATCCCGCCTATCTCTGGTGCGGAGGTGCTGGTGGCACCAGGGCCGATGGCGGCCGTGGTGGGCGTAGCGGCGGCCGTGGTGGGCGTAGCGGTGAGTGGTTGGGATGTAGCCGTGGGCGAAGGTGTGGCCGTGACTGGTACAGGCTCGGCGCCACCCCCGCCATCACCCGCAATGTATAATCCCACCAGGACAGCACCCACCGCCAGCGCCAGGCAGAGCACACCGACGACCGCCAGGCCCACGCCACCTAGCCCCAGCACGGTACCCCGTTTGCGCTTCGGGGGGGAGACTATTCCGGTTGGAGGCGTTGCCACTCTGGTCCTCGGTATGACACGGTGAGGTGTGGCAAGAGAAGGCTGCCGCGCCCCCCCCAATGCCTGTGCCATCTCCCCTGTGCTCTGAAAGCGGTGCTCCATGGCCACTCCCATTGCCTTGAGAATGGCCGCCTCGGTGCCCGGGCTGATGGTCGCGTTGATGCGGCGCGGCGCTGCAAAGCAGGCCGGGCTGGCCATGCGCTGCGTGGCCGTAGGGGGCGCCTGGCCTGTGATGGCGTGATAAAGGGTCGCGCCCAGGCCATAGATGTCGCTGCGGGGGTCGGTGTGCCCCATGCCCATGTCGTACTGCTCTGGCGGGGCGTACTCTGGCGTTCCGGCCCCTCGCATCACCGTTCGCGTGCGCGGGTCTTGGGCGTTCCATAACTTGACCAGCCCAAAGTCAACCAACGCTACCTTGCCTTCCGGCGTGATGATGATGTTCTGCGGCTTGATGTCGCGGTGGATCACGCCCCGCTCGTGGCAATAGGCCAGTGCGCCGAGCAACTGCCCCGCCCAGGCCAGCACATGTGCTTCCGGCTGTGCACCCTCTCGCTGAATCCGCTCCGCCATGCTCTCCCCCTCGACGAAGTCCATCACCAGGTACTCGTTGCTACCCCAGGAAAAGTGGTCGGTGACGCGCACCAGGTTAGTGTGGACGAGCGAAGCCAGTATCTGCGCTTCCTGCTGGAACTGTTGGCGCAATTGGGCCAGCATGTTGACGTCGAGGCCGGACTGAGGGGTCATCTCCTTGAGTGCGACGGGCCGGTTCAGCCGCATGTCCCAGGCCCGGTAGACCGCTCCCATCCCGCCCTGGCCCAGCAATTTGACGACTCGATAGCGTTCTTCTACCATCTCACCGGTGTTGAGTGGCATGTTTTATCCTCCTGAAAACGATATTATCACAAGTACCGTCAATGCGCCAATCGGTTGCTGTGATGCGCATACCTTAAAACACGGATCCAAAGATTGCCATCATCACAAGTATTCCCAACGCGACAATCACCGCGGCCGCCTCCAGCAGCATGGCCCCAATGGTCATGATCCAGCCGATCTGCACCTGTCCCGACCGTGGCACGACGGTGACGCTGACCGGGACACGTTGCCTGTGTCCACTTTTCGACTCTATCTCTACGTGCGCACTGACCTCTTGCTCTGCCGGTACCAGGAAGCGGGCGTGCCAGCCGGCCCAACGCTTCAGCCATCCTCCCTGCAACTGCAGTCGTCCCGGCTTGAGGCGGGTGGTGTCCAGCGTGACGGTGACCTGGTCACCACTCTTGCCGATACGCCGGGGGTGAACTTGCAGCCACGGAGTATCGGTGCCGACTGCAGCCTGCTCACCGGCGAGGAGATTGACGACCAGGGAACAACCAGATGCCTTCCCACCGACCATCACTCTCGAGAAGTCCACCGTCGCTGGTGCAGCGGTCACTGCGCCCGGTACGGGAGGGGCCGCTGGTTCGGGTGTTCTGGCGGATTTTTTCGCCGCTGGCCGGGGTCGCACCGACTTCCCTCCCAGGAGCGCTTTCCACAGTTCCTCCATGGACTGGTGACGCTTGTCCTTGTTGGCCTCGATTGCCTTCGCGATGGCGGCTTCCACGCGACGGCTCACTTTGGGGTTGAGGCTACGCACCGGCGGGAAGTTGAACGGCCTGGTGACTGGATCACGCAGGGTGAGCAACTGGTGGAGCACTACCCCCAGCGCGTAGATGTCGGCCCGCTCGTCGGTTTGGGATTTGCCATACTGTTCCGGCGGCGCGTAGCCAGTGGTGCCGAACTCGATGGTATCTCTCCGCTTGCCCGGCTTGAAGAAGCGGGCGATGCCAAAGTCTATCAACTTCAGGCTGCCGGTGCCGTCTAGCACCATCACGTTGGCTGGCTTCATGTCCCGATAGATGATCTTCGGTTCCCGGCTGTGCAGGTAGGAGAGCACATCGCACAGTTGATCGGCCCACACCAGCGCCTGTTCCTCGGGGAACGGTTCGCTACGCCCTTCCAGCAATTTCCTCAACGTCTGTCCCTCAATGAACTCCATCACGATATAGTGGCGCTCCCCCTCCTGAATGCGGTCGGTCACCCGCGCCAGGTTGGGATGTTCCAGCCGGGCCAGCAGTTCCGCCTCGCGTTGGAAGGACTCCAGGACGCGCGTCCGCTCGGTCCGGGCGATGGCCGATTCGGACATCTCCTTCACGGCGACGATCTTGTTCTGAAGTCGCCGGTCCTGAGTCTTGTAGATGGCCCCCATCCCTCCCTGGGCGATCTTCTCCAGGATCACGTACCGGCCGGCCAGGATGGTGAGAGGGAGCAGTCCGCCGGTGCCAAAGCGGCTGGGTTGTTGTGACGGCGGGGTCAACGGATGGGAGGGGGCAACGGATGGGGCGGGCCCCAGTGGGCGTCGGCAGGTGTGGCAAAAGCGAGCGCCGGACCGGGTGAGCGCGCCGCAGTTGGTGCAGCGCGGGCCGGTGGCGGTGGCCGGCGGCGCGACCAGGGGAGCACAACATAGGGGACAGAAACGGGCACTGGCCCGCACCGGCGCGCCACAGCGGGGGCAGGTGGAACGGGTGCCCGTGGCAGGGGCGGTAGCGACTGGTTTGCCGCACTGCTTGCAGAAGCGCGCGCCGGGGCGCAGCGGTGCCCCGCAATGGGGGCAGGTGGGTGTGGTGACGGCCGGCAGTGCGCTCCGGCACTGCCGGCAAAAGCGCGCCTCCGGGCGATTGGTTGTACCACACTGCGGACAGACGTTCACGGCTCTTCGCTTTCGTACAGCAACAAATGAAATCACTCCACAGGCTTCAGCCAGTTCTCGGCTATCCAGCCTATTGTACCACCAGGTAACTTGACGCGCCACCGACCAGCGCATACCTCACGTCAACTTCTGCGTCAACTTGCGCGTCTCGTAGCGCAGTTTTTTCGTGCGCTGGGGGTCGGTCTGGCCGTGCTGCTCCAGTTCCGCCGCCTGTCGCTGCATCTCAGAGGCCAACTCCTTCTCGCCCATATCCAGCAGGCGGGTGGCGGCGGCCCGTAGTTTGCGCGTCGCGCCCGCCACGTCCCCTGCCTCCAGGTCGGCTCTCGCGCTGCGCTGCAGTTTGTACGCGCTCAGCGCTTCGACGACGTGCATCACCCGTGGCACGACCTGTGCTGCCCGGGTCGGGTCGGGTGTGTATTCGACCACCACGTCGGCCCGTGTCTTCGGGCCGGCCAGGCCACCGGCTGGATCATCGCAGGCCAGGAGGGCCTGGGCCAGCCGGTAGACCCCCGCCGGGCGCGGCGGCGCGATCAACTCCAGCAGCAGCGCTGGCTCCTCCTCTGCTATCAGGTCGCCTAGAGTGAGGCCGTAACTGCCGCCCTCGTTGACCGTTTCCAGCGGCGCGATGGAAGGGCGCACGCGGTAGGCAGCCCGCACCTCCACCCCCTGTGAGGGACGCAGTTTCAGTTCCAAATTGCGGTAACGCACGGCCTGCGCCCGTTGCAACTCCTGGGCGAAGGCGGCTGGGATGTCCTCGGGGTCCTCCAGCAGGTAGGCTTCACCGCCGGTCTGGTCGGCGATGGGGATCATCAACTCCTCGTTGAACTCGCCCCCCAATCCCATCGTGCTGATGGGGATGCGGGCCTGGCGGGCACGGGTGGCCCAGGCGCGGCACGCTTGCTCATCCAGCGTGAAGCCGTCGGTGAGCACGAGCATCCGGTTGGCCAGGTCGCCCGAAGTGGGCCGGCCTTCGGCAGGGCTCAGGCCAGGCCCTTCGACCGGGCTCAGGCCAGGCCGCAATTCCTCAAGCCCCAGCGCCATCCCCCGCCCGATGTAGGTGTCGTCCCCCAGTTGCAAACTGTCCAGCCTATCCACGACATTGAGCAGACTCCGCTTGTCCGCGCCAGCGGTGTTGGGGATGAGCGTGACCGCCTGTCCGGCGAAGGCGACCAGGGCAAAGCGGTCGGCGGGGCGCAGTTGCTCGACGACGGCCCAGAGCGCGTCCCTGACGCGGTCGATCTTGCGTGGCAGGCGGGCCATCACCTCGTCAAGACCCTCAGCCCCTGTCTTGGGAGTGTCTTGGGTGACACCCGCCGATTGCCAGGCTGGTACGCCGTCCACCAGTACCTCCTGCAGCATCCCCATTCGCGCCAGTTCCTTGAACTGCGCCTCCGTGGCCAGGCGGAAGTGCATCGATTCGCTCACGTCCACGACCAACGCGAGGTTGACCGGCAGCGACGCGGAGCCAGCGGGTCCGCTCACCTCTAACAGCAGGTAGACCAACCGCTGGTTGCCGGTGATGGGCAGGGCGGGTGTATTGACTGTGCATGTCAGACCTGGTGATTCAGCCATCATTTCTCTCATCAGACCCTTCGGGTTTTCCGAAACCTGGAGGGTCTTCATTCCTCATCGGCTGTTATTCCGCCCGCCGGCAGAAGGCCAGCACCCCGGCCACACCGTCGCGCCGTTCCAGTTCCAGTATCTTCCGCAATCCCTCACCATACAACCCATCCTGCCGTTCCATCAGCGTCATTTTCTTGACCGCCCCCATCACCTGCAACGTTTTGTACGCCGCCCACTCGGCGAATCCCTCGCGCACGAGCGGGTCCTGAAGCAAGGGGCAGTTTTCCCCCTGCCAGGCGTGAGCCCATTCGTGGGCCATGGTCTGGATGAGCAATATCTGCGGCAGGCCGGAGAGAACGTACATCACCCGCTTGTGCCCCTTACGGACGAAGAGGCCAATCACTTTATCTGGGTCATCGTGGAGGGTGGGATGTGTCTCCGTCGCCAGCCGTTGCAGGTGCTGGTGGTCCACGAGCGTGAAGTCGGTGCCGACGTTGAGCCCCAGGCCCAGTTGGTTGGTGACGACGCGGGCCACGCGCTCGAAGAGCGGTTGTGCCCGGGCTGGGTCGTAGATGGCGGTCTGGTGGCAGCGGGCGCAGGTGCGCCGGCCGTCGGGCAGGCGGACGTGGTTGGTCCCCATCGGCACGCCGCACACGTCACAGCGCGGCGCCGTCTCCTGGCACTGGCGGCAGACGACGACAGCCTGGTCATCTGAGACGCCGTTGGGCGCGTAGACCCAGGCGCGCCCCCATAGGCGGCGGCCGCAGAGGTGACAGTGTTTGGAGTGGCGATCCTTGCTGTTCCTTGACATCGGGCTGAACTACTGTATATAGTGATTACTCCGACCGTTCACATCACCCTGTGTCGTGACCCCAAAGACGATATACTGCTGGAGGTTGCCGCCACCGGCCAGGCGGACTACCTGGTCTCGGCCGACCAGGACCCGACTGGCGACTCGTATCTTAAGACCACGATGCAAGCCCAGTACGGCGTCAAAGTCGTCACGGTGTCCGAATTCTTGGTCGCACTTGGGACGATTGCCCCCTCAGATATGCTGTCCTATCCCTCGAACCGCTGAACCACGAAAGTTCGAAAGGGCGAAGGGCGCGAAGGTGCGCGTTCGTGTTTTTCGTGTCCTCTTCGACTATTCGTGTTTCCACCATCCGCGACCTATGGCCTGTCCCCCCCCCTCCCTTGAAACACGAAGGTTCGAAAGGGCGAAGGGCGCGAAGGTGCGCGTTCGTGTTTTTCGTGTCCTCTTCGACTATTCGTGTTTCCACCATCCGCGACCTATGGCCTGTCCCCCCCCCTCCCTTGAAACACGAAGGTTCGAAAGGGCGAAGGGCGCGAAGGTGCGCGTTCGTGTTT
>CAYLPU010000107.1:0-16933 GCA_964385635.1 uncultured Anaerolineales bacterium
AAGTATACGGAAATGCTCGCAGATTTCAAATCAGAAGCCAAAACGGGAATTGCTGATTGGGGATGGAGCCGAACCGCTTTTGGAGCGAGATAGATGACGTGGTGGTTGACCATTTTGAGAGGGAACCGAGATGAATCCATTATCACCTTTGACCTATTATCGCCGTCACAAGCGAAGCGCGCTGTTGCAGATCGCGCTCATCAGCCTGGCCACGGTAGGGTTGTTTGTCCTCGTGGGCGTGCTCGATACCATCCCCTTGCGCGCCAACGTCAGTTACTTGACCAGGCTCAGCCGGGTGATGCCCACCGGAGGCGCGCTCGATCCGGCCGTGGTCTCGCAAGTCCAGACCAACCCGGACGTAGCACGCGCTATTCCAGATAACGGGCTGTGGATTTCCCTGCCCACCCTGCTCGGCACAGATTCTCAACGGCTGCTGGGCGTCTCGCCGGAAGACGCACAATATCTGATGCAGCACTGCGGCGTGCGGTTCAAGGAAGGGCGGATGTTCGAGCCGCGCAGCAACGAGTTCGTGCTCTCCGAAGAAGTGGCCCGCGCGCTGGACTTGCAGATTGGCAGCGAGATCGGGCGCGCGATTGACCAGGATTACTACGAGGCCATTTCCGCGCCCCTGGTGCTGGTAGGTATCCTGGAGAGTGATCCAGAGATTAACCCGGGGCCGAGTGTGCGCGTGGGCTTTGTCTCGGCTGAGTATTTGAACAGCCACGAGCTGTATGCCCCCCGTGCAACCAGTCTGCTCGTCGTCGCCAGGGAGGGGCGCAAAGCCGCCGTGGATGATTTTTTGGAGACGACGGTCAGTTCCAAATACACAGAGGTGGAGACGTTCGCCATGCTTGTCGGGTTCCTCAAGATGGCGCGCATCGGAGTATACGTCATTTTCGGCGTCGTCAACAGCGTGGTGGCCGTCGCCGTGGCCTTTGTCGTCGGTACCATCAACCGGATCGCCATAACCAAAAGGTTGAGTGAGTTTGGTTTGTTGCACGCCCTGGGGCAGCACAAAAGGCAACTGATTCGCCGTCTGGCGCTGGAAACGGCAGCCGTGGCCGGGATCGGCTACCTGATCGGGTTAGGCATAGCCCTCGCGATTATGTCGTGGCTCAAGAACGGCCTTTTCTACGACCTGGGCATGGAGCTGGACCTGTTCAACCTGGCGCCGTTCTGTTTCGTTCTGCCTATCCCCCTGATCGTCGTCGCCCTGACCTTTCTGAGCGTCAGGCGAATCTTTGCCCGGTTGGACGCCGTGGCCATCGTCGAGCGGGGCAAATTGAGCGAAGAACCAAAAGGACGCCGGGCAGTGAAACGCTCGTCGCTCAGGCCACTATCTTCCCTCACCTTTTACCTGCGCCACCGGCGGCGCGGGGTGCTGATCATCCTCAGCACGGCGCTGATGGTGCTGGGCATCACCTTTCCGGTGTTCTTGCTATCGGCTATGACAGGTGCAATGAAGCCGTTCTTTGAATATCTGCAACACGTCAGCGAAATCTCGCCCATCCACTCTGAACTTGATCCCGGCATCGTGGGCCAAATCAAGAGCCACCCGGCGGTGGCGCGCACCATCCCGGCCATTCGGCTTGGAGTCCAGATGATCCTGCCGCCCGGCGGCGCGACCGACGTCAACATCTATGGTGTCTCCGAGGCCAACCTACCTATTCTCTTGGAGTTGTTCGGCATGCACGTGCAAGAGGGCCGTCTGCCTCATCCTCGCAGCAACGAGATCGTGCTTTCGGCGGCGATCGCCGCCAACCGTGACCTGCACGTGGGCGACGTGATCGGCGGGGAGACTGATGGCGACGATACGCTCGTCGTGGATGACATGCCTACCGAAATGGTCGTCGCAGGGATACTCTCCCCCGATCGTCCGTGGGTTGGGTTTGCTTCTTACGAATACCTGCGCAGCCACGAACTCACTTCGTCCCGAGGCCCGCGTTTGCTCATCATCCCGCACGAGGGACGTAAGACAGAACTGGATAGCTGGCTGGAAAAGAGCGTGGATTCAACACAGACACGCATCATCACCTACGGTATTGAAGAACGTGAGTACAGAGAAATGACAACGTCCATCGTTCTCACCTTTGCCCTGCTCGAATGTATGATCGCTGCCGTGGCTGCCGTTGCCCTGGCGACGTTAAACCACATCTTTTTCACCCAACGCAGAGAAGAGTTCGGCATCTTGAACGCCGTTGGCCGCAGCCGCCGGTGGCTTGCGCTGCGCACAACGAAAGAGACGGGCAGTGTGGTCGGCATCGCCTGGGTCGTCGGCGCGGCGCTGTGCGGGGTCGGCCTGCTCGGCATGCAAAGCCTCGTCTACGGTCCGCGCGGCCTGACCCTGGACTTTTTCAGCCCCACACCGTGGCTGCTCACGCTGCCCATCCCGCTGGCCGTCATCGCCGCCAGCGTGGGCACGATCGCCTTGATGCTCTCCAGGCTCGATCCTGTGTCCATCATTGAGAGGAGGTCGTGATGAGACGACAAATCAGGTTCAATGGATCCAATTCTGCTCGGCCTGGATCGCCAGACCCAGGCCAGAACCGGGGATTTGGCAGTCCCCTTGGAGCGATTTTGGATCTGCCGAGACTGTGGCTGGTATTGGGGATACTGACCTTGTGCCTGACGGCGTGCAATGCAGGCACGAGCGCCCAGCCTACGCCGACCCGTGTACCTGACTCCGACCTGTCCTCTCAATCGGCCCCCAGCAGTATCACTGCCAACGGCGTGCTGCAACCTGCCCGTCAGATAGCGTTGAGTTTTGGTGTGGGGAGCTTTGTCGCGTCAGTCCCGGTCGAGGTCGGCGAGAGCGTGGAGGCCGGGCAGACGCTGACCACACTTGACACCACTGAATTGCAGCGCGGGGTAACGCAAGCGGAGTTGGAACTGGAAACCGCTCAGACCCAACTGGCCCAGTTGCAGGCACAGGCCACGCCTATCCCGGAACGGGTACTGGCAGCGACGGCGGTCATCACCAACGCGCAGACCGCACTGATTCAAGCGCGCGTGCAGGCCGGCCAGCGCGACAACCAGGACACCATTGATCGTTTCGAACTGGAGCATGCCGCGCGGGCGCTGTCGGACGCGCAGAACGAGTACGACAAGGTTCTCAACGACCCGCGCACACACACCTGGGCACCATCCTCACCCCAGGCGCGCACCCTGGCCGAGGCCCAGGACTACTACGACGTGACGCTGGCCCAATACAACCTGCGCGCCGCCGACCACGGTTACGCCGTCGCCATTGCCAATGCCGAAGCGCAACTGGCACAGGCGCAGTTGGCCTTGTACGAAGCGCAGCACCCCGTCACGTCCGAAGAACTCGCCCTGGCGCAACTGGACGTGGAGCGCGCACAACTGGCGCTGGAGGCAGCACAGGCGGATCTGGCGCACACGACGCTGCTGGCCCCTTTCGACGGTGTCATCTCGGCCGTGCCGGTCAGCGTGGGCGAGTGGGCCGTTCCTGGCGCGACGGTCGTCGAACTGCTCGACGTATCCCGTTGGCGCATCGAAACCAAGAATGTGGGCGAGTTGGAGATCGGACGTGTGCGGGTGGGACAGGAAGTCCTGGTGCAGGTGAACGCCTTCCGCGAAGAGACGCTGCACGGGCGCGTGGTTACCATCTCGCCGGTCGCGGTGGTACAGCAAGGCGACACCACCTACACGCTGACCATCGAGTTGGAATCCACCGATCTCAACCTGCGGCCAGGGATGACCGTGCAGGTGGAAACCCCGACCGGGTGACGTGGCTCACCGGCAGGCTCAGGACACCGCACTCGCGGCCCCGCTTTCTCCACCTTGATCGACATTGGCGTCGTCCATCACCCAGCCCAGGTGACCGGCTGGTTCGGGCGGCCCACCGAATCGCCCCGACCTTCCTGCCAATCTACTGACTACCGCCATAAGACGAGCAAGTGCCGGGAATACCGAAGTACATCCCTTGGTACCTGGCCCAAAACGTCACAACCCTGAACGGTATCGGCAGTGGCCCATGCCGTATGGAGACTACGCTATTATGATACTCATCGGTGGTGAAAAGTCAAACGGACTGCGTCCCTTTCCAACTCAAACGAACTATTGTATAATCCCTGCTAATCCAAGACGACCACAACAAGGAGCAGAGAAGGCTGATGAGCGAGCGACTACGCATTCTGATCGCCAAGCCTGGCCTCGACGGCCACGACCGTGGGGCCAAGGTCATCGCCCGCGCACTGCGGGACGCCGGGATGGAGATCATCTACACGGGCCTGCGGCAGACCCCGGAGATGATCGTCGAAGCGGCGCTGCAGGAGGACGTGGATGCAGTGGGCCTGAGTATCCTTTCGGGCGCGCACATGACGCTGGTGCCCCGGGTGACCGAGGGACTGCGCGAGGCCGGACTGGGACACGTCAAGGTATTCGTCGGCGGCATCATCCCCGACGAGGACGTTCCGGCGCTGAAGGGGATGGGCGTGGCGGGCATCTTCGGCCCAGGCACGAACACCCAGGTGGTGGCCGACTTCATCCGCCAGCAATTGACCGAGGGCTGACGTGGAACTGGTAGCGGAGGCCCTGGCCGGCAATCGGTACGCACTAGCCCGGCTTATCTCACTGGTCGAGGACAACGGTTCGGACGCTCGCACTGCTCTCGCTGCCCTCTACCCCCACACCGGTCAGGCCCATATCGTCGGCGTGACCGGCGCGCCCGGCACCGGCAAATCCACGCTGGTCAACGAACTGGCAAAGTCGCTGCGCGCCCAGGACACGACGGTGGGCATCGTGGCGGTGGACCCCAGCAGCCCGTTCACCGGCGGGGCGCTGCTGGGCGACCGGGTGCGCATGCGCGACCTGGCGGGTGATCCCGGCGTCTTCATCCGCAGCATGGCCACGCGAGGCAGCCTGGGCGGGCTGGCGCGGGCCACGAGCGACGTGATCAAGGTGCTCGACGCGGTCGGTTTCACCGTCGTGCTGGTGGAAACGGTCGGGGCCGGCCAGGCGGAGGTGGATATCGCGTGCACAGCCCACACGACCGTCGTCGTCGAAGCGCCAGGGATGGGGGATGAGGTGCAGGCGCTGAAGGCTGGCCTGATGGAGATCGCTGATGTCCTGGTGGTCAACAAGGCGGACCGTCCAGGGGCGGCGCGGACGGCGCGCGCGCTGGAGATGGTGAGGGCTCGGTCAGAGACCTTCGCCCAACGAGCTCACGGAGGGGCGGGCGATGTCCTCGACAACCACTGGCACCCACCGATCTTGCAGACTGTCGCGCTGGACGGCACCGGCGTGCCGGAGGTGCTGGAAGCGGTCGCTGCGCATCGGGAAAATCTGCACGCCAGCGGGCTGTGGGCCAGGCGCGAGCAGACACGCGTAAAGACGGAGTTGCTCAACGTCCTCCAGCAAGAGTTGCTCGACCGGATGCTGGCGCGGGCAGGGGAGGGACAGATACAGGCGTGGGTGGAGCGCATCGCGGCGCGGGATGTGGATGTGTATACGGCGGTGCAGACAATCCTGGACAGGTGATAGATGTTTCCTATTACTGAGTTTGGAATGCTCCTTGCCCGTCTTGAACGGGACGTGCAGACGGAAGATGGTCTCTGGACGCTGAGGGGCTTTATAGACACTGCCCGGCGTGTGTACTCGTTGGGCAGCGACACGAAGGTGATTTCCAAGGCCCTTGGACTGATGCTTCTCCCACCTATCACACGTTGTCTGGGAAGATCGTGGCCATGGGACAGTTGACGCTCGATTTACCACATATCGAGACGGAGTTCGTCCCCAGCACCCGCTACCAGGGCAGCAAGGCTAAACTGGTACGGTGGATATGGAGTCACATTCAGGGGCTTTCGTTCGATACGGTGTTGGATGTTTTGGGGGGCACGGGGGTCGTCGGCTACTGGCTCAAGCAGAAGGGCAAGCAGGTCACCTACAACGACATTCTACGATTCAACTACCTTGTGGGCCTGGCCTTGATCGAGAACAACACTATCCATCTGACCGACGAGGACGTAGAGGGCTTGTTGTCTCGCCAGCCTGGGCAGGAGTATCGCACCTTTGTCGCGGATACCTTCAAGGACATCTACTACACCGATGAGGAGAACCGGTGGTTGGATCTCGTCGTGCAAAACATTGCTCTGCTGCCCGATTCGTACAAGCGCGCATTGGCCTACTACACACTGTTCCAAGCCTGCCTGGTCAAGCGACCGTTTAACTTGTTCCACCGCAAAAACCTGTACCTCCGCTTTGCCGACGTTGAGCGCTCGTTCGGCAACAAAACGACCTGGGACACACCGTTCGAGGTGCATTTTCGGGCTTTCGTGGATGAAGCCAACGCGCTGGTGGTGGATAATGGCCGGGCCAACCAGGCACTCAACGAGGACGCCTGGGACATCGAAGGTGACTACGACCTGGTCTACATTGACCCTCCGTACATCTCGCAGCAAGGCGTCGGTGTAGATTACCATCACTTCTACCACTTCCTGGAAGGACTGGCACGGTATAAAGATTGGCCCACATTGGTAGATTACCAAAGTAAGCATCGGCGGATGAAACGGGTGTATAACCCCTGGGTGGACCCGGCGGCGATTCACGATGCGTTTGTCCGTTTGCTGGATCGGTTTCGTGATGCCATACTCGTGATCTCGTATCGCGCCGACGGCATTCCCCCTATCGCTTATTTGGAAGACATGGTGAGGCAGGTGAAGCGGCACGTCCGGGTACACACCTTGGATGGTTATCAGTACGTGCTGAGCACACGCCAGACAGCGGAAGTATTGATCGTTGGGGAGTAAAACGATGCCTCGTCTCTTTCTCATTCGTCACGGTCGTTCTACCTGGAATGCCGCCGGCCGCATCCAGGGCTGCGCGGACCCGCCGCTGGACGAGGTGGGGCGGGAGCAGGCTCGCCACCTGGCGGCGCGGCTGCGTGGGGACCCACCTGCTATCCTGTACACCAGCTCGCTGCAGCGGGCGCAGGAGACGGCGGAGATCATCGGGCAGGCGCTGGACGTACCGGTGGCGCCCGACGAGCGGCTCAAGGAGTACGACGTTGGCAACCTGACCGGGCTCACGTGGGAGCAGGTGATGGTCCAGTACCCGGACGTGGCGCAGCGCTGGGCAGAGGATCCGGAGAATCTCGTGTTACCTGGCGGGGAAGGAAACGTGCAGTTTCGGACACGCGTGGTGGCCGCGTTTGACGAGGTCCTTTCACGGCATGCGGATGGGGCAGTTGGTGTGGTGGCCCACGGTGGCAGCCTGGGCGCCTACCTCAACCACCTGATCGGGCTGACAGGCCGGTTCTCGCCTTTCCGCTTCGCCAACGGGTCGCTGAGCATCGTCGAAGTGAACCCGGTGCGACCGCGCATTGTGCTCCTGAACGATACCTGTCACCTGGGAGGGGAAATATGATCGTGGGGAAGAAAGTCCGTCTGCGGCCAATCGAACGAGATGACCTGCCGCGCTTCGTCGAGTGGTTCGGCGATCCCGAAGTGCGCCGCCATTTGCTGGTCTACCTGTCGTTCTCGTTGGCACAGGAGGAACGCTGGTTCGAGAACCTGTTGGAGCAGTTGGAGCGACATGAGAGTGTGGTGCTGGCCATCGAGACCGCCGACGGGGTGCACATCGGCAACGTCGGTCTGCACGCCATCAACTGGAAGGATCGTTACGCCGAATTGGGCATCGTCATCGGCGAAAAGGGGTACTGGAACCAGGGATACGGCACCGACGCCATCCGCACGCTGCTGGGTCTGGCCTTCCGCGAGATGAATCTGCATCGCGTCTTCTTGCAGGTGGACGCAGACAACGGACGGGGCATCCGCTGCTACGAGAAGGCCGGCTTCCGGCGGGAAGGCACCTCCCGCGAGGCGGTGTTCAAGGAGAGAGCGTACCACGATCAGTACGTGATGAGCATCCTACAACCGGAGTTTGAGACCAATGGGTGAAATTGTGGGGGGCATGCACAGGACCATCAAACTGTTCAGCGGCAGCGGTTGTCCGGCGCTAGCCGAGGAGATCAGCCAGTATCTCGGTGTACCACTGTCAGGGCGCGACGTCGTCCAGTTCTCCAACGAGAACATCTTTGTGCGACTACACGAGAGCGTGCGCGGCCAGGACGTCTTCCTGATCCAGACCACCTCGTCCCCGGTCAACCACAATCTGATGGAGTTGCTGATCTTCCTGGACACGCTCAAACGGGCCTCGCCGGACCGCATCACGGCGGTCATCCCTTATCTGGCTTACGCCCGTTCCGACAAGAAGGATCAACCTCGCGTGCCGATCACCGCCCGATTGGTGGCTGATCTGATCGGCGTCGCCGGTGCCAACCGCTATATAACGCTCGACCTGCACGCCGATCAGATTCAGGGTTTCTTCAGCATCTCAGGCGATACCTTGACCGCCTTTCCTATCCTCGCCGATTACTTTCGCGACAAGCAACTGAAAGAGACGGTCGTCGTCTCCGCAGACCTGGGTTTCGCTAAGAAGGCACGCAACCTGGCGGCTGAATTGGGCTTGCCCCTGGCGTTGATCGAGAAACGGCGGGTGGCGGCCGGCACGGAAGCGCTCACACTGGTCGGCGAAGTGGAGGGTCACGACGTCATCATCGTGGACGAGGAGTTGGACACCGGCGGCACAATGCTCAACACGGTAGACATCGTCCAGAAGCACAACGCTCGCGAGATTTACCTGTGTTTCGTTCACGCCGTCTTCTCGCCGCCAGCGGTCGAACGGCTGCGGGGACTCCCTGTCAAGGAATTCGTGACCACAAACTCCATCCCCACTCCGCCGGAGAAGCAACTGCCCAATCTGACTGTCCTCTCCGTCGCCAATCTGCTGGGCGAGGTGATCCTGCGTGTCCATGAAGGCCGCAGCGTCGGCGAAGTGTTTCAGCGCTATCAGCGTTACAAGTAGCGCGTCGGCGAAGCCGGGTTCAGATGTCGTCGCTGTCGCGCTTCGTCAGGTGATGGACGCCCGGGTCAATCTCAAGATAGCCCACCTTTCGAAACAGCACCAGCGAGGCGGGGTTGTCACTCTCGATGAGGGCCGCGATGACGTGTATGCCCTGCTCACACAGCACCTCCTCGGCTGCCGCGATCAGCCGGGCTCCATAGCCCCGCCGGCGGTGGTCGGGGTCTACCGCCAGCCGGTTGATCCACCCCTTGCGGCTGTCGTGAGTGATGACGACTATACCCACCAATTGACCGTCTACCTCCAACCCCAGAATCGTCTGGACGCCGCTGGCGAGTTGCCGAGCCAGACCAGCGCGGCTATCGCGCCCCCGGGGCTTGAGCGAGTGCAGCCCCGCCCGCTGCCACAACGCCAAGAGTTCGTCATAATCCTCAAGTCCCAATCGCCGTATGTGAAGATTCCCCTTCATAACACCATCTCCTTCTCTCACGTTTCACGTCTCACGTTCCACGCCTCATGCGCTACGTTCTACACTTCCCCAGTACACCAAGTATAGTATAATCCCCTCTGTGCATTAAGGGAAGTGCTATGTCTGATCTTCGCATCGCGATGCTGAGTGTACACACCTGCCCGCTGGCCACGCTGGGCGGCAAGGAGACGGGCGGGATGAACGTCTACGTGCGTGATCTGTCCCGCGAACTGGCCCGCCGGGGTCATCGCGTGGACGTCTACACGCGCTCGCAAGACTCCAGCGTTCCCCGTATTGATGACGGGACCAGAAACCAGGTTTTTCGGAAAAAACCTGGTTTCTCACACGCTAGAGGACTGGGCGGTGGGACGCGGGTGATCCATCTCCCCGCTGGCCCTGAGCATCCTTACAGCAAGCACCTGGTTTACGATCACCTGCCGGAGTTCGTGGAAGGTGTGCTGGCGCAGGCAGAGACCGACTCTATCCGCTACGACGTCCTGCACAGCCACTACTGGCTTTCCGGTGTGGTGGCGCGGGAGTTGCACGGATGCTGGGACATACCTATCGTGCATATGTTTCACACGCTGGGCAAGATGAAGGACGCTGTGGCGCAGCGTCCCGAAGAGCGGGAGACGGCGCGCCGTATTGCAGTCGAGACGGAGATTGTGCGCTTTGCCGACGTGCTGATCGCGGCCACGCCCGCCGAGAAGGAGCAACTGGCACGGCTCTACACCGCTGACTCGGCCCGCATCCGCGTCATCTCGCCCGGAGTAGACACGGAGCGCTTCTATCCCATCCCCGCAGCGCAGGCCAAGGAGCGCATTGGTTTGTGTCCCGATCGCCGCATTATTCTCTTCGTCGGTCGCATCGAACCGCTGAAGGGTATCGACAACCTGCTGCAGGCTATGGCTCAGATCATCGGCGGACGGCCGGGACTGGGCGAGGTGCTGTGCGTTCCCATCATCGGCGGTGACCCCGACCGCATCCGCGAGGACGACGAGATGGTACGCCTGCAAGAACTACGGGAGGAACTGGGCATCGGCGACATCGTCACGTTCCTGGGGGCCAAGGATCAGGACACACTGCAATACTACTACTCAGCGGCCGAGATGGTGGTGATGCCCTCTGACTACGAGAGTTTTGGGATGGTGGCGTTGGAGGCGATGGCGTGTGGCACGCCAGTGATCGCCTCCGACGTGGGAGGACTACCCTTCCTGGTCAGGCACGGGCGCACGGGCTACCGCGTCCCGGCCCGCGACCCAGCGGCGTTGGCCGCCAAGATCACGCAGTTGCTGACCGACGAGGGACTCCGGCGGCGGATCGGACAGCGCGCCGCCTGCTGGGCCGAATCCTACGCCTGGCCGCGCATCGCCGACCGCATCGAAACAGTGTACGCCGACCTCGTTGGCCATTCTGATTCCCCTTACGGATGATGGGGTTTCTCCGGCTGGACATGATGTTAAGAGATGAGTATAATAATCATAAGGCGTTGTTGAGCACTGGGAGTCACGTTTGCGCATTTGGCACAAAGTGTGTACACTAACAATGGTTCTGTGACTGCGAGGGCTTTTGCACAAGGGAGAATAACTATGACACGTGAAGCGAACAAACGATTGCTCATTGTAGCCGGGCTAACGCTGCTCATGGCGGCTGGCGTGGTCCTGCCGCTTCGCGCCGCGCCAGCACCGCGACCAGCCAGTTCCCAAGCAGCAGAGGATAGAGTGTTGGAGGCCGCAGCGATAATACCGGCGACGGACGTGAGCCAAACCCTCGCTCCGACGACGACTACACTAACCGTCACACTAACACTAACCAACATCCTGACTCCTATCTTTGCTCAGACACCAGCCACGACACTAACGCCAGCCAACACCCTCACTCCTATCTCTACCCAGACACCGACCACCACACCAACGCCAACCGGCACTCTCACTCCTACCTCTGCTCAAACACCGACCACCACACCAACGCCAACCGGCACTCTCACTCCTACCTCTGCTCAAACACCGACCACCACACCAACGCCAACCGGCACTCTCGCTCCTACTCCCTCTCTCATTGAGATCGCGACCAGGATTCTCACCCAACAGTGGTCCCTGGCTATGCTAATCTGCCTGGCCCCGCTGTTGATCCTGGGCCTGCTGCTCATACTATGGATCCTGCGGAGGAAAAGACGACCACCACCACCTCCTCCTCCTCCCCCACCTCCGCTCCCCATCGCCCCGCACCTGGAGAGCATCGGCACACCCGGCGGCCCGCGCCGCTTCGACCTGAAGCCGGGCAGTGTCACCATCGGGCGGGCGACGGAAAACGACCTGGTCATCACTCAGGATTTTCCCGCCTGGGAGACCGTATCCCGCCGCCACGCCCGCATCTACCAGCGGGGAGGGAGTTGGGTCGTCGAAGACCTCGGCTCAATGAACGGTGTCTACGTGAATGAAAAACGCACGGGTCGCAACCTCCTGCGCGATAACTGGCGGCTGAGTATCGGCGGGGTGGAGTTCGTCTTCCACGCCAGCACGGGGGAGGTATGACGATGAAATGCCCAAACTGCGGCTATGAGAATCGCGAAAGCGCTCATTTCTGCCATCGCTGCGGCGCAACGCTGACGGCGCAAAGTCCGGCTAGGCCGGATGTCTCGCGGCAGCGGACCAAACCGCTCACCCGCTCCGACCAGGTAGGGGCGAGGTCACCCCGCCCCCTGCCCGACACCCGTCCACTCCCAGAGGCCAGCGTCGCCTTTGCCCCCCTGCCGGAAGGCACACTACTCAACAATGGGCGGTACGTGGTCGTGGAAATACGCGCCATCAATGAACGACTGAACGGTTACCTGGTAGAGGACAGCACACCAGTACGCCTGTGCCCCAGTTGCCAGGCGGAGGCGACAGACCCCGAGGAACGGTTCTGTTCCTCCTGCGGGGCAGACCTGTCCGGCGTTGAACCGCTGCACCTTCGTTACCTGATTCAGGAAAGCGCCGACGGGCAGGCCTTTGCGATGGAGGCCCAGTTGCTGGGAATGCGCCTGGAGCACCCTGGCTTGCTCCTGCCCCGCGGTGTCTTCGCTGAGACCCCCTATGGCCCCCCTCGTCACTACCTGATAGAGCCTGAGTTCTCCCCACCGCTAGCGACCACCCTTCCCGTGCCCCAACCGCTCCACCAGGTTCTGGAGTGGGGCGTGTCCCTGGCGCAGGCATTGGATTACCTGCACCGCCACCAGGTCACGCTGCATGGGGGCGGGGCAACTCCGTCCCTGCTGAGCCACATCGCGGTGGAGAGGAAGACGGCTCGCTGGGCACACCTGCATACGGCCTACGTCATTCCACCTGCAGCCCGTTCAAAGGCATCGAAGGGCGGGGTAATCCCGTCTCAGGACGTGCGGGGGCTGGCCGCGGCGCTGTTCTACCTGGCGACAGGGCAACCGCAATACACTCCCCACGTCACGCTGCCGGAATCGGTGGCGGGCCTCTTCGCCCTGGCTCTTGGCTCGCCCCAGGGGTTTGTTGACGCAGCCACCTTCGCCGCGACACTGGAGACCGCCTTGCAGGAAGTCCGCCGTCCGGCCAGCGTGACCCTCGTCGTCGGCCGCCGCACCGATGTGGGGCAAGAACGCTCGTTGAACGAAGACAGCCTGTTGACTCTTGACACCGCCCCGGTATTCCGCTCCATCAGCACGCCGGTGGGGTTGTTCATCGTCGCTGACGGCATGGGGGGACACGAGGCCGGTGACGTGGCCAGCCAATTGACTATCCGCACTATCGCGCAGTTGGCCATCAGCGAAGCGTTGGCGCCGGCGGCCGCTGGCAAGCCGCTGCCCGAAGCCGGGGAATGGCTCACTGCCGCGACCCAGGCTGCCAACCGGACCGTCTACGAACAGCGCAGGGCCGCCGGCACCGATATGGGCACCACTCTGGTGATGGCGCTTTTCATAGGCGACACGGCTGCCATCGCCAACGTCGGAGACAGTCGCGCCTACCTGCTTAAACAGGATGGCATAGTCCAGATCAGTACCGACCACTCATTGGTCCAGCGTCTCGTCGCCACAGGCCAGATCACGCCAGAGGAAGCAGCCAATCACCCCCAGAAAAACGTCATCTACCGCGTCATTGGTGACAAGCCCAGGACAGAGCCCGATCTGTTCGAGCAGCGGCTGGCCCCAGGCGAGGCCCTGCTCCTTTGCTCCGATGGTCTGAGCGGCATGGTGCCCGACGAGCAGATTTGGCACATCTGGAAAACCTCCACCGCGCCCCAGGACAGTTGCGACAGGTTGGTCGAGGCGGCCAACCGGGCCGGGGGGGAGGACAACGTCACTGTGGTGATTGTCCAGGTCAGTCGTTGAGAGACTTCGGAAGTTTGGAAAACTTCCGAAGTCCAGAGAAGTCTGAAGGAGGATGAAACTATGAGGAAGAACCCGCGCTCTCCGTTCATTGGTCATTGGTCGTGGGCCATTGTCCATTGCTCCATGATAGCCCTGATTCTGCTGACGGTGGTTCTCGCCAGCCAGGCCCAAGGAACAGGTCCATTGGTCATCATCCAGGGCACTCCAGACACCACCACCGCCCCGCCGGAAGTGCGCACGTACGTCTCTGTCATTGATAAGAGCACAGCCCAGACCATCAATGACCTGGCGTCCAAGAACTTCCAGATCGAAGAGGCGGGGGGGGATATCGGGACGCCGGCCATCTTCTACGAACCGGTCGGCCTGGCCATCGTGGTCGTGGTAGACCGGGGGGGCATCTCCGCTCCGCGCGACCCACGCATCAAGGAGGCTACCGACCTGGTGCGTGAGTTGGTGAACCGGCTCAGCGTCACCGGCGCCGCCGATGACGATGTAATCGGGATCGTCGGCGTGGGGGAGGACGGAGCGTTGCAGCCCGAGGAGGACTTCTCGTACAACCCGGTGGACACCAATCTGGTGCTGAATGCGCTGGTGACGATGGAGGGAGAGACCGTGCGTGGCGGCACCCCCCTCTACGAAGGGCTGGACGAGGCGCTGCGCCTGCTCACGGCTCACACCGATGCGACGATCCGCGACGTCCTTTCCCACCGTCGCAAAGTCATCGTCGTTTTCTCGGACGGCGTCGACCCCGACTTCAGCGACACGGCGCGGGAAGAGGACATCATCCGCAAGGCAAACAACGCCGACATCTCCCTCTACACCGTCGGCATGGCACAGCGCAACCGCGACCTGAGCGCCGGGGAAAACCTGAAGCGCCTGGCCCACCAGACGTACGGCCTTTACCAGTTGCACAACAACGATGGGACTCATCAGCAGGTGCTGGACCTGTTCGGGCATCTGATGACCCAGCGGCAGCAGTACCTGGTCACCTATAGCACCCGCCTGCCGAAAGGAGACTACACGCTGAACATCGGCGTAGACACCCCCATCGGCTCGGCCGAGAGCAGCGTCACCATCTCCTCAATTCTGGAGAAGCCGCGGCTCAGGCTCACCTCCTCGACCGAAGGTCAACCGGTCACAGTGCCCATTTCCCACACTGAGACGTCCTGTCTCCTGCTGTCCACCCAAAGGACGGACTTTCGTTATCTCTCCACTCCCGTCCATCTCAGCGCGGAAGTGGTGCTGGTAGACGACGCGCCCCGCGACCCGGCGGAGGTGCGCTATTTCGCGAACGGCGCTTTCATCGGCGCGAGTACCACACCACCAACTTACGACTTCACCTGGGACGTGAGCACCGTCGTGACGCCGACTGAAGAGACGCGAGTGCAAGAGTTCACACTGACGGGCGAGGCAGACGACGCATACCTGGGCGAACGGATGGAAACTCAGGCGGTGACGATAGAAGTCACCTGGGAACCCACAGAGCAGACGGGCTGCGCACACCTGGTGGAGTGGCTGGGCACGTACTGGTGGCTCCTGGTCGTTCTGGCTGCGCTGGCGGTGGGGTTGTTGGTGCTGCTCATCCTGCTCATCCGGACACGAGGTGAACTGGCCCGTAAGGTGGTCGCACGTACCACCGGCGTGCTCAAGGGAGTCACCAAGCACTTGGGCGCTATGCCGCAGCGTGCGCCAGGCAAGTTGGTCATCCTCCAGGGTGCTAATATGGGGAAAGAGTTCCGTCTCGCGACTCAGGTGGTCAAAGTGGGGCGCGACCCCCAGTTCTGCGACTTCGCACTGTACGATGAATACACCTCCAACCCGCATTTCTCTATCCAACTGGAGCAGACGCAATTCTTCATCACTGATGAGGGGAGCACCAACAGCACGCGGGTCAACGGCATGCCAATCCAGCCCCGCCAACGAGTGTTGCTCCAGCCGGACGCGATCATCGAGGTCGGCCAGACGCGGCTGCAGTTCAAGCGACTGGGAGGCACGACGCGCCAACTGGGGGGCCGTCCGGCCCCACCGTCCGGGCCGGCTCAGGGGGGGGCACCCCCCACGCAGCTCGCCTCACCACCTGGGCCGGCGCAGCAGACGCCTCCCCCTACCGAACTAGCCTCACCACGTGGGCCGGCGCAGCAGACGCCTCCCCCCACCCAACTCGCCTCACCACCTGGGCCGGCGCAGCAGACGCCTCCCCCTACCGAACTCGCCTCACCACGTGGGCCGGCACAGGGACCTCAACAGCCCGGGCCAGGCCAGCGAGGCGGGCCGACCCGACAGGTGCCGTCGTAGTCAAGGGCGGGGTAACTCCGCCCCCACCGGAGCACAAACAGAACGATGAGTGAGAGACTAGACCAGATACAGCCCGGCGACGTCGTCGGCCCTTACCGCATCGTGCGCGGGTTCAGGGGGCGTGGCGGCATGGCACGCGTCTTCGAGGTCGAAGTGCGCGAGAAGTATCGCCGGCCCGACCTGCCCCGCCGTCTGGCACTCAAAGTCGCCAAGCCCGAACATCAGGCTGCGCTGACGGCCGAGGCCGATTTCCTGCGCCGCTTCGATCACCCCAGCGTGGTGCGCGTCTTTCCACTTGCCGGCTACCACCGCCCGGTCTACGCCGCCCGCGAGCGGTTACCTTTTGGCTGGGGCTGGTACTATGCCATGGAACTGCTGAGTAGGCAGTCCCTCGAGCGCCGGCTGACCCGTCCCACCACCACAGGCCCGCTTCGCCCGCCGTCAGACGGGGGACGCCGCCTGAGCCTTTTGGGGGCGCTGGGCATCGGTCGCCAACTGACCGCCGCACTGGAGCACATCCACGAGCGATACGTCATCAACCTGGACGTCAAACCCGCCAACGTGCTCTTCCGCCAGCGCCGGTTAAAGTTCCTGCGGGGAAGTGTGCCCCAGGCGGTGTTGTGCGATTTCGGCATCTCCAGAGACCTGCGCTATCCCCGCGCTGGCCTGTTGGGCGTCGCCACCCCCGAGTACGTTTCGCCGGAGCAGGCCTCGGAACTGGGCCGGCACCACCAACAGGTGGACATCCGCTCCGACATCTTCTCGCTGGGCATCTTGCTATACGAAGTACTCACCGGCGCCCTGCCCTTCGACAACATCGCCCTGGTAGCCGACGTGACCTACGCTCCGACACCTCCGCGTCAACTTCGCCCTTCCATCCCGTCGCTATTAGAGGAAATCGTTATGCGGGCGCTGGCCAAGGACCCGGCCTACCGCTTTCAGGCCGCGTCCGA
>CAYLPU010000108.1:0-16871 GCA_964385635.1 uncultured Anaerolineales bacterium
CGCCCGCTCGACGACGTGGAGACGCATCGTCGATGCGATGTCCTCGGGGTCTTCATCGGTCCGGGCCGACCAGTGTCGGGCGACTCTGGCGAACAGTGGCTCTATCTCCGCGATGCGATTCCAGTTCACTGGTTGTTGCTGGGTCATTTCAACCTCCCGCTTGACTTCTGCAGGAGGTCAGGCTACAATACCCCTGCCTGGGGAGCCTAACCTCCCTGGGCCACGCCCCCGGCTGTTCCTGCAGTGCGGGGGCATTGGCTTTTTGTTTTCTTAAGTACAAGGTTATTATAGCAGAAATCGTTTCAAGTGGCTTGACGCTTGAAACGATTTTGTCAAAAAAAGGGGTGGAAAGATCTTCCACCTCTTATCCTCCGAAGCTAATTGTGGGTTATTCTGGCAGGATTCTGGAAAGCGCTCGCCCCTTTCTTGGGCCCCCAGTGGATTCAATCAAGGCACGAATGTAAGCGACATCGGCCTTATTGAGTAAGCGACGGTTCTTTTCCGATCCAATCACTTCGATATATCCTGCTGTGGCCCAGCGGCTAAGGCTGCCTCGTGGCAAGTCGTATTTTCGTGCCGCCCCAGACAGATGTATGGGATGTCCATCCAAATGTTGGAATTTCTCCCTATAGGCGGTATTCTTCACATCCGTCTCCGCCACAGCCATACTCCCGTCGATCTTCACCGCCCTTATTGTACCCTTCTCTATCATCTGTGTCAATGCCTGGGCACCAATGCGATAGCGGCGGGTAGCTTCGTTGAGGGGGATGTAGGTTGGAAGGTCTACGGTCATTAGGGATCTCCCTTAGTTGCGTCGTGTATCAAGCAGATCGGACCGCAGAAAGTCTGCCTTGCCGGGCCATGCTACGCTACCGATGAGGACGCCTCCCACCAAAGAGACAAGCCTCGCCGGTCAGTCTAAACCAGATGGCGACGGGCAGATTTGAACTGCCAACCAAGGGCTTATGAGTCCCCTGCTCTGCCATTGAGCTACGTCGCCGTAACGCAGGGTAGTCTCACGTTATGGTCCGGCGTACTGCAACCCGATGGGAGGATTATACAAGACAAGGCTGCACATGTCAAGCATGCGTTGCCTTCGCCAGGGCACAGTCGGCACATTCTCAAGACGAATGCACGTGTGGCGGACCCCCTGAGAAAGTTCTGTCACGCTATTATGGCCGGGTTGAGATCGATCCGCAGCGGGTGAACAAAGATATGGGATTGATCGTCGAGGAGGTCATTGAGCGGCTCACCAGCCAGATTGGATGTGAGGTTGAAATCACGCTTGAGATCAACGCCAACTGGTCAGAGGGCTTCGACGAAAGTACCATCCGCACCATCAGCGAGAACAGCCGTACGCTGAAGTTTGAACACTACGGGTTTGAGGAGGGGTGAATTCTGTCGTTGGCTCACCAATCAGGTTCAGGGCCGGATGTTCAGCCGCAGCCGACGCAGCAGATTCCCCAGCAGTCCGCCTGGCAGCCGCCCCGGTCTCACGTCCCCGTCGTCCGCCCGGTTGCCGTAGATATCGTAGTGAACGATCTCTGCCAGCGGCTTGCGGTCCGGCGGGTCCGGGTGCTCGGCCGGGAACCCCACCGTCAGCAGCCCTACGATCTCCATATGATCCGGCACCTTGAGGATGCCGGTGATCGCTTTCCGGTCCAGCCCCCCGATCCAGCAGGTCCCTAGCCCCAACGCTTTGGCCTGCAACATGATCTGCGATCCCGCCAGTCCGATGTCCTCGTGGAGGAACTGTCGGTAGATCCGGCTCCGGGCGTCTCCACAGAGGACGATCAGCAGCGGGGCCTCCTCCACGTGTGCCCAGCGGATGAAGTAGTAGGCGGCGTGCTGCGCGACCTGCTGGCGGACCGCTTCGTCCCGGACGACGATGAAGGTCCACGGCTGCCGGTTGCTGGCCGAAGGAGCCCACCGCCCGGCTTCCAGCAGTTGTCTGATCATCTCGTCTGACACCGGGTCCGGCCGATAGCGGCGGACACTGCGCCGTTCCTTGAGCAGGGTCAGAAGTGATTGCGGTGGTATGTGGTCGTTGATTTGGGACATCTTGAATTTCTTAGTCCGAGGCACTCTTTCTCCCTAGCGATTGCCCTTGCCGCTCTTGAGCCCGGTCTGCAGTTCGTCGTTCACCTCTTTTCCACTCCCTATCCCTACTCCCTACTTCCTACTCCCTACCTCACATACCGCACCAGTTCGGATAGCGGTTTGCGCCTCTTCGGTTTTGGTTGGTCGGCCGGATATCCCAGCGGGGTGAAGGCGATCGGTTCCACGTCGTCGGGCAGACCCAAAATCTCACGCGCTGCGGTGGGGTCGAACGCAGCAATCCAGCACGTGCCCAGCCCGATGTCGGCGGCGGCCAGAATCAGGTGATCCATGGCGATGGCCACGTCCACGTCGCAGTAACTCTTGCCGTCGTCCTGGCGGACCCAGCCCTGGGCTGGAGTCCCGCAGGCGCAGATGACCAGTGGCGCTTGCACGAACCAATCCTTGTTGTAGATGCGCCTCAACTTCTGTTCTCGACCTGTCGTGTGTATCACGATGATCTGAAAGGGCTGCCGGTTGGCTGCAGTTGGCGCCAGGTGCGCCGCTCGGAGCACCTGGTGCAGTTTTTCGTCCTCCACCGGGTCCGGCTTATACGCCCGCACACTGTACCGCTTTTCGATGAGTTCTTTAAACTCCATGCTCTGCCTCCTTCTGTCTCTTTGAGCGAGATTCTGAGTGTTGACTCCCCTGCAAATTAGTATACCATATTCCGCGTCGATGGGGAGTCAGCGGAGGTCATGCTTGACACCGACCCGGAAGCACTCTATACTCGACTCACGAGTCGTTCTCGCCCGCTGGCGAACCCTCGCCCCAGGAGGTCGCTGCTATCCTGACCGACCTGGCCCTGTATGGGCTTGTGGCGCGCCCCGTGGAGTGAGACGACACGCAACACGTGACGCGTATCATCCCTGACTGGGAACACAGGAGATTGAACCCATGATTGACTTCCAACGGACCGAAGAGCAAGAGCAGATGTGCCAACTGGCCCACCGGTTTGCCGAGCGGGAGATCCGCCCGCTGGCCGCCGAGTACGACGAGAGCGAGGAGACTCCCTGGCCGGTCCTGGAGAAGGCGGCCAGGGTGGGCTTGATGTCCTATCAGTATCCCGAGGAGTACGGGGGCGGCGGTGTGGCCGACATCCTGACCGGTTGCCTGGTGGTTGAGGAACTGGCATGGGGCTGCCTGGGCATCGCCACCGCCATCGTCGGCGCTGGGCTGGCGGCGGTCCCTATTATGATCGCTGGCACCAGAGAGCAGAAGGCTCGCTATATCCCCTGGTTCTGTGATGAGGAGAAGGTCAGGCTGGGTGGTTTCGCTCTCACCGAACCGGAGGCTGGTTCCGACGTGGCCTCAATCCGCACCACCGCCGTGCGCCAGGGGGATCACTACGTGCTCAACGGCCAGAAGCGGTTCATCACCCACGGTGGCATCGCCGACCTGTACGCGATCTTCGCCACCGTGGACTCTAGCCTGGGCCACGCGGGCATCACTGTCTTCATCGTCGAGGGGGACGCACCGGGCCTCTCGGCGGGTAAGAAGGAAGAGAAGATGGGGATGCGGGCCTGTCACACCGGCGACGTCATCCTGGAAGATGTTCGGGTGGGGGTCGAGAACCGGCTGGGCGAGGAGGGGGAGGGGTTCTACATCGCCATGAAGTCCTTCGAACACACCCGGCCTGTCGTCGCGGCACTTGCTGTGGGGGTGGCTCGGGCGGCGTACGAGTACGCTTTCCAATACGCCCAGGAGCGGGTTCAGTTCGGAAAGCCGATTATGGCCAAGCAAGCGATCCGCTTCATGCTGGCCGACATGGCGACGGAGATTGACGCCGGTCGCCTGCTGACCTGGCGGGCCGCCTGGAGGGCGGACCGGGGGTTGCCCTGCAACGTCCAGGCCAGCATGGCGAAGGCTTTCGCCGCCGATATGGCCATGCGGGCGACTACCGACGCCGTTCAGGTACTGGGGGGCTATGGCTGCATGCGCGAGTACCCCGTGGAGAAGTGGATGCGCGACGCGAAGATTCTCCAGATCGTCGAGGGCACCAGCCAGATTCAGAAGGTGATCATCTCGCAGATGTTGGCGATGGGGATGGAGTGAGGCGTGAAACGTGAAACGTGAAACGTGAAACGTGAAGCGTGAGGTATGTATTAAGGAGGACGTATGACCGGGTTTTCGCTTGAGGGGAAAGTCGCGATGATCACCGGCGCGTCGCGGGGCATCGGGCGGGCGATTGGTTTGCGATTGGCGCAGGCCGGCGCGAAGGTGGTCGTGAGCAGCCGCAAACTGGAGAACGTGCAGGCTGTGGCAGACGAGATCGGGGCTGCTGGCGGGGAAGCGTTGGCCGTCCAGGCGCACGTGGGCCGGCCGGACGACATTGCGGCGCTGGTGGCGCGGACGGTGGAATCCTTTGGCCGGGTGGACGTGGCGGTTAACAACGCAGCCACCAATCCCCACTTTGGCCCGCTGCTCACTGCCGACGAAGGTCAGTGGGACAAGATTCTCGACACCAATACGAAGGGCATGTTTCGGGTGTGCAAGGCGGTCGTGCCGCACATGGAGGCGCAGGGCGGCGGCAAGATCATCAATCTGGCCTCCGTCGCCGGGCTGCGGCCGTCGCCCGGCATGGGGGTGTACGGAATCTCGAAGGCGGCGGTGATCATGCTGACGCAGGTGCTGGCGCTGGAACTGGGCCACGCCAACATCCAGGTGAACGCGATTGCGCCGGGTGTGATCAAGACTCGCTTCAGCCGGTTGTTGTGGCAGACGCCGCAAATCGCAGAGCCGATCCTGGCCCGTCTGCCGCTGGGCCGCTTCGGCGAGCCGGAGGACGTGGCCGGCCTGGCGCTCTATCTGGCTTCCCCCGCCTCCGATTACGTCACCGGCGCGGTGTTCCTGGTGGATGGGGGGATGAACGTGGCCGCGGCGATGGGGTGAAGCGTTTGAATCACGAACGGAGCGAAAATGCGCGGAAGGCAGGAAAGGGGGAGCGCGCGTTTCGCGGCCTTCGTGCCCTTTCGTGGCTTTCGTGTTTCGGAATCTCCGCTGACAGGGAACTGTATCGGCGGCCAATCGGGGCCACGGACTGGCAGGTGGAATCACTGAACACACTGAGAAGAGTGATTGCACTGAGAGAGGCTTCAGTGATTTCAGAGGTTTCAGTGAGGTCAGTGATTCAGTGGATGTGCAGATCGGCGCACTGGTGACTGTGGGGTGTGAACTATGCCTGGAAATAACGTATCACTCATCTTTCTTCATGGACGGGACAGCAGCCGCCAGGGCTTCAAAGCCACCATGTTGCGTGATCTCTTCCCCCATATTCTCGTCCCGGACTTCAGGGGCCCGCTTGAAGAACGCATGGCCCAACTTGTTCCCATCCTGGCCGATCAATCAGGCTGGACCATCATTGGCTCTAGCATGGGGGGACTGATGGCTGCGCTTTTCACCTGTCAACACCCAGAACAGGTGAAAACACTCATCCTGCTCGCGCCGGCCCTGACCTGGCCTGGCTTCGCCAACCATCTACCTGCGCCTGTGTTCACACCGACCACCGTCTACCACGGTCGCAGGGACACGGTCGTGCCGCTAGAGCCGGTGCGTGCCTTGTGTGAGCAGGTCTTTGCCAATTTGACCTTCCACGCCGTGGACGATGATCACAGGTTGCGTCAGACGGTGCAGGCCATTGACTGGTCATCGCTAATAATGTCAGACTGACAGCCAGAATCACAAAGGAGGAAATCTCATGGCACTAAACCTGGACGCAATTGGCAAGAAAATCGGACCGATCACGAGTGAATACGATTGGAAGGACGTGGTCCTCTACGCGCTGGGAGTGGGGGCTGGCTTTGACGAACTGGAGTACGTCTACGAGAACAAACTGAAGGTGATCCCCTCCTTCGCCGTCACCACTGTCTACGGGTTGTTCACCGAGGTAGTCGCGCTCTCCGGCGTCAACCTGGCCGGCCTCCTACACGGGGAGCACGAACTGATCGTCCATACCCCTATCCCCCCGGAGGGGGGCACGTTGACAACCGAGGGGCGCATCACCCACATGTACGACAAGGGCGCAGGCAGGGGCGCGCTGGTGATCGCCGAGGTGGATGCCTACCACTCAGACGGACGGAAACTGTTCACCAACGTCATCACGCTGTTCGCCCGGCTGGATGGCGGCTTTGGCGGCGAGGCCGGGCCGAGGGAGGGGTTCGAATTCCCGGACAGGGAACCGGATTTCGAGGAACTGGCGCAACCTTCCCCCGACCAGCCTTTGTTCTACCGGCTTTCGGGAGACACGTTCGCGCTGCACGTGGACCCCGACTTCGCCCAAGCCAGCGGGTTTGAGGGACCGATCATGCACGGCCTGTGCACCCACGGCTACGCCTGCCGCGCCGTCATCAAACATCTGTTCCCCGGCGAGCCGGAGCGGATGACGAGGTTCCGTAACCGTTTCTCCAGGGCTCTCTATCCGGGCGTGCCGATCAAGACGCAGATCTGGAAGGTCGGCGAGGGCAGGGCGCTCTTCAAGACGGTCAACGGTGAGACAGGGGAGGTGGTCATTGACCGAGGCGTGGTCGAGTGGGTGAGCCGGGAGGGGATGGAGGGGAGAGCCGAGGCGGGAGGCGTCCGGTTCGATGACCGGGTGGCGATCGTGACGGGGGCCGGGGGTGGGCTAGGCCGGGTCTACGCGCTGGAACTGGCCAAGCGCGGCGCTAAGGTGGTCGTCAACGACCTGGGCGGTGCTCGCGACGGCACAGGCAGTGGCTCCACCCGTCCCGCCGATGTAGTAGTCCAGGAGATCGTCGAGGCCGGCGCCGAGGCGGTGGCGAACTACGACTCGGTGACCACGCTGGAGGGAGGCGAGAGGATTGTCCAGACCGCGCTGGATCACTTTGGCCGGGTGGACATCCTGATCAACAACGCGGGCATCCTGCGGGACAAGACCTTCGCCAAGATGACGCCGGAGATGTGGAAGGGTGTGCTGGGGGTGCACCTGCAGGGGGCGTACAATGTCACGCGGCCAGCCTTCCGGGCGATGCGGGAGAACACTCCCCCCCGCACAGGGGGGGGGGCGGGGGGGGTTACGGGCGGGTCGTGATGACGACGTCGGCGGCGGGACTGTTCGGCAACTTCGGGCAGACGAACTACAGCGCGGCGAAGATGGGGCTGGTGGGGCTGATGAACACGCTCAAGTTGGAGGGGGAGAAGTACGACATCAAGGTGAACACGGTGGCTCCGCTGGCGGCGACGCGGCTGACGGAAGATGTCATGCCGCCCGATCTGCTGGAGCGGCTCAAGCCGGAGTTCGTTGCGCCGCTGGTGCTGTATCTCTGCTCGGAGCAGTGCCCGGTCACCGGCCGTATCTACAACGCCGGCGCGGGCTACTATGGCCGGGCTGCCGTGGTGAGCGGGCCTGGAGTGTGGTTAGGGGAGGAAGATGAAATTCCGACTCCAGAGGCCGTGGCCGCCCGGTGGGAGGAGATCGTTTCTCTCGAAGGTGGGCAGGAGTATCCGAACGCCAACGCTGCGTTGATGGACATGCTGACGTCGCCCAGCCCGAAATCGGCGGAAGCAACGACTGAAGTCGTTACTACGAACACCGTCCAGGGAGTGTTCGAGCGGATGGGGGAGTCTTTCCAGGCGGAGGCGGCGGGTGGCGTGGATGTCGTCTTCCAGTTCAACATCTCCGGTTCTGGCGGCGGTGATTGGCACGTCACTGTCAAGGATGGCACCTGCATCGTGGAGTCTGGCGTCGACTCTAAGCCCACGACGACGTTGAAGATGTCGGACGAGGACTTCCTGAAGTACGCCGGCGGTCAACTGCCCGCGATGCAGGCCTACACGAGCGGTAGGCTGAAGATCGGGGGCGACCTGATGAAGTCGCAACTGGTCGAGAAGTTGTTCAAGTTCTAGACACAATTGCGGGCCATTGAGCAAGGAGGACAAACATGATCGGCATTACATCTTACGGCGGATACATCCCACGGTTGAGACTGAACCGTATGAGCATCTTTCAGAACATCGGTTGGCTGGTGCCGGCCATTGTCATGGTGGCCCAGGGAGAGCGATCCTCCTGCAACTGGGACGAGGACAGCCTGACCATGGCTGTGGCAGCCTCTCGTGATTGTCTGATTGGCATGGACAAAACGAAGATAGACGGTCTGTACCTGGCTTCGACAACGCTGCCCTTCGCCGACCGGCTCAACGCCGGCATCGTGGCCACGGCCCTGAACCTGCGGGACGACATTCTGAGCGCGGATTTTGCCTCGTCGCTGAAGGCGGGCACTTCGGCCCTGATCACCGGTCTGGAAGCGATCAAGAGTGGTGAGAGAAAGAGTATTCTGGTCATGGCCTCGGACAGGCGAGAGACCAAGGCGGCCTCCTTTTATGAGATGTGGTTCGGCGATGGCGCGGCCTCTCTTCTCCTGGGCGACGAGGACGTGATCGCTGAGTTTAAAGGCTCCTACTCGGTGTCCTACGACTTTGTGGACCACTATCGGGAGGCGCGACGCCGCTTCGACTATACCTGGGAGGAGAGGTGGGTCCGGGACGCTGGCTTCTCGAAAATCATCCCGGAAGCGATCAACGGCCTGCTGGACAAACTGGGCATCTCCATTGACGAGGTGGACAAGGTGATCTACCCCTGCTTCTTCAAGCGGGAGCACGCCAAAATCGGAAGAACCATCGGTGCGGCCCCGGAGAAAGTGGTGGATACCATGCACGAGGTCTGTGGCGAGACCGGCACCGCTCACCCGCTGGTGATGCTCGTCTCCACGTTGGAGGAGGCTCAACCGGGCGACCGCATCCTGGTCGCCGGGTTCGGTCAAGGCTGCGACGCTCTTTGCTTTGAGGTCACAGAAAACATCCGCAGCCTGGAACGCGGATGGCAGGACAGTAACGGATCAGGGAGACGTCCGTCCGCAACTGGCATCAGGGGGGCGCTGGAGAACAAGAAGACCACCGACAATTACCTCAAATTCCTCAAGTTCAGGGATCTGATCGTGACGGAGACGGGCATCCGCGCCGAAGCGCCCACCCAGACGGCGCTGACCACCCTGTGGCGCAAGCGCAAGATGATCCTGGGCCTGGTGGGCGGCAGATGCACGGTGTGCGGCACACCGCAGTTTCCCAGGATGGACATCTGTGTCAATCCCGAATGTGGAGCGCTCCACTCGCAGGAGGATTACGAGTTCGCCGACGTGCCGGCCACGATCAAGTCCTTCACCGGGGATATGCTGGCCGTGTCGGTGGATCCGCCCGCCATTTACGGCCTGGTGCAGTTTGAGGGCGGCGGCCGGTTCATGGCCGACTTCACGGACTGCGAACTGGGTGACCTCAAGGTGGGCTTGCCTGTCAAGATGGTGTTCCGTAAACACCATACGGACGAGGAGCGCGGCTTCACCGGATATTTCTGGAAGGCTGTTCCAGGGCAGGAAGCAGAGGAGGAAACCGCCGAGATTCGGTTTGATGATCGTGTGGCTATCGTCACGGGCGCGGGCGGGGGCCTGGGCCGGGTCTACGCGCTGGAACTGGCCAAACGGGGCGCCAAGGTGGTCGTCAACGACCTGGGCGGTGCTCGCGACGGCACAGGCAGTGGCTCTACCCGGGCCGCCGACGCGGTGGTCCAGGAGATCGTCGAGGCCGGCGGCGAGGCGGTGGCGAACTACGACTCGGTGGCCACGCTGGAGGGGGGTGAGAGGATTGTCCAGACCGCGCTGGACCACTTCGGCCGGGTGGACATCCTGATCAACAACGCGGGCATCCTGCGGGACAAGACCTTCGTCAAGATGACGCCGGAGATGTGGGAGGGCGTGCTGGGGGTGCACCTGCAGGGGGCGTACAACGTCACGCGGCCGGTCTTCCGGGCGATGCGGGAGAACACTCCCGGGGGGGGTTACGGGCGGGTCGTGATGACGACGTCGGCGGCGGGCCTGTTCGGCAACTTCGGGCAGACGAACTACAGCGCGGCGAAGATGGGCCTGGTGGGGCTGATGAACACGCTCAAGTTGGAGGGGGAGAAGTACGACATCAAGGTGAACACGGTGGCTCCGCTGGCGGCGACGCGGCTGACGGAAGACGTCATGCCGCCCGACCTGCTGGAGAGGATCAGGCCAGAGTTCGTCGCGCCGTTGGTGCTGTATCTCTGCTCCGAAGCCTGCACCGAGACGGGGTTGATCATAAACGCTGGCGGCGGGTTCTTCAGCCGGGCGGCGGTGGTCTCTGCCCCTGGTACCCTGGTTGGCGACGGCGAAGAGGTACCCACCCCGGAGGCAATTCATCAGAACTGGGCCAGGATTGACAGCCTCGAAGGGGGGCAAGAGTATCCGAACGCTAATGCCGCGTTGATGGATATGCTGATGCCTTCGAACGTGAAACGTGAAGCGTGAAGACGTGAAACGTGAAACGTGAGAGGGGGAAACGGGGGTGAACTACGAGGAGTGGGAGGGGGCGGTTCCGGAGGAGATTAGAGGGGATTCGTTGTGGAGGGTAGAGGCGTATCGCCTGGGGTTGTTTGTCGCGGATGTGAGTTGGCATGACGTGACGAAACTGATGCGGGACAAACGTATGCTTGGTTTGTCGGACCAACTCTATCGGGCAGTGGGTTCTGTCAGTGCTAATCTCGCCGAGGGCTATTCGCGTGGCACAGGCAAAGATCGTGCGCGTTTCTACGAGTATGCCCTCGGTTCGGCCAGGGAGAGCCGCGACTGGTATTACAAGGGCCGGCACGTGTTGGGAGACACCGTCACCCGGCATCGCTTGAGCCTGCTCACCCAGATCACTCGCCTGCTCCTGACCATGATCCCACAGCAGCGCGGACGGATCATGCGCGAGCAACACGTCTCCTACCAGACTGACCCGGACAAACCAGAGCCAACTGTAAACCGGGAGACATTGGACGCTTTGCTGCAAGATGTCCCTTTCCCCTGATCACGTTTCACGCACCACGGCCTGAAATGCAGTTTCAAGCAGAAGTCACTTGCTATCTCAAAGACATAGACGAGGAGAGAGAACTATGGCCACAGGAATTCGAGATAAGGTCGCCATCATCGGCATGGGTTGCACCAAGTTTGGTGAACGTTGGGACGTGGGGTCCGAGGAGTTGATGGTCGAAACGTTCGAGGAGGCGGTGGAGGACGCCGGGATTGACCGGAAGGAGGTCCAGGCTGCCTGGCTGGGCACCTGCTTTGAGGAGGTCAGCGTCGGCAAGAGCGCGCTGCCGCTCTCTATGACGCTGCGGTTGCCCAAGATCCCGGTGACTCGCGTCGAGAACTTCTGCGCCACGGGGACGGAAGCCTTTCGCGGGGCCTGCTACGCCGTGGCCTCGGGCGCGTATGACATCGCCCTGGCCCTGGGCGTGGAGAAACTCAAGGACATCGGCTACGGGGGCTTGCCCAACTGGGGCTCCGGCGCCGGGACGTTGACCTGGCAGTGGATGCCCAACGTGACCGCGCCCGGGGCCTTTGCCCAGTTGGCCACCGCCTACGCAGCGAAGCACGGAATCCCGCTTGAAGAGCTGAAAAACGCCATGGCCCACGTCTCCGCCAAGAGCCACGCCAACGCTGTCCTGAACCCCAAGGCCCACCTGCGCAAGGCGGTCACCGTCGAGCGGGTCTTGGCCGCCCCCATCATCGCCTATCCACTGGGGCTGTTCGATTGCTGCGGCGTGAGCGACGGCGCCGCCTGTGCCATCGTCACCACCCCCGACATCGCCAGGGGCCTGGGCAAGAAAGATTTTGTCACCGTCAAAGCGCTCCAGTTGGCGCTCAGCAGCGGAGAAGAGATGGGCTACAACGACTGGGACGGGGACCACTTCGTCACCACCTCCAAGTGCAGCAGCATAGCCTACGAGGAAGCGGGCATCACCAACCCGCGAGAGGAGATCAGCATGATGGAGGCGCACGACTGTTTCTCCATCACCGAGTTGGTGACTATGGAAGACCTGCATATCTCCGAACGGGGTGGGGCCACCAGGGATGTCTTGGACGGGTTCTTCAACCTGGATGGCCCGCTTCCCTGCCAGCCCGACGGTGGGCTGAAATGTTTCGGCCATCCCATCGGCGCCTCGGGGCTGCGCATGTTGTACGAGATGTACCTCCAACTGCAGGGACGGGCTGGCGAGAGGCAACTGGACAGTCCCCGCTACGGCCTCACCCATAACCTGGGTGGGATGCCCTATATGAACGTGTGCAGTGTCACGATTGTCGGCCGGTACGGAGACTAGTTTGGCCGACAGCGACCGGGGCTTATTGACAGTAGCGTAAACTTATTGTATCCTAAGGCTGAGAGGCCCAACACCAATACTTGTTCTGTCGGAGAGCAAGAGGCTACAAACAGCATTTTGAGTTATCGCCGTAAGGATTGGCCAGAATGACGTTGCGGGTTCGCCGCGTCGGTTCTGGCGAAAGGGGAACGAAATGGCCGAGAGTGTCTACAAGGTGGTCGAGCTGGTCGGGACCAGCACCGAGTCGTGGGAGAAGGCGGCCGCGGCCGCCGTCGAGAGGGCTGCGAAGAGCCTGCGGGACCTGCGCATCGCTGAGGTCGTCGAGCAGGACATGCAGCTCGACGATGGCAAGGTTGTTGCCTACCGGGCGAGGGTGAAGGTCTCCTTCAAGTACCAGGACGGCGACTGAGCCGGGGCCCATCGCGAGTAGGGGCGGGGTCACTCCATCGCTGCACTGCCTAGACCGTCTGGGCACTCTTGCACAAACGGTTTGTCCAACCCTTCTGGCGGCCGCCCGCGGATGGCCTGGTCTATCCGGCGGGCCAGGCGGGTGGGCAGGAGGGCCAGCAAACGATCTACTTCCTCAATGCTCACTAATAGGAGAGCGAAGATCATCCTCCTGGCCCTGGAACAGATCGTCTACCTGAACGACAAGGGCGTCGAGCGTTTCGGAACAGACGCGTTCGCCGGGGCGGTACAGTGCAACGAAGTGGTAACGCCTCTCTGCCAACACGTACACGGTGACGGTTTGGGCCTCGGGGTCCAGCAGCCAATACTCCGGAATCTCGGCCAAGGCGTACTCCTCCGGTTTGGTTCCTGTGTCCAACCCCCGCGTGGACGGGGAAAGCACTTCGGCTACCAGGTCAGGTGGGCCACCGATGGCTGATCCTACCGTCCTGCCAACCGCTCCATAAGGAGCAGGATGAGCCACAACAGACCCAGAACGCCTGCGCCAGCCAGCAGGCACCCCAGGCCCAGCGCGGCGGCCTGCGGACCATAGATTAGCGCGATGGCGATGCTGCCGCCGACGACCAGGAAGACGATGACAATCCAGAAAAGCCGCCGCTGCTCACGCCGGCGTTGAGCGCGCAGGTCGGTTGGTTCACCAGGGTTGTCCTTCACGGTGTCCCATTCTCCCGCTCTACTTGCACTAGGACGTGCTCAATGAAGAAGGCTGGGGTGATGATTTCAACGCCCTGGTAGGACTGCAATTGGAGGTGTTTGTCACCACTGACGATGTACTCGGCCCCGGCTTCCAAGGCACAGGCAACGTACTTGTCGTCGGTGGGGTCGTCAGGGATGGCCTGAACAGAGAGCGTGCCAGGTGTCAGTGTGACCGCGGATGTGATGCCAGCCAAGAAATCGTCTACCTGTACCTCACCCCAGCCGTGCTTCCGCTGCAGGCGCGGGTAGAGGAGCACACGGTGTACCTCGGCAAGGATGGCTGGCGAAAGCACCAGTTCGAAATGGCCCGCACGCCAGGCCTGCAGAATCTGCGCCGGGCGGCCGACCGGCACAAGTACCGCGCTGACGAACTGGTTGGCATCCAGCACGACGCGCATCAGGACTCTCTCGCTTCAGGATTCGCAACGCCTCGCTCAGCCTGATTGGCGGCAGCCACGGCCTCAGCAATGGTGTCCTCCAGTTCTGTGACAGGCTCCTGACGAGTGCGCTCTTGCACCTGGTCAATCAGGGCAAGAAACTGTTCCCGCCGCATCTGCCACTGGCGGTACTGTGCAAGGGGCACCAGCACAGCCATCGGCTTCGTGGCTCGCTGGATGATAAAAACGTCACCCCGATAGTACGTCTCCTCCAGCAATCGCCCGAGGTTCCTGCGGGCCTCCATTGCGCTGACTACATTCTCCATCGTATCTCCTTCTCAATTGATATAGTTGGGTGCATTATATCAATTATAACACCGAAATGGGGAGTGTCAATCCCTCGTGAGTAGATGAGTAGATGAGGCAAGAAGTCCTCATTTACTCCTTCCTCGTTCACTCATCTACTCCTCCACAAACAACGACACAAAGTCGAACTTCTCCACATCCACCAGCCCCTGGTCGGTCAGTTTGAGGGCCGGGATGACTTCCAGCGCCAGGAAGCCCAGGGCCATGAACGGGTCGTGTAGGGGGGAGCCGAGACTCCTGGCGACCTGCACCAGCCGGTCCATCTGCTGGCGCACGGTCTCCACCGGCTGATCGGACATCAGTCCGCCGATGGGCAGTGGCACTATGCCTAACACCTCATCCCCGGCAGCGGCCACCAGTCCCCCGCCCAGGTCGCCCACGGCACGGGCGGCCGTTTTCATCGAGGTGTCGTCGCAGCCGGCGACGGTCAGGTTGTGAGCGTCGTGGCCCACGCTCCCGGCCAGCGCGCCGTGCCTCAGTCCCAGTCCGCGTATGAATCCCAGCCCCACGTTGCCCGTGCCCCGGTGGCGCTCGATGACCGCCATCTTGAGCATGTCCCGCTCCGGGTCGGCCACCGCCAGACCGTTCACCACCTTTGCCGGTTCGACCAGGTGCTCGGTGACGACCTGGTCGGGGACGACGCCGATAACGCGCACGCGCTCCCCCTGAGCGGGGATGGCAAAATCAAACCGCTCCCATTCCACGTGCACCGTGTCGCGTACGTACGTGTCGTCCACGACGGGGGTGAGCCAGTCGCCGACCGGGGTGCCATCCCGCGCGACTAGTGCCCCGCCGGCGAAGACCATCTCGGCGTGGAAATCCTTCAGGTTGGAGAAGATGACCAGGTCGGCCCGCTTGCCTGGGGCGATCGCTCCCCGGTCGTGCAGCCGGAACCACTCGGCAGCGTTGAGGGTCGCCATTTGGATGGCAGTGATGGGATCGAGTCCCTCGGCGACCGCCAGGCGGATCAGGTGATCTATGTGGCCCTCGTCCAGCAGGTCCGCCGGGTGACGGTCGTCGGTGCAGAAGGCGCAGCGGCGGCTGTTCTGGGGGGTGACGGCTGGCACGAGCGCCCGCAGGTTCTTGGCAGCAGTAGACTCGCGGATAAAGACGACCATCCCCAGCCGTAGTTTTTCCAGCATCTCGTCGGCGGTCGTCGACTCGTGGTCGGATCCGGGGCCAGCGCCGATGTAGGCCTGGAGCCACTTGCCGCTCACGCCAGGAGCGTGGCCATCAATGACGTGGCCCTGGAAAGCGACCAGTTTCTCCAGCGCACCCGGCAGTCCCAAGACTGCCCCCGGCACGTTCATAAACTCGGCCAGGCCCGTTACGCGGGGCAGGTCGGCCAGGGGGAGCAGGTCGTCGGCGGCCAGTTCCGCCCCGGCGGTGCCCATGTGGGTGGCTGGGACGCAGGAGGGAAGATTGACGTAGACGGTCAGCGGCAGCCCCTCAGAGGCGTCCAGCATATAGCGGATGCCGTCGGCCCCGGCTACGTTGGCAATCTCGTGGGGGTCGGTGACGGCGGTGGTGGTGCCGCGCGGCACGACGGCGCGGGCAAATTGGGGTGGGGTGACCATCGAAGACTCGATGTGGACGTGGGCGTCGATGAGGCCAGGACAGACGTAACGCCCGCCCAGGTCCATCTCTTCCCTGGCCTCGTAATCGGGCCCTATCCCGACGATACGGTCCCCGGCGATAGCCACGTCGGTCTCGACGATCTCGCCGGTGAAGACGTTGATCAGACGCCCGTTGCGGAGCACCAGGTCGGCGGGATCGTCTCCTCGGGCGATGGGGAGAAACTGGGTTAGTTCCATTGGATACCTCCTATGCCACTAGCCGCGCCAGGAACTGGCGGGTGGAAACGATGGGGATGTCGCCGACCTGGCCCAGGTCTGGCAAGTCCCGGTCGCCGCTGACGATGACGTGGGCCGCCCCGGCGACGGCACAGGCGATGACCCAGTCGTCGTCTGGATCACGACAGATGCGGGGCACCTTCTCGGGCAAGTCCGCCATCTCACCCAGGGCGGCGACAAGAGCAACGAAGCGGAGGCGGGTCTCGGCGTCGTAGTAATGATGGAGCCTGGGGTACTGCAGCACCCTGTCCAGTTTCTCCAGCAGCACGGGAGAGGTCAGCAACACGAAATCGCCGCGTGCCAGGTGGACATCTATCAACTCGGATATCGGAGGGCGGTGAGTGATCAGATAACTGACCAGGACGTTAGTGTCCACCACGGCGCGCATCAGCCGCCCCGTGTCGCCTGGATCGCCTCGGCTACTAAAGAAGCGGCCTCATCCTCAGAAAAGGCAGCGCGAGCGCTCACCTCCTCAGCAATGCGTCGCAGTTCGGCCAGCCAGACTGCTCGCTTCTCATTAGCCGCCCGCCATTCCACATAGTCCTGGAATTCCTCATAGGGAATGAGGACCGCCTGGGGTGTATCGTAACTTCGGATGATCACTGGCTCCTGTTTCAACCGGACACGGTCGAGGATATCCCGTGCCCGCCGCCGCAAGTCCGTGGTCTGTACGGTCCAGGTCACTTTTAGCCTCCAGATTAGCACAAGTTATGTCATATTCTTGTGCTATTGCATCACATCCGATGGTGCGAGTCAAGGAAAAGAGATGGGCGCATCGTAACTGTTCAGTCCAGCAGTCGTTACACAGAGTTACACGGAGAAGACACAGAGAACCACAGAGAT
>CAYLPU010000109.1:0-16609 GCA_964385635.1 uncultured Anaerolineales bacterium
TCCATACCTGCCTCTCGGTGCGGCGGCTATGGAAAGCCGCCCTACATTAGACCTCGACGTGATAGTTAGTCAGCCAGGGGCTTGCGCGCGACTCCAGCGAAGGCTGTGCAGCGCTCCGGGCAGTCGAGGAGGACGTCGTCGGGTCCTTCTGGCCGCCAAAGCGGGCTGTACACCACCCCTGGTTCGACCAGTTCCAGCCCGTCGAAGCACGGCAGAAACTCAGCACGTGAGCGCATCTTGTTGGGAGTGACAGAGCGACCGTAGAGTTTCTGTATTTGCTCGAGGGCCTCACGTGGAGTGCCTTCGAGTGTAGCGTGTGTAATGGCGATGTAACTGCCCGTCGCCAGTGCATCGCGCAGGGTGCGCATTATGCTGTAAGTCTCCTCATCATCCGGGACGGCGGGGAAGACAGAAAGCACCAGAACCGCCACCGGCCTGCCAAAGTCGAGCAAGCGGTTGACCTCCGCATGGTCGAGAATCCGGTCTGGCTGGCGGACATCGGCCTGGATGGCGATGGCGTTCGGATTGTCCTTCAGCATAGCCTTGCTGTGTGCCACGGCGACGGGGTCAACGTCCACGTAAACGACGCGAGCGGCGGGGTTGGCCGCCTGGGCCACCTCGTGGACGTTGCCGACGGTTGGCAGGCCGGACCCGATGTCGAGGAACTGGTCTACGCCCTGCGCGACGAAGAAGTGGACAGCCCGGCGCAGGAACGCACGGTTGGCCTGGGCAGCCACCCATATATCAGGGTAGACTTGTGCCACTTTATCGCCCATCATACGATCAACCTCAAAGTTGTGGTGGCCGCCCAGCCAGTAGTCGTATATGCGGGCCGGGTTGGGCTTGTCCAGCGAGATTTCGCCAGGTATCCATGTTTTCGCTTCCATCTAGTTTGGCTCCTTTATTGTTGATTTTCCCGGGCCGTAACTGCTCAGCCAGTCATAAATAGAACACGGATCAACACGGATCATACGGATGTACGCAGATAAAGATAAAAAATCTGTGAGAACCCGTTTCATCTGTGTGTATCCGTGTGCTATTTGTGCCTGTTTTAGGAAGAGCCTGAGCAGTTGCCCCGGGTCTATCTTGACTCCCCTGAATAAGGGCGGTCTCCGATCTTTAGCAGAGGCGCGGAGGTGCAGAGATAAGACATCGGGACGTTTGACTGAAAAACGTTCAAGGGGTGATTGTAGCATAGCATGCCAGACAACGCAAACTTCGCAACTGCTCACCCTGTCGGTGCAATTCAAGACCTGACAGGTATCCTTTGATTCTGTTAATCCTGCTCTGTATTGGGTGCAAACCACAACTGGATTTGACCAGCGGCAAGAATGAGTGTACCATGATCAGGTGTCACTTTTGCCACGATACCTATTGGCCCTCCGTGGTTGGGGAAAAGGAGTCGAAATGAGCAAGCAACCCGTGTCTGTGTCTCGCTTCACCCGGCTGATCCACCCGATGCCGGCCTTTCTGGTCACCTGTGCCGGGGAAGACGGCCACGCCAACGCTGTCGCCATCGCCTGGCTGACGCCTGTGAGCATCAACCCGCCCCTGCTGGCCTTCGCTATCCGGCAGCAGCGCTATTCCTACCGGCTGCTGCAGGAGAATCCGGCCTTCGTGGTCAACGTGATGGCCTACGAGCGGGCGGTCGAGGTGCTCTTCTGCGGGCGCTGTTCGGGGCGGGACGTGGACAAGTTCGCCACAGCCAGCCTGACACAAGTGGCTGCCGAGGCAGTGAGTATTCCCGCCATCGGTGAGGCGCTGGCCCACGTGGAATGTGAGGTAGAGGCGGAGTACCCGGCTGGCGATCACGTCATCGTGGTGGGGCGGGTGGTGGCGGCTGCGGCCGAGGAGGGGGTGCTGGTGGAGGGCTGGCGTGACCTCGTCACCGCCCCGGCCCTTTTCCACCTGGGGGGCAGTCGCTTCACCACCACGAGCGGCGAGGTCTCAGAACCGGACGTGGGGCTGGATTGAAGCATGGGGCGATTAGTCATTGGTCATTAGTTATTGGTCATTGCGCACGGGGCCTTGTCAATATGACAGGTGCGTGTTATAATACGATCGCCGTGGGGATGACAGGCTTCGACGGGGAAGGCTGAGCACGGATGGCAAGCCGGGGCGCTCTGGCCCCGTTAACAACGGAGCACACACTCCAAAGTGCCAATAACACTTGGATTCCTGTCCCGCAGGCCGCGATGGCGGCTGTCCCGTTGGCAGCCTAGTCTGGTCTGAGGACAAACTGACCGCGTAGGCGGTCACGTCCGCCCCGGTCTCTCGCCGGCGGGCCGGGGGCCGGGCGTAACAATGTTGGCGTGCGGCGCTCAAACGCCGATACGAGCGCTCAAGCGGGAGTTTCGGCTCCCATCGGCTGGGTCCGGGTGTAGCGCGGTCGGCTGTGACTCCCCGGACGAGAGAGACAAAAAGGCCGACTACGCTTGTAGAAGTCCCTGGTCGAGTTTCTCGGACGCGGGTTCGATTCCCGCCATCTCCACCACAGGTCACGAGGCTGGCGTCACCGGATGCCAGCCTCGTTTCAATTCAATGGGACACAGATAGCACACGGATACACACAGATGGAAGGAGTCTGGCGATACGGAGATGCACGGGTGAGTGTTCACGTCGTTGCTCGTTCCATCAGCCGGCCGGTGTGGGAGCGATTGCGGGAGGGACCGTTTGCCGCGCGGGTTCTGGCCGTTTTCGAGCACGCCTGTGATCTGGTGACCCCTGACGACTGCGTGGTGGCCCTGGTGCTCCCGCAGATCGGTGACGGGCCACTCAACATCGTGGTGGATGGAAGGCCCGGCGACTTCGCAGCCGTTCGGCCCGGAATGCCGGCCTGGCTGGAGGGAAGACGGCTGGAGGTTGGCGGGTTGGAGATTGTCCTGGAGCGGGCGGTAGTCTGGGAGCCTCGTCCCGATTGGGACAGGTTGCGGGCTCGCCGGGATGGTATCGTGGCGAGTCTCCCCCACCTCTGGGCGCTCTCCGTGTGTTATGCTCCTGCCAGCAGTTTCCTGACGCTCGCGCGGGAGTGGGTGGGTGGGCCGAGCCGCCCGGTAGCGACTGTCTCCGCGTCCGGTTCCCTTGCGTCTGTGGCGCGAGAGGGTGCCGAGGCTCTGCGGATGGGTTGGGAGGGGAACTCCGGTCAGTTGCGGGAAGGTGCGGCCCAACTGGCGGGACTGGGGCGTGGCCTCACCCCCGCTGGCGACGACTTCCTCACCGGCGTGATGCTCTGGGCATGGTTGGCCCACTCCAACCCCCGCGAGTTCTGTCGTGCGCTGGTCGCGGCAGCGATCCCTCGCACTATGACCCTCTCCGCTGCTTTCCTGCGGGCCGCAGCCGAGGGGGAGTGCAGCGCTCCCTGGCACAGGGTGCTCGCCGCGCTGGAGGGAGGGGCGGAAGAGGTTCTCGCGGCGTCCATCCGGCAGGTGGTGGCCTGCGGTGCTACCTCCGGCGCGGACACGCTGGCGGGCTTTCTCTGGATGGGCTCTCCTGTGCGCATCGGCTCAGAACAGGGATGTGCAGGATTTGCGGACAAAAACGAGGCGTCTGCCTCAGTGAAAGTGTGCTTGGGGCTGACCTCTTCCCTGCCCAATGCATTCCTCTGCTAGCCAGTAGTAGTCGTGATGCAGGCCACTCAGCACCGGGTGAGATGAGAGCTTCTCATTGACCGTGAGATTCTCCTCGACTATTCGCTTGATCAACGCCACAATGTCGTCTGTCAACGGCGGTTGGCCTTGCTTTCGCTTGGACTTATGCTTCCACACCCGCCGAAACAAGTCGCGATGCCGGTGCAAGTATCTTCTCAAAAAGTTGGGGCGAAAGTGGCGGTTAGCAAAACCGCCCTACGTTGCCCTTGCCCCAAGATATTGAGAACATACCCCTTAGCACCCTGATTGTTGGTATTATAGTATCCTCTCAATAAGTCGGGGAAGGTGGGGCAAATTGGCAATTTGCCCTACGTTGGCCCCAGAATATTGAGATGATACGTATTATACTCTAGTGGCTTGGGCGGGGCAAACCCCCGTTCGCCGAAGGTCTCCCGACCGAGGCGAAGGCGCGCCGGTCATTATAGCGCAGAGCCTCTCGAACCGGACTCTGACTCACACCCGTCGGTCTGATCGGCACCGGCGCTGGTTCCGCAGCCTGACGCTGGCGGCGCCGGGGCCACAATATTTGACAACCCGCAGTTTGTACGCTATATTAAGTTACAATGAAGAATGGAGAATGAAGAACGTAGGGTGGAGAGTGCTGTGACGGGGAGGGGCGATGAAGCGCATGACGTGGCTGGCGGGGGCCTGCCTGCTGGGCGGGCTACTGGTCGTGGCGGTGATGAGCGGGCTGCGACGGCCGCCGCTTCCGGCGCGGGCGGCGCACGTCGCAGCACCCTCGGCCAACTCCCTCGACGTGGTCATCAACGAGCTGGCGTGGGCCGGGCACGCCATTCACGTAGCGGACGAGTGGATTGAGTTATACAACAACGGCACCCAAACGACCTCCCTGAACGGGTGGCAACTGTACTCAAGCGATGGAGGGCCAAGCCTCACCCTCAGCGGCGACATCCCCCCTCGTGGGTATTATCTCATTGAGCGCTCCGACAACAGCACGGTGATGTACGTCCCGGCCGATTTGACCCCCAGTTTTGGCAACGGCCTCCTCAACACCGGCGAGGTGCTGACGCTCACCGATCACCTGGGAAACGTCATTGACACCGCTAACGCAGAGAACGGCGGCCCGTGGCCGGCAGGCACCGCTTCCACCGGTCTCATCGCCTACGCGACGATGGAGCGTTTTGACCCCACCGCTCCCGACACAGACGCTAACTGGTGCACCAACGACGGCATCACCCGCAACGGGCAGGACGCCGACGAAAACCCGATCAACGGGACGCCCAAAGAACCGAACTCCTGCTACCAGCCGCCGGCCGGGCACGATGCCGACCTGGTCGTCGCCAAGACCTGCACCGACACCGTGGACGCGGGCGCTTCCATCACCTACTACATCACGCTCAGCAACAGCGGCATCGTCACCGCCGCCGGTACGCTGCTCACCGACACCCTGCCCGCGGCTGTGGACTTCGTCGCCCAGACCAGCGACTTTCCCTTCAGCCGCTGCGGCCAAAACCTGTACTGGCAGGCAGGAGACGTACCCACCGATACACAGCACCTCATCGCCATCACCGCCTGCGTGACCGAGACCGGTTCAGGCACTCTCACCAACCGGGTCACCGCCACTACTACCAGCAGCGAGACGGTGACGGCGAACAACGTCGCGACCTGCGAGACGACCGTCGGCCCAGCGGAGGAGCCAGAGGCGGAGCCGCAGGTGCTCATCGCGGCCGTGCTCTACGATGGCTACCAGTCCGGCGATCCGGACGAGGCGGTACAGTTGGCCAACAGCGGCACAGTCCCGGCCGACCTGAAGGATTGGCGGCTGTGTGACGAAGGCACGGGGGGCGCGTGCGCGATTTTGCCCTCTACAATACTCTCGGCCGGGCAACGCATCTGGCTGGCAAACTGGGCAAGCGACTTCTACACCTCCTTCGGCTTCCTCCCCGACCTGGCGGTACATCCCGTCGCCACGGTGGGCAGTCTAAGCGGCTCCTGGCCAGGGTACGCCAACACCGGCGACGAGGTCGTGTTGCGCAACGATCTGGGCAACGTGGCGGACGCGCTGGTGTATGAAGACGGGAGCACCTCCGTCGTCGGGTGGTCCGGCCCGGCGGTGCGGCACTACGGCGTCGGCCGGGAGGAGGGGCAGGTGCTCTACCGCACCCCCGACGAGAGCACCGGTCTCCCCGTCGCCGATACCGACACCGGGGCCGACTGGATCCAGTACACCGATGACACAGCCCGCGGGCGGCGGGTGCTCTACCCCGGCTGGGACCTCGCCCCCCTGTTCTGGCCGCTGACCGGTACCGAGCGAGCCACCGTCGTCGTCGGCATCGCCCCCGACAACGCGTTTGACGTGGTCTCCCAGACCATCGCCCGGGCACAGCGCACCATCTCCGTCGAGGTCTACTCCCTCCGCCATCCCGACGTCATCACCGCGCTGGTGCAGAAGGCACAGGAGGGGGTGGCTGTGACGGTCCTCCTCGAGGGCGGGCAGGCTGGCGTGGGCACGGGCGACCCCCGCTGGCAGCAGGAACTGTGGGCCTGCCAGCAACTCGAGGCAGCCGGCGGGCAGTGCTGGTTTATGATCCACGAGACGGACGACCGCATCTTCAACCGTTACGACTATCTCCACGCCAAGTTCCTCATCGTGGACGACGAGTGGGTGTTGGTCACCTCCCAGAACCTCTCCGCCAGTAGTATGCCGTCCGACGACAAGTCGAACGGCACCTATGGCTCCCGGGGCGTCGTGTTGGCGACGAACGGGCCAGCGGTCGTGGCCCGCGCCGCCCAGGTCTTCGCGTTCGACCTGGACCCGGCCCACCACAACGACATCCTGCGCTGGAACACCGGCTACACCGCCGGCTACGGCCCGCCGGACCCGGCCTACGCGCCGGTACTGACCGTCCCCGATCACGTGACCTACACCGTGTGTTTCCCCGACCCACTGACGGTCAACGGCACCTTCGGCTTCGAGTTGTTCACCGCGCCGGAGGCGGTGCTGCGCCAGTCCGACGCGCTGTTGGGGCTGCTGGCTCGGGCTGGCGCGGGCGACACGATCTACGTCGAACAACTGTATGAGCACGTCGCCTGGGGGGAAGATCCCGCCGACGACCCCAACCCGCGACTGGAGGCCACCATCGCTGCCGCCCGCCGGGGCGCGACTGTGCGTCTCCTGCTCAACGGCGGCACGCTCGGCCAGATCTTCTATCAGAACACCAACGCCAGCACGGTCGCCTACGTCAACCAGGTCGCCTACGCCGAAGGGCTGGACCTGGAGGCGGCCATCGGCGACCCCACGCAGTGGGGCATCCACAACAAGATGGTGCTCGTATGGCTGCATGACGAGGGCGGCTATACGCACGTCGGCTCCATCAACGGCAGCGAGAGTTCCAACAAGGTCAACCGCGAGATGGCGCTGCAGGTGAAATCGGACGAAGTCTACCACTACCTGGCGCGTCTCTTCGAGGCCGACTGGGCGCTGGCGCACCCCGTATTCCTGCCCCTGCTGATGCGCGGTCACACTCCCCCTCCGCCGCCGGCAGATTACGTGGTGATCAGCGAGGTGTACTACGCGGGGTCGGCGGGCGCGGAATGGGTGGAGCTCTACAACCCGACGGCGCAAACGGTAGACCTGACCGACTACAAGATCGGCGACGCCGAAACGGCCGGCCGCTTCGAGGGCATGTACCAGTTCCCGCCGGGCACGACGATCTCCCCACAGACCGTGCTGGTCGTAGCCTGTGACGGTTCCCAGGTGGTCCAGGCCGATTTTGAGATGTCCGACAACAGCGACACGCCGGACATGGTCAGGTACGCTGGTTGGGGAACCGGCGAGTGGGTGCTGCGCAACGACGGGGATCAGGTGTTGTTACTGGGGCCGGCCGACCAGGTCGTGGACGCGGTCGTCTGGGGCGACGCGACCTACCCGGGTGTAAACCCGCATGCGGGCGTGAGCGTATTCACCCACTCACTGGAACGGGAGCCCCCTTACTGCGACACGGACGACTGCGCCTCCGATTTCCGCGATCGCTACCCGCCCACGCCTGGCGGCGTTCAGGGTTTTTCTCGTCGGCGCAGGTTGATAGGGCGCATACAGACGCTCGAACCACTGAAACGCCGAATTCGCTGATAGCACTGAGGAATTGGTCCCCGACTACCCCGGCACCATTCGCCCCAGCCAACTGGCGCGGATGGTATGGTTAGGCTCGATTCGGTTCAGTTAGTGTCTGGAGTGGAGGCTTTAGCCGGGTTCTTCCGCCTGGCAGATCCGTCACACCTGGCGCTGGCGCAAATAGTCTCGAAAGGATTGTCGCTCTTCGCGGGTTGGTCGGGTGGCCGCCTGAACCAGACGCGCGGCAAGTTCATCGTCTCGACTGTGCGTCTCGTCGTCCAGCAAGTCGAGGTAATGATCGTACTCCTCGAGCGTCAAGAGGACAGCCACCGGATGGCCCTCCGTGCCAATGACGTACCGTGCGCCACGCTCACGCAAGGTATGGACAAGGTCATCCCAACTGGCGTGGGCCTTGCGCCGGGCGGACAGAGCGGGGACGCAGAAAGGTCTTCTATGAGGTGGGACGGAGCACGGCCACATAGTTGTCCATTGCGTCACGCGCCAGCGCGAAGTCGCCCGTCGGCACACGAAGCGGGGCCTGGTCAAACGCGGGATCGTTCACCCATACCCAGGCATCATCCATCCTGACCACAACGACCGCGTGGGCGCAACGCTCTGACCAGTACGGCAGTTCCGCGGTATGCACCAGTGCAATGACGGGTACATGCTCTGCCAGCCAGCGGCGGATATCGTTCTCAGAAGCCTGGATGTAGGAGACAGCCAATGCAGGAGATTGCAGGTGGAGCACGCGTGAGGCTGGTGTGCCGACGTCGGGATCAGTGCCCAGGATGCGGGACAATGCTGCTTGAGTGTGCACCTGCCCCCAATAGGCCAGTACCATCTCGACACAAGCAGACAGGCAACCAGATTCACTCTGCTGGCGGCGGTGAGGGACGGACAAGTCGGCGGCCACGCTCAATCAGCTCCTGGATCAGCTCGTCGTCAGAGAGCACGTCGCCCGTATGGGCATCCACATCCACCATACCCACCTGGCCCACGATGCCCCGTTCGGGTGAGGTCAGCAGCACAGGCACACGCCAGACGACGCGGTCGGCGATGACCAGCGATGGGATGTCGCCCATCAGCAGGTTGCCGACCTGGCTCACCAGCCAGCCGGTTACCTTGCGCCGGGCCGTCGCTGCATCCACCTCGATAGTGGCACGGATCGCAATCGTGATGTCGAGGTGTCCGATCCCCGTCAGGCCGGTGCCATCTAGCGTTACTTGAGGTGCAGTGGTTATGCTCATACGGCTTAGCGACTCATGGCTCTGGAAGAACACCAGTAACGACTCATCTAGTATACTTCAGGAATCAAAACAGCGCAACCTCACCCTTGGCCGCTGAGGGTGGTTGGAGTGTAGAGAACGTGGCCGTTTTTCTTCCCGGCACCATAGGACTGTTGCCCTACCTGCAACACCTCTCTGTTAGGATGGAGGCAAATCCATCCGAGAGGGAGGTGCAGCATGGGACGCAAGCCCAGTCAGGGACGTCTGGACCGGTACGAGGAGTTGGTTCCCGAGTACCCCAACCACATTCGCTCCAGCCAACTGGCGCGGCTGCTGGGAGTTCATCGCTCGACGGTGCAGCGGGACCTGCCGGCGCTGGAGGAGCAGGGCACACTGCTCGTGGAGGACAAGGGAGGATTCCTGAGCCTGTTCCGGAGGCGGCGGTGACCACACCCGCCGACGTGGGGCAAGATGCCATCTTGCCCTACTGGAAAAACCTCTTCAAATCGCCACATTCTGTTGCGGAATTCGAGAGTGAGGCATGGTATAATAGTCAAGGACACAACACAGTCGAAAGGACACCCGAGACATGGAACGAGCGACCGGTAAGGCCGAACGGTTGTTGCAGATTGAGGCATTGCTGCTGGCCCACCCCGAAGGACTGACCCAGGCGGAGATCGCCCGGCGGCTGGGGGTGAATCGCTCCACGATCCATCGCTATCTGCTAGACCTGGGCCGGTTTTGCGTCTACGAGGCCGAAGACGGACGACTGGCGATTGATCGTGACCACTATCTGACTCACGTGCGGTTGACGCTGCACGAGGCGATGGCGCTCCACCTGGCGGCCCGACTGATGGCGACACGCACTGACAAGCACAACCCCCATGCGGCGTCGGCGCTGCGTAAACTCGGCCTCGCCCTGGAGCAACTGGCACCGATGATCTCCCACCACCTGGATGCCTCGGCCGACGTGATGGACGATGAGGCCCAGCGCCACGACCCGGTGTACCTGGAGGTGCTGGAAACGCTGACCCGCGCCTGGTCGCAAGGGCTGATGGTGCACCTGTGGCACCGGCACGTGAGCGGGCGGGTCTACGACTACGACTTCGCCCCCTACTTCATCGAGCCCTACGCCGTCGGCCAGACCAGCCACGTCATCGGCTGGCGGGAACCGCCGGGGGCGCTGCGGACGTTCAAGGTGGAGCGCATCCAGCGCATCGAATTGGCCGACAAACCGTACGCTATCCCGGAAGACTTCGACCCGCACGAGAAACTGGCCGACGCCTGGGGCATCTGGTACACCGAGGCGGAGCCGGTCGAGGTGGTGCTGCGGTTCCACCCCCGTGTGGCCCATCGGGTGCGAGAGACCCGCTGGCACCGGAGCGAGCAGGCGGAGGAGCAACCCGACGGAAGCCTGCTCTGGCGGGCGTGGGTGGCCGAGCCACAGGAGATGCTGCCGTGGATCCGGGGGTGGGGGGCGGACGTGGAGGTGGTGGAGCCGAGGGAGTTGCGGGAGCGGATGGTGGGGGAGGCGAGGAGGTTGGCAGAATCTTATGGTTGGCAAGTCAGTCGGGGCAGCGCGACGGAGGGCGGTACGCTAGACCAGACCTTTGCCAGTTACTTTGGAGATTGACCTATGAGCCTGGTTCCTTACCCTTTTCAGCGCCGCGTGGCCGAATTGCTCTTGAGCGATCGCAACGTGATTCTGCAGGCCCCCACTGGCGCGGGCAAGACAATGGCAGCGATGCTGCCCTTCCTCGACGCTATCGAACACGGGCGTGGTTTTCCCCACAAGTGTCTGTACGCCGTGCCGATGCGTGTGTTGGCCAACCAGTTTGTAGAAGAATTCACCGGCAAGGTGAGACGGGCGGGCCGCGACGACCGCATTCGCGTGGCCATCCAGACCGGGGAGCACGCCGACGATAAGGAGTTGACCGCCACGCTCACCTTTGCCACCATAGATCAGGTGTTGAGCAGTTTCTTGCTCTCACCCTACAGCCTGCCCCGGCGATTGGGCAACCTGAACGCTGGTGCTGTGGTTGCATCGTACCTTGTCTTTGACGAGTTCCACCTGTTTGATCCCCTCTCGACGCTGCCCACCACATTGCAAGTGCTGCGGATGCTGCGCGGCGTGACGCCCTTTTTGTTAATGACGGCCACGTTCTCCGGCGATATGCTGGATGGACTAGCCAGCGCATTGGATGCCGTAGTGGTGCCGGAAAATGACGCCGCCCGCCAGTCGATGCAGGCACTCCCGTCGCAGCAAAAGACCCGCCGCTATCACGTCGCGGATGGGCCGCTGTGCGCCGATGCGGTGCTGGCGTAACCCCGAAGCCGCACGCTAGTTGTCTGCAACGTGGTGGACCGTGCCCGCGCCCTGTTCGAGGCGCTGCACGATCACCCTGACCGGGGCGATACCCAGGTGCTCCTGCTCCACAGTCGCTTTCTGCCGGAGGACCGGCAACGCATCGAAAGCGAAATTCGGCGCTTGTTTGGCAAGGACGATGACAGGAGCGGGAGTTGGATCGTGGTCGCCACGCAGGTAGTCGAGGTCGGGCTGGACATTACCTGCCAGGCACTGCACACCGAATTGGCCCCGGCCAACGCCGTCCTGCAACGGGCCGGTCGCTGCGCAAGATACCCAGGCGAGGAGGGAGATGTGTTCGTCTACGCCGAGACGTTCGACGCGGGGGGCGAAACGGTTGACCTGACAGAAAACGTGATGCCCTACAAAGGCCAAAAGGAGGAGGTCGCCCGCACGCTGGCCGAATTCCAGGATCGTAATGGCGGCACGTTGACCTTTGGCGACGAGCAGGCAATCATCAGCGCGGCGCACGGCCCTCGCGACCGGGCCATCGTCGAAGGGCTGGTCGCTACCCAGGAGATGCACCGGCATAGGATGAACAGCGTGATGGATGGCCAGCGGTCCGGCGAGGCGGGTGATTTGATCCGGGCGGTGTCGTCGCGGTTGGTTGTAGTACACGATGACCCGCAGGCAGTGGCTGAACGGCCCTTCGTTGCTGAAGCCTTCAGCCTCCATCCCGGCACGCTCTATGGCCTGGTGAAGAAATGGCTGGCGCGGGAGGATGCGCTCGATCTGGAGGACTGGGGGGTGCACGCTCTCCACGACATGGGCGACGTAGGCGAGCGCGGGCGGTCGGACTACCGTTGGCTACCTGTGCAGGACGGGGGTGATGTCGTCGGCTCCGCATTGGTGCTGGTGCATCCGGCGCTGGCCGGCTATGACCCCGACCTGGGCTTTGTACCCGACCGTGGCACCGGTTATCGGGCCAGGCTGGCCCCGGTGCAGGACACTGCACCGCACGGCAGCTACGCCTACCGGCTGGAGGAGTATGTCGAACACGTGCGATTGGTATACCAGGCTTTCCTACGCGATGCTTGGCCGGAGTTAGCGTTGGCTGCGGCTCGATTGGAGCGCGCTTGTGGCTGGCCAGCCGGGGTGGTGGAGCGGGCGGCTCACCTGGTCGTGCTCCTGCACGACGCGGGCAAACTCAACCGGGGCTGGCAGGATTGGGTGATGCGCTACCAGAAAGCCATCGGGCAACCTGCGCAGGCCGGCTTCTACGCCCACACCGATTTTGACCCCACCAATCCACTGCATCGGGAGAAGCAGAAGTCGCTGGGCCGCAAGCCGCCTCACGCCGTCGAAGGGGCCGTGGCGGTGGCCTCGCTGCTGGCGGCGGCGTTCGAGACGTGTGAGCCGGTGTTCAACGCAGCCTTTACAGCCATCGCCCGGCATCACGGCGCATTTACCCGGGAGTACCGGCGCTACACGCTGGCCTCGGGGGCCGATCAAGCAGTGGCCCAGACACTAGCCTGGCTGCCGTCCCCCCTGGTGGACAGGCTCAACGCCGGGAACATGCTGGTCAGCGAGGACCCGGCACGGACGCCCGTTGACGAGTTGCTCGTTGACCCACAGCGGGACGGAGAGTTCCTGGTCTACGCGCTGCTGGCGCGGGCATTGCGCCGGGCGGATCAGGCAGGAACTATGACGGGAAGTTCACAGTGAGAACGAGGAGGTGACAATGTGACACAAACTCTATTCGCTGACAAATCGAGCGGCACGCTTGCCGACCCGCTGCTGGCCTATGGGCTGGCGGTAGTCGTGGGCGATGTGCTGAAGCGCACCGAGGGACGCGGCCAGCCATCCGTGCGCCTGAGTGACCACGGCGCGTACTATCGCCTGGACTGCACGCCGGCGTTGGACGACGCCCGGCTGGCAGCGATACAGGCTCCTTACGTGCCTGCCGTGGTCATCCGCACGCGCAAGAATGCTGCCAAACTGCCCGCCGACTTGCCACCGCAGGCGGTGGTGGATTACGAGGTCGAACGGGATAAGCGGGCCGAGTTCTTTGAGATCCGCAAAGGACTGCCCAAAGAGGCTCTGGTCGCTCAAGCGCGGGGTGAGGACCACCCGGCGCTGGCGGCCTTGCGCGGCCAAGAGCCCCACGAGCACTGGGACGTCTTCCGGGCCATCAATCCCTCGGCGCTCATCGGCTACAACAAACTGATGACGCAATGGTGGGCGGTTCAGGCAGCTCTGCCTGAAGTGCTGTTGCTGTTGCGCGACCTCTTCGCCCATACGCCCAATGACCTGGCAGCAGCCAGCGCTGCCTGGAAGGAACTGGATGAAGCCCACGGCTGGGGGATCAAGGCGGAGACGACGGCGGCGCAAATCTACAATCCCAGTCAGGGCAAAGGGCAGAACCGGGCTAAGGCGGACAGTCTACGCATGGGAAATGTCAAGGGCTTTTGGCTGGTGGAGTGGCTCAAGGCAGTGGGCTTTTACCACGCTGCGCTGACCAAACAACTACGCGGCGTCAAGGATCGCAAGACCTACGTGCTGGCCGCGGGCGAGATTGATCTAGGGGAGAGCGATAAGATCATGCACGCCTTTCAAGGGCGCATGGCCCGCTCCGAGACCGCCATCCGTTCCGACGTGTTGGCTGCTATCCGTTACACCCAGGCTATGCTCGATTTCACCAGCCAGCGGGAGGGGGCCAGCCTGAAGGCGCGGTTGTTCAAGCACCGGCGTCCATCCCGCGTGGTGTCCGGTTTCTACAGCGCCTTTTACAAGAACCTGGGCCAGTCGGTGGCGACGATGAATCTCTCGTTCATTGGCTTGCCGGGTTGGATTCGGGTAGAGGGAGAGAGCGACGTAGGGGACGCGCTGGATGTGCTGGCCGAGCACGAGGCAATCGTGCGCCAGTTCGACGAGAGCCACGGTGACGCCTACAATCTGCTTTTGCTCTACCGTGACTTTCTCTCCGGCAACGACCTACGTCCATTCTTCGAGTTCACCACCGCTTACAGTGGTTACTTTATCAGTCAGAAAGAGCGACGAGGGGGTTATGTCCCCCAGTTCACAACCACAAATCTAGGGAGGTTGATTATGAATAGTCAAGAAGGACCACGTTTGAGCAAGATTTTGGAAACGCCGGGTTTCCAGAACATCGCCTACGCCATCCGACAGGCGACGGTCACAGCCCAGTACCGCAAGAATCAACTGAACGACCGGCGGTACGACGTGCGCTATGGACTGGGGCAGCAATTGGCGCGCAAGGCGGCCTATCCCAACGAGTTCATCGCCGAACTGGCCGGCTTTCTGACAAAGTACAACGCCGAGAACGCGCAAGTGATGGAGAAGCGGGCTGGCCCTTACCGGCGCAGTATCCGCACCAGCGACATTGACGACATCGTGGCGCTGATTGACGAGTTCGACGACTCGCGGTTGATCTGCAACCTGCTGGTGGCCTATGGCTACGCCCGCGTGCCGCGAGAAGAGTCTAGCGACGGAAGCAACGAGTAACCCAATCAAGGAGGTGCTAACATGACCAGGAACGTATATTCACTTTCCATTTCGGCCCAGGCCACGCTCAATATGCACAGTCTGAACAATGAGGGAGGCGAAGGCAACCAGATCACCACCCGCATGGTGAACATTGTCGGTGAGGATAGGCGGCTGCACAACGTCAACGCTATCAGCGGTGACATGCTCAAACACATCCAGGCCGAACATCTGTTCCGGCTGCTGTCAGGCCAGAAAAATGTGCCACTGTGCGCCGGATGTCGCGAATTCAACGCCAACCGCATCAGCGCCGACGCCGGGTACGGCAAGGCCATCGAGGGCAAATCCGACGCTGAGGCAATCACGCTGCTGTTGGAGAGTTGCGCACTGGATGATATGGCCGGTAACCTCATCACAGCCGGCAACCGCTCCATCCCGCGCAAGAGCGTGGCCGAGTTCAGTTGGGTAGTGGGTTTGCCCGAACTGACCACGACCGACAGTTACTTCCACGTCAAATACGCCAGCGAACGCAGTGCGAAGGCGCGAACGTCCGAGTCAGAAGAAGAACAGCGCAAAGCCAACCTGGGGCAGGCAATTTTCCACCGCCCGGCCTCGAGCGGCATCTACGCCATCGTGGCCAACTTTGAGGTGGCCCGCATCGGCTTGAATGACATCGTCCAGACTTACGCGGTGGACGAAGCACAGCGAGCGGCGCGCTACCGGGCATTGCTGGAGAGCGTTCTCTACACCTTCATCGAACCCAACGGCGCGATGCGCGGGACGCAGAATCCCCACATCGTGGACTTCAAGGGCGTGGTGGCGGTCAGCAGCGATGTCGTCCCGGCCCCTACGATGAGCCCCATCAACGGCGGCTACCGGGAGCAGTTGCAGGGCATCCATAAGGCGTTGGAGAAGGTGCGCCCAGGTGCAATCACGCTGAGCGAGTTCGACTCGCTGGCGCAGTTCAGCGAGGTGATGACTGAACTGATAGAGACGACAGCGCCTTACACGCTGAGTTACCGGGAGGGATAATGTGGCTGATCGCAGAATACCAGCCTACTGCGCTTTTTAGCCTGAAGCCAGCCTGGGCTACGTCATCGGGAGGCAAGAGCCTGCTGGTGCCGACGCCTTATGCGGTCAAGATGGCACTGCTAGACGCCGCCTGCCGCACAGCGGGCGTGGCGGTTGCGAGAGGGACATGGCCCTGGCTGCGCGATCTGACGGTAGCACTGCGACCACCGGAGCGGATGGTTGTGACCAACCTGTTTGCCAAGATTCTCAAACCCCGTCGCACCTCAGCCAAGCCGGGCACATCTCACGCCGGACCGTTGGGCAAGACAATTGCCTTCCGCGAGTATGTCTACTTCGACGGTCCGCTGGGGATCGCGTTAGACGGAGAAACTGATGATCGGTCGCACCTGGAGGGTTGGCTGCTTCAGGTCAACTACCTGGGAAAAAGGGGCGGGTTTGTGCAACTGCTAGGCCCACCCACGCCAGCTGAGACGCTCCCGTCAGGATTCATTGTGGTGGACGGCGACCCAACCCGGTCTTTCCTCGCCGACGGGATCATCCAGCAATTAGATGATTGCGACGCCAGCCTGACGTTCGAGAAGGCCGACATCTACAGCGGCAAACACATCAGATTGGGCAAGGAGCGAGTATTGCACCACATCGTCCTACCCTACCACCTGGTCCGTTCCAGCAAAGGCTTCAGTTACTACGAGCGCATCAGTGGTTGACACAATCGCGGTGTAGCCCGGACTCAAGAGTTAGCCTAGCACCAAAACAAATAAATTAGGTATCTTCTCAAAAAGTAGGGGGAAATCTAAGTCTCCCACGATGTGTCCAGCCG
>CAYLPU010000110.1:0-16423 GCA_964385635.1 uncultured Anaerolineales bacterium
CTTCGCTACGCTCAGAATGACGGTCAACCGTCAGGGCGACTTTTGCGGTACTGCCAAACTATACTCCGATGCCCTGAGTGGGTCAAACCCGCCCTTGTGTGCGCTGAAGCAGTCTCCTAGCCTGAAAAAGGCAGTGTTGGAAACCTCCGAGGTCTTACTTGCGATACTCCATACCAGCCAGTATAATTGCCCCATCAAGATTGAGGGAGAACACATTGCCAACCAAGAGCACAGCACTGGCACTACTATGTGGAGCAGCAATATTCCTGCTCTTCTTTGCCGCCTGTACCCCGGTCACGCCATCCCTCACCCCCACCACTGACGACGACATTCGCACCGTCACCATCTTCTACACCAGCGACGAACATGGCTACCTGGAGCCCATCGAAAAGGGCTCGAACACCCTCGGCGGCGCGGCCAACCTGCTGACCCTCTTGCGCCAGCGCGGCTACGACCCAGACGGGGACGACACTCTGCTCCTCAGCGGCGGCGACATGTGGACCGGCCCCGCTATCTCCACCTGGTTCCAGGGGGCCTCCGCCGTGCAGGTCTTCAATCAGATGGGCTACGACGCGGCCGCCGTCGGCAATCACGACTGCGACTTCGGCCAGGAGGTGCTGCTGACCAACGGAGACGCAGCGGGCTTTCCCTTCCTCACGGCCAATGTCACGCTGGTGGACACCGGCGACCCGCCCGGGTTCGCCCAACCGTACGTCATCCACGAGGTGAACGGTGTGCAAGTCGCCATCATCGGCCTGACCACGACCCGCACACCGCAGATCGTGATGCCCGCCTACGTCGAGGGGCTATCGTTCGGTGAGTACGCCGATGCGCTGCGGAGCGTCGTCCCGCAGGCCCGTGCGGAGGGTGCTGAACTGGTCGTCGTCGTCGCCCACGTCTGCCCGTCCGCGCTGCGCGCGCTGGCCCCCGTCGCTGCAGAACTTTCGATCCCCTTCATAGGGGGCGGCCACTGCCACACGCTCGAGAACATTGAGCAGAGCGGCATCCGCATCATCGGGCCAGGCGCGCACTGGCAAGCCTTCGCCCAGGTGGACATCACCTTCAACACGACGACCGGCGAAGTGGTGAGCACGCAGGCGGAACTGGTACCGGTCGAGTACGTTACCGGGACCGGCAACCCGGTCACGCCCGATGCGGGGGTCGAATCGCTCGTGACCGAGTGGAAAGCACAGATAGACGAGGCACTGGGCGAAGTCATTGGATACACCGAGAGCGGTGTCGCGCTCGACTGGCCGCTGTACAACCTGGTCGTGGATGCCTGGCTGTGGTACTACCCGGAGGCGGACCTGGCGATCACCAATCTGGGCGGCTACCGCGAGGCCATCCCGCTCGGTGAGATCACCCGCGCCGACGTCGTCGCTGTGCTGCCGTTCGAGAACACACTGGTGGACGTCGAACTGACCGGCCAGCAGGTGATGGACAACCTGCAATGCTGCGGCGGGGCGGCGGCGGGATTCACGTACCACCGGGCCGGAGCGCGCATCATGACCGAACTGGACGACGGGAGCCCGCTCGATCCCGAGGCGACCTACCACGTGCTGGTGAACAACTTCATGTACACTGGCGGTGACGACTATCTCTTCTCGACGCATGACCCTGACGGTTACGACACCGGCATCCACTGGCGCGAGCCGGTCATCGAGTGGATCCTCGCCCAGGAGACTTCCCCTGAGCATCCGCTGGAGACGTTCCTCGACGACACCCAACGGGGGATGGAATGGTGAGGATGACAGGGTGAGGGGGTGAGAGGGTGAGGGGGTGACAGGGTGGGGGGGTGAATGGGTGACGAGGTGTTAGGAGGCTGATGTGAAGGCAGTGGAACCGGTGCGAGTCGCCCGCTGGGGGGATCTCTCGGCAGAGGTGGTGTTGCCAGGCGTTCGTCGCCAGTGCGTGGACGCCGAACGGATGACTGTGGTGCGATATACCTACGCGCCTGGATCGGTCTTCCCGGCGCACTCGCACTCCGAGGAGCAGGTGACCATGGTGCTTTCGGGCGAGATCGAGTTCGACGTGGCGGGCGCTACAGTGCAGGCTGGTGTGGGAAGTGTGATCCTCATTCCCTCAGGGGTTGTCCACGGTGCACGTGTCCTGGGCGACCTGGAGGTGGAGACGCTGAACGCCCTTTCACCCCGGCGCATCCAGGAAGTGACTGGGTGAGAGGGTGACAAGGTGAGGGGGTGACAAGCAACAGCGAGGAGATAGTGCAAGGGGTACGTGATTGGATGCTGTTGCGCAGATGATGAAGCAGACTATAGTAGTCTGGTGATTCTTACTCTTGAAGAAACTAGAGCGAGGAGCCATCATGCCCGAAGATCGCACTGTCTGTCCCCCTTATGCGCCGCTGGATACGGCTGCAGCAGGCGGGACAGAAATGCAACTTCCCTGCCCGAACTGCGTATTAAACACAGAAGGTAACTACTCGACCAGTCATAAATGGGACACGGATCACACAGATGTACGCAGATAAAGATAAAAAATCTGTGAGAACCCGTTTCATCTGTGTGTATCCGTGTGCTATTTGTGCTTGTTTTGGGAAGAGCCTGATCAGTTACCACAGAATGGAGGTGGACGCAAAATGAAACTACTCATCCGTTGGGTTATCGCCAGCCTGGCACTCTTCGCGGCGGTGTGGCTTGTGCCAGGCATCCGCGTCGCGGGAAACGCCTGGATCGTCTACGCCGTGATGGCGGTCATCCTGGGGCTCATCAACGCGGTCGTGCGCCCGGTGCTCAAGTTCCTGACCTGCCCGCTCATCATCCTCACGCTGGGCCTATTCACGCTGGTCATCAACGGCCTCACGCTGTGGCTGGCCTCGACCATCGCCGTCAACTGGTTCCACGTCGGCTTCTACGTAGATGGCTTCTGGGCCGCCTTCATGGGCGGGCTGATCGTCAGCATCGTCACCGTCATCCTCTCGGCGCTGGTCAAGGAAGACGAGTAGGTCCGCACGGGAATACACGACAATGGCTGACAATCAAAAACTGCGACGGCAAAATGGAATCATCGCGGGTGTTTGCGGTGGCCTGGGCACCTTCTTCGGCCTCAACCCGTGGTGGTTCCGCCTACTTTTCCTGATCCTGCTGCTTCCAGGCGGCCTACCGGGCATCTTGCCCTACGTGCTTCTCTGGATCATCGTCCCTCGGAAACGGTGAGGACGAGACATTAAGGAGAAGCAATCTTGGCTTGGTCCTGCACTTCAGCCGTGAAACGTGATGCGTAGTTTCACGTTTCACGCTTCACGTCCCACGTTTTCAGCAACAGTTACAAATTAGAAACGGTTTCGTAACGGTTACGAAACCCTCAAGATGGCTATCTGGGGTATACTAGAACCATCTGGCAGCCAGTGAAGTTCCGAGGTTTCGCACCAAAGCACATCAGTCCGTTGGCTTCACCGGCGCCATTCGTGGCAATGCCTGGGGGTTAGCCACCCCCGCCCAGGTTGGCCTCCAGGTATGCCATCTTTTTTACTCCCACAACACCCACACACCCACACACCCACACACCCACACACCCACACACCCACACACCCACACACATTACATCTTGCATCCTACCCCTTTTCTGCTATCATTCCCCCAATGTCCGACCAACTCCACGGCAGTGTCGAGCGTATCACATACTACAGCGAGGAGACCGGCTACTCCGTCGTCCGTCTCAACGTCGAAGGCCAAGCGGGCCTGGTGACCGTCGTCGGCAACCTGCCCGAGGTCAACCCCGGCGAGAGTCTGCGGCTGGAAGGCACCTGGACGACCCATCCGCAGTACGGTCGCCAGTTCAAAGCGGAGCGGTGCGAACAGATTCTCCCGGCCACCGTCGAGGGCATCAAACGGTACCTGGGCTCGGGGCTGGTGAAGGGAGTAGGCCCCGTCACCGCGGCCCGCATCGTCCAGCGCTTCGGCGCCGACACGCTGCGCGTGCTCGACGAGGAGCCCCGGCGGCTGCGGGAGGCGTTGGGCGTGGGCCCCAAGCGGGCGGCCGCCGTCGCCAAAGCCTGGGAGGAGCAGAAACAGATCCGCGAGGTGATGCTGTTCCTCCAGAGCCACGGCGTCACCACCGGGCTGGCGGTCAAAATCTACAAGACCTACGGAGACGACGCGCTGCAGGTGGTGCAGGAGGACCCCTACCGGATGGCCCGCGATATCTGGGGTGTGGGCTTCAAGACCGCCGACAAGATCGCCCGCGACCTGGGATTGCCGCCCGATGCCCCCTCCCGTGTGCAGGCCGGCGTGGCCCACACGCTGGGCCAACTGGCCGACAAGGGCCACGTCTACGCGCCGGAGGAGGGGCTGGTGACAGAGGCAACCCGCCTGCTCGAAGTCTCCCCTGACCTGGTCAGAACAGCCATTGAGGACCTGAACGCCGAGGAGATCGTGCGGTGCGAGACGCTGGTCTATCCCCCCCTTTCATCCCCCCCAATGGGGGGGAAGGAGGGAGGGGCATCCCCCCCATTGGGGGGGAAGGAGGGAGGGGCATCCCCCCCAAGGGAGGGGGAAAGAGGAGCAGGCATACCACCCAACGGAAAGGAAAGGGAGGGAGCATCCTACCCAATGGGGGAGAAAGAGGGGGGGCACGCAGTGCGTGAAGAGCAGGCCGTCTACCTGGCCCCGTTCTACTACGGAGAGATCGGCGTCACCCGTCGCCTGCGGGCGCTGATCGAAAGCCCCACCACCCGCCTGCACGCTTTCCGCAGCGTGGATTGGGACGGGCTGCTAGCGCTGGTCACGCGGGGCTCCGCCATCGAGCTCTCGCCCGAACAGCGGGAGGCGGTACGCGCCGCGCTCACCCACAAGGTGACGGTGCTCACCGGTGGCCCGGGAACAGGCAAAACCGTCTCCGTGCGCACCGTCATCGGGGCGCTGGAGGCGCTGGATTGCCGCTACGCCCTCTGCGCCCCCACCGGTCGCGCCGCCAAGCGCCTCTCGGAGGCGACAGGCCGCCCGGCCAAAACCATCCACCGGTTGCTGAAGTACTCCCCGCAGGCGGGGTTCCGCCGCAACGAAGAGAACCCGCTGGAGGTGGACTGCCTGATCGTGGACGAGGCCTCCATGCTCGATCTCTTGCTGACCAACCACCTGCTCAAGGCAGTGGACGGGAGCGCGCACGTGCTCTTCGTCGGAGATGTGGACCAACTCCCCTCCGTCGGCGCGGGCGACGTCCTGCGCGACATCATCGCTTCCGGTCGTGCTGCCGTCGTGCGCCTCATCACCATCTTCCGCCAGGCCGCCGACAGCGGCATCGTCGTCAACGCCCACCGCATCAACCGGGGACAGATGCCCATCTTCAACCAGTTCGACGATTTCTACTTCTTTTCCAAGGAAGACCCGCAGGAGGCCGCCGACCTGCTGGTGGACATCGTGCAGCGACGGATTCCGCGTAAGTTCGGGCTGGACCCCGTAGATCAGGTACAGGTGCTGGCGCCGATGTACCGGGGGGCGTGCGGGGTCGCCAACCTCAACACCCGCATGCAAGAAGCGCTCAACCCCGCCTCCCCACGCAAGGTCGAACGGCGGCTGGGCGGGCGGTCATTCCGCGTGGGGGACAAGGTGATGCAAGTGCGCAACAACTACCTGCGCGAGGTCTACAACGGGGACATCGGCCGGGTGACGGGGATAAACCCGGTGGAACAGACACTGGTGGTGACGATAGACGGCCGGCCGGTGGTCTACGACTGGGGTGAGGCGGACGAACTGGTGCACGCCTTCGCGGTCTCGGTGCACAAAAGCCAGGGGAGTGAGTATACCGCAGTGGTGATGCCGATGCTGACACAGCACTACCTGATGTTACAGCGCAACCTGCTCTACACCGGCATCACGCGAGCCAAGCGGCTGGTCGTGCTGGTAGGGATGCGGCGGGCCATCGGGATCGCCGTGCACAGCAACAAGGTGCGGGAGCGGCACTCAGGGTTGAGCGTGCGGCTGCGGGAGGGGTAGCCTCGGGGACGCTGAGGCGTAGAACCAGAAGCAACAATGGGGCATGCCAAAGTTCTTCGCCAATTGGATCGCAGCCCACTGGCGGACCGGTTCCTCCTGCATGTTGCCATAGGTCTTGCCATCGGGAGACACACGCTGGCGAAACTCGGGATCCCACTGTTTGATGGGAAACTCGCCGGGCCAAGGACCGAAACGGGGCATAGAACACCTCTCTTATTCGACTATATCGCACACTTATTTTACACGTTTATGGCTGACTTGCAAATAGAAAGATCGGGGGCCTCTTGGCCCCCGATCTCTACCTTCTTAGTCAAATGCTTCTCCCTATGCCGCGTCCTTCGCCACCTCCGCGATCTGTGCGAAAGTACCCGCATCCCGCACGGCGATGTCGGCCATGACCTTGCGGTCCAACTCCACCCCGGCCTGCTTCAGGCCGTGGATGAAGCGGCTGTAGGAAAGGCCATTCTCCCGTGATGCCGCGTTGATGCGAGTGATCCACAATCTCCGCAGGTCCCGTCGCCTCTGCCGGCGATCCCGATAGGCGTACCACAGCGCCTTCATCAGCGCTTCGTTGGCACGACGGAAGAGACGGTGGCGCGTGCCATAGTACCCCTTGGTCTGGCGAAGTACCTTCTTATGACGGTAGTGCGTCCTGGTTCCTCCCTTGACTCTCACAGCACTATTTCCCCTTTTTCCCCAGATACGGTGCCAAACGGCGCACACGTCGCTGCACGCCTTTCGACTCCACTGGAATCATCTCGTCGTAGAGACGCTTCGCGCGCGCGCTCTTTTTGCGCCGCAAGTGGGACTTGCCCAACTTGGTGCGCATCAACTTGCCTTTTCCGCCCCTCGTCCGGCGGAAACGCTTGGACGTGGACTTGTGGGTCTTGATTTTCGGCATTCCCTTACCCCTTCGTGTCACCTTGTCTTTGCTGGTGTCAGAACCATCAGCATCGTGCGCCCTTCCAGATTCGGTCGCTGCTCGACCTCCGCGACGTCGGACAGTTCCTCGGCAATCTGCACCAGTTGCTCACGGGCGATCTCGGGGTAGGTGATCTCCCGGCCACGGAAGCGAACGCGCACCTTGACCTTCAACCCATCTCCTAGCCAACGCCGGGCATCACGGATCTTGAAAGACCTGTGATGATCAGTCGTCTTAGGACGCAAGCGGATCTCTTTGACCTCGACCTGCTTCTGTGCCTTACGCGCCTCTCGTTCCCGCTTGGCCTGCTGGTACAGAAACTTACCATAGTCCATCACCCGGGCGACAGGGGGATCTGCAGATGGTGACACTTCCACCAGGTCCAGATCCTTGGCATGGGCAGCCGCCAAGGCCTCAGATAGCGACACTACACCCGCGTGATCGCCATCCGCATCAATGAGTCGGACCTCGGACGCCCGGATTTGATGGTTCAGGCGGTACTTCACTCGCTTGTCAGCACGATACTTCTTTTTCCTAATTCCGTCTACCTCCCCCTATGTGAGCCAACCGGATATGCACTAGAGGGATGATAACACAATTGCAGAAAGGTGTCAAATCACCCCGGACGATCACCGGTCAGAGCAGCCGTCTCTCCACTACCGCACCCTGCGCCAGGACAACGAAATCATCCACGGACATGGCACCGGGCACCTTGCCGTCACGCATTCGCAGATTCACCTGCCCCGCCTCCACTTCCCGGTCGCCGATGACGAGCATATAGGGGAACTTCTGCATCTGGGCATCCCGGATTTTGGCCTGCATACGCTCGCCCGAGTCGTCTACCTCCACCCGCAGACCACCTGCCCGCAGCCGCTCCGCTACGGAGCGAGCGTACTCCACATGACGGTCAGCGATGGGGATGAGGACCACTTGTACGGGGCTCAGCCAGACCGGGAAAGCACCTCCGTAATGCTCCACCAGCACACCGAAGAACCGCTCCAGGCTCCCCAGCAGCGCCCGGTGGATCATGTAGGGACGATGTTCCCTCCCGTCCTCACCTATGTAGACCATGTCGAACCGCTCGGGCAGGTTGAAGTCGAACTGGATCGTCGTCAACTGCCAGGTGCGGCCCAGGGCATCCTTGATGTGGATGTCAATCTTGGGGCCGTAGAACACCGCCTCGCCCTCCATCCGCTCGTAGGGCAGGCTTCGCGCCTCCAACGCCTGGACTAACGATGGCTCGGCTTGTTTCCACATCGCGTCGTCGCCGGCATACTTCTCTGGCGTTTTGGGGTCACGCACACTCAGTGCGACCTTGAACTCCTCAAAGCCAAAGCCGCGCAGCAGGTTCAGGCTGAAATCCAACACGCGCAGGATTTCATCCTCGACCTGTTCTGGCGTGCAGAAAATATGGGCGTCGTCCTGCGTAAAACCGCGCACCCGCAGCAAGCCATGTAACACGCCGCTGCGCTCGTAGCGATAGACCGTGCCCAACTCGGCCCAGCGCAAGGGCAGTTCACGGTACGAGCGCATCCGCGACTTGTAGATCATAATGTGGAATGGACAGTTCATCGGCTTGATGTAGTAATCTTGCCCGTCAACGTCCATGGGTGCGTACATACCATCTCTGTAGAAATCGAGGTGACCTGACGTCTCCCACAGTTGCGCACGACCGATGTGCGGTGTGAAGACGATGTCATAACCGCCCTCATAGTGCAGCCTGCGCCAGTAATCCTCAATCAAGACGCGTACCTGGCCGCCCTTTGGATGCCAGTAGGCCAGCCCTGCCCCACCCTCCTCGTGAAAACTGAGTAGGTCCAACTCCTTGATCAGCCGCCGGTGGTCCCTCTTCTCCACCTCCTTCTGCCAGGCCAGGAACTCTTCCAATTGCTCACTCGTCTCCCAGGCCGTGCCGTAGATGCGCTGGAGCATCGGGCGGCGTTCATCGCCGCGCCAGTAGGCCCCGGCCACGCTGAGCAACTTGATCGCGTCGGGGTTGATCTCCCGCGTATTGGCCACGTGCGGGCCTCGGCACAGGTCTACGAATGAGCCGCTCTCGTAGATTGAGAGTTTGGGCGCTTCCTCCAGCGGTTCGCCATACTCATCTATCCCGGCGGAGAGGATGCCGTCAACCAGTTCCAGTTTGTAGGGCTGATCGGCGAAAATGTCACACGCCTTATCCTCGTCAACCTCCTGATAGACAAAGTCATACCCCTCGGCGATGATCTCTCGCATACGGGCCTCAATCTCCGCCAGGTCTTCCGGCATGAGCGACCGGGATAGGTCGAAGTCGTAGTAGAAACCGTTTTCTATAGGCGGGCCGATAGCGATTTTGCCTTCTGGAAACCTCTCCAGTACCGCCTGGGCCATCACATGCGCCACCGAGTGACGTAGTCGGTAAAGATGACTTTCCTCGTATTTCACTTTCTCAGCCATTGTTTTCCTCCTCTGTAGGTGATCGGATGGATTGCATACCAAAGCACGCGGATAGTTTCGGTGTCGTCGTCGGTCACTTCGATCACCTCCTCACAGCCACCAGATACAGAAACCCCCACGCCCTGGGGCGCGGGGGTCATCCCACGTGGTTCCACCCAAGTTCGGCAACGGATCTCTCATCCGTCGACGCACTCTGCGGCGATAACGGGCCGTCCCGGAGCCCCATACTCTCGCGCCACCGCGATTTGAGGGACCCACTCCCGGGGGGTCTTCCTACCCATCCGGCCAAAGGGGCTTGCAGCCTGTGACCCCTTCTCTCTTGGACCTTCAATGGGCAGTACTCGTCCCGGTCAACGCGTTCACAAAGCCATTATGTATGTATTATATGCAATCCTCACGTTTTGTCAAATCCACCACCCGTTGCACTCCCATCAGGCGCGGTGACAGGCGACGAAGTGACCCCCGCCCACGTCCCGCAACTGGGGCTCTTCTTCAGAGCAGACGTTCGTGGCGAGAGGGCAGCGGGTGTTGAAGTGGCAGCCGGGGGGCGAGTCGGCCGGGCTGGGGACGTCCCCCTCCAGGATGATGCGCTTGCGCAGGCGCTCGGCGGCCGGGTCCGGCACCGGGACGGCGGAGAGGAGCGCCTGCGTGTAGGGGTGGGCCGGGTGGTCGTACAGTTCGTCCTTCTTGGCCAGTTCCACCAGTTTGCCCAGGTACATCACCGCTACTCGATCACAGATATGGCGCACCATACTCAGATCGTGGGCGATGAACAGGTAGGTCAGCCCCAACTGGTCCTGCAGGTCCTCTAGCAGGTTGACCACCTGGGCCTGGATGGAGACGTCGAGGGCGGAGATAGGCTCGTCGCAGACGATGAACTCTGGATTGGAGGCCAGCGCACGAGCGACGCCGATGCGCTGTCGCTGCCCGCCGGAGAATTCGTGGGGGTAGCGGTTGATGAAGCGAGGATTGAGGTGGACCAGACGAAGCAACTCCTGGACTCGCTCGACCTGCTCCTCGCCCGAGGCAAGTTTGTGGACCCGCAGGGGCTCGCTGATGATGCGGGCGATGGTCATCCGCGAGTTAAGAGAGGCGTAAGGATCCTGAAAGATCATCTGCATCCGTCGCCGCATGCACCGCAACTCCTCACTCTTCAGAGCGATCAGGTCGGCCCCGTCGAAGATCACCTGGCCCGCGGTGGGGCGATACAGTTGGAGGATTGTGCGGCCGGCCGTCGTCTTCCCGCAGCCGCTCTCGCCCACCAGCCCCAGCGTCTCCCCTCGGTAAATGTCAAAGGTCACCCCATCCACCGCCCTGACCGCCCCCACCTGTCGCTGAATGAGGATGCCCCGGGTGATGGGGAAGTGCTTCTTGAGGCCATGTACCTGCACCAGCACATGGTCGTCGTTCATGGTTCCCTCCCTGAGAAACCTTGGGAAAGAAACCAGGTTTTGAGGAAAAAACCCGGTTTCAGATAGTTGTCGCTCATCGTTCCCTCCCTGTGGTCACGTCTACCCAGCAGGCAATCTCGTGGCCGGGCCCGACAGGCTCCAGTCGGGGGTTCTCCTGGCGGCACCGCTCTACTGCGTATTCACAGCGGGGGGTGAAGGGGCAGCCCGGTGGAAGGCCCAGGAGGTCCGGCGGGAGCCCGGGGATGGTCGCCAGTTTCTCGCCGCTAGAGCGGTCCACCCGCGGCAGGGACTTCATGAGCGCGAGCGTGTACGGGTGGCGAGGGTCGCCGTAGATGTCGTCCACGCTTCCCCGCTCGACGATGAAGCCCGCGTACATCACGACCACCTTCTCCGCCAGGCCCGCGATGATGCCCAGGTCGTGGGTGATCCAGATCACCGCCATCCCCAACCGGTCCCGCAGGTCCTTGACCAGGTCAATGATCTGGGCCTGGATCGTCACGTCCAGAGCGGTAGTGGGCTCGTCGGCGATGAGAATACTGGGATCACAGGCCAGCGCCATCGCGATCATCGCTCGCTGGCGCATCCCGCCCGAGAACTGGTGAGGATAGTCGCCGTACCGGTCGGCCGCCTGGGGGATGCCCACCATCTCCAGCAACTCCACCACCCGCAGACGGGCCTCTTCCCGGCCCATCCCCAGGTGGACGATCAACGGTTCAATGACCTGGCGGCCGATGGTCAGAACCGGGTTGAGGGAGGTCATCGGATCCTGGAAGACCATGGCGATTTCCTTGCCACGGATGTGCTCAATCTGTGCCTCGTCCAATCTCAAGAGGTCCTGCCCCCGGTAGAGGACCTGACCGGCAGCGATCTTGCCGGGCGGGTCAGGGATGAGCCCCATGACGGAGAGGACGCTGACGCTCTTGCCGCAGCCGCTCTCCCCCACGATCCCCAGCGTCTCTCCCTCCTCCAGCGTGTAAGAGATGCCATTGACGGCGTGGACGACGCCGTCCAGCGTGTAGAAACGGGTGGTGAGGTCTCGAATTTCTAATAGCGGAGCCACGGTTCCCTCCTACTCAGCCTCAGCAAGGGCCCGGGGATCAAGGGCGTCGCGCAGCCCGTCCCCGACGAAGTTGATCCCCAGCACTGTCAGCAGGATCAGTACCCCCGGGAAGAACCACATCCAGGGCTCGGACTCCAGATGATGGTAGGCCTGATCCAGCATGTTGCCCCAGGTGGCCGTCGGAGGTTGGACCCCCACCCCCAGGAAACTGACGTAGGCCTCGCTCATGATGGCGTTGGCCACTCCCAGCGTGGCGGCGACGACAATGGGAGCAATGCTGTTAGGCAGGATGTGTCCAAAGATGATCGAGGCATTGCGCGCACCAACGCAGCGGGCGGCAGTCACGAACTCCTGTTCCTTGAGGGAGAGAAAGTTAGCCCGCACGATGCGGGCCAGGTACATCCAACTGGTCAGACCAATGACGCCGATGATGACGACGACGCTGCCGCTGAACGAGCGGCCCAGCAGTTTGAAGGATGGGATTTTGCCCCCGAAAAACTTGGCCAGCAGGATGAGCAGGAAAAGTTGGGGGATGTTGAACATGGCCTCGGTGAAACGCATCAGAATGGCATCAATGAAGCCACCGTAGTACCCAGAGATGGCTCCAATCAGCACGCCAACGGTTACCGATACGATCACGGCACATAGGCCGATCAGAACGGATATTTGGCCTCCGTAGATGGTACGAGCCAGAATGTCCCGACCTGTGCCATCGGTGCCGAAGGGAAACGAGCGCGACGGCGAAGAGAGCGTGACGGACAGATCGATGCGGTTGGCCTCCGCCTCCGAGTAGAAGAAGGCTCCCACTGTGACGTAAAGGATGATGACGATGAGCAGGCCGACACCGGCCATAGCCATCTTGTGCCGGCGAAAACGGCGCCACGCCACCTGCGCTGGCGTCAGCGGAGGCCGCTCGACCTCTTCCTCGAAGAATTCCCAGGTTACCTCTGTTACAGCCATCGTTTCTCACCTTAATTGTAGCGGACATGCCCCGCCCCCGGGGACTGGGGCTATGAGCCAGACTAAGTAGCCATTGTTTCTCACCTCAATCGTAGCGGATGCGCGGGTCAAGGAAGGTGTAGGTTATGTCGGTGATGATCTGGAAGAGGACGACGAGAATGGAGATGATGACCATAATACCCATCAACACCGGGATGTCGGTATCCCTGGCCGCATCCCAGAAGAGCCGCCCCATCCCCGGCCAGGCGAAGATGGACTCGGTGACCACTGCCCCGCTCAAGAGCAGCGGCAGGTCCATCCCCACGATAGTCACCAAGGGTAGCGCGGCGTTCTTCAGCGCGTGGCCCAGGATCACCATCCGCTCGGGTAGCCCCTTGGCGTAGGCGGTGCGGATGTAGTCCTGGCTGATGACTTCCAGCATCTGAGAACGGACGTAACGGCTGTAGCCGGCAACGCTCATGATAGAAATCGTGGCCACCGGGAGCACCATGTGCCACGCAATCTGCCCCACCGTCCGCCCCACTGCCAGGTCGTACATGCCGACCGTAGGAAAGTGGGGCAGCCCCCAACGCTTGAAGTTCACGGCGAAGACGTACATCAGGATGAGAGCCAGCCAGAAGATTGGCATAGAATAGCCGATGAACGAGAAAGCGGTGAACACGTAGTCCAGCACTGAGTACTGCCGCAGGGCTGAGTAGATGCCGATGAGGAGCGAGAAAAATAGAATCACCACCTCGCAGGTCAGCATCAACAGCAATGTGTTGGGGACTCGCTCTCCGATGATCTCAAGGGCCGGTCGTTTTTCCATAAAGGATTTACCGAAATCTCCTCTCAGCACCCCCCGGCGCGTGCCATATTCATCGAGGATGCCGTCCCCGTTCACGTCCACCTTCATCCAGTCGTTGCCGGCCAGCCAGATGGCGTACTGGACCAGGATCGGCTTGTCCAGGCCCAACTGGCGCGTCAGCCGCTCCCGGTCCCCCGAGCGGATACGGCGGCGTCCGCCGAAAGAGGCCAGCGGATCCCCCATCGCATTGACGAGGATGAAAAGAATGATGCTGATGATGAGCAGTTGGGGAATCGCTTGCAGGAGGCGTCGGACTACATATCGGGTCATGCTGTCCTCCACACCTGGCAGAGTTTCTTGGGAAGGGCGGGGAGAAGGAGAGACTTCCCCCCCTCTCCCCTCTCTTCACTCACTCAGGTCGTCTTACTCACTGACGTCCCACTCGAAGCAGTTCCAGAAGGGATCTGCTCCGGAGATTTTGATATTACTGGTACGCTTGTTGATCGTCCACACGTCGTTGTCGTGCCACACGCCGAGCCAGTACACCTTCTCGCTCATCATCTTGCCGATGTCGTGGAATATCTGGATGCGCTTGTCCGGGTCCACTTCGACGGCCTGGGCCTGGAAGAGATCATCCAGTTCCTCGTCGCAGAGCCCATACCAGTTCTCGCCGTCGGGAGACTCGTCCGAGGGGATCTCGGAGCAGAGCCAATCCGAATAGTTCGGATCGGGAAAGTCACCGACAGTGGACCATTCGGCAATATCATATTGGCCGGTGGAGATCGGCCCGTCGTCGCCGTAGGAGTTCCACATGGTGTCGTAGGAGTTGTTCGCGATCTCGATCCCAATGCCCACGTCGGCCAGATACTGCTGGGCCACGACCTGCGTTTGCTCCCGCACCTCGCGGCCGGCGGTGGTGGAGTAGGTGAGAACCAACTCCACGCCGTCCTTGTCGCGGGTGCCGTCGTCGTTGGTATCTACCCAGCCGGCATCATCTAGAAGCGCCTCGGCCTTTGCTTTGTCATACTTGTAGAGTTCAGCGTCGGGATAGGCAAAAGGCATCTCCTCCCACAGGGTAGCGGGCGGATAGGTCCCGCCAAACAGCAGTTCCTCGCAGATGGCGTCGAGGTCCATGGCGTATGCAATGGCCTGGCGCACGCGCACGTCTTGCAGCGCCAGGTGGCCATTGTCGGCCGCGGTCTCATCGGTGTTGAGGTTGAAGAACCAGCTCTCGTTGTAGCCAGAGAGCACCGTGATCACGTCAACGTCATCCAGTGCTTCAATCGTGGGGATGTCGGCGTAGGAGAGGAAGATGCCGACGTCGGTATCGCCGGTCTGGATAGCAGCCATCTGGGCCTCGTCGTCGGGCACAATCAGGATGTAGACCTCATCGAGGGTGGGCCGGCCGCGCCAGTAGTTGTCGTTGGCCTCGAAGATGATGTGGCTGGCTGCCACCCACTCCTTGACGATGAAGGCGCCATTGACGACAGTGGGATTGCGGTTCCACTCGGCGCTGTCCAGCGTCCCTTCCGTCTCGAAGACCGGCCTCAGAACATGCTCAGGCATGACGAACTGAAAGATGGTGGTGGCCCAGGGGGCGAAGGGTTCGGTGAATTTGAGCACCAGCGTGTAGTCGTCCGGGGCCGTGATGCTTTCCAGGTACTCGGCGTAGGGCCAGGTGGACTGCACGGTGTTCGCCGGGTCCACGATCATGTCGTAGGTGAAGATGAAGTCGTCGGCGGTCACCGGCTCGCCGTCTGACCACTCGGCGTCCTCGTTCAGCGGGATGGTGATGGTCAGACCGTCCTCGGAGATGAGGCCGTTTCCCTTGGTGGGGAACTCGGCGGCCATCTCCAGGGAGGGCTCCAGGTTGTTGTCCCAGGTCCACAGTCCGGGGTTGAAGAAGTCCATGGCCAGTTGGGCGTACCACATCCCAGAGTACACGTAGTTCAAGGTGTCGGGCTCCTCGAAGAAGGTCAGGGTGACGGTCTTGAGAGCCTCCTCCTCGGGCGGTGCCTCTGTCGCCTCCTCAGGCGGTGCCTCGGTGGCTTCCTCCGGGGGTGCCTCGGTGACTTCCTCGGGGGGCGCCTCGGTGGCCGGCGGCGGGGCCGGCTGACAGGCGGTCAACAGGACTGCGGCAACGACCACCACAGCCAGTACAGTGTAAAGCCAGTCGCGTTTCATGGGTACTCTCCTCCTTAGTTCAGATCGGGCTCCTGGAGACCACCGGCTTTCTGCAGGTTGCACTCCAGCAGCCTACACGGTCGCAATGCCCTGAAAGTCAAGGGCCGGCCTTCCCTGTAAGGAAGGCAGTAGTAGGACCATCAGGTCCCTCGCAGGGGAATTCAGAAACCGCGATACGCACCACCTCCTTCCGCCATCAACATCTCCAGAGGGATAGGAGTGCTTGGTAGAGAAGAGACCAGGCTCCTGGGGGCGATGGACTCCCTCTGGGCTCTAGAAACCAGATATATCTTATCTGAGTGGGGACGATTTGTCAAGTCAAGCCCACCTTTCCACCTTCCCATCTTCTTCGATTCGTGTTATCATCTCCCGCGGACGAGACTGCCCCAACCCGCCGGGCGACGGGACAAAGCCCGGCACAAGCAATTGAGCCGGCGAGATCGACGCCGATGGCTACAGCGAAGAGTCTCGTTGAAACGTAAAGGAAGCGCAAAGAAAGGAATAAAAATGGCAGGCAAGATCAAATCTATCACCAATCCACGCCTGGGTTTGAACATCCTCAGCCCAGAGGACGTACAGCACATCCACACCGCTACTCTGGACGTCATCGAGTCCGTGGGGGTCAAGTTCCCCTCCACCAAAGCCCTCGACTTATGTGAGGCCCACGGCGCAACGGTGGACCGGGACACAATGATCGTCAAGGTCCCCGGC
>CAYLPU010000111.1:0-16221 GCA_964385635.1 uncultured Anaerolineales bacterium
TGGCTCTCGTCGTCCATCCTGCCACAACGCGGTACCAAAGGTAAACGTCTCGTTTACTTCGTCGTAGAGGTAGATGTGGCAATCGCTGGCTCCTACCAGTGTCAGAGTGCTCGCGACGATGGTATCCAGCACGGCCGACAGGTTCAGTGAGCCCGTGAGCCGGAGGCTGGTGCTCCTCAGCGCCTCTAACTCCGCCACGCGTTGGCGCGTCTCCCCAAATAGCCGGGCGTTCTCGATGGCGGTGGCGGTGTGATCGGCGAAGGCCTGCAGCCGCCGGGCGTCGGCGGGGCCAAACTGGCCTGGCCGGGTGCCGGCCACGTTCAGGAAGCCCACCGTCACCCCGCTTGCCTGGATGGGCGCGGCGACGTAGGATCGTCGCCACTCCCGACCCTTCCCCGGGACCCAATCAGGGTCGGCCGCCGTGTCCGGCACGAGGACCGGCTCCCCCGTCTGCGCCATCCTCACCAGGTTGGGGTACCTGGCGATGAAGATGGCGGTATGGGATGGGGACGTCGGCTCTTCTTCTAAGTCCAGCCTTTCGTACCCCCGCTGGCGGACCACGTGGGCGGTGTTGTCCTCAATCAACATGATGTTGAACGTGTCCCCGGCGACGACCCGCTCCACCTGTTCCAGGATGCGATCCAGCACCTGGTCCAGGTCCAGGGTGCTGCTAACGGCGGAGGCTGCCTCCTCCAGCGCCTCCGCCAGTTCCCGCTGCTCCCGCTGCGCTTCGAAAAGGCGAACGTTACGAACGGCGATGGCCGCCTGGGTGGCGAACAGACTCAGCAGTTCGGCGTCGGCCGGGGAGAAAACGCGCGGGGCATCGGCGTTCACATTCAACACGCCCAGTAACTCCTCGCCCCAGCGGATTGGCATGCCCACGGCGGCCGTCCAGGGATAGCCTTCGTAGACAGTCGCCTGTCCCTCCCAATGCTGATAGTCGTCCACGATGAGCGGTTCGCCGGTCTCCCAGACCTTGCCGGAGATGCCTTCGCCTCGGTGGAGGATGCTTCCAATGGGTGCCAGGTGGGGTTCTGTACATATCACCCACTCCAGCACGTCCCGCTCGGGCCGGTAGAGATAAAGGCCACCCGCGGTCCCCCCTACTAACTCCAGTGCCCGCGAGACAATGGAGTGGAGAAGCGCATCCAGGTCCAACTGGGCGGTGAGTTCCAGCCCCACCTGCCGCAGCGCCTCGAGTCGTTCGGCATAGCGGCGCAGCGCCTTCTCCGCCTGCCTGCGCTCGGTGATGTCTCGGGTAATTAGCATCACAGCCACTACCTCACCATTGCGTTTGATGGGGCCGAGACGGGTCGAATACCAGGAAATGGTGTCGTAGGGCCCACGCGCAGCGATTTCATAGTGGTCAGGATTCCCGGTTTGGAACACTCGGTTGATTGATTTCCTTGTCGTCTCGTGATACTCAGATGCGACGTAATCATAGACATCTGTCCCGATCGCCTCTTCCGCTGTCAAGCCTGCCGGTGGATAGTTTATGAACAGAATCTTCCCATCACGGTCCACAGAGAATATGATGTCTGGGGCGTTCTCTACCAAGGAGCGCCACTTGGCCTCAGATTCCCGTAACGCTTCCTCTGCCCACTTGTGCTTGGTGATTTCTTTCTGAGTTCGCTCGTACAATCGGGCATTCTCGACAGCGATGGCCGCGTGGTTAGCGAACAGAGTCAGCAACTCCAGGTCAGCCTGCGCGAAGCGCCGGCTTTCCACATCGTGCAGTACGTGGATCACCCCCGTCACCTGGCCCTGCCAGATCATCGGTGCGCAGAGTACAGCAGTGAAAGGCTGTTCCTCCTCGTAGACGGCGGCCCGGCCAGGCCAGATACGGTAATCGTCAATGACCAGCGACTCCCCGGTCTGGCAGACGGTGCCAGTCGCACCCTCGCCGTACTTAAGCACTATCCCGGTGTAATCACGCGGGGTGTTGTAACTGACCACGCAGCGGGCTTCCTCCCGGTCCGGATCGCACAGGTATAGCCCGCCGCTCAGAGCGTTCAGCAGCCGCGTCGCCTGCTCGACGATGGTCTGGAGCAGCGTGGGCAAATCGTGTGCAGTGGTGATGTCGAGCACGGTCGCCTGGAACGCGGTCAGTTCTTCAGCCTGGCGGCGCAGTGCCTCCTCCGCCTGCTTGCGCTCGGTCTCTGTTGCTTCCAACTCAGCGATCCGTTGGCGCAATTCTACCAACTCATTTATGAGTTGCTCTTTGGTCTTACGCTCATTTTTCATCTTGTGTACCTTCCGGTTGCCCGAGATCGCCCAGGATGGCCGCCCCCCCCCGTCCAGTTGGCTCACCACCCAACCGCCTGTCCTACCCTCTGGCGTGGGAATGATACGCGATTTTGTAGGATTTGTCCAGCGCTCGTAACGTAACCATTGCGCAACCAGAGAAGAGATGTCTCCCACCCCTGGACAAAATCGGGTCTTAGAAACCCAAAGGGTCTAACCGAACCAGCCTGCTCAACGTTCCGTCTCCACCCACACCTGGACCCCATCGGTGATGATCTCAATCACGCCCTGCTCGTCGGTGCGGTAGACCGGCAACCCCCTTTGACTTCGCTCAGGGTAGACCTCCAGCCGCTCCAGCACCCTGGCGCAGGGATGGCCGAAGTCGTTGTCCGCCCCCACGCTGATGACCACCACCTCTGGGTCCACCGCGTCCAGAAACCCCTGTGTCGTCGAACTGCAGCTCCCATGATGGGGCACTTTCAGCACTGTGCTTTCCAGTGGAGCGCCCTCCGCCAACAGCCGGTGCTCCACCTCCGCCTCGATGTCTCCCGGCAGCAGCACCGACACCTGCCCATAGGTCAGCCGAGTCACGACTGAGTTGTTGTTGGCGCTCCCTATGCTTCCACTGACTAACTCCGGCCCCGGATGCAGCACGATCATCTCTAGTCCCTCGTCGAGCGCCACGTGCAACCCGGCCTCTCCCTGGTAGACCGTCGCTCCCTCTACCTCCAGCAATCGCAGCCAGTACTCGTAGACCTCGGACTCATGCTCCATCTCGCGGAAGATCACTGTGTCCACCCGGTAGCGCTCCAACACCCCCACCAGCCCGGTGACGTGGTCGGCGTCGGGGTGCGTGAGCACCATCACGTCGAGCGTGCGATCCCAGAAGTCCATCTGGCGACCCAACTGCGAAAGCAGCACCGCCTCGCTGGGGCCGCCGTCCACCAGCACCTGCTGGCCGGAGGGGGTCTGGACGAAGATGGCGTCCCCCTGTCCCACGTCGAGGAACACGACGTGGAGGCGGCCGTCGGGCAGGCTCCGCCAGGCGAAGAAGCCCAGCACCAGCAGGATGGCGGCCGCGCCGGCGAGCACTTTTGTCTCCTGGGTGGAGAGAAACCGGGTTTTTAGGAAAAAACCCGGTTTCTTCAACCCGTCCCGCAACTCATCACGGCGCTCCCTGGGCTGCGCCAGGTACCAGGTGAGGCCGCCCAGGAGGGCATAGTACGCGAACACCATCCAGCCGTCCATCTGCACCTCTGCCGAGGCGAAGGGCACTCGCGCCGTCAGACGCACCACCCCGATGGTGTAGGTAAGGAACACCCAGGCCACCCAGCCGACCGCCTGCCCCAGCGGCCAGACGGCCAACCCCAGCAGCGTGGCCATCCCTCCCCAGATCATCACCCCCGCTTGGGCAGGAAGGATCAGAAAATTTGTCGCTAGCGTGACGAGAGAGAGTCGCCCGAAGGTTCCGAGGAGAATGGGGGTCGTAGTTATTTGGGCCGCCAGTGTGACGACGAGCGGTTCATTGACCAGGCCCACGATCCTTTCGGCACGTTCGGCAGAAGTGAACCGCGCCAACGCTCGTTCGGAGATGCGCTCCAGCGGCCCGGTATAGATCACCAATCCCAGTGTGGCGACGAAACTGAGTTGGAAGCCCACGTCCCACAACGTGTAGGGGTTCAGCGCCGTCATCCCGATGGCTGCTGCGGCAAGGGAGGCGGGGGCGAAGGTGGGGCGTCCCAGGCGTCGGCCCCATAGATATATGATGCCCATCAACGCCGCCCGCACCACCGCCGCCGACGCGCCGACGAGTATTGTGTAGACCGCCACGCCCGCGACGGCGACCCAGGTCGCCCGCCGCTTGCCCTGAGCAGAGCCGAAGGGCCGGCCGAACAGCCGCTGCGCCAGCCCGGCGAAGATGCCGCTGATGATCGTTATGTTAAATCCTGATATGGCGATGATGTGGGTCGTGCCGGTGGCGGCGAAGTCGTCCATCAGGTCAGCAGGGATACCTGTCTCAACACCGAGCAAAATGCCCGTCAGCAGAGCCGCTTGCGGTTCCGGGAGGATGCTGGCGATGGTGGATTGGGCGCATCGCTTGAAGACAAAGATGTGGTATAGGATGGGGTTGGCCTGCTTCTCGGCCAGCAGCGTGACCTGGGCATACCGGATCAGGGAGTGGATTCCCTGGCGGGCCAGGTACTCGCGATAGGAGAACTCCTCCAAGACCGGCGGCGTCTCCAGCAACCCCTCGATCCGCACGCGGTCGCCGTAGTACCGTTGGGAGTAACGGCCCGCTTTGACCAGCACCAGTCCCTCGACCTCCAGTTCCGTGCCATCGGGCAGCGTCAGCCGCTCGGCCTGCACGCGCAAGTTGGTGTAGTACTCACGTTCGTCCGGCTCTCCCACTACGACCCCCTCAAGCGTCACCCAGCCGGTGTCGTTGTAGGTCGCCAGGGTGGTCTCGTCGAAGTGGGGGGTGGCGAGCAGGAGGCGGCCCGCGCCCAGCGCCAGCATCAACGTGCACAGTGCACCCACCCGGACGCACCGGTCATCCCGCCACAGCAACAGGCCGAGGAACGCCGCCAGTCCCAGAACAGGCAGCGCCTGCCAGGGGAGGCTGGTCGCCTTCGCGAGCGCGATGCCTGCGAGCCAGGCGATCGCAAGATAGACGAGGGTCATAGGGCTGTCCTACAAGTGAAGTGTTCTGATTTGTCTGGCGCGGCTTCAGTATAGTGCAACTTTACGCGGAGGTCAATCGGAGGAAAAGTCGGCAGCGCCTTGTAACCGCTTGTAGGGGCAAGTTGTAGGGGCAAGTTGTAGGGGCAAGTCTCGACTTGCCCCTACTTCTGCCGCAAGGGGTTTGAAGGAAACTCAAAGATGTGCTAGAATACGGATGACTTCTTAAAACCATAAGGAAAGGTGTGAGAAAATGGCAGACAAAAAACAAAGTTATGAAGAGTGGTTGGCGGAAGAGCGAGCACGGCTGGATAAGGGGTTTTCCTTTGAACCGCAACCCAGTTCCGAAGCAAGCGCACCCGGTACTGCCGATCAAATTGCCGTTGGGTTAGGGCTTGGCGCTGGCGTGGTCGGTGGGGCGGTCGCTCCCCATCCCAATCCAGTGACTTTTGAGGGCTGCAAGGCTGATGTCATTGCCACTGCATTGAGGAAAGAAATCGCTGATGATGACACTCGCGTCCAGGTTGACAAGACCAGTGGTTCGATCGTGGTCACCATCCTGCAAAGCCAGGAAAGCCGCCCTCACGATTTCTCTCCAGCGCTGACCGCGACCCTGGTCGAAACAGCAGACGCATTGACGGTAACCGTCAGTGACCTCAACCAGGGCGCTGTGAGGGGCGCGCTGAGTTCTGTGGGAAGCACTGTCCTGGATCAGGCTAAGGAGTTACTCACCGGGAGAGGACGCTCTGGCGTGGCTGGTCTGCTCGACGCGGCCGGCCAGGTGATGGAGGGCGTTGACGATCTGGTTGAAGACATCCAGGACCTGGGTTTGCCCAAACGTGTGTGGGGAGTGATTGACCGCGTGAGTGGGGCGGCTGAGGAGGCATATCTCGACCAACAGCGCGGGGAACAAGAGTTGCAGCGGAAGCGTGAGGCGGCTGAGCGGGCCTGGACGCACTGCGAATGGTGCGGTCAAGTGTACGGGAGTGAAGAGGACAGCATTACAGAGTGTCCCTCGTGCGGTGCATCGCGCGGAGCCAAACCGGCCTGGCTGAAGTAAATGGATTTTGACGAGACCATACTGTACTCGCTCACAGTCGAGGTGTGAATATGGAATTTGATACACAGTTGCGAGAGAAAAGAGAGGAGATCCTGTGCCTTGCCCGCCTGCACGGTGTGAGACAGGTTTCTGTCTTTGGATCCGTTGCGCGGGGTGAGGCTACGGAGGTGAGCGATGTAGACCTCCTGGTGGAGATGGAGCAGGAGCGTTCTCTCTTCGACCTGATCGCCTTCAAACTTGATGTGGAGGCACTGCTGGGCTGTGAGGTGGACGTGGTCTCACGGGAGGGTGTCAGTCCCTACCTGCCGGAGTACATCTTCGCTGGGGAGGTGCCGTTATGAGAAACGCCGTCAGGAATGTGCTGATTCACGAGTACTTTGGCGTGGGCCTGCGGATCGTGTGGAGGGTGGTTGAGAAAGAATTGCCCAGCCTGAAGGAGAAGATAACGCGGATTCTACAGGAAACATAGCGCCCAAGCCGGCACGTTAGTGATGGCGAAACGACTGCCCCGACCTGCAACGGCTGGGGCAGTTTGCGTTACTTGGCTTGCGGCAGTGGCACTGCGATGTTTTGACTTCCGCGCAAGGTTACACTATACTATCTGCAAGATAGAGCAGGTAAGAAGCTATGTCAAGCGAAGAAGCAAAAGGGAATGAAGTGAGCGAAAAGCCAAAAAAGCTCTTGCTATCTGAAGGACTGATCATAGCTGCCAGCCCAATAATGGGGTATCTATTGGGCTTCATCTACGAAGCGGGTTTTGCGAGAGTTTTCAAGATACCCCTGCATTTCATCACCATCAGTTTGACAACTGTCTTTGTTGCAACTGGCTCACTGTTGCTGGTTGCTCTATTGCTGTTCCAGTTGACCGACATGATCTTTATGGTCCTTTCGTCCTTTCAGAGAAATGATGGCCCGATTTACCGAAGGTTAGTCAGACTGTTTCCTGCGTTTCTGTATTCTTTGGCAAATCTTCTTTTCACGGTTGGCACGCATTCGGGATTGTGGATCGCTGTTATTGTGGTTTCTATAATCTTCGTCTTCTTTGAGTTTGGATTTCCGCTTATCACTCAGCGGGACAAGGCGAGCTATCGAGATAAACTGGAAGCCCAAGATCGGCTAGATGCGCAGGTAGAAGGCATTATTAGCCATATCGCGCGGTACACGGGACCGCAGGCTACGCCACAGCCCGTAAGCAGAGCGAATTCTTGGTCACTGACACTTCACCCGAAATGGTAGTGCTGCGAATCTACGGAGACAAGATGGTCTGTGCTCCCTTCGATAGAAGCAATGGAGAAGTCGAGCGGAGTTTCGTAATTCTCAAGGTGGCGGAGGACCCTGACCTAGTGCTGCACATCGATAAGGTAGGTCCGCTAAATCCAAAAGAGACGCCCGCGAGCCAGCTATCTTCCCCGATATCTACTCCAACACCCGCTGCTGCATCTTCTCCTACGCCTCTTCCAACACCTTGATAGGCGACCAGCGGGCGGTCTTGTGGATGAGTGAGAACTGAGTGCCCCCGCACGAGTGCCAGCGGAACGACCACCCTGACCTGCAATGGTTGGGGCGGATTACGTTGCCTGGCTTGCGACACCGCGAACATTTGACTTCTGCGTAAAGTTGCATTATAGTTGACCTTGTGAGCGTGGGGATGTGGCGCAGTCGTAATTGAGAAATTAGTGGCAAATTGGCGGTAAAAATGCTTGACATTTGTCAAAATTTGTACTATAATATAACCGCGACTGGGAGAGCTGCCCAATAATTGCGGCTCGTTAAGGTGGGGAGACCCACCTTACCTGGTTGCCTTTTTATTTATGGCGACAAGGAACACAGAATCAGCACGAGGTAGGAGCTAGCAGATGTATCTACTCTACTTGGACGCCTCCGGGACTTCAGGCAGCGCTGAATGAGGAACACTTTGTCCTTGGCGGTGTTGCTGTCTTCGAGCGACGAATATATTGGCTAACACGGAGACTGAATGAAATCGAGCAGTCATACTTTCCAAACAGATCGGAGTCTGTAGAGTTTCATGCATCTGTCATTAGAGCACGAAGGGAAGAACCCTGGACTTCCATGCCACGTAGTCAGCGCCAACAAGTGATGGATGATGTGTACTCTACTATAGCGGATGAAAACTATCCTGGTTTAGTAGCCTTCGCGGCAGCAATTCACAAGCCATCTTTGCAGCATGGTGAGCGAGCCCTTTCTCGCGCGTTCGAAGAGGTGTGCAGGCGTTTTGATCTCTTTCTTAGACGCCGGTTTGACGAGGAAGACACTCAGAGAGGGTTAGTAATTATGGACGCCTGCCGCATTGCTGAGAAAGAGGAGTTCAGAGCCCTATGGACTGACTACATTGGTGGTGGAACGCGATGGGGCAGATTCCACAATCTCACCGACATTCCATTCTTTGCAGATTCCTGCGCTACACGGATGTTGCAGTTGGCCGATTTTTGCTCCTATGCTGTATATCGACGCTACGAGTCTGGCGATACGAGCTATTTGGACAAGATAATAGATCGATTTGATCAGACAGGAGGTGTAATCCACGGTCTATTCCATCTTACAGCGAACCATCGGAGTTGTTGGTGTCCCGCTTGTTCTAGTAGGCGCGGATAGTTGCTACCATAGATTAGGCGGGCGAGGCGCAAGAGCATCGGGGCGGCGTGAAGCCGCCCCGGTTTTTTTGGTGACGCCGGAAACGCGGAAAAGTCAGATTTCCTTCCGCCCCTCCAACGCCCGCATGAGCGTCACCGCGTCGGCGTACTCCAGATCGCCGCCCACCGGCAACCCCCGCCCCAACTGGGTGATGCGCACGCCCAGAGGACGCAGCCGCGTCAGCAAATAGGAAGCCGTCCAATCCCCTTCGCTCGTGGGGTTGGTCGCCAGGATCACCTCGCTCACGTCGCCGCCTCGTATGCGGGCCAACAATTCCCCGATGCGCAGGTTCTCGACGAACATTCCCTCCGAGGGAGCCAGCACGCCGTGCAAGACGTGGTAGACCCCCTGATACACCCCGGCCTGCTCAACCGCCAGCACATCGAGCGGCTCTTCGACCACGCAGATGGTGTTGTGGTCACGCCCTGGGTCGGTGCAGATGGGACAGGGATCTTCCTCGGTGATGTTGTAGCAGACGGAGCAGAAACGGGTGCGCTCCTTGAGCGCACGCAGCGCCTCGGCCAGTCGCTCGGCCAGGTCCAATTGGTCACGCAATAAGAAAAACGTGAGGCGGGCGGCGGTCTTACGGCCGATCCCCGGCAGTTCCGAAAGTTCCTCGATCAGCCGCGTCACCGGAGCAGGAGTCGTCTGCATCGCTGCCCACACCTAGAGCAATCCGGGGATGCCGAGTCCGCCGGTGAAAGCCGCCATCCGTTCAGCCGTGGCCTGATCCACTTGCTCCAGCCCCTCGTTAACGGCGGCGATGACGAGGTCCTGCAACATCTCCACGTCTTCGGGGTCCACGACCTCTGGCGCGATGGAGAGCGATTGTACCCGCCGCTCGCCAGTGACGACAGCGGTCACTGCACCACCGCCAGCCGTCGCGGTGACGACCATCACGGCGATCTCCTCCTGCGCCTTGAGCATATCCTCTTGCAGGCTCTGCAATTGCTGGAGCATCCCGGCTTTGCTCGGTCGCGGACCGGCTGGGCTCTGCCTTCGTTTGATCTTTTTCTTTGCCAATTTGACTCTCCTTGCTATTCGCGCCGCTGCACGATCTGTGCTCCCAGGTCCTCCACCGCTGCACGCACCACTGGATCCTCGGCGATGATCTGCTCTGCCGACGAAACGGCTTTCCCAGCGGCGGACCCCGATGCCGGGCGACGAGGGGGCTTGGCGGCGCGTTCCCGGTGGGCCAGAACACACCGCACGCGGTACTGCTGACCGACCAGGCTGCTCAGCACGTCTTCAATAATCCGCTTGTTGTGCTCCTCTTCCACCTTGCTGCGGTGAAAGTTGTGGGTAAACTCCAACACGACGACGTCCCCTTCGACGGCGACCGGCTCGCACGAGCGCACCAGCGCTTCCAATGACAGATTGCGCGGGCGGAGGGCATTCAAGAATTCCTGCCAGCGACTTCGCAATATCTCGAGCGTCAACGAACCATCACCAGGCACAAGGTGATCATAAGTGGACGCCGGTTCCTGGACCGTCTTGGGAGACTGGGATGAGGCAGGCGGCGCTGAACGGGCAGGTGTGGGCCGTTCGGCTGAGTGCTCACGACGAAGACTGGACGGTGCACGTAAAGACGCCGAGTGGCGAAGAGAAGGCGGCGTGCGAGGGCTGGTCGGGGCCAATTGCTTGTGAGGCGTGGGGCCCGCTGGCTCAGCCGGTAGAGTGGCTTCAATAAACGCCATCTCCAAAGGCAACTGAGGCTGCCAGCCACCTTTGGCCTCGGTCGCTGCCTGGTTGAAGAGCCGTACCGCTCGCGCCAGAGCCCGGGGTAAAAAGGCAGCGGCCTGTTCTTCCAACTGTGGGCGCAAATCTTCCGGGACGTAGGCCAGGGCAACGCCGGATTTCAGCCGCAGCAGGAGCAGCGCCCGCAGATGTTCCACCATCTGGCGTGCGAACTGCCGGGGATCGGCTCCCTCGTCCACGGCCGTGTTGATGGCGCCCAAACCCTGCGCCACATTGCTCTTGGCCAGTGCATCGGCCACCCGGATCACCGTCTCGCTGGTCCCTGTCCCCAGCGCTGCGCGCACATCCGCGCCGGTGATACCCTTTTCGTCGTAGGAAGCCAATTGGTCAAGCAGACTCTCGGCATCGCGCATACTGCCAGTCGCCTGGTGAGCGATGATGGTCAGCGCCTCTTGATCGGCTTGAATGTGCTCCTGCTCGGTCAGCCACTTCAGGCGGGCAACGATGTCGCTGATGGGAACGCGACGGAAATTGAACCGCTGGCAGCGCGAGAGCACTGTGGCCGGAATCTTGTGCGATTCGGTGGTCGCCAATACGAAGATGACGTGGGGTGGGGGCTCTTCCAACGTCTTGAGCAGCGCGTTGAAAGCGGAAGTGGAGAGCATGTGCACTTCGTCAATCACGTAGACCTTGTAGCAGGCCTCGTTGGGCCGGAATCCGACCCGTTCCCGCAGTTCTCGTATATCGTCCACACCGGTGTTGGAAGCAGCATCAATCTCAATCAGATCGAGCAGACGCCCCTCGTTGACCGCCCGGCAGATGGCGCACTCATTGCAGGGACGCTGATCCTCCGGGGCCAGGCAGTTGACCGCCTTGGCCAACAGGCGCGCCGTGGTCGTCTTGCCGGTGCCACGAGGGCCGGCGAAGAGATAAGCGTGATGGATGCGCCCAGAGGTGAGCGCATTACGCAGTGTGCGGACGACGTGCTCCTGCCCCACCACTTCGTCAAATGTCCGAGGTCGCCACTTCCGATACAACGCTTGCACCGCCATCGCCGCCTCCTCTCGAAGTCGCCTGATAGTCTAACACCGTCGGCCAAGAAAAGCAAGTCAGCGTACCCAATCACGTGAATAGGGAGCGCTCAGAACGCGGATTGCAGGGCAACAACGGATTGTGAGAAAAATCGGCAGCACCTTTGTAAATAGCACACGGATACACACGGATGAAACGGGTTCTCACAGATTTTTTATCTTTATCTGCGCACATCCGTGCGATCCGTGTTGATCCGTGTTCTATTTATGACAATGCACGGGTTGACAATCGCACCAGCCGCTGGTATTATCACACTATCACCCGGAGCCTAAGTTGTCGCAGGAACGCTCACTGGTGCGGCACGTTTCACTCACATCGCAGATTGCAGGTGTGTCCAAGAACGGAGGATAACTCAATGAATCTGGACGACCATACACGTTTCAGCGAACTCGATCCCGATGGTATGCTAGAGCACATCAGCGAACTACCACAGCAGTGTCGAGCGGCCTGGGCGCTGGCACGAGATCTGGAGTTGCCGCTGGCCTACGGCGCGGTTCGGCACGTCGTCATTCTGGGGATGGGCGGTTCGGCCATCGGTGGTACACTGTTGCAGGGATTGGTAGCCAGGAGTTGTGCCATCCCTATCACCGTCGTGCGTGGTTACACGCTTCCCGCCTTCGTCTGCGGCCCCGACTACCTGGTCGTCGGCTGCAGTTATTCGGGCAACACGGAGGAGACACTCTCCACCTTCGGAACAGCGTTGGAACGGGGGACCCGGCCGGTAGCGATCACCACAGGGGGAAAACTGGCCGCGTTGGCGCAGGAGAGGGGAATACCGCTGGTTCGTTTCGACTATCAATCGCAGCCGAGGGCCGCATTGGGATACTCCCTGGTCCTACTCCTGGGTGTCTGTTGGCGGCTGGGGCTGCTGCGAGATTACTCGGCTGGCCTGGAGAAAGCCGCCCAGGTGATGGAAGAGTGGCAGACAGAGATAGGCCCCACGGTGCCGACAGCACACAACGCGGCCAAGTCTCTGGCGGGCCGGATCGCGGGCCGGCTGCCGGTCATCTACGGGGCGGGGTTCCTCGCCGCCGTCGCCAACCGCTGGAAGACCCAGTTCAACGAGAACAGTAAGCACTGGGCGTTCTTCGAGGTGTTGCCTGAACTGAACCACAACGCCGTCGTGGGCTTCGGCATCCCCCAGACCGTGCGAGAGCAAACCATCGTGCTGATGTTGCGCTCTAGCCTGGACCATCCGCGCGTGCAGGTGCGCTGGGACGTGACGCGGGCACTGCTCCGGCGCGAGGGCGTGGCGGCCGAGACGCTGCAAGGGCGGGGCGAGAGCCGTCTCGCCCAAATGCTGTCCCTGATCCACTTCGGCGACTACGTGAGTTTCTACCTTGCTATGCTCAACGGCGCGGACCCGACGCCGGTGAAGAGCATCGCCTTCCTCAAACAGCGGCTAGAGGAGGCGGGGGACGCGAGTTTGCTTGACAGGGTGGGGTAGTGCCTTTATAATTCGATCCCCACCACACAACTCGACGGCGAACAAGGGGGGGGCATGAGCACATGGCAAAATGTGAAGCGTGATAACCCGCCACGTTTCACGTTTTGTGTTTCTGTGCCGTGGTAGAGGGCGAAAGATGGCACGGGTAGAGGTTATGAAAGTGGCCATCTGCAATTCCAGATGAGGAGGACATAGTGGAAGAAGAGATTGATCTGCGTCAATACGTCAAGGTGCTGATCCGCTACTGGATGTGGATCGTGGGGTTAGCGTTGGTGGCGGCGGTGGCGGCGTTCGTCGTCAGTCTGCGGCTGCCCCCCACCTACGAGGCCTCAGCCGTGGTCATCATCACGGAACCCCGCTACCAGATACGGTTCGACCCTCGCATCGAGACACTGGAGGGATGGGGGCTCGCGTACAAGGCGTTCCCCACCCTGGCGACCTCGGACGAGGTGTTGCAGACTGTGCTGGATACTTACGTCCCTTCGCCTGAGGCTGGCATCGAGGAGTGGAAACTAGGGACGCTCTCAGATATGGTCGAGGCGACCTCAGAGGGCGATCCGAGCCTGGTGGTGTTCAAGGTGCATTGCCGCTCCCCGAAGGACGCCGCCGCCATCGCCAACCTGTGGGCCGATGTTTTAGCAGAGTTAGGCAACAAAATCCAGAGCGAGAGCGAGGAGGACGTGGCCTTCTTTGAAGAGCAGTTGGCACAGGCCGAGCGAGCCTTAGACGAGGGCGACGCGGCGTTGATCGAGTTCCAGGCCCGCAACCAGGCCAGCATCGTCGGAGCCCAACTGGAATCCTTGCGCCGGGCCCAAACCGATTACCTGGCCGGCCAGCGCGCCATCGTCTACATCATCCAGGATATTCGTGGGCTGCGCGGCCAACTGGCGCAACAGCCGGGAGACAGCCCCGCCTCGCTGGCCGATGACCTCACCGCTCTCTCTCTGCAGATCAAGGCTTTCAATGCCGAGGCTTCCGCAGAGGCTTCTGCGCCGATCCAGGTGCAGGTCAACAGTGCCGAATCCCTTTCTGGCAGGAGCCTGGCCGAGCAAATTGCTTCTCTGGACGATCTGGTGAACACGCTGCAGGCCAAGTCGTCTGAGATTGATGAACGGCTGGTGGAACTGGAGCCCCAGATTTTGGCCCTGCAGCAGCAACTCCAGGAGATCAACACGGAAAGCAACCGGCTGACCCTCGCCCGCGACCTGGCCCGCGACACGTACATGACGCTGGCGCGCAAACTGGAGGAGTCGCGCATCTCGGCTCAGGAGGAGAACGGTGTGTTGCAGGTGGGTAGTCACGCCGCTGTCCCGGAGAGGCCGGTGGGCCCGCGTAAAATGCTCAACACTGCCGTGGCGGGGGCGTTGGGCCTGATGATGGGCGTGTTTGGGGCCTTCGCCGTGGAATGGTGGTGGGGAGACGGGGAGACAGAGAGACAAGGGGAGGAAGAGATTCGCAATTCTCCTGATGGATGATGTGCGAATACATCCCACCGCCGACGTCTCGGCCCAGGCAGAGATCGGCGCAGGCAGCGCCATCTGGCATCAGGCGCAGGTGCGGGAAGGCGCGTGCCTGGGGCGCAACTGCATCGTCGGCAAGGGAGCCTACATTGACTTCGACGTGCACATCGGCGACAACGTCAAGATCCAGAATCGCGCCTCGGTCTACCACGGTGTGACAATCGAGGATGGAGTCTTTGTGGGACCCCACGCCTGTCTGACCAATGACAAGTTACCCCGGGCGGTGAACCCCGACGGCTCGCTGAAGAGCGCAGACGACTGGGAAGTCAGCCCCATTCTGGTGCGCGAAGGCGCGGCCATCGGTGCGTGCGCGGTTCTGTTGCCGGGGGTGACCATCGGCCGCTGGGCGATGATCGGCTCGGGCGCAGTGGTCACGCGTGACGTGCCCGACTATGGCCTGGTGTGGGGCAACCCCGCGCGACTGCGAGGGTTTGTCTGCCCCTGCGGGCACCGGTTGGGACAAGAGGACAAGGAGACAAAGGGACAAGGAGACAGGGGGACAAGGAGAGGGGGAGAGAGGGAGAGGGTGGTGTTGCAGTGCCAGAAGTGTGGAAGGATGATTGAAATGCTGAGAACAGACTGGAAGGGAGTGCGGTGATTCCCATTGCGAAACCACTGATCGGTGAGGAAGAGAAACGGGCCGTGTTGGAGGTGCTGGATTCGGGCATGCTGGCTCAGGGCCCCCGGGTGCGAGCGTTTGAGGAAACGTTCGCTGAGTATTGCGGCGTGAAGTATGCGATAGCAACATCCTCCGGGACGACAGCATTGCACGTGGCCTTGCTGGCTCACAGGATCGGGCCTGGGGATGAGGTGATTACAACACCGTTCACGTTCATCTCTTCTGCAAATTCTATCCTGTTCGTTGGAGCACGACCGGTCTTCGCGGACATTGACCCGGCGACGTTCAACATCTGCCCCGAACTGATAGAGGCAGCGATTACCCCCCGCACGAAGGCCATTATGCCGGTGCACCTGTTTGGGCTGCTGGCGGATATGGGCTCAATCATGGAGATAGCCGGGCGACATGGGTTGCTCGTGGTCGAAGATGCCTGCCAGGCCCACGGGGCGGAATACGAGGGAAAGCGGGCCGGGAGTTTCGGCAGCGGTTGTTTCTCTTTCTACCCCACGAAGAACATCACTGCGGCGGAGGGTGGGATGGTCACCACCGACGATGAGGAAATCGCCGAGCAATGCCGGGTCATCCGGCAACACGGGATGCGGCGACGTTACTATCACGACCAGATGGGCTTTAACTTCCGCATGACCGATGTCCACGCCGCGATTGTGCTGGCACAGTTGCAGAAACTTGAGAGATTCAACGAGGCTCGCATCGCTAACGCACGCTACCTGAGCCAACACCTGGAAGGGGTGGTGATCCCCACTGTGCCGGATGGATATCGCCACGTGTTCCACCAGTACACGATCCGCGCGACCGACGGTCGCCGTGACGCGGTGCTAGAGGGACTCAGGGAGAAGGGCATCGGCACAGGTGTGTATTATCCAGTGCCGGTGCACAAGCAGCGGGTCTACGTGGAGCAGGGGTACGAGGCGACCTTACCGGAGGCAGAGCGGGCGGCAGAGGAGGTACTCTCGCTCCCCGTCCATCCTGGGCTGAGCAGCGCCGATCTAAAGACGATTGTGGCAGCGGTAAACAGTATGTATTCCAGACATTCGAGGTGATGTGCCTGGTGGACGATTGCACTCTGGATGCTGGCACTGGACACGAGGAAGGGTACAGACCATGAGAGATACAAGTCCGACCGTTATCGTGTCACCCCTAGGGCAATCGCATTTATCCCATTCGCTCGGCCTGGATCGCCAGATCCAGG
>CAYLPU010000112.1:0-15666 GCA_964385635.1 uncultured Anaerolineales bacterium
AATATAGACGTGGAAATACGCGCCAAGGTTCCCGTCTTGCCCCAGATTATTGAGATGATACCTGAAAAGCTTCCTCAGTGTTTCAGCAGCGACCTTCCTCCATGGCCTTCACTTTGGCCCGCAGTGCCTCCAGGGGCAGGGCCGGGTCAACGGGGAACTAGGACTGCTCCAGCGATGCGGCGCACGTTGTTCCGTGCCCGCTTCCTGGGGTCTCGGCTGGTGGAGAACAGGGTCTCAGGATGGCAGCGTCCTCCTCCTGCACATTCAGCACATGACCGGGTCGATTCCGCTCACCACTACTTCGCCCTCTTTCGTGATGACGATCTCGGCAGGCGGCACGGATTGTACATCGGCCATCGTGTAGCGGTTGGTGAGAAGGTGCACGGTCTGGTTGGCCGAGCCTCGCAGGTCGCGGGCGAGACGTTGGGAGGCGTCGTAACGTCCCGCGATGAGAACGTCCACACAGGCCAGCAGAGCCCCGGCATCGGGCATCCGCTGGATTTCCTCCCACGTGTAGCCCGTGAATACCAGGACTGAAAGCGACGTCTCCCGTCGCACCCTCTGCAACAACGCGAGCAGTGGCCGCCGCTGCTGAAGCGGCTCGCCTCCGCTCACCGTGATACCCTCGATGGCATCCCCTGGAGCGACGATGTGCCCGAACAAGTCATCCACGGACACAAGTTCCCCACCCACAAACGGGTGCGTGTCCGGGTTAGAACAGCCCGGGCATCTGAGAGAGCACCCCTGCACCCAAACCGCCGCCCGCACGCCTGGCCCGTTGGCGCGGCTGAACGGGAGAAACCCGTGAACGCGCAAGACCTCGCCGTCCACCATCTTCCGTACCCCCACACCCTTCCTCAACCAACTATCCTGCCTGCTGCCACTGCCATTCTTCCACCTGCTCATCCTTATGGGCAGTCTCGTGGGCTTCCGGGGTCATCTCCCGCGCCTCGATCTGGCCACCGAGCGCCTCCTCCAGGTCTTTGGTCAGGTCAAGGCAGGACATCCCCTCGACCCCACGCACCTCGATGCGCACCTGTCCATCTTTCTCGATAAAGACCTCGATTTCTTGAAGTTCCATGGTTTACCTCCTCTTGCCGCTCACGCCATCCGTCGCAGCACCAGGTGAATCCGCGCCCCCTCCTGCACCTCCTCGTTGACCAGCGCGAACCCCTGCTCCTCTAACTTTGCCCGTGCCGCGTGGTAGGCGTAGCGCTGGGTCACCTGCTGCAGGAACTGCTCCTGGTTGATGCCCCGGATGCCCCACCAGTCGGCGACGATTTCGTAGGCGTTGCCCGACTGGCGAAAGCCGATGTCGTAGCCGGGACTTCCTGTGGCGATCTTGATCTCTACACGGGTGCGCTGGCCCCCGAAACCACGAATCTCGACGTTCCCTTCCTCGTAGGCGTAGCCCAGATCCTTGAGCGCCCGCGTCAGGTACTTCTCCTCCACCATCTGAGTCTTAATCCGTGTAAAGTGTGACATATTGTTCTTCCTCTGTGTTCCTGAACGCTTGCGTCTTACGCTAGTTTGACTACCGGATAATCCCTATGGGTCACTCGTCCGGTCCTCAAGTTGCGGGCAGTGATGAGCAGCCGTTTGTTGCCGTCAATGTTGAACTCGACCTCAAAGCGTGGCTCTCCTTGCCTGGCGGAAGACGTGGCGGAAGAGGTAGTCGCCAGAAACGTCGGGTTGCCCTCGTTCATCCAGAAGTAGGTACGGCGGTCCTCGTCGTCCGGCGTGACCTGCATCACCCGCGCCGCGCCCGAGGGATCAAAGACCAACTCCACCGGCTGTCCGGAGCCTCGTCGTCGCCGCTCGCCGATTTCAAAGATGGCAATGCCCAACCGGGCCTGCCCATCATACGAGGCTTTCACCGTGAGGCGCGCCACCGGGTCCGCCGTGGGGTAGGATGTGCCGTGCCGAACGATGATGCGGTAATCGTAGTCCCCTTTCTCGCGGTTCACGTAGCGGATCGCGTAATCGTGCTGAATGTGGTCGTAGAAGTCCACGCCCGCCACAAACGCCGCCGCGCCCCGGGCCACTGCGTCCAGCGGCCGGTTCAGCATTACCCGCTCCCGCCCGAATATCCGCCGCAGCGTCCGCTGCACGGACGGGATCTGGCTGCTGCCGCCCACCATCAGCACCGCTTTGACGTCGTCCTCCTGATAACCCCGCTCACGGGCCGCGTTCAGCGCGCGGCGAATGGTCTGGTCAATCCTGGCAAAGGATTCGTGCTCGTCGAGCAGATCCTCAAACTTGCTGCGCGTGAACTCAGCCCACAACGCCGCGCCGGTACGCGGGTTCACGACGCTGACATCGGCGCGCTCGTGGAACGACAACCGCTCCTTCGCTCGCTCACACTCCACGAGGAGGGCGCGGCTGAGTTGCCTCACGTCCTCATCTGCGTCGCTGCGCCCGTTTTGCCTCAACACCTCCTGAAAAAGCCACTGGTCAATGGTGATGCCGCCTATGTCCGCCCCTGCTTTGCCCAACACGCGGCAGCGCCGCCCGGCACGCGCTCGCTCCTCTTCTTCAATGAGCACCACCGCCACGTCCAACGTACCGCCACCGAAATCAAAAATGAGATAGACGTCGCCCGGCTGGATGTGTGCCCCATAGCCCAGCGCGGCGGCAGATGGCTCGTCAATCAACCGGAAGCGCGGCATCCTGGCGGAGTCCGCGACACCTGTCAGCCAGTCCTCATAGTGCTCGAACGTCTCTACGGGTACGGTCAGGGCCACCTCTTCGTTGCCGATGCTCAATTCTTCGGCTGCGAACAAGAGCACGCTAGACAGAAACTCTCGGCCGGCGTCAAAATGCGAAACCTTCCGACCGTCTAGCCGCACTCTCACGGGGCTACGATTGGCGATATATCGTTTCATCCAGCGGAAGGTGCGCTGGGATTGGTAAAGGTTCCGCTGAAGTACTTGATTGCCCACCCAGCGCCGGCGGTCAGCAGCGTAGTGAATCAGGGACGGGACAACGGAGATGCGCTCGTCGCCCTGCTGATAGAAGCGCCCGTAGTCGGGCACATGTAGTGGCACGCCCTCCTGCCGCGTCTCATCCCAAACGGCGACCACCGTGTTCGATGTGCCAAAGTCAACAGCCAACCGTCCGGGCATCGCTCAGACCTCCGCTTCCTCAACGCCTGCCTTGCGCAGCAGCTTGCCTTGATACACCACACCCACGAACCGCACTACCACCGGCTGCCCGACCGTAGTACCGACTTCAGTCGTTGCACTCAGCGGCTCGTGGCAGTCGGGATCGAAGGGCACAGTCTCGCCTACGCTGCCTTCCCGCGTTAGCCCGTTGTCCTCCAGAGCACGCACCAATCGCTTGGTGACGGCAAGCACATCCCTGGCCTGCACTGGCTTGCCTTCCACCTCCAGCAAGTGTGCCTGGGTGAGCAGTTGTGCGACGGGCGCGGCGACATCAGTCAGCAGTGGCTCCACCTGTGCCTGCACCTCTTCGGTGACACGAGCGCCTGCACCACTGCGTTGGCGCTCCAACTCTGCTTTGAGCTTCGCCACCGCCCGGTCTCGTTCCTCCAACTCCAGCCGCAGGCCTTGCGCCTCCCGCTCCAGTTCCAGCACCCGTTCGTCTGGTTCACCCCGCTCAATCTTACCAAAGCACCGCTTTAACCAACTCCACATCACCTTCCTCCCTATTCACCAACTCGCCGATTCGCCAGCTCACTGATTCGCTGATTCGTTTCCTCATCCCTCAATCAATCTCAATGTCGAACTCCCCGACCGTGATCCGCCGGGGCATTTCTTCTACCTCGATGTCGAACCGTCGATGCCAGCGTATCAAGGCAAGGATGAATTCCAGCCATAGCCGCTCCACGCCAGATGTCCTGCCGTCCCGCAGCACTTCGCGTGTCCCTGTCAAGTCCTTCAGCCTCATTTGCCCCACGGTCAAGCGGCTCAGATCAAAGGACCCCAGTTCCCATAGCCGCACCTTGTTGTCATAACCTCCGCTCGTCAGCACTCGCCCGTCGGGGCTCATGGCAAGACAGTTAACCGAGAAGTGGTAGGTTTTCAGTATCCTCAGAACCCGTCTCTCACGGAAGTCCCACAGATGTACTGTTCCGTCATCGCCCCCGCTCGCCAGCACTCGCCCATCGGAGCTGATGGCAAGACAACGGACCTCCCTTGTGTGTCCCTGCCCCTCCAGTGGCTTGAGCGGGCTTCCTTTGGGAAGGCGCCACAGTCGCACCGTTCCATCGTAATTTCCACCGGCCAACTCCCGCCCGTCAGGACTGATGACCAGACAGTTGACTGACAGGCGATGAGCTTCTAGTGTCCTAACTGCCTTCCCGTCAGGGAGAGACCATAGCCGAACCGTCCCGTCCAGGCTCCCGCTCGCCAGCATCCACCCGTTGGGGCTAATGGCAATACACTTGATCGGTCCCGTGTGTCCTTTCAGTGTATTCACCACCTGTCCATCGGGAAGGTTCCAAAGATGCACCGTCTTGTCCCTGCTCCCGCTGACCAGTAACCGTCCGTCTGGGCTGATAGTGAGGCAAGTTACTCCACTTGTATGCCTTGTCAACGTCTTCAGCACCTGGCCATCGGGAAGACGCCATAGCCGCACCGTCTTGTCATCGCTCCCCGTCGCAAGCACCTGTCCGTCAGGGCTGACGGCCATACAGTTGACCCCTTTTGTGTGCCCTGTCAACGTCTTCAGTGCCTGACCGCTGGGAAGATGCCACAGCCGCACCGTTCTGTCACCGCTCCCGCTTGCCAGTATCCGCCCGTTGGGGCTGATGACCAAGCTTCTGACCGTGTGGTTATGCCCTTTCAGCGTATCCAAGCAGTACACCAGCACGCCAATCTCTGGCGACTCCCCTGTGCAGTTCTCCGCCAGCCGCACCAACTCTGCAAATCCCGTTCGCTCCCCTTCCTCCGGCGCCCATCCCGCCCTCTTCAGCCGCCGCAACAGCCGCACACTCCACACCGGCGGCGCTACCTGTGCCAGTCGCCACATACTACTCCATTGCCCGTCCTTGACGAGCACTGCCAGAACTGCCTCCCGCTCTCCATCCGTCATCTCCCCCAGCCGCCGTCCCTGCCGCCCCCCAGCAACGACATCCACCCACTCAGCACGTCCCGCACGCCGCGCTCTCTCCGCCAACCGTCTCAGGAGGTCCCGGTCCGCAACCTCATACACTGCTTTCAGCAGACTCTGGTCAAAGTCCAGGTTCTCGTATTTGTCCCACTGGTCCGTCAAGAAGTAGAACAGGGCCCGCTGAACCTTGTCACGTGGCGCGTACTGGGCAGCCACAGCGGTCTCGCGGGCCAATGGATGATCGTGCTGTATCACCAGGTGGCACAGCGTTTCTTGCGCCTCCACGTTCTTCAATTGCTGTAGTGCCAGTCGCGCTTGCCCGGCAATGGTCGAGTCTGCATCCTCACACGCCTGCAGCAGCGGTGTCACCACCTCGACCCCGCCCGCCGTCACTACCTCCAGCCTTCCTGCCTTCAGTGCACTGAACACCTTCAGTTCCTTGGGAGCGGAAGCCACCCAGCCACACTCAGTGAGCAGGGCGGCGAGGCCAGCGTGGCGCGTGGTTGCCCAGATCGCCCACGCACTGTCTACCCAGGGTTGGTCAGCAAGTCCTCGCAGTGAATCCACCAACGTGGTGCGGGCCTGCCCATCAATCTGCGTTATAGCCTCCGCCAACATCAATACTACCTCGGGAGATCCGTCCAGCACCAACGCCTCTATCCTTTCACTTCTTGGCTGCCCCTTCGTTGGCGGCGTCTCGCCGTACTGTTGGCGGTCTTCTAATTGCTTTGCATCCGTATTCATCACAGTTCTGCCGCTGTATTCCGAGGGGAGTGTCCGGCGAAATCGTGACCGCTGGTGCCTTTCTTACTCACTCACTCACTCACCCACCTGACGCTGCCCCATCACCACTCAATCTCAATGTCAAACTCCCCGACTGTAATCCGCCGGGGCATTTCTTCTACCTCGATGTCGAACCGCCGTCGCCAGTGCATCAAAACGAGGATGAATCTCAGCCATCCTCGTTCCGCGTCAGGTACCTCGTACTGCAGCGCTTCTTGCACCCACTCCATATCCTCCAGGGCGGTCTGCCCAACTGGTAAGCAGCTCAGGCGGGCCAGGTCTGACGTCCACAGCCGCACTGTGTTGTCCCAACTCCCGCTCGCCAGCAGCCGCCCGTCCGGGCTGATGGTTAAGCAATTGATCGAATCTATGTGCCCTTCCAGCGTCTTCAGCGCCTTCCCGTCTGGCAGCCGCCACAGTTGCACCGTGTGATCCTTATGCCCACCCCCGCTCGCCAGCCCCCGCCCCTCGGGGCTGATGGCTAAGCAATTAACCGAATCTATGTGCCCTTGCAACGTCTCCAGCGCCTTCCCGTCTGGCAGCCGCCACAGTTGCACCGTGTGGTCACAACTCCCGGTCGCCAGCAGCTGCCCGTCGGGGCTAATGGCCAAACACCGGAGCTCATCTGTGTGCCCTTCCAGCGTCAGACTTCTCATTTCTGGCACATCTTCCACACACCTTTCGGCCAATTGCGCCAATTCCACAAACCCTGACTTATCCCCCTCGTTCTCTGGTGCCCATCCCGTCTCTTTGAACCGTCGCATAGCCCTCGCGCTCCACACCGCCGGCGCTGCCTGTGCCAGCCGCCACATCTCTTCCCAGCGATTGCTCCTGTCCAGCAATGTCAGCGCCGCCACCCACTCCTCGTCCGTCATATCACCGAGTCGCCGCAGCCGCAGGCCCCCGGTGACGACCTGCACCCAGTCCACGCGCCCCGCCCGCCGCGCCTTCGTCGCTATCCGTCCCCGCAGCCGTTCATCCGCAGTTTCGTACGCTGTCCTTAACATACTCTGGTCAAAACCCAGCTCCTCCCACTTATCCCACTGTTCGGTCAAGAAGTAAAACAGCGCCTGTTCGTGCAAACCGTGTGGTGCGTATCCTGCCGCCACAGCAACCTCGCGAGCACCCGGATGGTCGAATTCGAGCACCAGACGGCACAACGACTCCTGCGCCTCGGCGCTGCCCTGCCCGGCAAGTCGCTGCAGCGCCTCAAACATGATCTACTGTGCGCGCTCGTCATCACCACGGGGCATGGGGTTTTTTCCTGTCAATTGCTTAGCCATGCGGTTGCTCGAGCCTGGCAGCGCGTAAGTGCGCGGTGAAACGCACGCGGGTCAGATGAAGTTGCGCCGGCTGAGGGTGTATATTACCTGTACGCCTTGCTCCGGTGGGCAATGAGAACGATGGTGACAATACGATTGCCCTCATCCACACGGTATACCACGCGCCAATCGCCCACCCTGTAACGCCAATACCCAGCCAGTGTGTCTTTCAGCCGCTTGATGTTGGGATGCTGATAAGGATTGCGCCGCAGTTGGTCAAAGCAGCGGTTTAGCCTCCCGACCAACGAGGCATCAGCGGTCTGGTAGAACTTCTGCGCGTCGTGGGTCAGCCGGATCTCAACCATCGCGGCGGACATCCTCAAAGCGCACCGTGTCGCCACTGTCAGCCTGCTCAACAGCGCGCCGGAAGGCTGCCTCAAAGCCGGGGATATTCAGCAACTCGGCGGTCGCCTGGTTCTCCTCCCGTTCCTGCAGGTAGGCCAGAAAGTCATTGGCCACCCGCAAACGCTCTGGCGATAGGCTGCGCAGGCGATGTTCAGCCTGGGTCAATACCGCACTCGCGTCTACTACCTGTCTTTCTTCCATCATAATCACCTCCTGGCTTTAGTGGTTGGCAGAGATGATGACCAGCACATCTTGAATGCTCATCCCCTTCATCTGACTATTGCTATTTTAACCCGAAAACGGGTGACATGCAATCGCTTCGTCTTCACGAGCGCGGTCCTCAAATCATCCACGATCTGAGACTGCTGGGTCTCCCCAACGTGTATGACGTCCCCTCCCAGACTCTGTTTGGCAAGACGCTGGCGGAGGTGTTAGATACCCTCCTTACGGCGCTGGCTGCAGCGCCGAAGTCTACCATCTCGACGTTGCCACAGGAGCACACAGTGGGGAGACCAGTGCCAATCTGATCTCCAGTCGTGGCTCTCCTCCAGTCCCCAATTCACTCCCCAATCTCAATGTCGAACTCCCCGACCGCAATCCGCCGGGGCATTTCTTCTACCTCGATGTCGAACCGTCGTCGCCAGTGCATCAAAGCGAGGATGAACTTCAGCCATCCTAGTTCCGCGTCAGGTACCTCGTACTGCAGCGCTTCTTGCACCGACTCCATATCCTCCAGGGTGGTCTGCCCAACTGGTAAGCAGCTCAGGCGGGCCAGGTCTGACGTCCACAGCCGCACTGTGTTGTCCCAACTCCCGCTCGCCAGCAGCCGCCCGTCCGGGCTGATGGTTAGGCAATTGATCGAATCTATGTGCCCTTCCAGCGTCTTCAGCGCCGTCCCGTCGGGCAGCCGCCACAGCCGCACCGTGTGATCCTTATGCCCACCCCCGCTCGCCAGCCCCCGCCCGTCCGGGCTGATGGCTAAGCAATTGACCGAATCTATGTGCCCTTCCAGCGTCTTCAGCGCCGTCCCGTCGGGAAGGCTCCACAGCCGCACCGTGTTGTCCTGACTCCCGCTCGCCAGCATCTGCCCGGCGGGGCTGATGGCTAAACACAAAACCGGATATGTGTGCCCTTTCAGCATCTTCAGCGCCGTCCCGTCGGGAAGGCTCCACAGCCGCACCGTGTGATCCTTATGGCCACCTCCGCTCGTCAGCAGCCGCCCGTCCGGGCTGATGGCCAAACACTCGATCCGCCCTGTGTGCCCTTTTAGCGTCTTCAGCGCCGTCCCGTCGGGAAGGCTCCACAGCCGCACCGTGTTGTCACCACTGCCGCTCGCCAGCAGCCGCCCGTCCGGGCTGATGGCTAAACACAAGACCGGATATGTGTGCCCTTTCAGCATCTTCAGCGCCGTCCCGTCGGGAAGGCTCCACAGCCGCACCGTGTGATCCTTATACCCGCCCCCGCTCGCCAGCAGCCGCTCGTCCGGGGCGATGTCTAAGCACTCGATCCACCCTGTGTGCCCTTCTAGCGTCTTCAGCGCCGTCCCGTCGGGAAGGCTCCACAGCCGCACCGTGTAGTCCCGACTTCCGCTCGCCAGCATCAGCCCGGATGGGCTGATGGTCAAACAGCTGACCCGGCCCATGTGTCCCTCTAGCATCGCCCGGTGGCGCACCAGCCTACCCAGTTCGGGTACATTACCCGTACACCTCCCCACCAGCCGCACCAACTCTGCAAATCCCGCCCGCTCCGCTTCCTGCGGCACCCATCCCGCCCCCTTCAGCCGCCGCAACAGCCACACACTCCACACCGGCGGCGCTACCTGTGCCAGCCGCCACATACTCCCCCACCGCCGGTCCCTAACGAGCACTGCCAGCACCGCCTCCCACTCCCCATCCGTCATGTCCCCCAGCCGCCGCCCCTGCCGTCCCCCGGCAACGACCTCCACCCACTCACCACGTCCCGCACGCCGTGCTCTCTCCGCCAACCGTCTCAGGAGGTCCCGGTCTGCAACCTCATAGGCCGCTTTCAGCAGACTCTGGTCAAAGTCCAGGTTCTCGTATCTGTCCCATTGCTCCGTCAAGAAGTAGAACAGGGCCCGCTGAACCTTGTCGCGCGGCGCGTACTGGGTGGCCACAGCGATCTCGCGGGCCAACGGATGGTCGTGCTGTATCACCAGGCGGCACAGCGTTTCTTGCGCCTCCACGTTCTTCAATTGCTGTAGTGCCAGCCGCGCTTGTTCGGCAATGGTTGAGTCTGCATCCTCGCACGCCTGCAGCAGCGGTGTCACCACCTCGACACCGCCCGGTGTCACTACCTCCAGTCTTCCTGCCTTCAGTGCACTGAACACCTTCAGTTCCTTGGGAGCGGAAGCCACCCAGCCACACTCAGTGAGCAGGGCGGCGAGGCCAGCGTGGCGCGTGGTTGCCCAGATCGCCCACGCACTGTCTACGAAACGTTGGTCAGCAACTTGCCGCAGTGACTCTACTACAGTGCAACGCACTTGCACATCTATTCGCGTGAAAGCCTTCGCCAAGACCAGCACTGTCTCGGGATATCCGTCCCGTACCAGCGCCTCGATCGCTTCACTTCGCAGACATCCCATGGTCGATAGCGTCAGTTGCTTTGCATCCATATTCATCCCACAGTCTCACTACTCGATTGCCCGATCTGCTTCACGCCATCCGCCGCAGCACGAGATGGATCCGCCCGTCTTGCCGCGTCTCTTCGGTGACCAGCGCAAAGCCTTGCTCCCCCAACTTTGTTCTCGCCACGTGGTATGCGTAGCGTTGGGTCAGGCGATTCAGCCATCCCTGGGAGTACTGATGCCGGTCATACTCAGATATGACAGCCTCAAAGGCGCCGTCCTCGCGCCGCTTGAAGCCGATGTCGTTGCTGAGCCGGCCAATGAACCTGCGCCGGATGATGACCTCTGCCGTCTGCAGACGCACGTCGCCCTGGTAGCCATAGAGGTGCTGAGGGGTCTCATGGACCTCGACCTGGGCGAAGCCCATATCCGCCAGCGCCTTCACCAGCGCATCCGTCTCTGTGATTTGTGTTTTCAACACCGTGAAGTGAGACACGACAAATCCTCCTCAAGTTTATCCATCAATCTCGATGTCAAACTCCCCAATCGCAATCCGCCGGGGGGCTTCTTCGACCTCAATGTCGAACCGCCGCCGCCAGTGCATCAAGGCCAGAATGAACTCCAACCACCCTCGCTCAGAATCAACAACTGCTTCATCCTGTAGTGCATCCTGTACCCAACTCATGTCTTGCACACTCGTCTGCGCGATGGGGAGAAGGCTCAGGGAAAACGCAGCCGAGGTCCACAGCCGAACTGTGTTGTCAGTACTCCCGCTCGCCAACACTCGCCCGTCGGGACTGATGGCCAGACAAATGACTCTTCTAGCATGCCCTCTCAGTGTCTTCAGCTCTGCACCGTCAGGCAGCCGCCACAGACGCACTGTCTTGTCAGTGCTCCCACTTGCCAACACTTGTCCGTCAGGATTGAAGGCCAGACAAATGACCCTTCGGGCATGCCCTCTCAGTGTTTTCGGTTCTGCACCACCAGCCAGCCGCCACAGGCGCACGGTCTTGTCAGTACTCCCGCTTGCCAACACCTGCCCATCAGGACTGATGGCTAAACACGTGACTGACCTGGTATGTCCCTTTAGCGTTGCGGCCTTCCTTCCACCGAGAAGCTGGTGTAAATGCACCGTTCCATCCTTACATCCGATTGCCAACACTTGCCTGTCAGGTCCGCTGCCCAGACACTCAACTGAGTTGAGATGTCCTCTCAATGTTTTCAGTCTTCTCAGGTCAGGCAGTTGCCATAACCGTAGCGTACCATTCCCACTCCCGCTTGCCAGTACTTGCCCGTCAGGACTGATGGCTACACTCAGAACCGAGCCGGTATGTCCTCGTAGCAATTCCAGCCTTTCTCCATTGGGCAGCCGAGACACCCGCACCGTTTTTCCAGCTCCACTTGCCAGTAACTGCCCATCGGGACTGATGGCTAAGCAATTGACCGGACTTCTGTGCCCTTTCAATGTCTTCAACGCTGCTCCATCAGGCAGCCGCCACAACTGTACCGTGTGGTCATCACTCCCGCTGACCAGCGTTTGCCCATCAGGACTGATCACTAGACAATTGACCCGAGCGTTATGCCCTGTCAATGTCTTCAGAACTCCCCCATCGGGTAGACTCCACAATCGCACCTTGTAGCCTATGCTTGCGCCTGCCAGGAACCGACCATCAGGACTGATGGCTAGATTGTAGGCTGAGCTGGCGTATCCTTCCAGCGTCACATGGCAACGCACTATGCTTCCCAGTTTGGGCACTTCTCTCTCACATTTTTCTGCCAACCGTGCCAACTCGGCGAAGCCTGCCTGTTCCTCCTCCTGTACTGGAATCCACCCCGCGCTCCGCAGCCGCCGCAGCAGTTTCGCGCTCCACACTGCCGGGGTCACCTGGGCCAGTTGCCACATTTCGGACCAGCGATCGTTGCTGCCAAGCAAGGCCAGAATGAGTTGCCACTCTTCATCTGTCATCTGCGCCAGGCGTCGCCGCTTTCGCCCCCCAGCCACGACAGCCACAAACTCCGCCCGCCCCGACTTTCGGGCCACATTCGTGATTCGCTCCCGGAGCCGCTCGTCGCCAACCTGGTAGGCTGTCCTTAACAGACCCCAGTCGAAGTCCAGGCTTTCGTACTTTTCCCATTGTTCTGTAAGCAAGTAGAACAACGCGCGCACCTGAGATGCACGCGGCGCATATTGGGCAGCGAGCGCCGCTTCACGTGCGAGGGGATGGTCCTCCTCAATAACCAGGCGGCATACCTCCTCCTGGGCCGCCGGGTTCTCCAGGCTTTGCAGGGCCAGCCGCGCCCGTTTAGCAATAACCGGGTCAACATCTTCATTGGCTCGTAGCAGGAGCGCGACTGTCCTGGCTCCGCCGTTGACTATGGTTTCCAGGCGATTCGATCTCAGAGCACTCAGTACCCTCAAGCGTGGTGGAGCAGAGGCCACCCATCCGCTTTTCTTCAGCAGGATGCCCATCTCCCGATGCCGGGTGTCGGCCCAGACGGCGCACACCGCGTCTATACAGGCCTGGTCCTTCACACGCCAGAGGGCGGCCAGAACACCAACGCGAACGTGCGGGTCATCAATTCGGACCATCGCCTCTGCCAACGCCCGCACTACTTCAGGCGACGGGTCTTGCACCAAGGCTTGGGCAAGTAGGGTTGCTGCATTCTGGCGTATCTTTCCCCCAATCATCGTTTCAACTCATACTCGTGTCAATCTGCAACGGCACGAACCGCTGTTCGGCCTCACGTATCTCTTGGAACGACGCTGACTGCGCACGCCCCTCTCGCAGCCAGTCGCGCAATGCCTGTACCGTCTCTCGCTGGGAGACAGATAGCGGCACCTGGCGCTTCAGCGCGATGGAGATGTCTTCGGTCATGAACTCTCGCCCCTCGTTGAAGCCGACGTACATTGCATCAATGATGGCCTGCTCAATCTCCGCCCCGACGTAGCCCTCCGACTTTCGTGCCAACTGTACCACGTCAAAGTCCTGTGGCAGCCGATTACGCTTGCGCAGGTGGACGGCAAAGATCTCCTTGCGTTCCTCCAACGTCGGCAGGTCGAGGAAGAAGATTTCGTCGAAGCGTCCCTTGCGCAAGAGTTCCGGCGGCAGGCTGGCGATGTCGTTGGCGGTGGCGACGACGAAGCAGGGATCGGTCTTCTCCTGCATCCAGGTGAGGATCGTGCCAAAGACCCGCGTGCTGGTGCCGCTATCGAGGCCGCCATGCGCCAGCGCCTTTTCCATCTCGTCAATCCACACCACGCACGGCGCAACGGTCTCCGCCAACCGCAGCGCGCGCCGCGCTCGCTCCTCCGACTCGCCCACCAGACTGCCGAACAGCGACCCCACATCCAGCCGCAGGAGCGGCAGCCGCCACAAACCACCGATCATCTTCGCCGTCAGGCTCTTGCCGGTGCCCGGGATGCCAATGAGGGCGATTCCCTTCGGTGCAGGGAGCCCGTAATTGCGTGCCTCCTGGGTGAACGCCCGCTCCCGCAGCCTCAACCACTCTTTCAGCACCCCCAGGCCGCCCACGTCGTCGGGCGTTTCGGTCGCGGCGTAGAACTCCAGCGCTTCGCTCTCGCGGATGATCTGTTTCTTCTCCTCGATCACCAGGTCAATGTCGCGGTCGTCCAGAACACCGTCACGCACGATCGCTTTGGCGAATACCCGTTGGGTCTGCGAAGCCGTCATCCCCAAAGCGGCCTGCACCAGTTTCTCTCGTCCCAATGGAGTCAGCCTCACCTTCACCCCCGGTGTCTGCGTGAGTCGGTTCAGCACGGCTTCCAACTCTGAGGTCCTGGGGGGTGGAAACTCGACGATCACTACCTCGTCCTTCAACTCTCCCGGGATCTTGCTGGACGGAGTGGTGACGACGATGGACTTCTTGGTAAACTTGAGCCGCTGGACGACACTGCGGAGTTTGCGCTTGATTTGGGCATTTCCCCAGAATTCGTGGAAATCCTTGAACACGAACAGCGTGTTGTCCGCCGCCTTCTCCACCTGCTCCAGCGCTGTCTTGGGGTCAGAGGCAGCAGGCAGCGAGATATTCCTGCCCGTTAAGGACTGGAAGCCATCTGCTATGTCCCACGTCAGGCACGGGCGCTTTGTGCGCTCGCAGACTGCTTTGACTGTTTCCAGCGCCCGTTCCTCCTCCGGCGTCACCAGCACGATCAGCGTGAACCGTGCTCGCAGGTAAATGTCCATCTGTTCTTCGAATCTCATCTTTGTTCACCTCACATCCCTTGGAATTGCCTCGATACTTACGGACTTATCGATTCGTCCTCTAGCAGAGGACTGTACGTAAAAGGCCCGTGGGTGGATTGACACCGACGGGCCTCCATGCTATGATACTCCCGCCAGGGTGGCCCTATCGTCCTGGTCGTGCCTCGGGCTGGGCAAGAGCCGCGAGGCTCATTTTATTGCTGCGCCTCAGTATAGCATATCCTTCCTTCCAACGCAAAAACGCTTACTCCAGCGACGTGATGTCCACCGCCCTGCCTTTGGAACCCCCGGTGATGTGTCAATTGATGGTGAGTTCGCGTAAGCCCTTATACTTACACCGCCCAGCCCGCTCCGCCCCACCTCTCCGCCGTCTTTGCATTGCTCTTCCGTGCTTGCCCTTCGTTTGGCTTTGTCCCTGTCTTCACCGTCCTTTCGTTGGCTTTCGCATAGTTCTTCTGCGCTTTTCCGTTGCTCCCCCTACCGCCCGCCCCGCCCATCCCTGCCTGTCCTCCGCCATCCTTGCACTGCCTTACTGGGTCCGCGCACCGTTGGGCTTGGTCCCTGTCTTCACCGCCCTCCCGTCGCTTTCCACGTCGTTCTTCTGTGCTGTTTCGTTGCTCTGCCTGCCGCCCGCCCCGCTCTGTCTGTCTCATCGCATCCTCCGCTGTCCTCGCACCGCTCTCCTGGGTCCGCCCATCGTTTGTTTGCTCCTGCCTTCACTGCTTTCTTGTTGCTTTCCACGTTGTCCCTCGGCGCTTCTTCACTGCTCCCTTCCACTGCTTCTCCCACTGGCGTGTGACGCCTCGCTTTCTGCCGGGGCGAGAAGCAGAGACTGGCGTTGGCGGCCGTAGGATCGGCGGTGAAAAAGGCATGGCCACCAAGCGAGGACGGGCGAGGCCGTGACGCAGAAATGCCGGTGGAGGGGAACAAGGCAAGGAAAAATGGAGAGATGGACCAGGAAAGGCAAAGCCGAACGATGCGGAAACTCGGATGGGCGAAGCGGGGAGGGACGGCGGGGGGATGGAGTGGGGGGAATACTAAGGTTACGCGAACCCAGGAGGTCTTCTTGTGCCTTCTCGACACTGCGGGGCAGGTAAGAGCGCGATTACCCCGCCCCCGTGCCCGGGATGTGTCGTTCCCTCGACCTATTGAGAAGATTCACCTTTTCGCCCCTAAGCTCAAACGCACCAGGTAAGCGCATCGACCGCGTTGCCTCACGAATAAAGGTGACCGAAACGTATTCGTTGCCTCACGAGTAAATGTTACCATGAAAACGGAGACGAACAAGCTGTAGAGCAATTGTTCACAGCGTCAATACTGTGCTGAGTATTTCGTC
>CAYLPU010000113.1:0-15632 GCA_964385635.1 uncultured Anaerolineales bacterium
TTGGCCCTCATTGGGGGGCTCTTCCCGGCGCCGATCTTCGACTGGGTGGCCCACGAGTTGCCGTTGATCCTGGGAGGCGCCTGGTGACGGGTGACGTGTGGGTGATGTTGCCGCTGGCCTGCCTGGCTGGCGGCGCGTTCGCCGTCTACCTGATGGCACGCCTGTTGACGGCTCGCAACGACCTACTGGCGTTGTTCACAGCGCTGATCTTTGGGACAGCGCTGGCGGCGATGGTGCCCCTCTTTGCGCTCACGGGCAAAGAAACCGGGTTTTTCCCAAAAACCCGGTTTCTCCTGCCAGCGTGGGGACACTTTGGAGAGGGAGGGGCCTTCCTGCGCGCCGACCCAGGCGCGTTGGTGGTGGCAGGCGTAGCGCTGGGCCTGGGGCTGCTGGTGACGCTCTACTCTGGCCGTTACCTGGCGCTTGACCATCGCTACGAGACCTACTACCCGTTGCTACTGTTGCTGGTGACCGGCCTGGTGGGCATGGTGCTGGCGGCCGACCTGTTTAACCTCTACATGTTCTGCGAACTGATGAGCGTTGCCGCCTACGTACTGGTCGCTTTTCGCCGCCGCACTGCCATGGCTATTGAGGCCGGCTTCAAGTATCTGGTGATGGGCAGCGTGGGCACGGTCATCATCCTGCTGGGCATCTCGTTCGTCTACCGCGAGATGGGAACGCTGGCGCTGCCCCCCCTTTCATCCCCCCCAATGGGGGGGATGGGCGTGCCGGGACCGTGGATCCGCGCCGGGGTGGCCTGCTTCCTGGTGGGCCTGGGCATCAAGAGCGCCGTTGTCCCTCTCCACACCTGGCTGCCCGACGCCCACGGGCGAGCGCCCAGCAGCATCAGCGCTATGCTTTCCGGCATCATCGTTCAGAGCGCCTTCTACGCGCTGCTCAAGGTCAGCCTGGGGCTGGGCTTTCCGGCGCGCGACCTGGGGACGCTTCTGATTGTGCTCTCGCTGCTCAATATGACGTTGGGCAACGGGATGGCGCTGGTGCAGACCTACACCAAGCGGCTGCTGGCCTACTCGACAATTGCGCAGATGGGGTATATCATGTTGAGCATCGGGGTCGGGCTGCGCTACGACCTGCCGGGGGCCATCCAGGCCGGTTTCTTCCTGCTGCTGGCCCACGCCGTGATGAAGGGGCTGGCCTTCCTGTGCAAGGGGGTCTGTCATTTCTACTGCGACGCCACCCGGATTGCAGACCTGCGCGGAACGGCGCTGCGGATGCCGCTGGTGGCGGTGGCCTTCAGTCTCGCGCTGGCGGGACTGGCCGGCGTGCCGCCGCTGGCCGGCTTCACCGCCAAGTGGTTCATCCTGATGGGGGCACTGCGCTCGCGGGACGGACTCGGCTATGTGGGGCTGGCGATCCTTTTGCTGAACAGCCTGCTCGCGCTGGGTTACTATCTGCCGCTGATCGGCACACTGTTCACCCCCCCTTCCTCCCCCCCAATGGGGGGGAAAGAGGGGGGGAAAAAGGGAAGGGAGTCGCCAACAGAGGGAGAGAGAGGGGGGCGGATTCGAGTTTCGCCCTGGATGGCGGCGCCCATCGTCGCGCTGGGGGCGTTGGTGCTGGCCATCGGCCTCTACCCGGGGCCCTGGCTGGACTGGACGGCAGACGCGGGCGTCTACTTGCTGACGGTGAACGCATCACGCTAATGTACCGATCTACCAACTCTCCCATCCGCAGCGGCGGGGGTTTTGCCTCCCGGCGCTGTTGTGCTATACTGTTGGTGGATGGAGCGAGGCTGAGACAATCATCTATCCGCAAGATTATGCTGCGGGCAGCCCAGGCGTATGCGGCCGCGATCATCGCCGTTCATAACCACCCGTCCGGCGACCCAACGCCTAGTGAGCAGGACAAACTCCTCACTCGTGATCTGGTAATTGCCGGGCGAACGATGGAGATTCGCGTCTTTGACCACCTGATCATCGGCGATGGGGGCTACTTTAGTTTTGCCGATGAGGGACTGATTGAAGAGTATGAGATGCGGGCCGTTCTTTGAACCTGGCCGTGAGCCAGAGAATCGCGTAAGGAGTAAGGAGAACGTCGTAAACGCGCTACGTTCCACATCCAGGGAGGATACCAGCGCATGAATCCAGAGCGTTTCCGCAACAGCACCGCCGGCCGCCTGGTCAGAGTTGGTCAGGGTGAGGCGGCATATTGGGCTTTTGTGCCCCACCCCTTGCCCCCGGATCTGCCTGCGGACTGGGAGTTCGCCCGCAGCCTCTCCAAAGCCGACCGCGCTCTCAGCGAACTGGCCGGTGTGGGACGCACTATGCCCAACCCACATTTACTGATTGGGCCTTTTGTGCGCCGGGAGGCCGTGCTCTCTTCGCGCATTGAAGGGACGCAAGCAGACATCACCGACTTGTACGCCTACGAAGCGGGTCAATTGCTTCTGCCCGGCATGGAACCGGCACCGCCCGAATCCGACGTGCGGGAAGTGCTGAATTACGTGCGCGCCTTGGAGTATGGCCTGGAGCGGTTGAGCACTTTGCCGGTCAGTCTGCGTTTGACACGCGAGCTGCACGAGTGGCTCATGGCCGGCATACGTGGTGAGCACGCCACACCGGGCGAGTTCCGCCGCAGCCAGAACTGGATTGGGCCGCCGAACTGCACGCTGAGTGAGGCACAATTTGTCCCGCCTCCTGTTCCCCAAATGCATGAAACCCTCGACGCTTTTGAGAAATACCTGCACGGCGATGACGTTTATCCTCCGCTGGTACGCCTGGCCCTGGTTCATTGCCAGTTTGAGGCCATTCATCCCTTTGTAGACGGTAACGGGCGTATCGGGCGATTGCTCCTTTCGCTGTTGCTTGTAGAGTGGGAATTGCTGCCGCTGCCGCTGCTTTACTTGAGCGCGTACTTTCATCGCTACCGGCAGGATTACTACGACCTGCTCCTGGCAGTCAGCGAGCGCGGCGAGTGGCGTGACTGGGTGCTGTTTTTCCTGCACGGCGTCACTGACCAGGCGCAGGACGCTATCGTGTGCGCCAAACGACTGCAAGATTTGCAGACCGCGTGGCGCGAGCGGTTGATGCAGGCCCGCACCTCGGCCTTGCTCGTGCGCTTGGCGGATAGCCTTTTTGCATCGCCGATCATCACCATACCGGAGGCGAAACGCTTACTGAACGTCACCTATCCCAGCGCTCAACGTAGCGTAGAAAAGTTGGTCAGAGCCGGAGTCTTGCGGCCCGTGGACGACGCTTCCTACGGCAAGACCTATCTGGCCGCAGAAATCCTGGACATCATCGCCGGCCAGGAGAATCAATCTTTGTAGGTAGAATTATACTTTTTGCCCCAAAAGTATAATTCTCCCCGGCAGAATTATACTTTTGTACACATCACGCCGAAAGGGAGTGCTGAATGCGCGACAACCTGACCGAATACCAGCGCCAACACATTATCGAAATGCTGGAGCGAGGCCGAGAGCTGCCCCATGCTGCACTGGGTGGGCAAAGGAGCAAAGCCCCACGGCTGAGATCCAGCCCCGAAAGGGATTTCGCTCTTTTTGACACGGAGGTTCAGTGCTGCGCTCTTCGCCCACCGGTGCCGGTCGTGGTGGAGAAAAAGGGCGGCGTTCGTTTGTGCGAGGGCGGCAGTCGGGTATAATTGGGGCGGGCCGCCATCCACGGCAGCGAGGGCGTGCGCACTGGCGCACTGAAGACGACGTTGATTGCGGCGTAGTCTCTTTGTACATTAGAAGCGACCTCAGCAAAGTCGAGGCCGCCCCCAGTTAGAGAGCATCAGATCAGATAAGGAGATAGCAATGGCAATAACAGTAGAGGGAGGATTTCGAGAATTTCTCGGTAGACTGACACCCCTTGCCGGCGAGTCGGAAGCTGCGAAGAAGCATCGAAAGAGCATCAAAGAGTGCTTGGACAGCAATTTCGGACTGTCCAGATTCTTTCGCAGTGGTTCGTTTGGAAACGGTACCAGTATCCGTGGATACAGCGATGTGGACTGTTTCGCAAGTGTCCACCCCAAGAGCATACCGGATAGTTCAACCTGGTTTCTAACCAAAGTGAAGAATGCTCTCGACAAACGATTCCCGGACACGGGTGTGGTCGTGAGAACTCCAGCCGTTGTCGTGCCCTTTGGGAAGGATGATCGTGAGACCACTGAAGTTGTCCCAGCCAAGTATGTTGGAAAGACGGATGACGATCATTCAATTTACAAAATCGCCAACGGTGCAGGCAGCTGGATGAGATCTAGTCCAGAAGCTCATAGCGTGTATGTTAAGGCCATAGATTCCGAGCTTGGTGGCAAAGTAAGGCCACTCATCCGTTTTCTGAAGGCGTGGAAGTACTTCCGAAATGTTGAAATCTCATCTTTCTATCTTGAGCTACGGTGTGCCAAGTACGCTTCTGGTGAAAGCGCGATCATTTATTCTATATACGTGCGTAGGGTTTTGAAGCTCCTATGGGACAATCAGCTTGCGGCTATGCAGGACCCGAAGGGTGTATCAGGTTACGTTTGTGCGTGCTCCACTGATGCAAAGAAGAAAGCCGCTCTTTCAAAACTCGAGACCGCACTCTATCACGCAAATAAAGCGCGAGAGGCTGAAACAAACGAGAAAATCAAAGAAGCATTTCGACAATGGAACATCGTTTTCAACGGGCAATTTCCAGCCTATGGGTAACAACTCTGACCAAGCTCCCCAACATGGCTCTATAATCGTTGAGCGGCAGAATGAGCCCGCTGCGATTGAGCAATTGGCTGCACAGCGCCAACTCTACCGCGAGGCGAAAAGATTCGACGCCCTTCGATTCTGGGTGTCTCTAGCATTAGCCTTAGCTAGTTTTGCACTACCCCATATTGGGCCCTCTGGTACTCCCTGGCTACGCGCTTCCACTGGGCTCTGGCTGATCTTTGACCTCATTGTACTTCGCGAGTTAGCAAGAAACCTTCACTCACGCGCTGCGCTGATCCAAGAAGGGTTTGACACCACGGTTCTTGTGCTTCCTTGGAATAAAGTTGCGGCAGGGGAAAAACCTATCTACGAGTACATCGTCAGCGCGGCGCGACGCTTTTTCGCTCAAAAAGGTGACAAAGAGCAGTTAAAGAATTGGTATCCTGATGTTAGTCGTTTGCCCTTACCATTAGCGCGGTTGGTTTGCCAGCGGACGAACATTGTGTGGGATGGACAACTCAGACAACGATACAGCACGATTATCTTGGTCTTTACATTGGGACTAGTGGTAGCAACGCTTGTACATGCTTTGCTAACTGGCTTTACTATTCTCGATTATCTACTGACTTTCTTGCCTGCGATGCCAGCGGTGATTTTGGGAGCAGAAGTGGTAAAAGGACAGCGAGCGGCTGTGGCGCGGCTAGATGAGCTTCAAGAATTAGTACATAGTTTCTGGAAAGAGGCGCTTTCTGGGCAACTCACCGATGAAGACTGTGTGACACAAGGCCGGGCGTTGCAAGATCACATCTTGATTAGTAGAAAGCACAATCCATTGGTGTCGGAGACCATCTATCAATATTTGCGCAATCCTTATGAAGCTGATAGTTGGGAGTCCGCCGAACGCCTGATTCAAGAAGCACTGGAGGCAACGGAACAAGGGGCTGAAGAACTACAGACCAGCTAACTCAATCGCACCAGAGGCAACGGCACTTTGTCCCAAATTCAACCCGGAAATCTAAAGGAGAACCCGTATGGCAGACCTATTCGAGCCCGACGTGGAACTGCGCTGGCGAGGCAAGGAGACGAAAGTAAAGACGGCCAGCCTGCCCTTCTAGACGGTGGAGCGCATTGACCTGTGGGAAGGTAGGTCGGAATGTCATTCCGACCTACAGGGTTGGACCAACCGGCTCATCTGGGGCGACAACAAGAACGTGATGGCCTCGCTGCTGGACGAGTTCGAGGGGCAGATTGACCTGATCTACATTGACCCGCCCTTCGCCACCGGCGCGAACTTTAAGGCCAGAGTGGAGGTGGGGGAGACGGGCGATAAGGCGGAGAAGGCCGAGTCCATCATTGAGCAGAAGGCGTACAACGACACCTGGGGCCGGGGCAAGGCCTCCTACTTGCAGATGATGTACGAGCGCCTGGCGTTGATGTACCGGCTGTTGAGCGATACCGGTTCGATCTATGTGCACCTGGACTACCGTATGGATAGTTACATCCGGTTGGTTATGGACGATGTCTTCGGTGGCGAGAATTTCAGAAACGAAATAATCTGGTGCTATCGAGGCGGTGGGACACCAGAATCCGATTTTGCCCAGAAGCACGACACGATTCTGAGATATTGCAGGGGGGAAAAGGTTACATTCAATGTAGATGCTGTCAGAATACCCTATTCAGATGATGTACTGCGAAGTTCGACCAGTAGATATGACAAGTCTTACCGTGGTGAAAAAGTGTATTCTAGCTACAAACCACATGAGATTGGCAAACACCCCGAAGACTGGTGGCCTATCCAGCCAATCATGCCATCCGACAAAAAAGAGAGACTCAGCTTTCCTACCCAGAAACCAGAAGCTCTCTTGGAACGCATCATCAAAGCCTCCTCCAACCCCGGCGACCTGGTAGCCGACTTTTTCTGCGGCAGTGGCACCACGCTGGCGGTGGCGGAGAAACTCGGCCGGCGCTGGATCGGCTCGGACCTGGGCAAATTCGCCATCCACACCACGCGCAAGCGGCTGCGGAAGGATCGGGGGCTGGAGTTGGAGTTTGCGCTAGAGACCTCCGAGGAGACATCGGAGATCTGGGTGGTCAAGGTGGTGGACATCTTTGGCAACGACACCAACAAGCTGGTGGAGGTAGGGAGCAAATGAAACGATATCGCAAGGGCAAATCCGGATCTATTGAAAACAAGGAAGTTGATGCTTTCTTGAGAGAAATCGTCGAGGTTTGTAAAGAACACGGCTTTTCTTTGAGCCACGAAGACACTCACGGTGCTTTCGTCGTAGAGAAATATGAGGAAGAAAACATACAGTGGCTCATGGATGCTATGATTGGTGAAAGCATGGATGCTGCCTGACGCCTCGTCACGTCTGGCCGTGCTGATGAGAGTATGGGATGCCTGAGCAGACAAGCGGAGACGAACGATTGTTCTAAATACAAGTTCGATGTATAATAAATTCAGAATGGTTGTCATTGTCGGATTTGTCAAAACGCATTATTCGGGCAGGTGGTAAAATGACTACACAAGCCAGTTATGGCGATTTTCTGCACGAGGTTTACGAGGGACTCGAATTTGAAACGGGAGCGGGTTATTATAAACTGACCGACTCTGCCTCTCAGCTTGGTCTGGCCCAAGTCGGTTGGTTTGAACAAGCCCGTGATAAACTTGGTGCTGAAGCTATTCTCTTTGTAGGTGATTATCCTACTGTTTTGTTCTTCAAACTCGACACTGATTTGGCCACAGACACTGAAGCAGTTGAAGACGAGATTCGGCAACTGCACCTGAAGGTTTGGAATACAAGCCACGTCCCTTTGTTTTTCATAGCTCTGCCAGGCGAGCTGCGTGTCTACAGTGCCTATCAGAAGCCAGTGCGAAAGGAGGAATGGAGTTCAGAGGATCGCTGGTTGGAGCGGGTGGAGAACATCACACAGGTAGCCGAATTATTACGAGGGTTTTCGCGTTCGGAGGTTGAAAGCGGTCATCTCTTTCAGCAGAGAAGTAAGGATTTTGACCGTGAGAATCGGGTTGACCAATGGTTGCTCAAGAACTTGCGTTTGTTGCGGCAAGAGTTGGAGGGACCGGATAAAGAGAAGCGCGAATGTGTACACGCTCTGATTGGGCGTTCCATCTTTATCCGCTATCTCGAAGACCGTAGAGTGCTGGTAGAAGGTTACTTTGCTGACATAAGTAGAGACGAGAAATATCGTCGTTATACAGACGTTTTAGGGAGCAAAGGAGACACGTATCGTCTATTCCGCAAACTGGAGGATGATTTCAACGGAGACCTATTCCCTCTCGGCGATGAAGAGAAAGATATTATTCAGGCTGCAGATTTACATCTGTTGCGTGACTTTTTGCTCGGACGCAGCATGGAAGGCCAACCCGATTTACTCTTTTGGGCTTATCAATTCGACATTATTCCGATAGAACTCATCAGTAACATTTACGAAGAGTTCTACCACGAATATGGCGGGGGGGAGGACAAAGGCACCCATTATACCCCTACACCCTTAGTTGATTTCGTCCTCTCGCAATCCCTTACAGCTACGAGACTCGATGCGAGTGCGCGAGTTCTCGACCCCGCCTGCGGTTCGGGTATTTTTCTGGTGGAAGCGTTCAAGCGGATCGTGCGCCACGAATGTCGCCGTCTCGGTGAATCCCGACTATTGAGAGAACAGTTGACATTGTTGCTGACAGAGCGAATCGTAGGCGTAGACGTCAATGCCTCGGCTGTACGAGTAGCGGCTTTCAGTCTTTATCTCGCTTACCTCGACTTTCTAGAACCACCCGACATACGCGAACACAAGCAACTCCCTAACTTGGTTTATGATTCAGAGCAACCTGGCAGTGGGCAAAGCCTGTTTCACGCTGATGCGTTTTATCTTACCCCGGCCGAAAAAGCTGAACTAAAAGAACGTCTCAAGCAGAAAGAGCGGTACGGAGGTAGAACTGATGATGTAAGTATGAGTAGCCAGCCTGTCTTGCCCCTGAAAGATTTCAAGTTTGATGTCATTGTCGGCAATCCGCCCTGGGGAGCAGCAGGGTCGTCAGACAATCAATTGGCTACAAAGTGGTGTAAAGCATTTCGTTACCCCGTTGGAGACAGAGAACTCTCGCAATGTTTCATGTGGCGCGTGCAGCGACTGCTAAAGCCCGGTGGCCAGATTGGCTTGTTGGTTTCAACGGGGATATTGTTTAAGCACGGGGATAAGAGTAGAGAATTTCGCCGGCGATGGTTGCAGGAAAATCGCATCCGCGCCGTTTACAATTTTGCTCACGTGCGACAGGTGTTTTTCCGCAAACAGAGAGAAGGGGCCATTGCGCCATTCGCGGCAGTTTTCTTCGCGCCTGCTTCCGTAGAAGAGGCTTTGCAAAACAGAGTCTCCTACGTTTCTATCAAACAGAGCGCGTTCGTTGAACGGTTGCAGGCCGTCGTCATTGATAGAACGGATCTTTGTAAGGCCCGCCAGCGTGACTTTCTGGCAAACGATTGGCTTTGGAAAACGTATATGTGGGGTGGGTTGAACGACGTTGGACTGATCGGAGAGTTACAAAGCTGCTACAAGTCGCTGAAAGATGTGGTCAGTGATTGTTCTAGAGGGTATAAAAGTGGTGGAACTCCCAAGAGACACTCTACACATGAGCTAGGTGTAGATTTTGAGTTAGATGCTGATTTATTTTATCAAAATTCAGAGTTGTTGGCTCCTATCAAACATCGGCCTATACACCGGTCAGGTAGTCTGGCAATTTACAAAGGTCCTAGACTGCTCGTCAAACGTGGCATTCCCCGGTCTGGTGAAAAGTTCGGCGAACTCAAAGCTAGATTAGCCTATACTCCATTTGCTTTCACGAGTTCCATCATCGGATTTCGCCTCAAGACACTAGACCGGGAGAAGCATCAAGTCTTACTTGGTATAGTGCTTTCATCTTTGGCAAAGTACTATCATTTCATGACTTGCTCAACCTGGGGGTTTTGGCACTATGAGATTCACGAACAAGAGCACCTGGGCTTGCCGATCCATTTTCCGGATAATCGTGATTTACGAGACAGAATCCTGAAGGCTGTTGAACAGATTACGACAGAAAGTGATACACCGACGCTGTTTGAGCCAGACAGTCCAGGCTGGCGGGTGATGCAAGATGAGCTTGATGAAGCTATCTTTGACCTTTACGGGCTATCCGACGCACAGCGGGATCTGGTGCGCGATTTGTGCCAGGTCACACTAGAGTTCTTTTACGAAGGCGTGGACTCAAAAGCCACTAAGCCGCCTGCGATTGCACAGTTAGAAGAATACCGTGACGTTTTCCTGCAAGTATGGCAGGAACGATTAGCCTCGAAAGGAAAAGAGTTGGAGGCCAGAATTTATGCACCTCATCATGGCTTGCTGGTAGGAGTGTCGTTTGATCTCAAGGATTCAGGAACTGCTGTGCACCATGCCTCGATAACGGATAATTCAGAGTGGCAACGTTGGTTCAGGCGTTTAAGCCAATCATTACTCGAGGAATATGCCAGGCGAATATACATTGACAGAGTCGTCAAAGAACTGAGCGAGTCTTCAATGTTTATCATCAAACGAGCACAACGCCGCTTTTGGACAAAATCGCAGGCACGTCGGGATGCCCAGGAGCTTTTAACCGAGGTGTTCAGGCTGGAATGGCAACGTAGCGAAGGGAGTCTTGGATGACCTGGGCATCTCTAAGGTTGTGGGCTGATGACGAAGAAAAGCGTATCCGCAAATGTATTGTAGAAGTCCTTCGCCGGCTGATTCATAGCCAAAGCGTTAGATCCGGCAACGATGAGCTTTTTGTTTCCGGGAAACTACGACCTCTTCTATACCGCGTTCGAAAAGAAATGGAGCTGCCCTGGATGTTGCAACCAGAAGCATCGTCGTTTTCGGGAATGGATGCTCCCAGGCCCTTTGGGCACCCTGATTTCAGATTCTCTGGTAACACACACGATTACGAGCAATATGACTACGACGTAGAATGCAAACTCGTCCGCGTTAAAAGAAAGGGCAAGCGTTGGGATTACTGTAAACATTATGTGACCGATGGTGTCCAGAGATTTCAAGAACGTAAATATGCTCAATCCTCACCTCCGATGGGATCGATGATTGGATACGTTCAGGAAGGGGATATTCGCGTTCTCCTTGACCTGGTCAACGACACGAGCAAGGAGCGAGGACTAGACGAGATTATCGGGGCGATCAAAGACGGGGATGTTTCCCATCTTGCCCAACATTTGCAGCGGGACACAGACGATTTTGTCCTGTCCCATTTGTGGGCCGACTTGCGATAACCGTTTGCTTGGAGAAACTCGTGTTTTACAGAAAGTTGCTGAAAAAAGTCCAGACCTGGCGCGGAAACACCACCCGCTGAGAAGAGACCAACTACAAAGGCGCCACTCCCATCACCAAGCGGCTGCTCCAGTACTGGTTCTACGAGGAGCATTTCCTGGAGCAGGACCTGGTGTTCGGCTACTGGCGCTGCCAGCTGGAAGCCATCGAGGTGCTGATCTACTGCTGCGAAGTGCTGGGCGTGCGGGACATCGCCGAGCTATCGAGAGCACTGGGCCTGAGCGTCTACGAGCAGGCGACGCTGTTCGAGGAATTTCGACACTACACGGTTGCCCAAATCCAGGAGAGAGAACGGGAGATCAGAGGGACCTTCGCCGTATACGTGGCCCGGTCGTCTATCCCCAAACTGGCCTTCAACATGGCCACCGGCTCCGGCAAGACGATGGTCATGGCCATGGCCATCGCCTGGATGTACCTGAACAACTACAGCCGCACCTTCCTGATGATCTGCCCCAACACCATCGTCTTGGATCGCCTGGCGCTGGCCTTTGAGAACCTGGCGGTCTTCAAGCAGTTCCCCATCGTGCCGCCCGAATACTGGGCCAACGACAAGGTGCACGACTTCAACTTCAAGAACGTGCAGGTGGTGAAGCAGAACGAAGGCAGCACGGAGGCTGGTACAGGAGAGCGGCCCAGAGAGCACCTCCGAGCCGGATATTTAGAACGATGTGAGATGAGGAATGATTGAGAGCATATTGCTAAGCCCCCCGGTCGCCCTGTGCATCTTCCTGGCGCTGGCATACGGCCTCTACCGGCTGGGCGGGGCGCTGGCCGCGCCGGGCGAGGAGCACCCCGGCAAGCATCAGCCCTACGCCTGTGGTGAGGACCTGCTGCCGCCGCGGGTGCAACTGGCCTACCACGCCTTCTTCCGGCTGGCGCTGATGTTCGCTATCTTGCACCTGGCGACGCTGGTCGTCTCGACGCTGCCGCCGGGGGGCGCGTCGCACCGCATCGCGGCGGCCTACCTGGTGGGCATCGGTATCAGCGTGTTCGTGCTGACGAAGGGGGAGTTATAGATGCTCGACCGCATCGTGCGCTGGGCGCGGCGCAAGTCGCCCTGGATACTTCACTTCAACAGTGGCGGCTGCAACGGCTGCGACATCGAGATCCTGGACCTGCTCACGCCGCGTTACGACGTGGAACGGCTGGGCATTCTGAAGGAAGCCTCGCCGCGCCACGCCGACATTCTACTCTGCACCGGCCCGGTGACGCGCCAGTCGCGCGATAGGCTGCGCCGCATCTACGAGCAGATGCCCGCCCCCAGGTGGGTGGTGGCCGTGGGCAGTTGCAGTTGCTCCGGCGGTATCTTCCGCGACGGCTACAACGTGCTGGGCGGCATTGACCAGGTCTTGCCTGTGGATATGTACATACCGGGCTGCCCCTGCCGGCCGGAGGCCATGATTGACGGGCTGGTGCGGCTGCTAGGGACGATCTAACCTTCCCGAAAGCTTCAAAGACGAGACGATGAGGTGTGCCTGTCTCAAATCTTTCGGGAACGTAATGGAGGGCCAGATGCTTATGGAGGCGATCTTGCAGGCGCTGCGGGAGACTTTCCCAGCCGAGACGATTGAGGCACGGGCGGTGCCAATAGGCGAGACCTTTGTCGCGCTGCCGCCGGACTGTTTGCACCCGGCCGCGCAGGTGCTCGTCGAGCGCTTCGACCTGCGCCACCTTTCGACCATCACCGGGCAGGATACCGGCAGCGCGATCGAATTGCTGTACCACTTCTGGGATGGCGGTGGTCTGACATTGCGCACGTCGCTGCCGCGAGAGGAGCCGCACATCGCCACGCTGACCGACCTGATCCCCGGCGCTGCCTTCTACGAGCGCGAGGTGTGCGAGATGTTGGGCGTCACCTTCGACGGTCACCCCGACCCGCGCGCGCTGCTGCTGCCGGACGACTGGGACAAGGAACAATTGCCAATGCGAATGACCAATGACCAATCAATTGACCACCCGACCAAGCGACTACCTGACCAAGAGACTCACCGACCAAATGACTAGAATAACCATCCCTATCGGCCCGCAGCACCCGGCACTCAAGGAGCCGCTCTCATTCCTGCTCACTGTCGAGGGGGAGCGGATCGTCGAGAGCGTCCTGCGCCTCGGCTACGTCCACCGGGGCATTGAGCGCATCTGCCAGAACCGCAACTATGTGCAGAACGTGCACGTGGTGGAGCGCGTCTGCGGCATCTGCTCGCACATCCACACCACCGTCTATTGCCAGGGCGTCGAGGCGCTGCTGGGGCTGCAAGTCCCTCCACGGGCGCTCTACCTGCGCACCTTGCTGTGCGAACTGGAGCGCATCCACAGCCACATGCTCTGGCTGGGCGTGCTGGCCGAGAACGTAGGCTTCACCACTATCTTTATGTATGCCTGGCGCGACCGTGAGATTGTGCTGGATATTATGGAAGAACTCTCCGGCGGGCGTGTGGCCCACGCTGTCAACGTCATCGGCGGCGTGCGCGTTGACGTGGATGAACCGCAAGTGGATTCGATCCTGATGCGGCTTGATGAGTTGGAACAGCGGATTGAGACGCTGCTGGGCGTGATCCAGCACGAACGCACTTTCCAGGTGCGCACGCGCGGCGTGGGCCATCTCTCGGCTGAACAGGTGCGCCGCTACTGCGTGGTGGGGCCAACGGCGCGTGCCTCGGGCGTGGACGTGGACATGCGGCGCGACGCGCCCTACGCCGCCTACGACCGGCTTGACTTTCGGGTCATCACCGCCGAGGAGGGAGACGTGTGGGCACGCACGATGGTGCGCGTGCCGGAGACCATCGAGAGCCTGCACATGTGCCAGCAACTGCTGACCGGACTGCCAGATGGCCCGACGACGGTGCGTGCTCGACGGCGCGTGCCGCCCGGCGAGGTTGTCAGCCGCGCTGAAGCGCCGCGCGGCGAGCTGATTTACTACATCCGCAGCGACGGCAGCGACAGGCCGGCGCGGGTCAAAATCCGCACACCCACGCTGCCAGCGCTGAGCACTCTGCCCGACCAACTGCGGGGCGTCCACACCGCCGACGTGCCCGCCGTGCTGGCCGGCGTGGACCTGTGCATCGCCTGTGCGGATCGGTAAATTGGTAGATTGGTAGATTGGATATGAATGACTGGTTATCTGCCTTGTTTGCGCTGTTCATCTTCCCCGGCTTCGGGTTTCTCTTCGTCTGTGCGCTGGCCTGCCAGTGGATTGACCGGCGGGTGGCGGCCCGCCTGCAGGGGCGCATTGGACCACCCTGGTTCCAGCCGTTGGCCGACTTCGTCAAGTTGATGGCCAAGGAGGACATACTACCCGTCGGGGCCCACGAGTGGGCTTGCGCGGCGCTGCCGCTGGTGTCGCTCGCCGCAGTGCTGACCGCCGCGCTGTATATCCCCCCCTCTTTCCCCCCCATTGGGGGGGATGAAAGGGGGGGATGGGCGACCAGCGCCTTCGAGGGCGATTTGATTGTGGTGCTCTTCCTGTTCAGCATCCCGGCGCTGGCCTACTTCCTGGCCGGCTGGCTCTCCGTCAGCGTCTTTAGCGTCGTCGGCGGCAACCGCTCACTGCTGCAATACTTTGCCTACGAGGTGCCCTTCCTGATGGCGCTCTGCGGCCCGGCCATCCTCAGCGGTTCCTGGTCCATCTCGCGCATCGCCGCGCAGCAGTCGCAGACGGTATGGATGGTGCTCGTGCAGCCGCTGGGCTTCCTGCTGGCCATCATCGGGCTGATCGGCAAACTGAAGCGGTCGCCATTCGATATTCCTAAGGCCAAGTCGGAGATCGGCGCCGGCCCGTTGACAGAGTTCAGCGGGCGCAAACTGGCGCTGTGGTACCTCACGCTGCACATGCAGATGGTGGTCGGTATTTTCCTGCTGGTCAATCTCTTCCTGGGCGGCTGCGGCAACTGGTCGCCCGGCCCCGCCGCCCTCATCTTCGGTGTCAAGGCGCTGCTGATCTTGCTGGTGCTGTCGGTGGCGAGCGTGCTCTACGCCCGGCTGCGCATTGACCAACTGGCGAACCTCGGCTGGCGAGTGCTGGCGCCGCTAGCGCTGCTGCAAATGTTGGTTATAATCTGGATCGGAGTTGGATAAAGATGTCCCGTCTTCATTCGCTGGTCTACCTGCTGCCGGAACTGTGGCGCACGCTGTTCACCCGGCCGATCACGGTGCGCTACCCCTTTGGGCCACTGGAGTTGCCCCCCTACTTCCGGGGCAAGGTGACCATCGAGCCAGCGCTGTGCACGGGTTGTGGGGCGTGCGTGCGCGATTGCCCGGCCTTCGCGCTGGAACTGGAGCGCGAGAGCGACGCCCTGAGTTCGCTTGTCCTGAGCAAAGCCGAAGGGTCGAAGGGTCGCGAGGAGTTCCGGCTGATCCACTACCACGACCGCTGTGCCTACTGCGGGCAGTGTCAGGACGTCTGCCGCCAGGGGGCCATCCGCTTGACGAGCGAGTACGTGCCCGCTGCGGCCGGCCGTGAGGCGCTGCGCGAGGAGTTCGGTAAGCGTGCTGGCGCCTCTTCCCCCCCCTCTTTCCCCCCCATTGGGGGGGATGAAAGAGGGGCATTGGGGGGGATGAAAGGGGGGGCGTGAGGGTAGTGCCTGTCAACTCAAATGATAATCGCACCGAACGGACATCGTTCCCTCAAAAGATA
>CAYLPU010000114.1:0-15528 GCA_964385635.1 uncultured Anaerolineales bacterium
TCTTCGCTACGCTCAGAATGACGGTCAACCGTCAGGGCGACTTTTGCGGCACTGCGTTAAATGATAGCACGAACACGGTTCTGGTCAAGTCTGGCCGATTTGCATTTTGAGTTCATGCAAAGTATACTATAATAGAGTGAGAAGTGGATACGTCGAAAGGGACAGGCGATGCAGACACAGGTTGAAGAATTCCTTCGCTTCATGACCGTAGAGAGAGGTTGCTCGCACCATACCATCTCAGCCTACCGCAACGACCTCACCCAGTTCCTGACCTATCTGGCAGGCCAACCCGTTTCCTCCTGGCAAGAAGTGGGCCGGGCACGCATCCTGAACTACATCCTGTACCTGAAGGAACGTGAATACGCCCCTTCAACAGTGGCCCGAAAAGTTGCGGCTGTTAAGTCGTTCTTCCATTTCCTGGTTACCGATGGCGTGCTCCCAGATGACCCCACCACTGCGATAGATTCGCCTCCGGTGGAAAAGCACCTCCCTCGTCCCCTGAGCCCAGAGGAGACGGCCCGCCTGCTGGCAGAGCCGGCCAAGTCCAACACGCCCAAGGCACTGCGTGACCGCGCACTGCTCGAGTTGATGTATGCGACCGGTATGCGGGCCAGTGAGGTCATCGGACTCGAGATGAACGCAGTAGACCTGGAGGCCGGAACAGCGCGTTGCCTGGGCAAGGGACACAAAGAGCGCATTCTGCCGCTGTACGAGCGTGTACAGGAAGCACTCGGCGCTTACCTTGAGACCGGCCGCACCAGGTTGCTGCAGGGACGGGACGAAACAGCGTTGTTTGTCAACCACCGGGGGCAGCCCTTGACCCGGCAGGGGCTCTGGTTGATTGTCAAGGAATATGCAACCGCCGCCGGTATCGAACGGAATGTTACCCCTCACACGCTCCGTCACTCTTTCGCCACCCACATGCTCGACGGTGGAGCGGGGCTGCGTGAGGTACAGCAATTACTAGGCCATGCCAACATCTCCAGCACGCAAGTCTATACCAAGGTTTCCACCCGGCGCAAGCGAGGGGCCTACGACAAGGCTCATCCGAGAGCATAGCCGCCGGGCCTATCCCGAGCGCGACCAGGGGGCAATCCACATAAGGGGGGCCAAAATGAATTACGTCAGAAAACTACTAGCACGCAACGAACACACCGTGCGCGTCGCCCGCGACCACTGGATCACATTGCTGCCCACGATCCTGGTGGACGTAACGATCAGCACCGTCATCGTCGGGCTCTCGGCACTGGGGATCATCCTCTCCCCACCATGGACGTGGCTTGGCCTCTTGTTATTGGTCATACCGATCGGCCATCTCACACTCCGCATCGGGATGTGGTGGAACGGACAATACATCATCACCAATCGGCGCATCATCCAGGTCACGGGGACGTTCAGCAAACGGGTGTCCGACACCTCGCTGGAGAAAATCAACGATATCGTGATGACGCAATCAGCGCCAGCCCGTTTACTCAACTTCGGCGACATTAAAATCATCTCCGGTTCCGAAAGCGGCATTGATGTCTTCCGTCGCCTCGCTGGCCCCATCGCGTTCAAAAAGGAACTGCTGGATCAAAAAGAGGCCCTCACCAGGCTGGACATTCTTGCGGAACAGGCAGGGCGCGTGCTGACTGCTGAAGCGCCCAACGCTGGTGACATCCCGGAACTGATCGCTGAACTGGATGAATTGCGTCAGAAGGGCATGATCAGCGACGTGGAATTCGAGGAGAAGAAACAGCAACTGCTGGCCAGGTTATGAAGATCGAGAGCTAAGGAGGAGATAATCATGCCTGAGTTTTTCTCGTGGTTGCACTTAGATGCTGCAGCAGTGACGATACGAGAACGGACCCAACTCCAACCAAAGATCGGCCTGATCCTCGGCTCCGGCCTCAACCCGCTGGCCGATGCCGTCGAGGATGGCGTCGTAATCCCCTATGGCGATGTCCCTCACTTCCCCGTCACAACCGTGGAAGGGCACGTGGGCCAACTGGTCGTTGGGCGGCTGGAAGGGCGAACCGTGGTGGTGATGCAGGGACGGTCCCATTATTACGAGGGCTACTCGATGGCTGAGGTCACCTTCCCTGTGCGGGTGATGCAGGTTCTGGGGATCGAAACTCTGATCGTCACCAACGCGGCAGGCGGCCTCAACCCGGGGTTCCAGACAGGAGACGTGATGCTCATCACCGACCACATCAACCTGATCGGGATGAGCGGGCTGAACCCACTGCGTGGCCCAAACCTCGACCAGTTCGGGCCGCGCTTCCCCGATATGTCGGAACCGTACGACACACAGTTGCGGGCACTTGCCAGGCAAATAGCGGCCAAAGCGGATGTGCCCTTGCAAGAAGGTGTGTACGTGTGCCTGTCCGGGCCTAGTTTCGAGACACCAGCCGATTTGCGATTCCTGCGCCTGATCGGGGCAGATGCCGTAGGCATGTCCACTGTCCCCGAAGTCACTGTCGCCCGGCACGGCGGCACACGAGTGTTGGGGCTCTCCGGCATCAGCAACGTTGCGCCGGCCGAGGGCGCACCGCCAGCGGAGACGACCCACGACGAGGTACTGGAGGCCGGTCAAACGCTGGTACCACGGCTGGAGGCCATCATTCGCGGAGTATTGAGGACATTATGACGATTCTCCTTCAATGGCTGGTTGAGCACGCCTGGATTTTCTACGTTGTGTGCGCCATCGGCATCATCGTCTATGTGATGCGTGCGTTGGCCGCTCAACGGGATCGGAGCCTGGCTATGTTCACGCTCGAACGGGACATGTCCACCACAAGAGTCGTGCAGGCCTGGGCAACGGTCCTGATACTCGTCGCTACCGGAGTCGCCATCTTCGTCAGTACCACTGTTATCCTGCCCGGCCTGCCCATTTACGGGTCGGGAACCCCACCCCCAAGCCCCACGTTATCAGCCGGCGTGGAGCCTCTCACCCCCACATCCACTCCCACTCCCGGCCCCACGCTAGAATCCCTGGCACCGACGCTCACCTCGCTGACCGCGGCCGCGCCAGTTTCCACCCCTCCTCCACCGGAATCGATCGAGACCCCCACTCCAGAACCAACCGACACGCCAGAGGCGGCCGCCTCCGGCGAATTATACGTCCGCTTCGGCGACTTTGCAGAACTGGTTGGCTATAACCTGCCGGCTGCCACGGTCAGCGCAGCACAGCCTTTGCAGATCACACTTTACTGGCGGGCGCTGAAGGGGACCAGCCCGACGGGCTATATGGTATTCACCCACCTCCTATCGGGTGATGGTCGCCTCATCGCACAACACGACGGCGCTCCCGCCGGTGGAGCCCGCCCCACCAATGACTGGATTCCCGGCGAGACTATCGTAGACCTGCACCAGATAACCTTCTACGGTACGGCTTACGCTGGTCCGGCGAGAATCGCGGTCGGCCTGTACGATCCGGCCACCGGACGTGTCCTGACTGGGACAGGCGATGACCAGGTCATCCTGCCCATCACCATCAGCATCACCCCCTGATGACCAATAGGTCGGTGAGTAAGCGGGACAACCCCGGCTTTTGCCAGAAGCCGGGATTCCTTAATTGCGCTCTGCCTCATTTCAGGTACAATAGACCCGGTTGGACGAAATGGTTGAGCAATTGAAACGGCTGGTTACGCTGGCCCTCGTGGCCACCATACTGATATCGTTCGTGCCACTCGGGACAGTCCGCGCTCAGGAGGAAGACGATGTCGCACGGCTGATGGCACTTATGTCCAGTGCCGCCAAGGTCGGGCAACTTTTCCTCGTCACCTTCCCCGGGGCCGAGGTTACCGAGGACGCCATTATCACGGAGTTGATCTACGACTATCACGTCGGCGGGGTAGTGCTTCTGCCTGACAGTGGAAACATCATCAACGAGAGCAATACACCCGCGCAGGTAGCCACACTAGTTAGTCAACTCCAAGGGGCCGCCTGGGCGGCGACACAGCCGGTGACCGATACACTGATCAGGGAAGAGCTCCCCCCGGGGCCTTTCATCCCCCTCTTTATCGCCGTGAACCACGAGGGCAACGGCATGCCCTTCACCAGCATCGTCAGCGGGACCACCCCGCTGCCCTCCGAGATGGCGTTAGGAGCCACCTGGAATCTGAGCCACACCGAGACCATAGGCCAGATCGTGGGACAGGAACTGCCTGCTCTGGGCATCAACATGCTGCTGGGGCCATCGCTAGACGTGCTCGAAAACCCACGCCCCGAGAGCGCTGGTGACCTGGGCGTGAGAGCCTTCGGGGGGGAACCGTTCTGGGTGGGGCAGATGGGACAGGCGTACATCCGTGGCGTCCACGCAGGATCCTCGGGACAGGTGGCGGTCGTAGCGAAACATTTCCCCGGCCTGGGAGCCTCCGACCGCTCGCCCAATGAGGAGGTCTCCACAGTACAACGCACGCTGGAGAAACTAAGACAGATTGACCTGGCTCCCTTTTTCACTGTGGCCCAGGCCGAGGATCCGCTGGCACGCCCGGACGGCCTGATGGTGTCTCACATCCGCTTCCGGGGACTGGAAGGGGGACGCTTCGTCACCACTCGTCCGATCAGCGTGGATAGCCAGGTGCTTCAGCGACTGCTGGGGTTGCCGGAACTGACCGGCTGGCGAGAAGAAGGTGGCGTGACGATCTCCGACGGGCTGGGCGTGCGTGCGCTACAGCGATTTTACGATCCCGACGAGAAGAGTTTCAACAGCCGCCGTATCGCGCAAGAAGCGTTCCTCGCTGGCAACGACCTTCTGCTTCTCTCCCAATTCGCGCTCAGCGACGACTGGGATGATCAGACTGCCAACGTCAAGTCCACGATCACTTTTTTCCGCGAGAAATATGACAATGACCCCTCATTTCAGACGCTGGTGGATGCAGCAGTAGCGCGCATATTGCGGCTCAAACTTGCGCTCTACGATGGCGCGTTCGATCTCGCCGCCGCCCAGCCGGACGCAGAGACGGCCAGTGAGCAGGTAGGGCTTCACCTGGAGACGGTGTCAGCCGCTGGTCGCGACGCTATCACACTGCTTTCTCCTCCCTCACCTGACCTGGTCCCTTCCCCTCCGACCCCTGAGGACAACATCGTCATCTTCACCGACGAGCGGGAGGGACAGCCCTGCACCACGTGTGCTCCTGTGCCTTACATCGACCCCCTCGCGCTGCGAGACACGATTGTGCGACTCTATGGCCCTCGTGCGACAGGGCAGATTGACCCCTCACTGGTGACCAACTTCACCTTCGGCCAACTGGAAGAATACATGAATGCGCCACCGCCGCTCCCTACGCCGACCCCCGCGGCCGGGGAAGTTATCACGCCAACCGCACCCCACCCCGTCGAAACAGCACTACAAAGGGCCGATTGGATCATCTTCGCCATGCTCAACCCAAACGATGATCCGCCCCAGTCAGGAGCCGTGCAGCGATTTCTCGCCGAGCGGGCCGATGCATTGCGCCAACCACACCTGGTCGTGCTGGCCTATGACGCCCCCTACTACCTCGACGCGACCGAGATCAGCAAGTTGAGCGCCTACTACGTGGCCTACGGCCGGGCAGAGCCTCTGATTGAGGCCTCGGTGCGAGCACTGTTCGGCGAGTTCGCGCCGGTGGGGACCCCGCCGGTCAGTGTGACTGGCATCAACTACGACCTGCTGACCCAGGTCCGCCCCGACCCTGAGCAGTCTGTCGCTCTGTACTACTACGTCGTTGAAGCGCTCGAGGAAGGCCAATCAACGGTAGAGCCGCCCGAGGAGGGCCAGCCAACACCAGAGCATCCTCAGCCTAACGTCGGCGATGAGTTGAGATTGAGCACCAATGTGATCGTGGATCACAACGGCCATCCGGTGCCCGATGATACCCCTGTCCAGTTCATCTTCACCTATCCACAAGAAAGGCTGGAACACTCCATCGCAAAAATGACCCGTGGCGGCGTGGCCGAAACGGCGGTCACTCTGGAGCGGACGGGACAACTCGATATATCCATCCAGGCAGACCCCATTCCACGTACAATCTGCCTGCAAATCACGATCCCGGAGGGAGAGCCCGCCATTATCTGGACGCCCACGCCGGTGCCCACGCCGGTGCCCACACCGACACCGACGCTCACTCCGGGCCCGGAACCAGCGCCAGAAGAGACGCCCGAACCAACACCTGGCTCGGAAGAGGAGGAGGCGGAAGAGCCCCCTACTGCGGACGACGGGGCTGGGCCACTGGACCTGGCGCTGGCGCTGATCGGCGCCCTGATCGTCGGCGGCACGGGCTACTACGTCGTGCGCCTGAACAACGGACCGGTCAGCCAGGCCTTGCGCTTGGCGCTGTGGTGTGTGATAGGCGGACTCGCGCTGTATCTGGCCTACGCGCTGCGTGTGCCGGGGGCTGACCGGCTGAGAGAGCGAAGCGGCGTGTGGGCCGCGGGGGGGATAGCGCTGTTTGGTAGCGTGGTGCCACTGCTCATCGCGTGGATTGCCAGCCGGCGGAGACAGCCTGAACAAGTAGTCAATCGCTAACAGCCAATGGCTAACGGCTAATTACAAGAAGGTCACCAATACGGCGAGGACGAGCATCACGCCGCCTAGCATCAGCAAGCCACGATTTTCGACCACCGCCTGGCGCCACTCCCCTTGCGCAGGAACCAGGGTAATCAGTGAAGGTGGCAGCGAACCGGCGTGTAACATTTCGCGAAAGGCCGCCACGTCCGGTGGGCGTGGATCGGGATGTATAGCGATGGCCGTCAGGATGGCACGCTCTGTGGCAGGAGAGACACGTGGATTGATCGCTCGCGGGAACACGAGCGCGTTGGGGTTGAGGAAACGCTGCTTGGCATCTGCTGGAGGTTGGTTGGTCAACAGATGGTAGAGCGTAGCGCCAAACGAGTAAATGTCGGACCGGGCATCGGTGTGACCGGTGTCCCCACCATACTGCTCCAATGGGGTATAGGCGACAGTACCCCGGCCTTGCAGCACGGTGATGGTGCGGGCGTCATCCGCCGCCAGCAGTTTAACCAGCCCGAAGTCCACCAACTTGATCAACCCACCGGGGGCCAATTTGATGTTGGCCGGTTTGATGTCGCGGTGGAGCACGGGAGGGTCCTGGCTATGGAGGTACTCCAACGCATCACACAACTGATCGGCCCATTCGAGCACCTGCTCTCCATCGAGAAACTTTCCCTCCCGGCGTCTCTCCTCCATCAGTTGACGCAGGTCTTGCCCGCCGACGAAATCCATCACCAGGTACTCCCGCTGACCCTCGGTGAATGTGTCGGAGACTTTGGGGAGGTTCGGGTGATCCAGCCGCGCCAGCGTGAAGGCCTCGCGGCGGAACTGCTCCTGGGATTGGGCCAGTGCCTCCGGCGTCGCGTCAGGGTCCGGGTGGACCTCCTTGATCGCACAGATGCGACCCTCCAGGCGCAGGTCCTCAGCGCGGTACACCGCGCCCATACCTCCACGGCCGACAGGCGCAACGATTTTATACCGTCCACGCAGGACGGTTCCAGATGCAAGCAGGCGGGCCAAGTTTTCTCTTCTTCTCTCCGTCGCGGCTACGTTTCATCATAAGTGAGAAAAGCGATTCTGTCAAGGAGGTTGTGATGAACCAACAGGATATGCCAATGCTCATCATCTACGAGGGAGAACTGAAAGGGCAGCGCTGGATCATCGAGCAGGATCAGGTGATCATTGGGCGAGGATCGGATTGCGACATCGTACTACCAGAACGGCAAGCCTCACGCCAGCACGCCCGGATTGAACGAGACAAGGACGGCTATCTGCTGCGCGACCTGGCGAGTAAGAACGGCACTTGCGTCAACGGCCAGGAGGTACGCGACAAACCGTACCGTCTGAAGGACGGAGACGAGATACAGATCGCACTGTGCGTCAAGATGGGCTTCGTCGGCACCGACGCGACGCTGCCACTGGAGTTGACCGGACCGGGACGGGGGCTGCGCGTGGACCGGGCCGCCAAAAGGGTCTTCATCGGAGGGCACGAATTGACTCCGCCTCTCTCAGTGGCCCAGTATCGGCTGTTGGAGTTGCTGCTCGACCACGAGGGTAAGGTGGTCTCGCGGGACGCGATCGTGGCGGCCGTCTGGCCCGAGGAAGAATCGATGGGCATCTCGGAGCAGGCGATTGACGCGCTGGTGCGCCGCCTGCGCGACCGCATCTCGGCCGCAGACCCGGATCACGCCTACATCGTCACCGTGCGGGGGCACGGGTTCCGGTTGGAGAATAGGTGAAAGGGACGGTAGAGGGGGCGATTTGCGCAGGAAGCGCACCTGACATGAACCCCTTACTGGTCGGCAGCGTGCTCGTTGAGCCCTATTGATTTGAAACACACCTAAATCACTGAACCGGACCGTCCGCAATGGCCAGAACGAGCGAGTGGATTCATAGCCCCCATACGACAGAAGAGCAGTTGGCCCATCTGCGGCAGCAGATCGAAGCGCTGGAGGCCAAGTTGATCGAGCGCGAGGCCGAACTGGTCGATCTGCGCGTGGAACTTTCGGCCTTCCGGCTGGCATACGACACTCAGGTCGGTCGCAAGGTGGCGGAACTGGAAGCGGTCGAGGCGGAGATCACAGGCTGCCGGCGACGGATCAGCCAGTACCGCCAGTGGGGGCCGGGCGGCCCACCCCAGGCAAACTACGTCCCCGTCGAGGAACAGTACCGGCGCGCCTGGCAGCAGCCACAGAGACCGCCGCCTCCACCCCCCGCCAGGCCAGTGGATGCGGCGACCAAGGACCGGGTCAAGAGACTATACCGCCAGTTGTGCCGTCGTTTCCACCCCGACCTGGCCCGGAACCCGGCTGAACAAGCCTGGCGAACGGAGATGATGACGGCCGTCAACGCGGCCTACGGTGCGCGGAGCCTGGTCGAACTCCAGGCCCTGGCCGCAAGACCCGACCGCTCCCCGGCGGCTGAAATCGGCACAGATGAACAGCGCCTGGCCGCCTTGCGCGAAAAACTGGAACAGATCCAACGACGGCTGCGGGAAGTGGAGCAGGAGATTCTCGAACTGACGAACAGCCCAGAAGTGGCACTGAGCCTGGACGTGAAGTTCGCCCGGCGGCAGGGGCGGGATCTTTTGGCCGAAATGGCGGCGGACGTGGAAGAGGACCTGGCGCGGAGGCGCGCGGAACTGGACGCGCTGGTGGCCGAGTTGGAGCAATATGGCTAGACCTGCTCAAAGTGGGAGGCGTCTACGACGAAGATGGTAGCCCGGTATTGGCCAGGTTCGGGGGAACTGCATGTGTCTCGGAGTACGTCAATGACTGGCTGCACGTGCTGCTCCTCCACGCCGATGAGCAGCGTGACGTTGCCCCGTCTCAGAAAGCCACCAGTGCTGGCGACACGAGTCACACGGTGGCTGCGAGTCACCAGTTGGTCAATCACAGACTCAGTATCCACATCACGGACGATGGCGATGATCAGTTTCATTTGGACTTCGCCTCACAGTTGCTCAAAGCGCTCGACGTCGAGCACATAAACGGTCGCGCCCCCCACCTCCGTTTCGATCATGGTTGGCTGAATCTCAAGCAGTGGGGCCTCGATGTGGGCCGGGATAAACCGCCGGCGGGTGCGACAGCACTCGCGGACGTGCTCCAGCACACAGGGCAGACGCGCCCGGTCAAGGCCGACGAACAGCGAAACGGTGGCCTCACGCAAGATGCCGCCGCTAGAGTCCACCTGGGTGACGCAGAAGCCATCACGGGTCAGCCTGTCCATAAACAGGCCAGCCTGCCCACTGGAGACAGTGACGATCACCAGTTGATTGACAGCGTTTCGTAGTTCCACGTTTCCCCCGCGTCCTCATTGTAACACGTCCCGATAATCCGCACAAGTGCGATGTCTACACGTCCACGCACGGATCGCACAACGGTCGCTCTTATTTGTACACTGGCCATGCTGTGTTATAATCTTGACTTACGGTAACTGCTCAGGCTCTTCCCAAAACAGGCACAAATAGCACACGGATACACACAGATGAACTGGCCGCATCCTCTGTATCCGTTGACACCGTTGACACGGGTTCTCACAGATTTTTTATCTTTATCTGCGTACATCCGTATGATCCGTGTTGATCCGTGTTCTATTTATGACTGGCTGAGCAGTTACGACTTACGAATGCAATCCTGTAATCGACGAACTCCAGCCTATGGCTGACGTGTGGCATCGTGTGCTTATGCAAGTAGCGCTTGTCTGGCGTCCTATGCTCATACAGGCAGCGCTGACCTTTGTGGCAGCGCTGGGCGCTTTCCAGGTGGCCGCTCTGCGCAATGGTCTTGAGGGGCTGGCCTGGCCGGTTGGGCTGCGACACAAGCGGTTCGGCTATTCTCTAGCCGGGCTGCTGTTAGTGATCGCCCTCCTCGGCGGGGTGCTCCTGGCGCTCCTGAACGTGCCGCTGCCTCCCTTACTGTCGGTCACGGTTTTACTTGCTGGAAGCGGATTGGCGCTGTCGTTGCTGGTCGTTGGCGCAGCGCTGCGATTGCTGTGGAGGAAAAAGCAGCAGCAACCGCTACCACCTTGGGGCAGGCCGATCCAACTGGGCCCTCTGCGGGCTACGTTCTATCAACCTGCTGGTAGACGTGGGCCATTTCCTGCGCTCTGCCTCCTGCCCGACCCCACCGCTTCCGGTGACAACTTGTCCCTGCTGGTACGGGCGTTGGTAGAGGGTGGTATCGCTGTGTTGGCTCTCGACTTGCAGTCACTGAACATCACGGACCGTCTGACGTTGCAAGGGCTTGTGTCGGTTGGCGTTTCGCACCTGGCACAGCGACCCGAGACCGATGCGGAACGCGTGGGCCTGGTCGGCATAGGACTGGGGGGTGACCTGGTGCTACGGGGTGCAGCGATGGACCCAGGCATGGCAGCAACACTGGCGATTGAGCCAGTGCTTTCGAGCGACCGGCCGGGCCTGGGGTTGGAAACCCTGCGTGATCTCTCGTGGTTCGAGGCACAGCGTCGCGCACATCGCTGGCGACACTCGGCACTGGTGAAAGGGCTGGATGCGCCCACGGCTATCCGGCGCATCATCTCACGTCCGGTTGCCATCGTCGTCGGCTGTGCCAGTGGTCCAGACACTGCGGGGTCTTTGGAGATCCTACGGGTGGACGGGGGCTGCCCACTCACACCGGCTGCCCACACAGAGGCACTGAAGCGTGCCGCCGAGTGGCTTATGGAGCACCTGACGTGATACATGTCTTGTCTTCTTACGTGACGATTCTCTGTTTCCTGCCCACACGCTTCCAAGGATTGCCCGCCCAGGTGAATCGGGCACTGGATTTCCTGGCTGGTGGATACGTCGTGCCTACGGCACTGGCGCTGGCGGCTCTCATCCGCTGGTTTGAAGGAGCAACCGCAGCCGACCGCGTAGCCAACCAACGGGCGGTATTGCGCGGCCTGGTGGCGGCCCTCACAGGATGGGGCTTGGCAGCGCTGATCGGGCTGGCGTGGAAGCAAGGACTGAGTGATCCAGGGTGGGAGCGGGTGCTGAATGACTGGCCGTGCTGGCAGAGCCTTCCATTTCCCAGTCCGGCCGCAGCGGTGGGTTTCGCGCTGGGAACAGCCCTGTGGCGACGAGATTGGCACTGGGGCCTGGGATATTGTCTGGCAACGGGCCTCTGGACTGTCTCTCAGGTATGTCGGGGCCTGCATTACCCTATGGACGTCGTCGTTGGAACGGCGCTCGGCACCAGTCTGGCATGGCTGCTTGGATCTGCGGGCTGGCTGGACCGGCCTCTGGATGCGTTTATCCGTCTTGCTCGCCGCTGGATGCTGGCTTGAAGTGTGGCGTATGAATCCACGTACTGAGTTTAGATGCTGATTGACTACCGTGTCCGGCAACGAGAATATCTGTTGGAGATCAGTCGTGCCCTCACGGCACAACTCAACCTGGATGAGTTATTGCAAATGGTACTGAAGTCAGCGACGAGTATGCTGGCAGGACAGGCTGGCCTCATTGCACTGCGCAGCACCGATGGGAGTTTCACCATCCGTGCCAGTTACGGCCTGCCCCGAGCATTGGCGCCCTATTTCGAGCCGTTGCTGGCGGATATCCCCGACGACGCTGACCGAAGCCGATTCCGCATTCCCGGCCTGGCAGAGAAACTGGGACGGATAGTGGCGGGCCTTGGGCTGCGCCTACAACAGGTAGTGGCACTTCCGATGGCCATTAAACGGGAACTGATCGGCGTGTTGTACGTATTTCGAGCCTACGGAACCCGCTTCACCGCCGACGATCGTCAGATTCTCGCCAGTTTCGCCGATCAGGCCGCCATCGCAGTCCACAATGCGCAACTTTACGAACGTATCTCACAGGAGAAGCGCCGGCTTGATGCGATCCTGGAGTACAGTGCCGATGGGGTGATGATCCTCGATCCGGCCCACCGTATCGTCGTCTTCAACCATGCGCTGGTGCAATTGAGTGGCTGGTCGGCGGCCGAATCGCTGGGCCACCATCACGATGAAGTGATCAACTGGGCGCGCCTTGAAACCGACCTGGACCTGGCCAGCGCGGCCGCCGGCGGCTGGCCTCTGCCGTCGGCCCATCCCCTCTACGTCGAGGGGGATCTGCGCCGGAGGAATGGTAGCACTATCAGCATCGGTATCACATACGCGCCGCTCTTCGACCGTGATGATCATCTGGTCAACATCATCACCGACGTGCGGGACATCACACGCTTCCGGGAAGCGGATGAGATCAAGTCCATTTTTATCTCCGTGATCTCCCACGAACTCAAAACCCCCGTCGCCTTGATCAAGGGGTACGCCGACACTCTGTTGCGCAAGGATGCCTGCTGGGACCGGGATACGATGCAGGAAAGCCTGACGGTCATTGTGGAGGAGGCCGACCGTCTGAATCAACTGATTGATAACCTGCTCGACGCCTCGCGGCTCCAGGCAGGGGCGTTGCCATTGGAGATGGACCAGGTGGCGCTTGGTGCGCTGGCCGAGCGTGTGGCCAGTCGCTTCCGCACACAGACCCAGATGCACGAGATTGTGGTCAACTTCCCACCGGACTTCCCGGCTGCAGAGGGAGACTCGGGCCGACTGGAGCAGGTTCTAAACAACCTGGTCTCCAATGCGATAAAATACTCTCCGAAGGGAGGCCGTATCGAAATCAGCGGTCGTGTACTGCCCAGCGAAGTAGTTGTCACCATATCCGACCAGGGAGTGGGCATCCCGTTCGAGGAGCAGCCTCGCGTGTTCGAGCGGTTTTTCCGTGGCACACGGGAGCGCCACCAGCGTACGCCTGGGGCCGGCCTGGGACTGTACCTGGTGAAGGCCATTGTTCAAGCCCACGGCGGGCGCACCTGGGTCGAGAGCAACCCCGAAGAGGGATCCACCTTTTCGTTCGCTATCCCGCGCCTACAAACTTCCAATTGAAAGGAACCCACCTATGCCTCAAGTAATGCTTGCCCGTGTGACCTGCCCTAGCTGCCACAATCCGTTCCAGGCTCCTGTGGAGCAAGTCCTGGACGTCAGAACCGACCCCAGCGTCAAAGCACGGCTGCTCAACGGCCTGATCAACGTAGTCGTCTGCCCTCACTGCGGAGTGACCGGGGCGCTTAACCTCCCGTTTCTCTATCACGACCCCGATAAGGAATTGGCTTTGGTGTACATGCCGATCAAGGCCGGCCGCGACAACCTTGAACGCCAACAGGCCATAGGCAAGTTTACCAATGCAGTGATGAACAACCTGCCCCATGAGGAGCGCAAGGCCTATCTATTACAGCCCCAGGTCTTCCTCACGCTGGAGAACCTGGTAAACAAGATCTTCGAGGCGGACGGCATTACCCAAGAGATGATCGAAGAGCAGAAGGCCAAGGCGGCACTGCTGCAGCGCATGATCAATGCCACCTCCGATGAAGTGCTGGAAGCGATGATCAGGGAGAACGACGAGACCATTGACGCCGACTTCTTACGGATGCTGACCATGAACCTGGAGATAACACAAGCCACGAAGCAAGAAGCCGACGTACAGCGACTCTTGGTACTGCACAGCAAACTACTGGAGTTGAGCAGCGAGGGGCAGGCAGCCAAAGCACGAGGTGAGCTGATGGAAGCACTGCAGGCCGAGCCGACCCGCGAGAACCTACTGGGCTTGCTCATCCAGACCCCCGATGAGCGCACGCGCGAGTTGCTCGTCACGCTCGGCCGGCCGCTATTGGACTATCTATTCTTCCAGTCCCTCACATCTCAGATCGAGTCTGCCCCCGACAAGGATGAGCAGGAGCGGCTGACCGCGCTGCGCACGGAGATTCTTGCTGTTCGAGACCGGCTCGACGAAGCAACCAGGGCTCTATACAAAGACCGGGCCACGCTTCTTCGAGACTTACTGCTGAGCAACGACCCCGAAGCGCTGGCCCGGCGCCGCTTGGAAGAACTGGATGGAGTCTTCCTCAATGTGCTGGCATCTGGCCTGGAGGACGCACGTGCTGCCAATGAGGCACAGACCGTCCAGGCTCTGCAATCCATCCAGAACCTGACACTGCGCCTAGCCGATGAAGCCGCTCCACCGGAATTCCGCCTTCTCAACCGGCTGATGGCTGCTGAGAGCAATGCTGAAATCGAGAAACTGTTGCAGGAAAACCATGACCTGGTGACGGAGCGCCTGACGCAGTCTATGGAAGGGGTAGAGGCCAGTATGCGAGAGGATGGCATGTTGGAGGCTGCTGAACACCTGGCGTTGGTGTTGGGGAAAGTGAAGGAGACGATAGCACAGGCAACCGCTGTTTGACAACGTTGACAATCAAAATTGACAATCAGAACTTGACAAGATCGGCCCCTTTGTGCTATGATGCGGGTACGCGCGCCCGTACCTCAATTGGATAGAGGAGCGGTCTACGAAACCGAATGTTGTGGGTTCAAGTCCCGCCGGGCGCGCCAATTTCTCTGTGCCCTCCTGCCAGGAGGGCATTATCTTGTGTGCTACGCTTCTCCGGCCACCGGCAGCCGGATGGTGAACGTGCTCCCCTCCCCAGGCGTGCTCTCCACGATGATCTCGCCGCCGTGCAGGTGGATCAGTTCCTGGGCGATAGCAAGCCCCAGACCAGCCCCTTGTTGTTCCATCTGCTGCCGACCGACCTGCCGGAGTCTCTCAAAGAGGTGTGGTATCTCCTCGGCTGGAATTCCCATCCCATTGTCGGACACGGCTACCTCTACCCAGCCGTCGTCAACCCGGGCACTCACCGTCACCCGCTTCCCCTCACCCCGGCAGAACCTGATCCCGTTGTCCACCAGCCGCCCCAGGGCGTCCGTGAAGAGAAGATCGCACAGCAACACCGGCGGCAGGTCGGGCTCCACCTCCGTCTCCAGCGTCACGCCGCAATCTGCTGCCTGCTGCTCGTACTGCTGGGCCGTGCGCTCCAGAATCTCGCCCAGATCACGGCATACCTGGGCCACCAGGCGGAAATCCCTTGCCATCTGGCCGGTGTCCAGCTGCACCAGGAGCAGGAGATCATCCACCAGCCGGTTCAGCCGGTCGGCGCCCTGTTTGATCCCCAACAAGAACATCTGGATATCGTCGGGGGAGAGAGACGAGACATCGT